>NZ_AP022577.1:1211096-1816644 GCF_010730955.1 Mycolicibacterium aubagnense | reverse complement strand
ATCCTGATCAACAAGACCGATCTGGTCAGCGCCAAAACGGCTGCGACCGTGGAGGCTGTCGCGCGGAGCCTCAACCCCAGAGCCCGAATCGAGCGGACCGAGCGCGGGATCGTGCCGCTGGCAACCGTTTTGGATACCGGGTCGTTCGACCCCGAACTCGCCGCGGCGGCGCCCGGATGGGATGAGGAGATCGCGAACGGGCACGCTCCAGAAACAGAGGAATACGGGATCAGCAGCATGACGTTCCGCGCTGATCGCCCGTTCCATCCCCAGCGCCTCGCCGATGTCCTCGACCAGGTCCGCGGCCTGCTGCGCAGTAAAGGCTTCTGCTGGATCGCCACCCGGCCGAACATCGCCGCCATCTGGTCGCAAGCTGGGCCCAACCTCACCATCGACCCCGCTCAGTACTGGACGAGCACCGACATCGAACCCGGTCAGGAGATTGTCTTCATCGGCATCAGGCTCGAAACCGACACGGTGCGAGCGCTTCTCGACTCGGCGCTCCTCACGGACGACGAAATGGCTGCCGGCACCAGCGCCTGGCTGCGTTATGCGGATCCGCTGCCGGCCTGGACCGCGGCGCACAGCCACGTCTGACCGCGGTCTATTGCGCGCTAGGTGCGAGATCGCCGAGCAGATAGCGCTGCAGCGTGACGCCGAGGTCGGCGGCGAGTTGTTGGTTCGAGCGATTGGCCAGCGGCTCGAGTCCGATGACGTACCGCGCCAACGCGAAACCATTGACCTGTGACATGACGAGGGCGGCGCGGTAGTCGGCATCAGCGGAGCCCAGTCCTTCGGCGATGGGTGCGATGATCGTGCGGGCCAGGAAGTCCCGTACCAGCTTCGCCGCCTCGGGTTCGGCGGTGGCCGCGCGCACCATGCCGATCATGGGTCGCCGCCGAACCTCGTCGTCGAGCACCTCGAGGATGAGCGTCGCCAGGCGCAGGCCGGCAGAGTCTTTGTCGCCGTCGAGTACCCGGCCGATGACCGAGGCGGGCTCGACCGGAAGTTCCACCACTGCCAGGAACAGATCCCGCTTCTTGCCGTAGAAGTGGCTGACCAACGCGGGGTCGACGCCGGCCTGCAACGCGATCTGACGCAGGGATGTTCGCTCATACCCCAACTCCGCGAACAGCTTCCGTGCGGTCTCTTCGATCGCCTCGCGGGTGCCGTTGGGTCCCGGGCGTCGTCCACCGCGGGTGGGTCGCTGCGCCATTTGACTCCCTGGTTCGCAGAATTCTTTACGTGTTGAATTATAGCCCTGGCGGGTTTAATGTCATACCGTCAACCTTCTTGATTAGCCACGCTAGGAAGACGTTCCGCGCAGTCCACGCATGCCGGCACGAAAGGGTCACGGGTGCAGCGGTTTTCGATCAGACGCCAGCTGAGCCGTCGCTGGATGTATGTGGTGGCGGTGGTGGTGATCGTGGTCGCCGGTTTCGTCGTGTACCGACTGCACGGCGTCTTCGCCTCGCACGACGTCACGTCGACCCCCAGCGGGGCGGTGAACGACATCGTGCCGTTCAACCCCAAACATGTGGTGATGGAGGTCTTCGGGCCGCCGGGCACTGTCGCCACCATCACGTATCTGGATGTGAACGCGCAACCGCAGCGCGCCGACGCCGTCAGGTTGCCGTGGGCCTACGACACGACCACCACTCAGCCCGCGGTATTCGTCAACCTTCAGGCCCAGGGCGACAGCGACTCGATCGGTTGCCGCATCACGATTGATGACGCCGTCAAGGACGAGAGAACGGTGAACACCGTGCACGCCTTCACCTACTGTCTGGACAAATCCGGATGAGCACCAACCGCGTTCCGGACTTCATCCGCCGATACTCGGTGCCCATCGCCTTCTTCTGGCTCGCTCTGGCCGTGGTCACGAATGTGTTTGTGCCGCAGTTGGAGACGGTGGCCGAATCGCATAACGTGTCGCTGAGCCCGACCGACGCGCCGTCGCTGCAGGCGGCGAAGCAGATCGGCAAGGTATTCCACGAGTTCGATTCCGACAGTTCGGCGATGATCGTCCTGGAGGGCGACCAGCCGCTGGGGGCTGCCGCACACCACTACTACGACGGCCTGATCGACAAACTCACCGCCGATACCAAACACGTCCAGCACGTGCAGAATTTCTGGGGCGACCCGCTGACGGCAGCCGGATCGCAGAGCGCGGATGGCAAGGCAGCGCTGGTGCAGGTCTATCTGGCCGGCAACCAGGGGGAGTCGCTGGCGAATGAGTCCGTCGACTCTGTCCGCAGGATCATCGAGAACACGCCGCCGCCACCGGCTCTCAAGGTGTACCTCACCGGCGCCGCCCCCCTGATCACCGACCAGTTCGAGGTCGGTCGCCACGGCACTCTCAAGACCACGCTGATCACCATCGGCGTGATCATGGTGATGCTGTTCTCGCTCTACCGCCGTTTCACCACGGTGATCATGGTGATCTTCACGGTGATGATGGAACTGACGGCCTCGCGCGGCGTCGTCGCCTCGCTCGCCAACGCCGGCATCATCGAGCTCTCGACGTACTCGACAAACCTGTTGACGCTCTTGGTCATTGCCGCTGGTACCGACTATGCGATCTTCATCCTCGGCCGGTTCCACGAAGCCCGCTACGCCGGGCAGGACCGCGTCGCCGCGTACAACACCATGTATCACGGGACATCGCACATCATCCTGGGATCGGGCCTGACCATCGCCGGTGCGGTGTTCTGTCTGACGTTCACCCGGCTGCCGTACTTCCAGAGCCTCGGCGTCCCTGCCGGTACCGGCGTTCTCGTCGCGGTGGTCGCCGCGTTGACGCTCGCGCCCGCGCTGCTGTGTATCGGCAGGCACTTCGGCCTCTTCGAACCCGTGCGCCAACTGCAGACCCAAGGCTGGCGGCGCATCGGCACGGCCATCGTGCGCTGGCCCGGCCCCATCCTGGTCGTCACCGTCGGGGTGGCCCTCATCGGCCTGATCGCCCTACCCGGGTACAAGACGAGTTACGACACCCGTCCCTACATGCCGGCGGGCGCTCCGGCGAACATCGGTTACGCCGCCGCCGAACGGCATTTCTCGCAGGCCCGGCTCAATCCCGAACTGCTGATGATCCAAGCCGATCACGATCTGCGAAATTCCACCGACATGATCCTGCTGGAGCGTGTCGCGAAGGCGGTCTTCCACACCGACGGCATCGCGCAGGTGCAGTCGATCACCCGGCCGCTGGGCACGCCCCTGGACCATTCGTCGATCCCGTTCCTGATCAGCGCCGGAAACTCGGGGCAGATCAACAACCTACCCTTCCAGCAGGCGCGCAGTGCTGACCTGCTCAAGCAGGTCGACGTGATCAACAAGTCGATCGACATTCTGCGCCAACAGTATTCGTTACAACAGCAGTCCAGCGGTATCACCCACGAGCAGGCCCAGGCATTTCAGCAGACAGTCGCCACCGCCAAGGATCTGCGTGACAAGATCGCGAACTTCGACGACTTCTTCCGGCCGTTGCGTAACTACTTCTATTGGGAGCCGCATTGCTACGACATCCCGATCTGCGCGGCCCTGCGGTCGGTTTTCGACGCGCTCGACGGCATCGATGACCTGACCGATCAGCTGGGTGATGTCGCCGGGAGCATCGCGAAACTCGATGCGCTGCAGCCGAAACTGCTCGCGCTGATCCCGCCGCAGATCGCCAGTCAGCAGACGAACCGCGAGCTGACGATGACGAATTACGCCACCAACTCGGGTCTCAACGATCAGGCCGCCGCGTCGCTGCAGAACTCGACGGCGCTGGGGCAGGCGTACGACGCGTCGAAAACCGACGATTCGTTCTATCTGCCGCCGGAGGCGTTCACCAACCCCGAGTTCCAGCGCGGCATGAAGCTGTTCATGTCACCGGATGGCAAGGCCGCGCGGATGATCATCACGCACGACGGCGATCCCGCTACACCGGAGGGTATTTCGCACATCGCCGCGATCAGGCACGCGGCGCAGCAGGCCGTCAAGGGCACTCCGCTGGGCGGATCGAAGATCTATCTCGCCGGTACCGCGGCCACCTACAAGGACATTCAGGAGGGCGCCAAGTACGACCTCATGATTGCCGGTATCGCCGCGCTGAGCCTGATTCTGCTGGTGATGATGTTCATCACCCGAAGCATTGTCGCGGCCTTGGTCATCGTCGGCACCGTGGCGCTGTCTCTGGGCGCCTCGTTCGGCCTGTCCGTCCTGATCTGGCAGGACATCCTCGGCATCGACCTGTACTGGATCGTGTTGGCGCTGGCCGTGATCCTGCTCCTGGCGGTGGGGTCGGACTACAACCTCCTGCTCATCTCGCGGTTCAAAGAAGAGATCCACGCCGGCATCAACACCGGCATCATTCGCGCGATGGCCGGGTCCGGCGCGGTGGTGACCTCGGCCGGGCTGGTGTTCGCCGCGACCATGGCGTCCTTCGTGTTCGCCGACCTGCGGGTGCTCGGTCAGATCGGGACGACCATCGCCCTCGGTCTGCTGTTCGACACGTTGATCGTGCGGTCGTTCATGACGCCGGCCATCGCCGTGCTGCTCGGGCGGTGGTTCTGGTGGCCGCTCAGGGTGCGGCCGCGCCCGGCCAGCCAGATGCTGCAGCCCTACGGCTCACGGCAGTCGGTGCGTCAGCTGCTGCTGTGGGAGGACGGCGATCCCGCGGTCAGTGGATCGGGTGCAGGCTCGCGTAGCCGTGGAGGAGACGCATGACGGGCATCGAGCTATGGGGCGGCCTGACAATCCTCGCCGGGCTGATGGCACTGACCTTTCTCACGTGCGTCTTCGTGTACGTCCGCCGGTTGGAGCGGCGCCCACCCGCCGCATTGGGTGAACAGGTGGGTGCCCACAAAGCCGTTCTGGCCAAAGTGCGTAAAGGCGAACCGATGTCGCAGGACGAGATCGACTACGCGAACGAGCTGGTGTCCGACGCCGGCTCACCGCTCGCCTACGCGATACCCGCCGTCCTCTTCACCATGGGCTTCTTCTACGTCGTCGGCTGCCTCTACGAGCTCCAGGTGCATGGCGGCCACCCCTCGTTTCGCACCTTCATCGGGGGCATCCCGATGCTGACCTCGCTGAACATCTTCGGTCAATTGCACCGGGTGGCGCGGCTGAAGAAGCGCGTTCCCGCGAGCCCGGCGCTCGTGGGGTAATCCAGGCCGACGTTAGCTGCTGTGCCACCCTGCCACGCCGACCGCGATCATGCGGAGCTGCTTGCGCGCGGTCCGCTTGACGTCGTCCAGGGCCTTGGCGTCGTTGGCATCGTCGATCGATTCGGCGGTGGTCATCATCGTGTTGACGAACAGGCCGGCCACGATGTTCAGGTCCTCGGCGCTCCAGGTGGTGAGCCCGGGTAGCCGGCCCAGGTCGATCGCGAGCTCCGAGGTGATCAGCCGGATTTCCGTGCGGATCGCGTAGCGCAGCGCGGTGACGCCGCTGTTGCGTTCGCGGCTGATGAAGCGCCAGTGCTCGGGGCGTTCGGCGACGCTGTTGAACAGGATGTCGACGGAGGACTCGATGATGCGTTTGGGGTCGAGTTGGCCGGCGCGGCCACCGCGGAGCATCTCGCGCAGGGCGCGGAACGACTCATCGATCAGTACGAGCCCGAGGGCGTCCATGGTTTCGAAGTGCCGATAGAAGGCGGCAGGCACGATGCCGGCCTCGCGGGTGACCTCACGCAGGCTGAGCGCGCTGAAACTGTCCTCGTCGAGCAGCTTGAGGGCGGCCGCGATGATCGCGCGGCGGGTGGCTTCCTTGCGCTCTTCGCGCGAGAGGTTGTCCTGGACGCGGGAGCTGGATGAGCGGCTGGACCTCCGGTCGCGTGAACCAGGGGTACGACTGTTCACCGAACAGAGTTTACACAGCGCGTCGCAACCGCAGATCGATACAGATGTGTATGAGTTATGAGTACGGATGTTCACTATGTGATCCCAGCAACAACCTGCGATTTAACTCTTGACGCGACCGCTCGAAGTCAGTCACTGTGTACATATGTTCACCGAAACTTTGAGCCGCCGAGTTCGGCGCTCCGCCCTGGTTGGCATCCTCACCGGCCCGCACGGCGTGGACCGGTACACCGAGGTTTTCGATCGCACCTGGACTGTCAACGATGCCCGCGCCAAGGTGGTCGCGGTCCGCCGGCAGACGCCGCGCAGCGTCACCCTGACCCTGCAGCCGAATGACGCCTGGCGCGGTTTCAGAGCCGGCCAGCACATCAACCTGACCGTCGAGATCGACGGCCGTCGTCGCACCCGGTGCTACTCGCCGGCCAACTCCGAGGGCAGCCCGGTCATCGAGCTGACCGTCGGCCTGCACGACGGTGGCCTGGTCTCCACCTACCTGTTCGAGCACGCCGAGCCCGGCATGGTTGTCCACCTCGACTCCGTCGGCGGTGACTTCACTCTTCCGGGTGGCCCGCCCGACTCGCGTCCCCGCCGCATCCTGCTGGTCTCCGGCGGCAGCGGCATCACGCCGGTGCTGTCCATGCTGCGCACCCTGCGCGAGGAGAACTTCGACGGCGAGGTCGCGTTCCTCCACTACGCCCGCAACCCCGAAGAGGCCGCCTACGCCACCGAGCTGGCCGCCACCCCAGGCGTCAAGGTGCTGCACAGCTACACCCGCTCCAACCGTGGCGACCTGAGTGGCCACTTCGGCCCGGATCACCTGGCCGCCGCGATGCCCAACCCGGACGCGGTGTTCGTCTGCGGCCCGCCGGCATTGGTCGACGCGGTCAAGGACCTGCTGCCGGGCGCCCAGTCCGAGAGCTTCGTGCCCCCGGTCATCGCCGTCCCGACCGATGCCTCGGGCGGCAGCGTCGTCTTCACCGATAGCAAGGTCGACGTCGTCGATGACGGCCGCTCCATCCTCGAGCAGGCCGAGGCTGCCGGGCTCAGCCCGACCAACGGCTGCCGCATGGGCATCTGCCACACCTGCACCCGCAAGAAGATCAGCGGCCCCGTGAAGAACCTGATCACCGGCGCGGTCTCGACCGCCCCCGACGAAAACATCCAAATCTGCGTGACCGCGCCCTGCGGCGACGTCCAGATCGACCTCTAAACCAGCCCACATCCAAAGGAGACGAACCATGGCTCAACGTCCCGCCACCCTGACCCCCGAGCAGTTCGACGAGTTCGGCCGCGCGCTCGACGCCATCCGCGAACGCCACGTCGCCGACCTCGGTGACCGCGACTCCGACTACATCCGCAACATCATCGCCATGCAGCGCAAGCTGGAGGTCGGTGGCCGCGCCCTGTTGTTCCTGCCGCCGGCCTGGCCCGTCGGCACCGTGATGCTCGGCCTGTCGAAAATCCTGGACAACATGGAGATCGGCCACAACGTCATGCACGGCCAGTACGACTGGATGGGCGACCCGGCGCTGCGCGGCCAGAACTTCGAATGGGATTCGGCCTGCCCGTCCAACCAGTGGCGGCACTCGCACAACTACATGCACCACACCTACACCAACATCGTCGACATGGACCGTGACATCGGCTACGGCATCCTGCGGATGAGCGAGGACCAGAAGTGGAGCCCGTACTTCCTGGGCAACCCGGTTTACGCCTTCTTCCTGATGGTGTTCTTCCAGTACGGCGTCGCACTGCACGAGCTGGAGGCCGAGCGCATCCGCACCGGTGAAATCCGCCTGCGGGACAAGAAGGACATGCTGCGGGAGATGTGGGCGAAGGTCCGCAAGCAGACCGTCAAGGACTACGTGGCCTTCCCGCTGTTGGCCGGGCCGTTCGCGCCGTTCGTGTTCGCCGGCAACATGACCGCCAACCTCATGCGCAACGTGTGGTCGTACACCATCATCTTCTGCGGACACTTTCCCGAGGGCACCCACGAGTTCACCGTCGAGGAGACCAAGAGCGAGACCCGCGGCCAGTGGTACTACCGCCAGTTGCTGGGTTCGGCAAACCTGACCGGCGGCAAGTGGTTCCACATCTTCAGCGGCAACCTGTCGTTCCAGATCGAGCACCACCTCTTCCCCGACATCCCGGCGCATCGCTACGGCGAAATCTCGCCCGAGGTCAAGGCGCTGTGCGAGAAGTACGACCTGCCCTACAACAGCGGGCCGATCCACAAGCAGTTCTTCTCGGTCGTGAAGAAGATCTGCCGCCTGGCGCTGCCGGATTCATGGCTGACACCGCGGGCACCAGAAGGTGATCCGGTCAGCGAGGTTCCCGAGGTTCTCGAGCCGGTCTCGGTCGGCTGATTCGATCCACGTTCCGCACCGGCGACACGCTTGCCCGGCCCGGCCGTACACCCAGAGTTGACGACCGGGCCGGGTATCGCCCGTTGTGGTTCGATTCCATCGATTTCTGTTCAGCCACAACATGTCCCGGGCCCGCTGCGCCAGCCGCAGCGGGTCTTTCACTGTGCTGACCGGGGCGCTCGGGCGGCGGCCGACGATGAAACACAACTCATTGGCGTAGACGTTGCCGACGCCGGCCAGGTTGCGTTGGTCGAGTAGGGCTTCGTGCAGCGGCCTATCTGGGGCCTGAGTGAGATTGGCTGCTGCCTTTCGCGGATCCCAGTCCGCGCCAAGGAGATCGGGGCCGAGATGTTTGACGGGCTCCTCGTCGTGGTCTCTTCGGAGGACCTCCAGCGTGCCGAGTTCTGTGCCCACCGCTTGACTGTCCTGGGTTTCCAGGATGATTCTGGTTCGGTGATCGGGCCGTCTGGGTTTGGTGCTGACCTGCCACTTGCCCTCCATCTTGAGGTGCGAGTGGATGCTGGCCTCGGCGGTGCGGATGAACAGGTGCTTGCCACGGCTGATCACCTCGTCGACCGTCTGGCCGGTGAGGTCGACGGTCGCGAACTTCGGAACGCGAATATCGCAACGCGTCAGCGTCTTTCCCTGCAGCGCCTCGCGGAGGATCGCCGCCGTGTGCCAGACGGTGTCGCCTTCGGGCATCAGCGGATGTAGGCGTGGGCTCGGGCCAGAGCGCGTTCGGCATCATAGGCGATCTTCTGGACCAGGGGAGCGGCCAGTTCGAGCTCGTCGATCAGGTCCAGGGCCTCGCCGGCCCAGATCGGCACGTAGTCCATGTCCAGCTCGGCGACCTTGCTGCGGAACTCCTGCTGGGCCTTGGGATCCGCGTCCAGCTCGGCGTCGCGGTCCTGCCACTGATCGGTGAAGACGCTGCGCAATGTGCGCGCGGGATACTGCGCCGGCCAACGCGTTTCGAGCGGCCGGGCGGCGATGTCGATGGCTCGGCCGGTGGTGGTGTCTGCTGCCTTCGCCTTGAGCATGACCTTCGATTCGGCGGCGCTGAGCAGGGACTCGTGGGTGGCCTCGAATCGGGTGCCGACCATGGCGCCCGCGGCGCCGAGGGTCAGGGCCGCGGCCAGGCCGCGACCGTCACCGATGCCGCCGGCCGCCAGCACCGGGATGCCGTGTGCCACGTCGACGACTGCGGGGACGAACGGCAGCGTCGACCGGCCGCCGTGGTGGCCCCCGGCCTCCCGGCCCTGCGCCACCAGCGCCTGAACCCCGGCGTCGAGCGCCTGCTTGGCCTCGTCGAGGCTGTGGACCTGGGACAGCAGCGGGATGTTGGCGTCGTGGATGGCTTTGGCGAACGGGGCCGGATCGCCAAAAGACAGGATGATCGCGGCCGGCTGCTGGGCGATGACCCAGTCGATGATCTCCTGATTCACCGCCCAGGTGAGCAGGCCGACACCCCAGGGCCTTTCGGTGCCCTGCTTGGCCAATTGGCATTCGGCGGCGAGCATGGTCAGGTCACCGCGGCCGCCACCGATCAGGCCCAGGCCGCCGCCCTCGGACACCGCGGCCGCAAGCCGGCCGCCGGACACGTCGCCCATCGGTGCCAACACGATCGGATGGTCGATGCCGAACAACTCGGTGAGCGGGGTGTGCAGGGCCATGACTTCACTGTATGACTGCTCGATTTGACCTTGCCCCTGGTGGCAATGTTTACCCTCTGGGCTGAGGACATTGACCATGCAGATTTCCGAGCTGGCCCGGCGAACGGGCGCGTCGACCAAGGCCGTGCGGTACTACGAGGACCTCGGCCTGCTGGACCCGTTGCGCCTGCCCAACGGGTACCGGGACTACTCCGAAGACGATGTGCAGATCGTGAGCGAAGTGCGTGCGCTGGCCGCCGTCGGCATCCCCCCGTCGAAGGCCGGGCCGTTCATCGAATGCCTCCGCCACGGCCACGAGCACAGTGACGAGTGTCCCGAGTCGCTTGCGGCATACCGGGACAGCATTGCGGTTCTCGACGAGACCATCGCGGCGTTGACGCAGCGACGGCAGGTCCTCACGGCGCGGCTCAATGCTGCCGCGTGCCGCGAATTCGATAAGGAGTATGAGCAGGTGACGGATTACACGACACTTCCCGCGGGCCTTCCCGTCCCCGAAAACGACGGCGCGGCAGACCATCTGGTGGGATTGCGGTTCCCCGATATCACGCTGAAGTCGAGCGGTGGTGGCCCCGTCCGGCTGGGGCGCCTGCCGACGGGACGAACGATTCTGTATTTGTACCCGCTTACCGGTCGTCCCGGCGCCGACCTCCCCGAGGGTTGGGACGCGATTCCCGGAGCGCGTGGCTGCTCGACCGAGGCGTGCGACTTCCGTGACCACTTCGCCGAGCTGAAAGATGCTGGCGTAGAGGAGGTCTGGGGTCTGTCCAGCCAGGATGTCGACTATCAGGCGGAGGTGGTGCGTCGGCTGCGACTACCGTTCCACATGCTGTCGGATGAGCAGTTCGCCCTGGCGGAAGCGCTGGGGCTGCCTACGTTCGCCGCGGCCGGTCACCCGCGTCTCTACACGCGGCTGACCATGGTTATCCGCGACGGCCGGATCGAGCACGTCTTCTATCCGATCTTCCCGCCGAACACGCATGCGCAGCAGGTGCTCGAGTGGTTGCGGGCGCACCCGATCGACAGCCCGCAGTCGGGCAAGGCCGGTTGAGCAGGGTTGTCATGACTGTCGTTCTGGACTGACCTTCACGAGCAGCTCTGTCAATGCTGACAACGGCAGAGTGTCGAGCTGTGCCACGGTGGCAATGATCGCAGCGCGCAAATCGCCGTCGGCGTGCGGTGCTGCCAGGGCGTCAAACTTGCGGGCCGTGCGGCCCCAGTCGAACGACCGGCCCGGTGCACCCTCGAAGTCATCCTGCTCCCGGGACAGTCGTCGACCGTCGCGAAGCGTGATCGAGACCCGCGCCGGAGTCGCCTCGGGATAGCGATTGGTGAACTCTTGGTCGGGGCGAATACTGATGCGGCGCAAAAGCTCTTGGACATCGGCTTGCTGAATGCGCTCGGTTCGAAGTTGGTCCGGACCGACCTGCCGGTCGATGAGCGCCACGGCAAGCAGATATTTCAGGTTGTAGTCCGCCTGCTCCTTGGTGGTCGGGTGGTCTTTCCCGCCGAAGGTGCCGCCGCCGGCGATGTCGTAGGCGGTTTGAAAGGTGTCGACATCCACGGCAGTGACGTCGTGATAGTCGACGCCGTGTTCGGCGCTCAACGCCAGGATGGTCTCGATCGGGGTTTGACCATGGATGAGCGCACTGAACTTCTTCAGATAGGTGTGTTGGACAACGTCCAGGGTGGGGTTGTCGAGGTGCAGCTCGATGGGCTGGCCGAACAAGCGCTCAAGACCGTTGGGGCCGTCGATGATTCCGCGTGGGCCGGTGATACCGCGCTGGGCCAGCTGGGTGGTGTAGACGGCACGCATCGCGGTGATGCCTGGTGAGATGCCCTTCCAGTTCGACACCGGTTCGGAATGGATCGCGGCGAGCGAGACGTTGTCGGCCACCGCGATGGCGAGCGCGTCGGCGGTCTGTTCGGCGGTCAGGCCGAGCAGCTTGGCTGACCCGGCGGCGACGGAAAGAGCCAGCTGCAGAGCGTGATTGAGGCCGCGGCCCATTACCGGCACAGATGCGGAGAAGCGGCACTGCACTTCGTAAGCCACCGCGAGGGCGAGCAGGAAATCGGCGCCGCCGGCGTCGACGCTCTCCGCGACGGCGATCAATGCACCGAAGTTGTCGGCGGGATGGCAGAGCCCACCCGGCGTCAGGTAGGTGTCGAGCAGGTCGACGTACCGTACCGCGACGGAATTGAAAAGGGCCGCCTGGTCCACGGTGGTCCGGCCGCCGCCGATCAGTGATGCTTGAGGATGTCCACCGGTGGCCTCGACCTGGTCGCGGATCTGGCGGACCGTGTCCCCGTCGAGCGCCGCGATCGCACCTGCCAGACTGTCCAGGACGTTGCGGCGCAACAGTGTCGACGCATGGTCTGGAATATGCGAATGATCCGCCGCGACAACGAAGTCCGCCAACCGGTCCACTGCGAAAACGCTCATGCCCGGTCCTCCTGTGCTGGGTCGTTCGGGTGCACGCTGAGAGGGATCGATTCGAGGTCCATCCAGCCGTGTAGCGGCAGTGACTTCATGGTGGCGCTCAGGTCGGCGTCGTCGCGAGCGCTCCACAGGCCCAGCGTGCGCCACTGGTCCGGGCGAGTGGGCGGCCGCCAAAGCCGCAATAGATGTCCCTCCCCGGCCAGTTCCCGGGCGCGGACCGCTTCGCGATCCTTCAACTCGCCGACCCGGAGCGACGGCGTGCCGGCCGGCACAGTGATGTTCATCCAGGTCAGGAACTCCGTCGGCGCACACCCCCTGGTGCCGTGAGGGTCGTTGGGGTGCGGGGTCAGCGGGGTTACCAGATCCGTGCGCCAGATGCGCAGCGGCATCGAAGCCAAAACCATCTCCAGTTGGACGGCATCTTGGGCGGCGAACAGTCCGAAGGTGCGCCATTGTCCGGGGGCCAAAGGCGGACGCCACAGCCGCAGCAGGTGTCCCGCTGCGGCAAGCTCGGCGGCGCGCTTGGATTCCCGGGCCCGCATATCGTCGACGGTTTCCGGCGATGTGCGGGCCGGCACCTGGGTCGTCATATCAACCAGGTATTCCATGGGCGGGCCTCCTCTTGTGGGTGGATTGACTGCACTGGGTGCAACAATCCTCGGCCGCGGCCATGCCTGGTGGCTAGGACGAATCAGCTTGGCGCTGAGAGGTGCAGGCTCTCACGGTCGACAGCGCCTACCGGCTGCATACTTGATTCCCGAAAACTGCTCCGGCACCGCGGTATTGAGGTCACGGGATGTTGTCTCGGTGATTACGGGAGCAGCGGTAGCCGCCAGAGCGGCGCACCGGGTTCGAGGAACCACAGCCGGGTGGCGGTGAGGCGGAAAATCCGGATCGCGCCGGTGATCATGAGTATCGCCAGCGGGAGCTCGATCAGGAGCGCCGTCATCAACGGGACCAGCAGATCATGACCGAAGTCCGAGGTCATGATGTCGAACCAGGCATCGCAGACCAGGAGCACCCCCGTGGTGAAGGCGGCGAGCAGCACGAGTTGACGACGCAACCAGCCCAACACGGCAGTCGCGGTCATGAAGGCGACCAGCAGGCCGTCGAAACCGATCCAGGTGGCCGGCCAGTTGTGCGCCGTGTAGTTGTCCGGAAGGGTGAATCCGAGGTAGATGACCCACGGGATCAACACGAGGCTGCTGCCCGTCATCAGCGTCAAGCGGATGCGCCGCATCCGCCGCGCCGTCGCCGGCGGAAACACGTCGTCCAACGGACGCTGCAGCCGCTTGATCAGATCGTGGCGCTGTGCCGGCGTCATTGCGGCGATATCGGCGTCTGACAAGTCCGCGGATTCGGTCACGAGAGTCCATTCTCCTACCGAGCGGAAGCGGCCAGCCTCCCGAGGATTGCGGCGGCCTCACGCCCCATGCGCCCAAGCACAACCGCGGCGGTCGGATTGTCGCGGATGACGCCGATCGCTTCGCCGATGTGAATGTCGGCGGTGTCGAAGTCTGCGGCATCAACTGCTGCGCGGTAATCACGCAGAGCCTCGGGAAGATTGGCGCGCAGCATGTCCTCGTTGCCATGCCAGCGGTCGACGAAGTCGTTGCGCAACACGCGCCCGCCGTAACCCGCCGGCCATGGGTATCCACGCGCGACGTCGAACACGGTCGACCGCACGGTCTCGTCGGACCCTGCGGCAAGCGCGCGATCGCGGGCGACTGGATTGACCGGCGCCTCCCGCGTCGCCCACAGCCGTGACCCGACGAGGGCGCCGTCGGCGCCCAGTGAGAGCGCGGCCGCCAGACCGCGGCCGTCGGCCACGCCACCGGCCGCAAGAACCAGGGTGTCCGGGGCTCGGTCGGCGACCAGGTCGGCGACCTCGGGCACCAAAGTGAAAGTGGATCGGACGCCTTTGCCGTGCCCCCCGGCTTCGCCGCCTTGGGCCACCAACACCGCAGCTCCGATGTCGATCGCCCGGCGGGCCTCTTCCAGGTCGTTGATTTGATTGACCAGCGGCACTCTCGCGTCATGTATCCGGTCGGCGAACGGGGTGGGATCGCCGAAGGAGAGCATCAGGGCGGCGGGTTGGTGGGCGAGAACCAGGTCCAGCAGTTCTGGTCGCTCGGCCAATTTCCAGGCGATGAAGCCGACGCCGATGCGGGCTCCGTCAGCGACGGCGAACTGGGCGTTGAGCCAATCCGGGTCGGCATAGCCGGCGCCGAGGACGCCGAGACCGCCCGCCCGAGTCACCGCCGCAGCCAGGCGACCGTCGGCGAACTTATCCATCGGGCCCAGCGCGACGGGCACCGAGAGCTCAAATCTCGACGTGAACCGGGTGGTGATCATGGCAACCTCCTGGATGATCAAAGCCGTTCATAGTGATGGCTTTTCATTGCAGTGCTGTACGGTGACCCGTCAGGTCAGCTCACCTGTGACGAATTGCGCGCGCCCGGCGCCGAACGACCAGTCGGCATCGCCGTTCTCGGTGATTGCGACGATGAGGTCTGTGGCGTCCAATCCACAGTCGCGATGTAGGTTCTCGGCCAGCAGTTCGTAGAACCGTTGCTTCTGTTCTGCAGTGCGGCGCCGGCTGACCACCTCGATGATGACCAGCCGGTCGGACCGTTCGAATCCCAGCCCGGTGTCGAGCGCGACCACGTCGTCGGGTTCGCGCACATCGACAATCTGGTAGCGGTCACGCTCAGGTACTCCGAAGGCGTCCACGACGGCGCGGTGTGCGCTGTCGAGCAGTTGCCGCACCTGCTCGGAGGTCCGGCCCCGGATGACGGTGAAGTTCAGCAGTGGCATGGTTCGCTACCTTTCCTGTGTTCGCACACTTCAACGCCGTTGAAGCACAACGTATTGCGGTGACAAGGGCGGCTACCAGGACATGAATTCTCGTAGTTGGGAGCCATAGCCTCCGACGGGGTGGCCCCGGCAATGCGCATCAGCGCAACCGCAGGCCCCGTGGCGTCCGTGAGAACCCGGCGTCGGTCAGTGCGGCGTGGACCTGTGTCTGCTCGGCGTCGGGGGTAGGAGCCAGCACCGGCTCGCCATTGACCTTCTCGATCAACAGCGACTGCAAGCGCCCCGCACTCACCAGGTCCGCCAGCGCACCGGCGGCCGCACGTTGCTGTTCCGGGGTGGCGTCGAAAGACAACAGCGACTTGCCGCCGCGCTCCAGGAACCACACCAACTCGCCGTCGACCAACGCCACCAGCGCGCCGGCCTTGCGGCCCGGCCGATGGCCCGCGACCTCGGGCCACGGCAGCGCGGCGCCATAGGGATTGCCCGGGTCGGTGGCCGCCAACACGATGGCGCTGTAGTCGGGGCTGCTCTGGTCGACGCCGTCGAGATAATTGCGCAGCCGGTCCACCGTCGAGGCCACCGCGAACTGCGCGCCACCAAGTGATTCGATGAAATACCCGCGCTGGCAGCGGCCGGCTTCCTCGAACGCGGTCAGGACTTTGTACAACGAGGCGAATCCGCCAGGTAGGCCGTCGGCCACGCCGCGGGTGACGACGCCGTAGCGGTTCAGCAGCAGCTCGGCCTGAAAGTGCGCGCGCACAGTCGATTCGGGTTCGGCCGCCGGCAGCGCTGACCAGCGTCCGGCGACGGTCGGGTCCACGGTGCGGGCCTGCGGCCGGGCCACGCTGTAGCGGCTGAGCCGGGGTGGGCGCTGTCGCTGCCGGTGCGATCCACCCGGTTTGCGCCCCGCGTTGCCGAGCATCGCCCGTACCGGTGCGAAGGTGTCGCCGGTGACCCAGCCGGCCCAGATCAACTCCCACAGCGCCTGTTTCGCGTCGGTGCTGTCCTCGGCTGCCAACTGCCGGAAGAAGTAGGCACCGCCGCTACCCAGCGTGTCGAGTAGCGCGCGATGGGTAGCGGTGAACTCGATCTCGGTCCCAGGGGCAAGTGACAGCGGCGCGGTCTCGGCCCGGTGGAAGACGATCCAGCCGTCGGTTCCGCCGATCTGCCCGGCACCCGACCAGGTGACCTCGCCCGAGGCCAGCAGCTCGTCGAGCATCGCCGGTTGGTAGTCCGACACCCGCTGGGCGAACACCAGCGGCTCGACCGCAGACGCCGGAATCGCCACGCCGGCAAGCTGTTCGATGACCGACGCCAGCCCGTCGATACCACGGGCATCGCCGAACTGCTGCCACGCGGGCAGGAAGCGGGCGTATGCGGTGGTGCTGACGGGTTCGATCTGGGCCCGCAACGCCGCCAGTGACCGGCGGCGCAGAATCTTCAGAACCGTTGCGTCACACCACTGTTGATCGACGCTGTCGGGGATATCGGTGAATTCCCCGCGGATGAGCTTGCCGTCCAACACCATTCGACTCAGGGCGTCGGCGGTCACGCGATGTCCCAGGCCGAACCGGGCGGCCGCCTGGGTGGTCGTGAACGGCCCGTTGGTCCTCGCGTAACGGCCGAGCAGTTCGCCCAGCGGATCGGCCACCACCGCGGTGAAACTCGCCGGTACCCCGACCGGCACCGCGACCCCGAGGCCGTCGCGCAGCAGCCCCATGTCTTCGACCGCGGCCCACCAACCCTGCCCCGCGAAGGTGACCCGGACCGCGCGTTTGGCAGCCTGTAGCGTCTCGCACCACGCCTCGACATCGCTTGCGGTGCACCGCTGCTGAAGTTCCTGGGTGCTCAGCGGTCCGAGCAGCCGCAGGAGGTCGGCGATGCCCTCGGCGTCGCGGGCGGCCCGGTCCTCGGTCAGGTGCTGCAGCTGCCGACTGGTCGACGCCACCACGTCGGGATCGAGCAGTTCGCGGAGTTCGACCCGGCCCAGCAGCTCGGCGAGCAGGGTGGCGTCCAACGACAGTGCGGCGGCGCGCCGTTCCGCGAGCGGGCTGTCGCCCTCGTACATGAACGCGCCGACGTAACCGAACAGTAGCGATGCGGCGAACGGCGACGGCGTGGCGGTCTGCACGTCGAGAACCCGGATCCGCCGTTGCGCGACGCGCCGCATCAACTCGATGAGCATCGGGACGTCGTAGACGTCCTGCAGGCACTCCCGCACGGTCTCGAGCACGATCGGGAAATCCGGATACTTGCGGGCGATGTCGAGCAATTGCGCGGCGCGCTGCCGTTGGTGCCACAACGGCGACCGCTTACCGGGGTGGCGCCGCGGCAGCAGCAGCGCCCGTGCCGCGCATTCGCGGAAGCGCGACGCGAACAGTGCCGACCCGCCGACCTCGGCCGTCACGATGGTCTCGATTTCGTCGGCGTCAAAAACGAAAATGTCTGCGCCGGGCGGGTTTTCCCCGGTATCGGGCAGCCGCAGCACGATACCGTCGTCCGACGCGGTGGGCTTCTCGTCGATGCCGTACCGCTCCATGATCCGTCGGCCCACAGCCAGCGCCAGCGGCCCGTGTACCCGCAGTCCGTAGGGGGAGTGCAGGACAATCCGCCAGTCGCCCAGCTCGTCGCGGAACCGTTCCACCACGAAGGTGGTGTCGGTGGGCACCGTGCCGGTGGCCTGCCGCTGCTCGTCCAGCAGCTGCCACAGGTTGTCGGTGGCATAGTCGTTGAAACCGATTGTGCTGCAGTACTCGTCGAACTCGGTGCGAGGCAGTCCGGCGAGCTTTCCGGTGAAGGCGCCGATGGCCGCACCCAGTTCGGCGGGACGGCCGACGGCGTCGCCCCGCCAGAACGGCAACCGAGCGGGCTGGCCCGGCGCGGGCAGGACCAACACCCGGTCATGGGTGATCTCGGTGATCCGCCAGCTGGTGGCACCGAGCGAGATGACGTCGCCAGGTCGCGATTCGTAGACCATCTCCTCATCGAGTTCGCCCACCCGAGAGGGCTTTTCGTCACCGGTGGCCAGGTAGACGGTGAACATGCCGCGGTCCGGGATGGCACCGCCGGAGGTGACGGCCAGCCGTTGCGCGCCGGGCCGGGCGGTCAGGGTTCCGCGGTCGCGGTCGTAGACCAGCCGCGGCCGCAACTCGGCGAATTCGGTGGACGGGTACTTGCCGGCCAGCAGGTCCAGCGTCGCTTCGAACGCGCTGCGCGGCAGCGCGGCGAATGGCGCGCTGCGGCGGACGGCGTCGAACCAACGGTCGGCATCGAGCGGTTCGAGAGCGGCTGCCGCGACGGTGTGCTGGGCCAGCACGTCGAGTGGGTTGGCCGGCACCTGCAGGGTTTCGATCTCGCCGGCGCGCATGCGCTGCACAGTGACGGCGCAGTCGATGAGGTCGGTGCGATGTTTGGGCAGCAGCACACCCTCGGAGATCTCGCCGACCTGGTGCCCGGCGCGGCCGATGCGCTGCAGGCCGCTGGCGACCGACGGCGGCGCCTCGACCTGGATGACCAGATCGACGGCGCCCATGTCGATGCCGAGTTCCAGGCTGGACGTGGCGACCACGGCTTTGAGCCGTCCGCTCTTGAGGTCGTCTTCGACCTGGGCGCGGGCCTCTTTGCTGACCGAGCCGTGGTGGGCTTTGGCGAGCAGGCTCGGTGCACCGAAAGTCTGGCCACTGGCCATGATGGTGGCGGGGGCGCCGCCACCGATCTGCGGGTTGCGTTCGTTGGCCAGTTCGATACCCGAGCGAGCCGCGTGAATCTCGTTGAGCCGGGCCGTGAGCCGTTCGGCCAGCCGCCGGGAATTGGCGAACACCAGCGACGAATTGTGCGACTCGATCAGGTCGACGATGCGTTCCTCGACGTCGGGCCAGATGGTGCCGCCGTCGAGATTGGCCATGTCGGGCACCGGGACCTCGACGGTCAGATCGAAGGTCTTGGCCGCGGGTGGTTTGACGATGGTGGTGGGGGCCGCTCCGGACAGGAAGCGCGCCACCTCCTCGGGTGGCTTGACGGTCGCGGACAGGCCGATCCGCTGGGCCGGCGCCGCGGTCAACTGGTCCAGGCGTTCCAGCGAAAGTGCCAGGTGTGCACCGCGTTTGGTGGCCGCGACCGCGTGCACCTCGTCGACGATGACGGTCCGCACCGTGGCGAGTGTCTCCCGGGCGGCCGAGGTCAGCATGAGGAACAGCGACTCGGGTGTGGTGATCAAGATGTCCGGCGGGGTGGCGATCAATTGGCGGCGCTGTGCCGGTGAGGTGTCGCCGGACCGCACTCCGACGGTGATCTTCGGCGCCGTCTCGCCCAGGCGTTCGGCCACCCGCGTGATGCCGGTGAGCGGCGTGGACAAGTTGCGTTCGACGTCGACCGCGAGGGCCTTCAGCGGTGATACGTAGAGCACGCGGGTGCCCTTGCCGGCGGGCTCCTGCGCCAGCTGGTCGATGGCCCACAGGAATGCCGCCAGCGTCTTGCCGGACCCCGTGGGGGCGATGACCAGCGTGTTGTGACCGTCGGCAATGGCCTGCCAGGCCTCAGCCTGCGCCGGGGTGGGGGTGCTGAAGGCAGCCGCGAACCACTCCCGGGTCAGGTCACTGAACCGGGCCATCGGGTCGGTCGGGGCCACGGCTCCATATTGCCCGGTGGGTCCGACAAGTTTCGGCGGACGGTGACGTGCGGGCTGGTGCTGCGCGGGTATTGCAATTGAACAGTGTTCAAGTATGGTCCTGAACTGTGGTGACGACCGATGCGCGCGGCGCGGACCGAACGTGGGGTGTTTCCGTCGGGGAAGTGCTGCGCGACGTCCTTGCGCAGACCACACATCGCAACAACGAAGAAAGGTGACCGAGGATGGCCGCTGAAACATATGCTATGCACGTCGGTGTCGACGACAGTGAACGTCTCATGCTGCTCGGTCGGTTCTACGATCCGAACTCGGGCGCTTTTCTGGAGTCTGCCGGTGTGGCAGAAGGGGATTCGATCGTCGACCTGGGATGCGGGCACGGCGGGGTCACCGATCGGATGGCGCGCAGGGTCGGCGAATCGGGCATGGTGTACGCAGTCGATGCCTCTGCCGAGCAGATCGAGATCGCGCGGTCGACGCTGAGTCGGCGCCGCAACGTCACCTTCGTCGCCGGTGCGCTCGAAGACGACCCGTTGCGCGGGCAGCGCGTCGACTGGGTATACAGCCGGTTCCTGTTGATGCACGTTCGCGACCTGCGTCGTGCCCTCGCTGCGATGGCCGACATGCTCGCCGACGGCGGCGCGCTACTGCTGGAGATCGCCGACGTCGGCTCGGCGCGGTTCAGCCCGGCCGAGGCCGACAGCGACCTCTGGCTGTCCTGGTGGTACGCGTTGGGCCGGGCGCGCGGTCTGTGCTTCGATGTGGCCGACTCCATCGAAACCGAGCTCGAGGCAGCCGGTTTCGCAATCCACCGTCGTGACCGATACCAACCGATCTCCTCGGCCCGGGACGCCAAACTCGTCCATGCGCTGGGGTTCGAACAATGTGCACCGGCGTACCTCTCCGAAATCGGTGCTCCCGCTGAGCGGATCGAGGCTTACCGCGATTATCTGCGGCGCGTGCTCGACGATCCTGGCGTCACCTTCGCTCTGTTCGACAGCACGCAGATCATCGCCCGCCGCCGCTAGCCGAGGGAGGGCCATCCGGGGACGATTCACAGTGACCTCACAGGACTGGTCTAGTGTTGGGCAGATGATGCGGTTACGCGGTCACGAGCTGCCGAGTTACTTTGGGGCAGTTAAGGGTTTTCGCGTGGGGGCGGTAGCGCTGGTATTGCTGGCGACAGGCTGTTCGTCCTCAAGCCAGGTGTCTTCTGAGGCGGCGGGTCCACTCGCACAGGATGCTGGGTCGATCCCGCAGACACAGCTGGCTGCACCGCCACTCACTGTCACCGCCGATGTGCCCGGTTCGGATCCGGGTTTTGTGTTCATCAATGGTGGCGGGGCGGGCGCGGCCAATCTTTTTGGCAGCGGGAGCCCCGAAATCGCTTCCGGCCCGGAGATTCTGGACAAGAAGGGTCGGCCGGTCTGGTTCCTGCAGATCCCCAATGACCAGGACGCGGGGAATTTTCAGGTCCAGACGTATCAGGGCAAGCCTGTGCTGACCTGGTTCCAGGGGCGTGTCAAATGGTCTGTGTAAGTCCTGTTAACGGAAGGATCGCAGGACGTGACGACAGGCAAGAACATGGATTCGGCGCTGGTTGAGGCGGCGTCCACGGTGGAGATGGCCGAGGCGCTTCGGGCATCGGGCGCGGTCGATGAGCTGCTGGCGCAGGTCGATACTGGTGAGGTCGCGCTGACCGGTGAAGGCGGGCTGCTGCCCGGGCTGATCAAGCTGGCCCTCGAACGCGGGCTGGCCGCCGAGCTGACCGACCATCTGGGCTACGAGAAGGGCGACCCGGCCGGCCGGGTGCTGCCCAACGCCCGCAACGGCTCGCCCAAGACGGTGCTCACCGAGGCCGGCCCGGTGCCTCTGGAGGTGCCGCGAGACCGTGACGGCTCGTTCACCCCGACCCTGGTACCTAAAGGCCAGCGCCGGATCGGCGGGCTCGATGACATGATCATCTCCCTGTATGCCGGTGGAATGACATTGCGGGACATACAATTTCACCTTCAGTCCACGATTGGGACCGAGGTGTCGCATGAGACGATCTCCAAGATCGTCGACGAGATCTCCGACGAGGTCCTGTCGTGGCAGCGTCGGCCGCTGGAGCCGTTGTATCCGGTGATCTACCTTGACGCACTGATCGTGAAGGTCAAAGACGGCGGGCACACCCGCAACAAGGCCGCCCATATCGCGGTCGGCGTGGATATGGCCGGGGTCAAGCATGTTCTGGGGATTTGGGTCCAGCCCAACGAGGGCGCCTCGTTCTGGGCGTCGGTATGCGCGGACCTGGCCAACCGGGGTGTCAAGGACGTGCTGATCGTGTGCTGCGACGGGCTGACGGGGTTCCCCGAGGCCATCGCGGCGACCTGGTCGCAGGCCGCGGTGCAGACCTGTGTGGTGCATCTGATCCGCAACGCACTGCGGTTCGTGTCCTACGCCGATCGTAAGGCGGTGGCCGCCGCCCTCAAGCCGATCTACACCGCACCCAATGCCGAGGCTGCACAGGTGGAGTTGGACGCGTTCACCGCATCGGAGCTGGGGAAGAAAAACCCCACGGTGACTATGGTTTTCGAACGCGCGTGGGAACAGTTCATCCCGTTTCTGGCGTTCCCGCCCGAGCTGCGCCGGGTGATCTACACGACCAACTCGATCGAGTCGCTGAACTATCAACTGCGCAAGATCATCAAGAACCGCGGCCAGTTCCCCAACGATGCCTCAGTGGTGAAATTGCTGTGGCTGGCGATCTGCAACATCGAAGACAAACGCGCCGCGCAGCGGGCCAAAGAGCGCGGCAAGAAGCAGGGCCGGACAGCTCCCGGACGCCTCGTGGAAGGACAGGTGGTCACCAACTGGAAGAAGGCACTCGAACAACTCGCCCTGGTTTACCCAGAGCGCATCGAACGCTATCTGTAAGCACCACAACAACTACTCAGACGAACAATCAGACAGGCGATTTACACAGAAAACTTGACAGGCTCGGTTCCAGGGCACCAAACTCTCCGGTGCCGATTACATCGCGGATACGAACTACAAGATCATCAAGAAGATCACTCCGCACGGCGCACCGTCGGACTTTCACGAGTTCCGCATCACCCCGGACGGGCGGGCGTTGATCACGTCAGTGAAGACCATTGATGCTGATCTCACGGGCATCGGCGGACCCAAGAACGGGAAGATCAACAACAGCATCGTCAATGTCGTCGATATCGCCTCCGGTAACACTCTGCTCGAGTGGGATTCGGCACAGCATCTCCCGGTGACCGATAGCGCACTGAGTTACCGTGATCTGTCCAACATTCCGGGGCAAGCTGCGGTGTCTCCCTTGCACATCAATTCGGTGGCCCTGGACCCCGACGGAGATCTGTTGGTATCGGTGCGCGCGGCCAACGAGCTGGTTGCCGTCGACGCACACACCGGCGCCATCAAATGGAAACTCGGTGGGAAAGACTCGACCTTCACCCTCGGCCCTGGGGCGGACTTCGCGGGCCAGCACGATCCACAATTCGTGGACGCAAACACGATCATGTTGTTCAACAACAACGTGGACCTCGGCGGGACCCGGCACGGCCCGTCCAGTATCAAATGGATCCGGCTCGACCACCAGACCCGTACGGCGACCCTGGTCCGCGAGTGGACCCAGCCGGACAATCTGGGAACGTTCACCCAAGGCAGCGTGCAAAGCCTTCCCGGTGGCAACACGTTCACCGGCTGGGGCGATGCGAACCGGATTACCGAATTCGCGGCCGACGGCAGAGTCTTGTGGAGCGCCGGCCAACCCGCAAATGCTCCACAAAAACTAGAGGGCAACGTGGGAAGTGGTGGGATCGGAACCTACCGCGCGTTCTTGCAGCCCTGGACCGGACATCCCACGCAGAAACCCGAACTGGCCATCACCACCGGCAATGGCCAGCCCACCTTGCACGCGGTCTGGAACGGCGCCACCGAGGTCACCCACTGGAGAATCCTCACCGGGCCCACACCCGATGCGCTCAAACCCCTGCTGACTGCCCCCTGGAACGGACTCGACACACCCGTCCCCATGCCGGCCACAACACCCACCACCGGCACCTATTTCCAGATCCAGGCTCTCGACAAGAACGGCACCACCATCGGCGACAGCGACCCCACCAAAATCTAGAACCAGAGCCGCCTATCCCAACGTGCGTTGATACCGCTGCATGCCGGCGATCCAGCGGTCATAGTCGGCGCCCTTCTGCCGGTACATGGTCAGCACCTCGGGGTGGGGTAGCACCAGGAAGGTGCCGTCCTCGATGGCCTGGGTCACGAGCGCGGCGACGTCATCGGGGCTGACGACGTTTCCGGCGTGGGTCACGGCGTTGCCGGCCACTCGGATCGCGGCGTCGTCGGAGTCGGTCATGCCGCGCAGCAGGGGCGTGTCCACACCCATCGGGCAGACGCAACTGACGCCGATGCCCTTGTCGCCGTAGGTGATGGTGAGCCACTCCGCGAAGCCGACGGCGGCGTGCTTGGTGACGCTGTACCCGGCGGCACCGAGTTGGGTGAGCAGGCCGGCTGCCGAGGCGACGGCGACGAAATGCCCGGCACCGCGCTCGAGCCATTCCGGCACAACAGCTTTGGCGGCACGGATGTGTGCGCGCAGGTTGATGTCGATGATGCGATCCCATGCGGCTTCGTCGTCGCCGAGGCCGGGCTGCCCGGTGATTCCGGCGTTGGCGACGTAGATGTCCACCGGCCCGTACGCCGCTCGGGCGGCGTCGAGTAGCGTCGCGATGCCGTCGACCGACGCGGCATCGGCACCGACGCCGACACCGCCGAAACCCGCGGCGGTGTCGGCGGCCGCTGCGGCGTTGATGTCGCAGGCAACGACCGATGCACCGGCGGCGGCCAGCGCCGTCGCGATGGATTTTCCGATGCCCGAGCCCGCTCCGGTGACCACCGCCACCGCACCTTCGATCTTCACGGGCTCATGTCTACCGCATCAGCGGCTCAACCGAACCGGACTCCTTGAGCCAGCGGCAGATCGGACGAGTAGTTGACGGTGTTGGTGGCGCGCCGCATGTAAGCCTTCCAGGAATCGGAGCCCGATTCGCGCCCGCCGCCCGTCTGCTTCTCGCCGCCGAACGCCCCGCCGATCTCCGCGCCGGAGGTACCGATGTTGACGTTGGCGATACCGCAGTCCGACCCGTCAGCGGCCATGAAGCGTTCGGCCTCCCGGATGTCGGTGGTGAAGATAGCTGACGAAAGTCCTTGCGGCACGGCATTGTTGAGTGCAATGGCCTCATCGAGGGTGTCGTACGTCAGGACATACAGGATCGGCGCGAACGTCTCCTGGTGGACGATGGCCGTCTGCCCGGGCATCCGCACCACCGCGGGGGTGACGTAGTACGAGCTGGCGTGCAGCTGCACCCGCTCGCCGCCGGTGACCTCACCGCCCTCTGCTTGCGCCTGTTCCAGCGCACCGACCATGTCGCGGTAGGACCGCTCGTGGATCAGCGGCCCGATCAGGGTTCCCTCGGCGGACGGATCGCCCACCGGCAGGCTCTGGTAGGCGGTGACGATGCGCGACACCAGCGTGTCGACCACGCTGCGGTGCGCGATGACGCGGCGCAGCGTCGTGCAGCGCTGCCCGGCGGTGCCTGCGGCGGCGAACACGATGCCGCGCACCGCGAGATCGAGGTCGGCCGACGGGGTGACGATGGTGGCGTTGTTGCCGCCGAGCTCCAGCAGCACCTTGCCGAACCGCTGGGCCACGCGCGGGCCGATCTGCTGGCCCATCCGGACCGACCCCGTCGCACTCACCAGCGCGACACGCGGATCGTCCACCAGCTGCTCGCCGATCTCACGGCCACCCAAGACCAGGCGCGAAACGGAACCGGAAACCCCGACGTCAGCCGCTGCGCGTTCCAGCAGCGCCTGGCAGGCGACGGCGGTCAGCGGGGTGAGCTCCGAGGGCTTCCACACCACGGTGTCGCCGCACACCAACGCGATGGCGGCGTTCCAGGCCCAGACGGCGACGGGGAAGTTGAACGCGGTGATGACACCGACGACCCCGAGGGGGTGCCAGGTCTCCATGAGCCGGTGCCCGGGCCGTTCGGAGGCGATGGTGCGCCCATACAGCTGCCGCGAGAGGCCGACGGCGAACTGGCAGATGTCGATCATCTCCTGCACCTCGCCGAGTGCCTCGGAGGTGATCTTGCCCGCCTCGATGGTCACCAGGGTGCCGAGATCGGCCTTGTGCTCGATGAGCAGCTCGCCCAGCCGGGCCACGAGCGCACCGCGCACGGGGGCCGGAGTGGTGCGCCAGCCGGAAAACGCCTGTGCTGCCTCGGCGATCGCGGCACCTGTCTCATCGGCGGTGGTCTCGCGAACCGTGAAGAGAACCTCGCCGGTGATGGGTGTGCTGGCGGGTAAGCCATGAGCGCCGGGCGCACCCAATGCGACCTCGGCACCGACCGCCTGCAGCGCGGTGCGCACCCGGTCCCGGAGTTGATCGGCGGTGGGTAGGAGAGTCTGCACTTGGGGCTGAAGGGACGTCATGATGCCGCTTTCTCGTAGAGGTCGTAGGGGTCATGGATGTGATGGCCGATGACACCGGCCATCCAGTCGAGGCTGTAGTCGCCAGTGTCGTCGGTGGCTTCTGGTTGCGCATCCCGGTCCAGGTTCGACCGGAAGATGCCGGCCGCGGAAGCCGGTAGGAAATCCTCGTAGACAACGGGTTTCGTGGGGTCGCCACCGCGGTAGTAGGCCAGGCCTTGGGCTGCCATCTCGGCGTCGGTGGCCGGGAAATACCGATCCCAGTGCTGCTGGTCGGCCATCGCGGCGTCGTAGCGCTCCCGGCCCGTCGGGGTCAACGCCACTCCGCGCGCCTCGACCTCGCCGAAGCGCACCCGCAGGCTCCCGTTGGACACGCCGCCGTCCGGGTTGCGGAACGTGCGTGGTTCGGCCAGGGCCCGGAACGAGGTCTGCCGTAACAGGACCGGCGGTCCGTCGGTACGGGGTGGACCTTGGATGGCGTCGATCATGGTGATACCGAGGGCTGTCATCCGCCGGTACAGCTCGTCGATGTCGAGCACGCGCGGGGTCAGGTGATTGATGTGGGTGGTGCCGACGCCGGCGATGTCCGCGGCGACGGCGGAGACAGCACCGAGTTCGTCGTACCAGGCCTTGTCGATCGGTGTGTGCGACAACGCGAACGCCGCGACGGCGCGCCGCACGAACTGGTCGGCATCGGCTGCCGGGCAGCCGTCGGCGGCGATGCGGCGGGCCTGGGCGATCAATGCGGGGTCGAACAGTTGGCGCTGCCCGACGAAGCGTTGTACCCGGGTGCGCAGGTCGGGGGAGAAGAAGCGGGCGTCCTCGGTGGCCAGCATCGACGTGAAAACGCGAAACGGGTTGCGGTCCAGCTCGTCTGCCTCGATCGGGCGGAATGCGGTGGAGACCACGGGCACCGGGGACGTGGCTTCGCGCAGGTCATAGAACCCGACCGGGTACATGCCGAAGGCCGCGAAAAGGCTTGCGACCTCGGCGAGTTCGGCGGGGCTGCCGACCCTGATGGCGCCGTGCCGTTCAGCGGTGACCCGGTCGATCGAACCGAGCCGGCCGTCGGTGCCGCGGTCGCGGTTCACGGCCGTGCTGACGTCCACGAGCGTGGTGTAGGCCGGTACTTCGGCGCCGTACATGCGGGACAGGGCGGCGGCGAACGCGGCGCGCAGCTCCCACGTCTGGACCGTCACCGTGCTGATCCCCGAGTCGCTACGCTCCTGCCCGCCGATAGGGCCTGGGGGTAGTCTCCGGCCATGGCCGAAGCGCTTGACGACGTCGATCGAATCCTGGTGCGGGAGCTGATAGCCGACGGCCGGGCGACGCTGGCGCACCTGGCGACGGCGGCAGGGTTGTCGGTGTCGGCAGTGCAATCGCGGGTGCGCCGATTGGAATCCCGCGGCGTCATCACCGGATACACCGCGCGGATCAGCCCCGAGGCTGTCGGCCACATGCTGTCCGCGTTCGTCGCGATCACCCCGCTCGATCCTTCCCAACCTGATGATGCCCCGGCGCGGCTGCAGCACTTCCCCGAAATCGAGTCCTGCCACTCGGTGGCCGGCGACGAGAGCTACGTCCTGCTGGTGCGCGTGGCCTCGGCGCGGGCGCTGGAAGGTCTGCTGCAGCGGATCCGGACCGTTGCCAACGTACGCACGCGAAGCACCATCATCTTACAGACTTTTTACGATGATCAAGTCTCGCTACCGGAATAGTTCCTGTTGCATGGCGTGCAGACTGTAAATATTGCGTTAGGATGGCGGCATGACCGCTGTTCTGACTTCTGGCGACGGCCTTTCGGCGGGCAGTGCCCGCGACGTTCGTGACGTACTGGGGCGCAGCATCCTGACCGACGGATTGGACCTGGTTCTCGATCTCGACCGGTCCGGTGGCTCGTATCTGGTCGACGCGCGCGACGGCAGCCGGTACCTCGACATGTTCACGTTCTTCGCGTCGTCGGCGCTGGGGATGAACCACCCGGCGTTGACCGAGCCGGCATTCCGCGCCGAACTCGCGCAGGCGGCGGTGAACAAGCCGAGCAACTCCGACGTCTACACCGTGCCGATGGCGCGCTTCGTGCAGACGTTCGCGCGCGTGCTGGGAGATCCGGCGCTGCCGCACCTGTTCTTCGTCGACGGTGGCGCGCTGGCCGTGGAGAACGCGCTGAAGGTGGCATTCGACTGGAAGAGCCGGCTGAACGAGTCCCGTGGCATCGACCCGGCGCTGGGCACCCGGGTGCTGCATCTGCGCGGTGCCTTCCATGGCCGAAGCGGCTACACGATGTCGTTGACCAACACCGACCCGGGCAAGGTGGCCCGATTCCCGAAATTCGACTGGCCACGAATCGACGCTCCGGTGCTGGCCCCCGGAGTGGATATCGTTGCGCTGGAACGTGAATCGCTACGCCAAGCGCAGGCGGCCTTCGAGGCGTATCCGCACGACATCGCCTGTTTCATCGCCGAGCCGATCCAGGGTGAAGGCGGCGACCGGCACATGCGGCCCGAGTTCTTCGCCGCCATGCGGGATTTGTGTCTCGAGTACGACGCGCTCCTGATCTTCGACGAGGTGCAGACCGGCGTCGGCATGACCGGGACCCCGTGGGCCTACCAGCAATTGGGTGTCGTGCCCGACGTGGTGGCCTTCGGAAAGAAAGCCCAGGTGTGCGGCGTGATGGCGGGTGGCCGCGTCGACGACATCGCGGACAACGTCTTCCACGTCAGCTCGCGGATCAACTCCACGTGGGGCGGCAACCTCACCGACATGGTGCGGGCCCGCCGCGTCCTCGAGGTCATCGAAGCCGATGGGCTGATCGACAATGCCGTGCGGATGGGCTGGTATCTCGTGGGCCAGTTGCGTTGCCTGGCAAGCGAATTTCCGTCGCTGGTACTCGAACCGCGCGGGCGCGGTCTGATGTGTGCGTTCAGCATGCCGTCGGCGGCGCAGCGTGACGAGCTGCTCCGGCGGCTCTGGCAGCGCCGGGTCATCCTGCTGGCCAGCGGTGTGGATTCGGTGCGGTTCCGGCCGGCGCTGACGGTGTCGCGGACCGAGATCGACGAAGCCGTGCAGGCGGTGCGGGACGTGCTAACGACGCTCTAGTACGTGCTGCCGGATCAGCCCGCGCAGTCGGGTCAGCTCGGTGCCGCTGACCAGCGTGCAGTCGTGCAGCTCGGCCAGTTTCCGTGCGGCCGCGGTGAAGTCGTTGTTGGTAACCACCATGGTGTGTGTGCAGTCCTGCATGGGCGCGCCGGCGACCACCTCCTGAACGGCGCCCGGGCCGACGGGCCGGGACACTCTTTTGCATTGAATGGCAAGGCGATTGGGCCGGGTGCCGACGATCAGGTCGACGCCCCAGTCCCCGGACAGCTCGGTCATGATGACCGGGACGCCGCAGGACCGGGCGATCCGGGCGACGTAGTCCTCGAATTCCGTGCCGGACATGTCGTGTACGGGGTTCTCGCGGCGGCCGGGAGTACGCATTCCGGTGACCACGTGCGGGACGGCGGCGAGAAACAGCGGGACGCTGACGGTCACGGCCAGTGCCGGCTGCCAACTCCAGCCGTGCAGGTACGCGGCGCCGCCGGCGAGCAGCCCTGCCGCGCCCAAGAGTTTCATCTGCACGCCACGCATCGTAGGGCCAGCCCCCGACAGGTCTTTACAGGATGAAATCGAGCTACTACCTTCCGTAGTAGAGGTGATCCGGATGACTGGTGAAACCAGGAATTGGCAACGAAACTTCGATTGGGCCGCAGGCTTTTTGGCGGTGGCGCTGCTGCTGCACGGCGCTGACCACATGCGGCGGGGGATGAACGTCATCCCGCCGGCAGTGATGATCGGCGGCACGCTGCAGCTGATCTTCGCGGCTGCGACCATCGTGCTGGTGTTCAAGCGGAACAGGTGGGCGCCGCTCGCGGCCGTCGGCATCGGCTTCGCGGGCGCGGTGGGTTTCACTGCGGCGCATCTGCTTCCGAAGTGGGGATTCTTCAGCGACAGCTTCATCAATGCGCCGCCGTGGGCGCGGGTGACGGCGTTTTCGTGGGTGACCGCGATACTGGAGATCGCCGCCAACGTGATCTTCGCCGTGCTTGGGCTGGTGCTGGTGCGACAGGGGCGGGCGGTACAAAGTGCAATCTGAGGGTTGCAAGTCGATCGACAGTATGCAACTCTGAAGTTGCACATACCGTCGCCCGAGAGGAAATCATGGACACGCTGGACATCACCCGCACCATCGACATCAACGCTCCCATCCAGCGGGTCTGGGACGCCCTGACGAAGCCCGAGCTCATCGCCCAATGGTTCGGTGACGCAGCGGAACTCGAAGCGATCCCGGGAGGTACCGGGTTCTTCGGCTGGCACGCCCACGGCAAGTTCCGAGTGGTGGTCGAGCGCGCCGAGGCGCCGCACACGCTGGTCTATCGGTGGGCGCACCGCGAAGCCGACGCCGACCCGAGCCCCGAGAACTCCACCGTCGTCCGCTTCGACCTCACCGAGATCGACGGCGGCACGCGACTTGATCTGCGCGAGAGCGGGTTTGAGCAGCTCGCCGATCCACAGACCGCACACGCCGAGAACAGTGGCGGCTGGACGGCCGAACTCGAAGACCTGGTGGCGTACCTGCGGGCGGCGGTGTGACCGGCACCCACGTGCCGGCGGTGCTGGCGGTGCTCGCCGACGAGACCCGGTGGCGCATCCTCACCGAGCTGGGCGCCGACGATCTCTCGGCGAGCGCGTTGGCCGGCCGGCTGCCGGTGAGTCGGCAGGCCATCGCCAAGCACCTGTCGGCGCTGGCCGAGGCCGGGTTGGTCGAGTCCGTCAAGGTGGGCCGGGAGATTCGCTACCGAGCGCTGGGGGCCGAACTCAGCGCACTGGGAAGCCGGCTGGAAACCATTGGCAGGCAATGGGATCGGCGACTGGCCGCGATCAAGCGGATCGCCGAGGGGGAAGTGGCGCCCTAGCACCGACCAGGCGCATACTGGGGTTTGGCGGTGATGACGATGCTCAGCCCCACAACTGATCGATTCCGTGACGACGATCCCGGCGTGCATCAGGCCGCGCGATTCGGTCTGGTGATGGGAAGCCTCGGCGTCGGATTCATGGTGTTGGCCGCTGTGTGGGTTCGGCAGTGCCACGGTTTCGACACCGCGGCGTGCAGCATGCCGTACCGCACCGTGCTGGCCCTGGCCGGCCCGCTGTTCCTGTTCGGCAGCGGCGTGTGGGCCTTTGTGCGGACCTACCGCGCCTGGCGAAACGACCAGGTGTGGTGGGCCTGGCAGGGCGCCGGCTGGTTCCTGCTGCTGCTGATGTCCATCGTGCTGACCATGAGCCTGCCGGTACTGCTTCTCTAATCGAGCATCGCGGCGGCGAAGCGGCGCACGGACTCGACTCCGGTCGCGGCGGCTTCGTCGAATCCGGCCCGGGTCCGTACCGAAACCTCGCGCGTCACGGGGTCCAGAGTGATCTCGGCGAGCAGTTCACCGGTCGTCGGCTCACAGACCGCCCACGAATACAGCGTGTCGGATCCCCATTGCGCGGCACGGGTTTCCACATGGTCGGGGGAGCGCTCACCCAGGTCGGCGAGCGAAGGCCGGTCGTCCATCCGGTCGTCGGCACGCAGGGCACGCAGATACCAGGCGCCGGCGTTGATCTCGATGGGTTCCATAGCGCTCCTCCTCACATACAACTCAGGGCTGCGATCCGTGGTGGATCGCAGCCCTGAGTCAAAAAACAGCAGACCAGAAACTAGTCCTTCAGCTCGGCGATGACGGTGCCCTGCGTGATGGCGGCGCCGGCCTCGACCGACAAGCCGGTCACGGTGCCGTCCTTGTGCGCGGTCACCGGGTTCTCCATCTTCATGGCCTCGAGCACCACGATCAGGTCACCCGCGGAGACCTGCTGGCCCTCCTCGACGGCGACCTTCACGACGGTGCCCTGCATCGGCGCGGTGACGGAGTCGCCCGAGGCGGCCTTGCCGCCGGCGGCGCCACGCTTGCGCGGCTTCGGCTTCTTCTTGATGGCACCTGCGGCGGCACCGCCGCCGCCACCGATGGCCAGATCGCCGGGCAGCGACACCTCGACGCGACGGCCACCGACCTCGACGACGACCTTCTGACGCGGTGCGGCCTCTTCGTCGTCCAGCGCCTCGCCACCGGTGAACGGCTCGACCGTGTTGTTCCACTCGGTCTCGATCCAGCGGGTGTGCACGTCGAACTTCTCGCCGTCACCGATGAAGGCCGGGTCGGAGACCACGGCGCGGTGGAACGGGATGACCGTGGCCAGGCCCTCGACGTTGAACTCCGCCAGCGCGCGGCGCGAGCGGGCCAGGGCCTCGTCGCGGGTGGCGCCGGTGACGATCAGCTTGGCCAGCATCGAGTCGAACTGGCCACCGATGACCGAACCGCTCTCGACACCCGAGTCCATGCGGACACCGGGGCCGGTCGGGGCCTCGAACTTCGAGACGGGGCCGGGGGCCGGCAGGAAGCCGCGGCCGGCGTCCTCGCCGTTGATCCGGAACTCGAACGAGTGGCCACGCGGAGTGGGATCCTCGGTGATGTCCAGGGCGTCGCCGTTGGCGATCTTGAACTGCTGGAGCACCAGGTCGATGCCCGAGGTCTCCTCGGTGACCGGGTGTTCCACCTGCAGGCGGGTGTTGACCTCAAGGAAGCTGATCAGGCCGTCCTGGCCGACCAGGTACTCGACGGTGCCCGCACCGTAGTAACCGGCTTCCTTGCAGATGCGCTTGGCGGACTCGTGGATTTCCTTGCGCTGCGCGTCGGTGAGAAAAGGTGCCGGCGCTTCTTCGACCAGCTTCTGGAAGCGGCGCTGCAGCGAGCAGTCGCGGGTACCGGCGACGACGACGTTGCCGTGCGTGTCGGCGATGACCTGGGCCTCGACGTGGCGCGGCTTGTCCAGGTAGCGCTCGACGAAGCACTCGCCACGGCCGAAGGCCGCGACGGCCTCACGGGTGGCCGAGTCGAACAGCTCGGGGATCTCTTCGAGGGTGCGGGCGACCTTCATACCGCGGCCACCACCGCCGAAGGCGGCCTTGATGGCGATCGGCAGGCCGTGCTCCTTGGCGAAGGCCAGGATCTCGTTCGCGTCCTTGACCGGGTCCGGGGTACCGGGCACCAGTGGAGCGTTGGCCTTGGCGGCGATGTGGCGCGCCGTGACCTTGTCACCCAGATCGCGGATGGACTGCGGGCTGGGCCCGATCCAGATCAGGCCGGCGTCGAGGACGGCCTGGGCGAAGTCGGCGTTCTCGGACAGGAAGCCGTAACCCGGGTGGATCGCGTTGGCGCCCGACTTGGCGGCGGCGTCGAGGATCTTGTCGAAGACGAGGTACGACTCGGCCGAGGTCTGCCCGCCCAGGGCGAAGGCCTCGTCGGCAAGCCGCACGTGCGGCGCATCGGCGTCCGGCTCGGCGTAAACGGCGACGCTGGCCAGTCCGGCGTCCTTGGCAGCCCGGATGACCCGGACGGCGATCTCCCCACGGTTGGCGACTAGCACCTTGGAGATCTTGGAACTGGCGTGGTTGGCCACAGTGCCTCCTGACGGCGGTTCTCTAAGAAATGTCTTTAAGAATGTATCGGGTGCAGTGTAAGGCCAATGCAGGTGGATCCCCGATTCGGGTAGCGGGTCGTTGGGGGATTTTCTTAGAAATCGCCGAATCCGCCGGTTTCACCGGCACTTTCTCCCTCGTCCATCGGCGTGAGCGATACTGATGCGGCACCGGTCCCGCCAGGGATCCGCGAGTAAGGGGACACCGTTGTTCGTCGAGCCGCAGGCATCTGACCCGGAATTGATCGCACGCAAGCGGGCGGTCAACCCGAACGTGCGCATCCCACCGAAGATGCAGTGGGTGACCGACGAGGACGGCAACATCCTCAAGCACGAGCTGCCGGGGGAGACCCTGTGGCACCGGATCCGGGACACCTACGCGGCGCTGTTCTACAGCTCGGTCGTCACCCACATCCCGTTCCACTTCATCCGGCTGGGCTACCTGCGGCTGTTCGGCGCCTCGATCGGCAAGGGCACCGCGATCAACCGTGGCACCAGCGTCTGGTCCATTCCCTACCTGGTGATCGGTGACCGCGTCTCGATCGGCTTCCGGTGTGTTCTGGACGCGCGGGCGGGCATCGCGATCGGCAACGACGTCGTGATCGCCAGCGACACACACATCATCGCCGGCGGGCACGACATCAACCACCCGAACTTCGTGCCGGCGCCGAATCCTCCGGACCCCATCGTGATCGACGACCACGTGTGGATCGCGACCCGCGCGATCGTCCTGCCATCCCTGCTCGGCCGCGGCGCCGTCGTCGCCGCGCACACCGTCGTCAACAAGGAAGTGCCGCCGTTCGGCATCGTCGGGGGCGTGCCCGGCAAGATCATCGGCCAGCGCAACCCGGACGCCCTGCACTACAGCGGCAAGTTCAAGCTGCCGTTCTTCTGAGCCGTAACCCGATCAAGCGTCGCGGAGATGGCGTTTGATGCGCGTCAGCATCGCCGACATGCCCCGCAGGCGCAGTGGGCTGATCAGCTTGGCCAGCCCCAGGTCCGCGTAGAAATCGTCGGGAACCGCCAGGATTTCGGACGCCGGCAGACCGTCCAGGCCGGCCGCGAGGATCGCCGCGAAGCCCCGGGTGGTCGGTGCCTCGGCCGGCGCGCTGAAGTACAGCCGCACGTGCTCGAGGTCCTGCGCGTCGACGTGGAGGAACAGCGGCGACTGGCACTCCGGCACCGGCTCCATCGAGGCCTCTTCGAGGAACGCCGGGAGTGCCGGCAACTCACCGGCGAACTCCAGCAGCAGCGCCAGCTTGTCCTGCCCCTGGACGTCGGCGAAATCCGACACCACCTCGGCCAGGGCCGCGGGGAGGGTCATGCGGATGCCGGCGGTGCCGACCCCGGTTCTTCACCAACAGCCACGGGCACCCGCACCGCGTTACCCCACTCGGTCCAGGAGCCGTCGTAGTTGCGGACGGCCGGCAGGCCCAGCAGGTGGGTCAGCACGAACCAGGTGTGGCTGGAGCGCTCGCCGATGCGGCAGTAGGCGATGGCCTTGTCGTCGGGAGAGATGAAGCCGTAGAGCTCGTCGAGCTCGGCACGGCCACGGAACCGGCCGCTGTCCTCGACGGCCTTTGCCCACGGGATGGACCGCGCGGTGGGGATGTGGCCGCCGCGCAGCGCACCCTCCTCCGGGTAGTCGGGCATGTGGGTGCGCTCGCCCGTGTACTCCTGCGGCGAGCGGACGTCGATCAGCGGTTCTTTGCCGAGGATGGCGAGGACGTCGTCCTTGAAGGCCCGGATCGGTGCGTCGTTGCGCTCCACCACCGGGTACCCCGAGGTCTGCTTGCTCGGCACGTCGAGCGTGGTGTCGCGGCCGTTGGTGATCCACAGGTCGCGGCCGCCGTCGAGCAGCCGGACGTCCGGATGGCCGAATAGGGTGAAAACCCACAGCGCGTAGGCCGCCCACCAGTTGCTCTTGTCGCCGTAGATCACCACGGTGTCGTCGCGGCTGATGCCCTTGCGATCCATCAGCGCGGCGAACTGCGCGCCGTCGATGTAATCGCGGACATGCGGGTCATTGAGGTCGAGATGCCAGTCGATTTTCACCGCGCCCGGGATGTGGCCGGTGTCGTACAGCAGGACGTCTTCGTCGGATTCGACGATGGCCAGACCAGGGCGTCCGATGTTGCCTGACAGCCAGTCGGCGGTCACCAAACGATCGGGATGCGCATAGGCGGCGAAAGCGGGATGTGGGTCTGCGGGCAGCGGCACACTGTGAGCGTACCTAGGCCCCGAAATGCGCCGCCGACCCGTAAGGTCGAAACTTGTTTGCGCGATAACTGCTGCGGTATGAAATCAGCGTCTCCCACAGGGCTGACCGGAGGGATTGAGGATTTGCCAGAGAAATACGACGTCGGAATCATCGGCCTGGGATATGTGGGGCTGACGCTGGCCACCGTGCTGGCCGAAGCCGGAAACTCCGTCATCGGAATCGAGACCCGTCAGGAATTGGTCGATATGACCAATCAGGGTTTGCCGCATTTCACCGAGACCGGCCTGCCCGACGCCCTCGAGGGCGTCACCCGATTCGGGAAACTGAAGGCCGTCACCGCGTTTGACGACAGCTTCTCCTGCGACACCTACATCATCACCGTCGGCACGCCGTTGTCGGCCGACGGCGTGGCCCGCGTCGATATGATCGAGGCCGCGGCCCGCGACATCGCCGGAAACATGGAAGACGGCGCGCTGGTCATCCTGCGTTCGACGGTGAAGGTCGGTACCACCCGCGACGTGGTGGCGCCGATGCTGGCCGCCAGCGGCAAGAGCTTCGACATCGCGATGTGCCCCGAGCGCACCCTGGAAGGCAAGGCGCTGCAGGAGCTGCGCGAGCTGCCGCAGATCGTCGGCGCCGACGACCCGGCGGTCGCCGACCGCGCCGCCGCGGTCTTCCGCAAGCTCACCAGTTCGATCGTGCTGGTCTCCGATATCGAGACCGCCGAGATCATCAAATTGGTGAGCAACACGTTCCGTGACGTTCAGTTCGCCTTCGCCAACGAAGTCGCCCGGATTTGCGACGCGTTCGGCGTCAGCGCCTACGAGGTGATCTCGGCGGGCAAACTCGGCTACAACCGCACCAATATCCCGCTGCCGGGTCTGGTGGGTGGGCCGTGCCTCGAGAAGGACCCGCACATCCTGATGGAGAGCGTGCGTGAACGCGGCGTCACCCTCGACATCACCGCCGCCGGCCGCCTGGTCAACGAGCGCCAGCCCGCCGAGACGGTGCGCTTCATCAGCAGCGAGATCGCCCGCCGCAAGCTGGGCGCCGAAGGCCCGCTGCGGATCAACCTGCTGGGCATGGCGTTCAAGGGTCAGCCAGAGACCAGCGACCTGCGTGGGTCGATGTCCATCAAGGTCTTCAATGAGTTGAAGGCCGCGCACCCGGATGCCGAGATCGGCGTCTACGACCCTGTCACGCCGAATGACGTGCTGGCCGAAGCGTTCCCGGGACACAAGGTCTACAACCGGTTCGGTGACGCGGTGAGCGGCGCGGACGTCGTGGTCCTCGGCAACAACCACCCGTCGCTGGGCACCATCTCGCCGCGCACCATCAGCGAGTTCATCAGCCCCGACGGTTTCGTCTTCGACTACTGGAACCACTACAGCCACCTGCCGGCCACCGAACTGGGCGACAACTACTTCGCCGTGGGCCGCAGCGGAAAGGTCGTCGAACGTGTCTAAGCGGGTTGTCGTCACCGGCGGTGGCGGATTCATCGGCGCCTACCTGGTCAAGCGACTGGTCCGGGACGGCTGGCAGGTCGCGGTCGTGGACTCCATGGTCCGCGGCGATGCCAGCCGGTTCGCCGAAGTCGCCTCCGATGTCGAACTCTTCACGTGCGACGTCCGCGATCAGGACGCCCTCGAGAAGGCCTTCGCGGGCGCCGAGGTCGTCATGCACCTGGCTGCCATCAACGGCACCGAGAACTTCTACAAGCAACCGGAGCTGGTGCTCGACGTCGGTCTGCGCGGCGCGCTCGCGGTGACCAACGCCGGCCGCGCCGCGGGGGTGCCGGACCTCATCGTCGCTTCGACGGCCGAGGTCTACCAGACGCCCGCGATCATCCCCACGCCCGAGACCATCCCGTTGATGCTGCCCGACAGCCTCAACCCGCGGTATTCGTACGGTGGCGGCAAGATCGTCAGCGAGCTGATCGCCTTCAACTACGGGCAGGACCACTACCGGCAGGTGCAGGTCTTCCGGCCGCACAACGTCTTCGGGCCCAACATGGGCTGGAAGCACGTCGAGCCGCAGTTCATCCTGCGGGCACTGGGCTGTCAGGAGGCCGGTGACCCGGTGTTCCCGATCCAGGGCGACGGCAGCGAGACGCGCTCGTTCTGCTACGTCGACGACATCGTCCAGGGCATCCTGACCATGTACGAAAACGGCGGTCACCGCGAGGTTTACCACATCGGCAGTGACGAGGAACTGAGCGTCCGGGAGCTGGCGATGCGGATCGGCCGTGCCGTCGGGGTCGAGCTCGAGATCAAGCCCGGCGAGTTGCAGGCCGGTGGCACGCCGCGCCGGTGCCCGGACATCTCGAAGATGCGGGCACTGGGCTGGTCGCCGCAGGTGGGGCTGGACGAGGGGCTGGCGCGCACCGTCGCGTGGTACCGCGAGCACCAAAATGACGTGCCCGCAAACGACTTGATGTAGCCAGGCACAATAGCGGCTATGAGGGCGCGCATCCTGGCACTGGTCGTCATCGCTGGACTGCTGGTGACCGGGCTCGCGGCGCTGGTCTACAGCCTCACCCGCCCGGATTCCGAGCCCGCCCAGGCCAAGTCGGCGCAGCTGCCGATGGTGGACAAGGCATCACTGGAGCGGGCCATTCACGATGCCTTCACCAGCCAGCCGCCGCAGGCGGTGATCTGCGAGCGCGGCCTCATCGCCCGGGTCGGGCAGAGCACGCGCTGCGACGTCACCATGTCACCCGCCTACGGGATTCAACCGACCATCACCGTGTCGGGGGTCGACGGCGGCAAGGTCAGCTATTCGATGACGCCGGCCGTCTCCAAGACCCAGTTGGAGGCGGCGGTGGCGGACATGGTGACCCGGGCGCGCAAGTCCGCTCCCGACTCCGTGGTGTGCCTGTCGGGACTCGAGGGCAAGCAGGGCGCGGTGGCACTGTGCGACATCACCGACGACGGGTTCACCAGCCGCCGCACCGCTCTGGTGAGCGAAGTATCCGGGCTCGCAATGAATTACGGCCTGACACCCGTGCTCGAGAAGTCCGTTGCGGAGAGCTCGCTCGCGGCGCAACTGGGCCAGAGCCCGGGCGCCGTCAAGTGCGCCGGAGACGTGGACAGCAAGGTCGGGGCGACCCAGCGGTGCACGGCGGTGGTCGGCGGTCAGAGCCGTGCCTACACGCTGACGGTCACCGATGTCGCCGACGGCAAGGTGTCGTTCAGTTATCGGCCGGCCAACTGACCGCTGTTTTTCGAATCCCTTTCGCGGGTATCCCAGACCCATCCGCCGGCCGGTTGGCCCCGAATGCCACCTGAGGCCGATTCGACTCGGAGGTTTCATGGGAATCGAGTACAGCAGTGTGGTCGACGCGCCGCGCGACGACGTATTCGCCTGGCATGCGCGGCCGGGGGCCATCCATCGGCTGCTGCCGCCGTGGCAGCCGATGAGTGTGGTCGCGGAAGCGACATCGCTGGCTGACGGGCGCGCCGTACTCGGACTGCCCGGCGGGTTGCGCTGGAGCGCTCAACACAATCCCGCCGACTACGCACCACCCGCCCGGTTCGTCGACGAACTGGGCCGGGGCGGGTTGCGTTCGCTGCCAACAGCTTTGGTCGGGCATTGGCGGCACGAACACTGCTTCGACGCCGTCGCCGACGGGCGCACCCGAGTCACCGATCGTGTCGATACGCCGGTGCCCGGGCAACTTCTGCAGCCGACGTTCCGCTACCGGCATCGCCAGCTGAGCGATGATCTGGCCACCCATCGGTGGGCGCGCGAACACGGCGAGCGACCCGAGTCGGTGGTGGTGAGCGGGGCATCGGGACTGATCGGCACTGCCCTCGCCGCCTTCCTGTCCACCGGCGGCTACCGGGTGATCCGGCTGGTGCGCCGCGAACCACGCGACGACACCGAACGCCGGTGGGATCCCGAGTCACCCGCCGATGACCTGCTCGACGGGATCGACGCCGTGGTGCACCTGGCGGGCGCATCGATTGCAGGGCGGTTCACCGACGCACACAAAAAGGCGGTGCGCGACAGCAGGATCGAGCCGACCCGACGGCTGGCCGAGTGTGCCGCACGAGCGACGGACGGACCGTCGGTCTTCGTCAGCGCCTCGGCGATCGGCTGGTACGGAGATGACCGGGCCGACGAGCGCCTCGACGAATCGGCGCAACCGGGCGACGGGTTCCTGGCCGATGTCGTCGCCGGCTGGGAGGCGGCGACGACGCCGGCAGCCGCTGCCGGACTGCGAGTGGTCAACGTCCGCACCGGGATCGTGCAGACCCCGCGCGGCGGCACGCTCCAGCTGATGCGGCCGCTGTTCGCCGCCGGTCTCGGTGGCCCCCTGGGCAGCGGGCGGCAGTGGCTGTCCTGGATCGACATCGACGATCTGATCGATGTCTATCACCGCGCCCTGGTCGACACGGAGCTGTCCGGTCCCGTCAATGCGGTTGCGCCACAACCGGTTCGCAATGCCGACTACACGCGGTCCCTGGCCCGAGTGCTGCACCGTCCGGCCGTGGTCCCGGTGCCCGCGGCCGGCCCCGCATTGCTGCTCGGCCGGCAGGGCGCCCGCGAACTGGCCATGGCCAGCCAACGGGTGGTGCCCGGCCGGCTCATCGAGGCCGGGCACCGATTCCGGCGACCGGACCTGGAACAGTGCCTGCGCCACCAGCTGGGAAAGGCAATCCGATGATCGACGCCCAACGGCAGCTGGTGGTCGACGCGCCGGCGGACGCCGTGTTCGCCTACCTCGCGGACTTCACCACCACGACGCAGTGGGACCCCGGCACCGTTCGCACCGAACGCATCGACGGTGACGGCGGCGTGGGCACCCGCTACCTGAACACGTCCCGATTCGCCGGCCGCACGTCGGAGATCACCTACGAAGTGACCAGCGTGACGCCCGGACGGTCGATCGAACTGCGCGGGGTCAATCAGTATCTGGTCGCGCGCGACACCATCACCGTGGCCCCACACGCAGACGGCACCCAGGTCACCTACCGCATCCGATTTGCGTTCCAGGGGTGGCTGCGGTGGATCGAGCCGCTGCTGCAGCTCGCGGTGGCACACCTTCTCGACGACGGGGCGCGCGGACTTCGCCGCGAACTCTCACGAATCTGATTCTGCGACAGGTCCGTACAACCCGATGGCGGCTGCGCAGTACTGCCACACCTGCTGCACGTCGGCGTCGTCGTCATGGGCGGTGGGCAGATAGTGCGTGGGACGGATGCGGCGGTCGTGCCAGAACTCGCCTGACCTCGGTGGTGGGTTCGTCGCCGTCAGCCAGACCGCGGTGTCGGCGGCCTGCTCGGACGTCCGCAGGATCGGGCGCGTCACGCGGCGGAACGCGGGCAGCGACTGAGCGACGCCGGGGGTGTCGGCCCAGCCGGGGTGCATGGCGGCCACCATCAGGTCGGGCCAGCGCCGCGCCAGCACCGGCGTCAACGCGACCTGGATGCGCTTACTGCGCGCGTAGGCCGTGGCACCGTGGTAGGGCCCGCGCCGGTATTCGATGTCATCGACCGGAAGCGGCTGGGTGTACATGCCGCCGGACGACATCAGCACGACCCGAGGGTCCGATGCGGCGGTCAGCGCGGGCAGCAGGAGCTCCGTCAGCAACGCCGGTCCCAGGACGTGCGTGGCCAGCGAAAGCTCGTGTCCTTCAGCGCTTTCCGTACGGTGCTCGGGCATGACCCCGGCGTTGTGGATCACGGCGTCCAGCCGTGGGCGCCGGGCCAGCAGGTCCGCGGCGAACGACCGGACCGCGGCCAGGTGCGATACGTCGCACACCTCCACCGCGACGTCGGCGGCCGGCGCGACGGTGAGCACATGGTGCCGGGCGGCCTCGCCGCGGGCCCGGTCCCGCACCGTCATCAACACCGTCGCGCCGAGCACCGCAAGTTCGGTGGCAATGGCCTTGCCGATGCCCGAATTCGCCCCGGTGACCATGACGGTACGGCCGGCGAGGGCGCCGTCAGGCAGCTCCGGTGCCTGCCAGAACCGTTGCCGCACAGCCAAACCCAGGCGGGAATACCCGAGTACGACGGTGCGGTCGAGGAGCTCGTCGAAGAAGGCGTCGACCCTCATCGTCAGGCCAGGGAGACGACGACGACGGGGGTGCTCGTCGGCTGGCTGGACCCGGACCCCGGCTCGACCGTCACGGCCACCTTGGCGGCCGAGTTCAGCGCCGGCACCACCTCGCCGCCGGGTGGTGGCATGGTGTCCGCGCTCATGGTGCCGGCGGACCGCGGTGCTCCGGACGCCGGGATGAACCACATCTGGTAGACGTGGCCTGCCGGTGGCGCCGGCACATTCGACATGGCCACCACGACGGCGTTCGCCTGTTGGGACGCGCTGAGGGTGATGGTGCCCCCGGCGACCGCCGCGGAGAAGGTCCGGATGTCGGGGTTGGCCAGCACCTGCGAAACCGTCGGCTGCGCCGGCTGATTCGTGAAGCGCTCGGCGACCACCGTCGTGCCGATGACTATCGCGCAGATCACCGCGGCGGCCGCCGCGACCCGGACGATCAACCGGCGTCGCCGGGTGCGCCTGAGCGCCAACTCATCTGAACTGCGCTCCGACTGGATGCCGATGGCCTTCAGGATGCGCGCGCGCAATTCGGCCGGCGGCGCCACGGCGTCACCCGCGGTGAGCAGTGCCATGGTCTCCTGGGTGTCGCCGACGATCCGGGCGAACGCCTGCGCGGTGTGCGGCGCGACGACGCCCAGGCGGCCGGCGATGTCCGAGCGTTCGGCTTCGGACACCGCGTCGAGTGCATACACGTACGCCAGATCGAGCAATTGCTGTTCGTCTTCGGTGTAGCTGTCAGGCATCGGTGCCCACCCCCAAGCAGTTCTTCAGGCGGATCAGGCCGTCCCGGATACGGGCCTTGATGGTGGGGAGCGCGACGTCGAGATGCTCGGCGACCTCCCGGTAGGTGTGGCCGCTGTAGTACGCCAGGCCGATGGCTTCGCGCTGGACGGCGGTCAATCCGCCGAGGCATTCGGTGACTTCCTGCTCGTCGAGTCGCTGCCCCACTTCGTCGGCGACGGTGTCGTGTTCGCGGCCCAGGCTCGAGGCGCCGTAGGCATGGTTACGGTCGGCGGCCGACTGTTCGGACCGGACCCGATCGATGCTTCGGCGATGAGTCAAGGTCATCAGCCAGCCGATCGGACTCGCCAGCGCGGGGTCGTATTGCCGGGCCGCCGAGGACCACACCTGGAGGAACACCTCCTGCACCACGTCCTCGGCCAGGGTCTTGTTACGCACGACGCGGTAGGCCAGGCCGAACACCCGGGCCGACGTCAGGTCGTAGAACTCGGCGAAAGCCGTGCGGTCGCCATCGGCGATCGCAGTCAGGAGCGCTGCGCGGTCCGGCTCCCCCTCCATCCGGGAATCGTCGCACGACTGCGCGGGAACCGTGTCCATCTGACGCAACCCGTCGGATCCGGACGGCCTGCTCACGATCGTGCCTTCGGCTGCAGGACCAGCTGGTGCAGGTCCAGGTAGCCCGAAGCGAAGCCCGCCTCGGAGTAGGCGAGGTAGAAGCGCCACATCCGACGGAAGATCCGGTCGAACCCCAGTGCGTCGGCGCCGGCGCTGTTCGCCGTGAATCGCTGCAGCCACAGCCTCAGGGTGTGGGCGTAATGCGGTCCGAACGAATGGCGGTCGCTGATGTGCAGGTTGGTGTGCGCCGCGACCGAGCGTTCGATGAGCTTGACCGAGGGCAGGAACCCGCCCGGGAAGATGTATTTGTGCACCCAGGTGTAGGTGTCGCGGGAAGCCAGCATGCGCTTGTGCGGCATGGTGATCAGCTGCAGGCCGACCCGTCCGTCGACCTCGAGAAGGCGGTCGAGCGTGCGCAGATAGGCAGGTAGGTAGCGATACCCGACGGCCTCGATCATCTCGATGGAGATGATCGCGTCGTACCTGCCGGTGATGTCTCGGTAATCGCACAGCTCGACGGTGATCCGGTCCGACAGTCCTGCGGCGGCGATGCGCTCCCGGGCCAGCAGCTGCTGCTCGCGCGACAGCGTGACGGTATGTACCTGCGCGCCGCGCTGCGCGGCCCGGATCGCCAATTCGCCCCAGCCGGTGCCGATTTCGAGCAGGCGCGTGCCGAAGCCGACGCCGGTGGCGTCCAGCAGCCGGTCGATCTTGCGGTGCTGTGCGGCCGCGAGGTCACGCCAGGCCGGTGGCGGGTCGAGAGTGTCGAACAGCGCGCACGAGTAGGTCAGCGTGGGATCGAGGAACATGCTGAAGAACTCGTTGGACAGGTCGTAGTGATGCGCGATGTTCGCGCGGGTATCCGCGCGGGCCCCGCGGTGGTTGCGTGGTGTCCGCGGCAGCAGAACGGAGCGCAGTCCCTGGAACATGGCCGGCACGACGGTGTCGATCCGGGACGCCAGCGCGGTGAGTACGGCGGTGAGCTCGGGCGCGGACCAGTCACCCACCATGTACGCCTCGCCGAAGCCGATCAGACCACTGTTCGCGATCCGGCCGAAGAAATCATCGGGGCGGTGCAACAACATTCGCGGCGCGGCCGGGTCGGCCGCACCGGCGGCCCCCTGCACGGTGCCGTCGGGGTATTCCACCCGCACCGGCAGGTCCCGTACGGCGGCCCGGAACAGCGCCCGGGTGACGGGCGTGCCGAGCCTGGTGCGCAGACCGTTTGGCACCTGAGCGATCTCGGTCCACCGGGCCGGCAGGAACGGATCGTACGCGGCACCGTCGTGGAGTTGATTCGTCATACGGCGGCCTCCTGGGGTCGGGGGTGCAGTGGCAGTCCGCGAGCCCACAGGCGCACGCCTTGCCAGCGGATGCGGGCCGAGACCAGCAGCGGCGCCAGCGGCGCTGCCAGTGCGGTGGTCAGAACGGTTGCGGGGCGCGCGGGGTGGATGGAGCCGGTCCAGGTGGCGGTCAGGACGACCTCGCCGGACGGGTCGAGCAGCGTGATCGCCACGCCGAGCCGGCCCTGGGCCGGCTCCGGAACACGCAGCACGTATCGGCCACTGACCGGGTTGAACGGCGAGACGTAGAACGCCTTCGGCACGATCACCTCACCGCGATGATCGGCGCGCAGCAGGTAGCGGTGCCGTCCTCCGTAGGTGTTGTGCACCTCGGCGATGGCACATACCAGTGCGCCGCCCGCGTCGTGGCACCAGTAGAGCGTCAGCGGATTGAACACGAAGCCGAAGACCCTGGCATTGGCCAACATTCGGATGCGACCGCCGCCGAGGTCGATCCCCTGTTCGTGCAGATAGGAGTCGACGTTCTCCCGCAGCGTGCGGTGCGGATCGCCGACATGGTCGGCGGCGTGAAACCCGGCCAATGGCCGCAGCAGGCGGGGCAACTCGGGCACGTCGTCGAGGTCGACCAGCCAGCTGTAGCTGCGATAGGTGAAGGCGTGGCGCACCGGAACGGCACGCGCGTGGTGGATGCTGGTTCGCACGATCTGTGGTGGGCTCATGCCACATTTCCCGCCGGGTGGACCAGTGGCGGCACCGCGCCGCTCCACCTGCCGCCGAGTCGTTCCGCCGCGGCCACCCCGGACACGGCGCCGTCCTCGTGAAAACCCCATCCGTGATACGCGCCGGCGAATGCCAGCCGGTGATCGCCGAGTGTGTGCAGGCGCTGTTGCGCCGCGCGGAACTCGGGGGAGTACTGCGGGTGGTCATAGAGCATGGTGGCGATGACCTGGCTCGGGTCGACCCGGCCGCCGCCGCCCAACGTCACCACGAACTGCCGATCGGTGCTCCCGTCGAGTCGCTGTAGCCGGTTGAGGTCATAACTGACCAGGACCTCGTCCGCCTGGACGTCGCAGGACGGCATCCGATAGTTCCACGACGCACGGGCGCCCTGACGCCGCGGCAGCAGCGACGTATCGCTGTGCAGCACCGTGTGGTTGATCGAGTACCGCAGTGCGCCGAGTATCTCGATTTCGTCGGCCGTCGGCTGGTCCAGGATCGAAAGGGCCTGATTCGGGTGGGTCGCGATGACTGCCGCGTCGAACTGCTCGACCCGGTCCGCGTCGTCACGGACCGCCACCCCGTCCGGGGTTCGGGTGACGCTCCGCACGGGCACCCCGAGGCGTACCGACGGCAACCGCGCGGTGATCGCTTCGACATATCGCGCCGAGCCCCCGGTCACCGTCCGCCAGGTCGGTGAACCGAACACCGTCAACATCCCGTGGTGGTCGAGGAACGCGAGTAGGTAGCCGACCGGATAGTCGAGTGCGACGTCCGGCGGACATGACCAGACCGCGGCGACCAACGGCACCATGAAGTGGGCGACGAAGTAGCCGGAAAACCTTGCCGTAGTGAGGAATTCACCGAGGGTTTGACCATCCGCCACGCCGCGCGCGAGTTCGGCGCGAGCGAGCCGGTGGAAGCGCGTCACCTCGGCGAGCAGCCGCAGATAGCGCGGGGACAACACGGAGCCCGGCGTGGCGAAGAGGCCGGCCAGCCCTTTCGCGCCGGCGTACTCCAAGCCGCACTCTTCGCAGCAGACCGACATCGACATGTCGGATTCCTGGGTGCGGACACCGAGTTCGGCGAACAGCCGGAGCAAGGTGGGGTACGTGCGGTCGTTGTGCACGATGAAGCCGGAGTCGACGCCGACGACGTCGGCGCTGCCGCGACGGGCTGCCAGCTCGTGCGTGTGGGCGTGACCACCGCATCGCGGTTGCGCCTCGAACAGAGTGACTTCCGTGTCCCGCGCGAGCACCCAGGCTGCGGTGAGCCCCGATATGCCGCTTCCGATCACTGCGATTCGCCGCACCGTGCCGTCCTTCCTGGTTGGTCACCAGGGGTTCGGTGTGGCCGGGGGCGCGGATAGGTGGATTCGGCGAAAAAATCCGATCAGAGCGCGGGAGCGTCCGGTCCGGGCCGGTTCGCGGCCCACAACTCAGCGACGGACACCCCGAGCCGGGCCAGCATCCGGCGCAGCAGCGGCAGGCTCAGCCCGATCACGTTGGACGGGTCGCCATCGATGCCGTCGATGAACCAGCTGCCCAGGCCGTCGAGGGTGAACGCGCCGGCCACCCACAGGGGTTCGCCGGTATCCAGGTAGGCGTCCAGGTCTACCGGGCTCGGCTCGCCGAAATGCACTGTGGTGGAACCGAGTTCGGTGACCGCGGCGGTGACGCCGCCGTCGTTCAGACGCAACACACAGTGGCCGGTGTGCAGGGTGGCGCTGCGGCCGGCCATCGAATTCCATTGTCGCCGGGCGACATCGGGGGAGCCGGGTTTACCGGTCAGCCGGCCGTCGAACTCGAGCATCGAATCACAGCCGATCACAAGGCAGTCCGACGACAGGCTCGGATCGAGTGATTCGGCGACCCGCTGGGCCTTGGCCGTCGACAAGGCGCGCACGACGTCACCGGGGCCGGCGTCGCCGAGAGACGCGATGATCGCGTCCTCGTCGACGTCGGATACCAGCACGACCGGTTCGACCCCGGCCTTGCGCAGCACGCTGAGCCGGCCCGAAGAGGCCGAGCCGAGAACGAGCCTCATCAGTGCCGAATCTTCTTCGCGCAAGCGCTCATCAGCGACGAATGAAGGTGCGCTCCACCAGGGTTACCAGCTGCCAGCTGGTGTACGCGTACCGCAGCTTGGAGACCGGGTGACCCCAGTCGTTGCGGTCGCCGGCCTCGGCGGCACCGCCGCCGGAGGCGCTGGCCAGCACCGTCACCAGAGCAGCGAGCTCCTCGTCGGACGGGTTGCCCTTGACGACCTGGAACAGCGGCGCGACGGGCGCTTCCGCGGCGGCATCGGTTTCGGACACGTTGTCGGCGCTCACCACAGCCGAACCGTTCGCGCCGCTCACAGCGGGATGTTCCCGTGCTTCTTCGGCGGCGTCTGGACGATCTTGCGCTCCAGCAGACGCAGCGAGTTGGCGATGTAGCCGCGGGTGTGCGACGGCGGGATGACGGCGTCGACGTAGCCACGCTCGGCGGCGACGTACGGGTTCACCAGGGTGTCCTCGTACTCCTGCTGCAGCTGCAGGCGAAGGGCGTCGACATCGTCGCCGTTGGCCTCGGCGGCCTTGAGCTCGGAGCGGTAGACGAAGCCGACCGCGCCGGAGGCGCCCATGACGGCGATCTGGGCCGTCGGCCACGCCAGGTTGACGTCGCAACCCATGTCCTTGGAACCCATGACGCAGTACGCGCCGCCGTAGGCCTTACGCGTGATGACGGTGATCTTGGCGACCGTGGCCTCACCGTAGGCGTACAGCAGCTTGGCGCCGCGGCGGATGATGCCGTTGTATTCCTGCTCGGTGCCCGGCAGGAAACCCGGGACGTCCACCAGCATGATGATCGGGATGTTGAAGGCGTCGCAGGTGCGGATGAACCGCGCGGCCTTCTCCGAGGCGTTGATGTCCAGGCACCCGGCGAACTGGGTCGGCTGGTTGGCCACAATACCTACGGGGCGACCGTCCACCCGCCCGAAGCCGATGACGATGTTCTGCGCGTAGCCCTGCTGGATCTCGAGGAACTCGTCGTCGTCGAGGATGCGCGAGATGACCTCGTGCATGTCGTACGGCTGGTTCGGCGAATCCGGGATCAGGGTGTCGAGCTCGAGGTCCTCGGCCGTGAGGTTGTCCTCGATGGCACCCGGGTGCGGCGGCGCGGGGAAGCGCGGCGGCTCGGCGTAGTTGTTCGGGGGCAGGTAGCTCAGCAGGTCACGGACGTAGTCCAGGGCGTCCTGCTCGCCGGTGGCGACGTAGTGCACGGTGCCGGACTTGGCCTCATGGGTGTGGGCGCCGCCCAGCTCCTCCATGGTGACCTCTTCGCCGGTGACGGTCTTGATGACGTCCGGGCCGGTGATGAACATCTGGCTGGTCTGATCGACCATGATGATGAAGTCGGTGAGTGCGGGGGAGTACACGTGGCCACCGGCCGCGGCACCCATGATCAGCGAAATCTGGGGGATGACACCCGAGGCCAGGATGTTGTTGCGGAAGATGCGGCTGTACAGACCGAGCGAGACCACACCCTCCTGGATGCGGGCGCCGGCGCCGTCGTTGATGCCGATCAGTGGGCGGCCGGTCTTGATGGCCAGCTCCTGGACCTTGACGATCTTCTCGCCGTAGACCTCGCCGAGGCTGCCGCCGAAGACGGTGGCGTCCTGGCTGAAGATGCAGACCTCGCGGCCGTCGATGGTGCCGTAGCCCGTCACGACACCGTCGCCGATCGGGTGCTTGTCACCCAGTCCGAAGTTGGTGCTGCGGTGCTTGGCCAGCGCGTCCAGCTCGACGAACGACCCCTCGTCCAGCAGGGCCAGGATGCGCTCGCGAGCGGTGAGCTTGCCCTTCTGGTGGACCTTCTCCACGGCGGCCTCGCCGACGGGGTGCAGGGTCTCTTCGGTACGCCTACGCAGGTCTTCCAGCTTGCCCGCGGTGGTGTGGATGTCGATCGCCTTGTCCACCGGTGGCTCGGTCACGCTCGTCATGGCGACGATGTTAACGGTTCTCTAAGAAAGTTGTGAAGGTGGGGTGCTCACTCGGCGGGTCACGCCGGTTTGCGCAAGACCACTGCCGCGAAACTGGTGAGTGCCGGGACCGGGTGCTTGACAAGGAAACGGCTCTTGGCGCGCTCGAGTGCGTCGAGCGGTGGCAGTACGCGGTAGTACCCGTGGCCGTAGGCGCCGGACCAGGATTCGACCTGGAAACCCACGCTTTCGTAACGCTTGATGGCCTTTCGGGTGGGGCCGGTGGTCCAGCGGTAGTAGGCCGGGAACTTCTCGTGGTGCGGGTTCTGCAACCGCCCGGGCTGTAGCTTGCTGATCACGGTGCGCGCCGCCTGCTCGGGGATGAGCAGGTTCACCACGAACGGGAACGCGAACAGGGTCGGGAAGAAATGCACCGAAAGTCCGCCTGGGCGAAGGAGCTTGAAGCAGTTCTCGTGGAACGTGCGGGCGTCGGGCAGGTGCTCGCAGAGCATCTTGGAGAACACCAGGTCGTACGCGTTCAGTTCGTCGTCGATCGGTTTGCAGAGATCGGCGACGCGGGTGTGCACGCGGCTGTTGGCCTTGGCCAGCTCGGTGGCCGAGATGTCGATCACCACCCGGTCGTCGGCGAAGTTCCAGTCGTCGCCGCCGATGATCGGGTTGGCGCCGCCACCGAGTTCGGCGACGGCCTTGACGCCTTCGCGCTCGGCCAGGGCGCGGACGGACTCGTCGTAGCCCTGCCACAGGGTGTCCAGGTCCGTGTAGTCGACGTCCACGTGTGTACCCGTCATCTGCGCACCGTTCATAGATTTTCCGCCCCCGCGACTTGCGCGTCCTGCGTCAGCAGTTTGCTGGTACGCCAATATACACTTCGCGCGCAGGTCCCGCCCGTAACTCGTGCTGAACACCGTTCAGGCCGTGATATTTGCTGAGTGCGCCGCGAGCGCGGCCGCGTCCGGGCGTTCCGCGCGTCACGGGTAATGCCTGGTTGACGCCGCGAGGCCCAGGTCCGACCGGTGGAGCACCCCGCTGGCGAGGGCCGACCGATCGTGCCGGACCGCGCTTAGCTGCGGCGCCACATACGCGTTGTCGGGAGTGGGTCCTGCGCAGGCGCGATGCATTTAGCTTGTCATTTGCGTAAGTTTGCGGTTCGATATGCGTGCCCGTTGTTTGCGGGTAGCTGACTTCACGACCGCCAGACGATCATCAGATCGGCGCAAGGGGATATTCAACAGTGCATTCGACGCGCAAGTACGACGGAGTGGACGGGCCCAAGGTGGCCATCGCCCACGACTACCTGACCCAGTTCGGCGGCGCGGAAAAAGTTGTCCTTTCGATGACCAAGGCGTTCCCGGACGCCCCGCTGTACACCATGCTCTACGACCCGGAGCTGACGTATCCGGAGTTCGCCGACCTCGACATCCGGGTTTCCGCGCTGAACAAGGTCGGCCTGGTTCGGAAGTACCACCGAGCCGCGCTCCCGATCTACCCGCGGGTCGCCGAGTCGATGTACATCGACGCCGACATCGTGCTGGCCAGCTGCAGCGGGTGGTCACACGGTTTCCGCACCAACGGCAAGAAACTCATCTACTGCTACAACCCCGCGCGCTGGCTGTACCAGACCGAGGCCTACCTCGGGGACCACGCGAATCCGATCAAGCGCCTGGGCCTCAAGCTCACCAAGAAACGCTTGCTGGACTGGGACCGCCGGCAGGCCCTCGCGGCCGACAAGTATCTCGCGATCTCGACGATGATCAGCGGCTACGTCAAGAAGGCCTATGACATCGACGCCGAGGTGATGTTCGCGCCCGTCGCGATGTCGCTGTCGTACGCGGTCGAGCCCGTCGACGAGCTCGAGGACAAGGTCGACCTGAGCGATCCGGACGGCAGCTTCTATCTGGTCGTGTGCCGGCTGCTGCCGTACAAGAACGTCGACGTCATCGTGCGGGCGTTCGCGGGGAGTGACCGGCAACTGGTGGTCGTCGGCAACGGGCCCGAGGCCGAGCGCCTGCGGTCGATGAAGACCGACAACGTGACCATGCTCCACAACCTCACCGACGGTCAGATGGCCTGGCTCTACAAGAACTGCAAGGCGCTGATGTCGTCGAGTTTCGAGGACTACGGCCTGACCCCGATCGAGGCGGGCGTGTGGGGCCGGCCGAGCGTCGCCCTGCGCTTCGGTGGCTTCCTCGACACCATCGACGAGGGCACCACCGGCCTGTACTTCGATGAACCGCAACCGGATTCGGTGCGCGAGGCGCTGGACCGATTCGAGTCGGCGACGTGGGACCAGGAGAAGATCAAGCACCACGTCTCCCAATTCACCGAGGACGCATTCAGCGCTCGACTGCATGAAGCGGTCGACAAGCTGGCCGGGTACTGATGGCGCCAGGAGCGACCCCGGTCGCCACACTGAAGGACTACCGGCTGGTGTACGTCGGCCCGGCGGACCACGAGACCGCGGTGGGCGACTATGCCGAGAACCTGACCCGCGCGCTGCGCCCGCACGTCGGCGAGTTGGTCGAGCACCGCACGTTGGGCCCGGGTTCGGACAGCGCGCGGGAAGTCCTGGGGCATCGTCGGGCGGTGGCCGAGCTGGTTGCCGGTGGGAAGCCGGGCCGGGTGCTGGTGCACGCGGAGTTGGCGGCGGGTGCGGTGTCGACGTTCTGGTCCATCGCGGGGTTGCGCGGGGTGCCGGTGACCGCGACGATTCATGATCCGCCGCAGGGCATCTGGTGGCCGGGGCGCACGCGGTTCGTGGCACGGCACAAGCTGGTGATGCACGGGTTGCACTACCCGTTGCGTCCGGTGTCGCGGATGATCGAGGGCATGGTCAACGGCGACCGGACGCTGTTCGCGCTGAGCCAGATCGGCGCGCAGTCCATTCGCGACATCTATCCCAACACCGATGTGGCGTACGCCCCCTATCTGGTCTGTGAGCGGCCCAAGGTCCGCCCCGTGACCGAGCGGCCCAAGGCGGTCGGTTTCTTCGGGCATGTGTACCGGGGCAAGGGTTTTGAACAGATCGCCCGGATTCGCCGGGAGTTGCCCGACGACATCGTGATCCGGGTGGCGGGCCGGGGGACCGAGGCATTGCCGGGCGGTCCGGGCGTGGAGATCGTCGGCGCCGTCGACGGGGCGGCCGAGGACGCGTTCTTCGATTCGGTGCGGGCCGTGGTGATTCCGTACGGCAAGCGGCACTTCTACGCCGAGACCTACCCCGCATCGTCGGTCGCGGCACATGCCATGGCCTACCGCACACCGGTGGTGTGCACGGACTACGGCTCGCTCGCCGAATTCGGCACCGAGACCGGCGCGGTCGTCGTACCCATGGACTCGGACGACCCGACGGCCTTGCCCGCCGGATTCTCCGCGGCCATCGAAGCTTTGCTGGGCGATGACATCCGGCTCAAGGAACTCGAGGCGAACGCCGACCGCACGCGCCGCGAACGTTCCCCGGAGAACGTCGCCGCTGCCTACGCGGCAAAGTGGTCGGAGATGCTGACGCGCCAGGGCCGGCTGCACTGACGGGGCCGAAACACTGTGGTTAACTCGGAATCCGGGACGACGGGAGCGAACAACATGATTGGCGAGCCGGCAACGGCAGACCCGGAGGATGTGGCACGCAAGAAGGCGGCCGCACCGACATTGAAATTGCCACCGGAGCCGGAATGGGAGCTCGGCGAGGACGGCCGCGTCACCTATTACAAGATGCAGAAGATGGGTGTTCGCCGGAAGGCGCGCAACCGCATCGGTGAGCTGCTGTTCAACATGTTCATCACGCACATCCCGTCGCACACCATCCGCCAGGGCTTCCTGCGGCTGTTCGGCGCCACCATCGGTGAGTGGTCGACCATCATGCGCGGCACCACGATCCTGGACATCGAGTTCCTCACCATCGGCAACGGCACGACCATCGGCTTCCGCTGCCTGCTCGACGCGCGGGCCGGCCTGTGGATCGGCGACAACGTCACCATCGCCAGCGATGTGCACCTGCTCGGCGGTGGCCACGACATCAACCATCCCGACTTCCTGCCGATCCCGATCCCGACGGTCGTCGAGGACTACGTCTGGATCGCCAGCCGGGCGATGGTGCTGCCGGCCCTGATCGGCCGCGGCGCCGTGGTCGCCGCGCAGGCGCTGGTGGTCAAAGACGTGGCCCCGCTCGACGTCGTCGGCGGCAATCCCGCCAAAGTGTTCGCCAAGCGAAATCCGGATGCATTGGGCTACAGCGCAAAATATCGGCCCTTGTTCTGCTGATGCCGGTCGATCTTCGCGAGTACCGGTTGGTCTACATCGGGCCGGCCGTAGGCCAGACGGCGGTGGGCGACTACGCCGAGAACTTCGTCAACGCCGTGCGGCCGCTGTTCGGCGAGGTCGTGCAACGTCGCACCCTCGGCCCGGGCGCCGAAACGATTGCCCAGGTGCGAGGGCATCGTCGGGCGGTGGCCGAGCTGGTTGCCGGTGGGAAGCCGGGCCGGGTGCTGGTGCACGCGGAGTTGGCGGCGGGTGCGGTGTCGGCGTTCTGGTCCATCGCGGGGTTGCGCGGGGTGCCGGTGGCGGCGACGATTCATGATCCGCCGCAGGGTATCTGGTGGCCGGCGCGGACGCGGTTCGTGGCACGACATCGACTGGTGATGCACGGGTTGCACTACCCGTTGCGTCCGGTGTCGCGGATGATCGAGGGCATGGTCAACGGCGACCGGACGCTGTTCGCGCTGAGCCAGGTCGGCGCGGACTCCATCAAAGCCACCTATCCCGACACCAACGTCGCCTACGTGCCGCACATCGTTTCCGAACGGCCGCAACTGCGTCCGCTGACCGAGCGGCCGAAGGCGGTCGGTTTCTTCGGGCATGTGTACCGGGGCAAGGGTTTTGAACAGATCGCCCGGATTCGCCGCGAGTTGCCGGACGACATCGTGATCCGGGTGGCGGGCCGGGGGACCGAAGCGCTGACGGGTGGTCCGGGGGTGGAGATCGTCGGCGCCGTCGACGGGGCGGCCGAGGATGCGTTCTTCGATTCGGTGCGGGCCGTGGTGATTCCGTACGGCAAGCGGCACTTTTACGCCGAGACCTACCCCGCGTCCGGCTCGGTGGCCCACGCGATGGCGTACCGGACGCCCGTGGTGTGCACCGACTACGGCGCATTGGCCGAATTGAACGAGCGCACCGGGGCGCTGGTGGTCCGGCCCGGCGACTACCACCCCAACGTGGTGGCGCCGGAATTGGCCAAGGCCATCGTCTCCCTCGTCGACGACGACCAGCGGCTGGCCGAGTTCGGCCGGCACGTCGAGGCCTACCGCGAGGCTTGCTCCGGGCCGCGCACGGCCGAGGCATTCGGCCGGGTGTGGACCGACTTGTTGTCCCGATCAGCTGTGAGCGTGTGACCTGACCGCGCCCGAGGCGCCCACTCGCAATGTGGCGAAGACGCTCATCTCCCTCATCTGGATCTACGGCGGTCGCGGGGTCGGCTTGCTGTGGACGCTGATCCTCGTCCAGCGCCTCGGTGTCTCCGAGTACGGGCTGTACGCCATGGCGACAGTGCTCAACGGCATCGTCGGCAACACCGTCGACAACGCCTTCGCGGTCCGGGCCATCCGGGAATCCGAGGAGCACTTCCTGCGTGAGCGCACCATGCGCTACCTCGTCGCGCTCGGGCTGGTCACCGCGGGCGCCGTCACGTTCGGCGTCAACTACGTCATCGGCTTCGGCCTGATCGTGGCCGGCGGCGAGATCGCGCTGAACGTGGTGAAGAGCCAGTCGGCGCGAGATGGCCACCCCGACAGGGTGTATCGGCTCGACACGGCGCGTCAGTTCTCCAGCGCCGGCGTCGGCGCGGTGTACCTGTACACGTCGGCGCACCCGACGCTCATCCACGCGTCGCTGCTGTACTGCACGCCGTACGTGGTCATCATGGTGGTCGGCGCCCGGTTGGCCGTCGGACACCGGCCTGCGCTGCCCGGCCCGCCCAAGCTGATCGCCGCGCTGAGCGGAGAAATGCTCGGTACCACCCTGTATCTGGGCGGCGACGTGCTGTTGCTCGGCACGCTGGTCGACACCAAGGCCGCGGGCTACTACCAACTGGCGTGGGTCGTCGCGGCGGCCGTGGCGGCCGCCGGCCAGTCGTTCGGGATGACGTACCACGAGCCGCTGCGCGAAAGTGGTGGTGACCCGTCGGCCGGCCCACCGCTGCGCAACATCCTGCGGATGGCGGGGCTCGGCGGCTCGTTGCTGCTGATCATCGGCGGCTGCCTGTTCGCCTTCGGGGCGCCCACCGAGCTGGCCACGACCATGATGATCATGGGCGGCTTCGCCGCGCTGCGCATCTGCATCTTCGTGCTCCAGGTGATCCTGTACACGCAGCGCCGCGACGTCTTCCGGCTCACCATCGCCGTCGGTCTCGTGCCGGTGAAACTCGGCATGGTCGCGGCATTCGCGACGCTGACGCCGCTCGGCTCAGTGGGGGCGGCCATCGCGGCCACTGTCGCCGACGCGATCATGCTGGCCGGGTTCACGTGGGCGGTGTACCGGCCGCGTGAAGTAGAGCCGCCGGCCCCCGAGTCGTCCAACCAGACCCAGGAAACATGACCACCTCGAAGACCGCGTTCATCCTGTCGAAAGACCCGGTGCTGGAACACACCGGCGACGTCGCGCTGGCCCGAATGCTCATGCAGTTGGCCGCAGACTCGTTCGAGGTGTCGGCCATCGCACTGTCGCCCGAGCCCGGCACCGTCACCGCCGACCTGATCCCCGGCGGTCTGCCGCTGGAGCGGGTGCACAAGCCGGCCGTGCGACCGCACCGTCTGCTCATCGACTCCGCGCGGCGGCGTCGCAGCCTGGTGCACGTCCGGTTCGACACCGATGAGCTGGTGCGTGCCATCGACCGCAGTGACGCCGACGTGTTCGTCGCCGAACACAGCTACATGGCCGAATCCTTCTTCCGCAGCAAGCATTTCGGGACGAAGCGGCTCGTCGTCAACACCAACGTGAGTGAGTCGCTGGTCTGGCGGGCCTCGCGGGGGGCACTCGGGCGCATCGAGGAACCACGGCTGATCCGCGACGAACTGCGCGTCGCGCGGGCGGCCGACGGCGTCAGTACCTACGACGCGGAGGAAGCCGAGTACTACCGCGCCAATGGGGTCTCGGGCGCCCGGTTCATGGACATCACCATGCCCCCCGGTACGCAGGTCGACGTCGCGGCCACGCCGCCACGGCTGGTGTTCATGGGCACTCGCGACTGGCCGCCCAACCAGGAGGGGTTCCTGCGCGCCCTCGAACTGTGGCCGCGGATTTCGGCCGGGATCGCCGGTGCCGAACTCTGCGTCATCGGGGCGAAGAAGCCCGGTGCGGCCGACCCGGTCTACCCCGACGGGGTCCGGGACCTGGGCTTCGTCGACGACCTCGGAGCGTTCCTCGGCACTTGCCGAGCGCTGGTCGCGCCCATCAGCACCGGCGGGGGAGTCCGGGTCAAACTGCTCGACACCATCCGGATCGGGCTGCCCGCGGTGGCGACCACCGCCGCCATCGGATCCCTCGGGCCGATCTTCGGATTGCACCCACTGGATGACGACGCCGCGTTCATCGCCGAGTGCCGCCGCCTGCTCACCGATGTGGCGGCCGCGGTCGACCTCGGGAATCGGCTGTACGAGATCAACCGCGGGCGGTGGCAGGACCGGTTGCCGCACCGGGCGGTGGCCGACCTGCTGCGCGGCACCACGCAGCGTCAGGTGTAGTAGACCTGCACGCCGACCCACGGCGCCCAGATCATGTAACCGTGCTGGAAATCGACGCGGTTGCTGCCGTTGACGTAGTGCTCGTCACTGGTGGCCAGCCCCAGTTGCGGTTTCCAGGCCTGCGCGAAGGCGCTCGAGGCCCAGTGGGCACCGGTCTCGGGCGACCACCAGACCCGGAACTGCTGGCCTCCGGAAAAGTCCTGATAGCCATTGGCGAATACGCTCGCAGGGACGGAATTGCGCTGCATCGCAATGTCGGCCGCCGGGCGCGGCGATGACACGTAGCCGCCCGGCATCTCGTAGATGGTGTTGATCGTGCGCACCTGCGCCCATACCGTCGTGGTGGCTTTGAACACCGGGCTCAGGACCGAGCCGTGTGCGGGATCGGTGATCTGGGAAAAGCGCTGGAATTCCGGTGATTTCGGCACTCCGGCGGCGATGGTCGCCGCCAGGTCGGCCGCTGCCGGCTTCGGTGTCCAGTCGCTGCGGTAGAGCCCGACCGTGGCGTCCGCCTGGTTGCTTCCGGTCTGCCGGTCGCGCGTGGTGTACACCATCAGCGGGCCGGTGTACGGCATCTCCTGCCATTTGGTGTAGATGTCCCGCAGGTATGCGGCCTGGGTGGCCTCGTTGACCACCGAGGTGGGCTCGCCGTACTCGGTGGCCCAGATCCGCTTCTCCTCGTCGCCGTTGTCGAGCATCACCTGCCGCATCTGAACCACTTGCAGCACAGGCGAATTCGCGATCAGCATGCCGTCGGAGAACTTCAGGTTGTAGTTGTACGGGTGGAACGACAGCGCGTCGAAGTTCCCCTTGGCGCCTGCGGCGTACATCCCGGCGATGAACCGCACCGGATTGATCGACCACGAGCCGAAGTCCACCACGGCGCCGACGACCCCGCCGATCACGGTCGCGTCCGGGTCGACGCCCTTGATGCGCGGGTAGGCCGCCTTCAGTAGATCGGTGTAGCCGGCGGGATCCGGTGCGGGGCTGTAGAAGAACACCGCGTTCGGTTCATTCCAGATCTCGTACGCGGAGATCTTCCCCTTGTAACGGGTGGCCACCTTCGCCGTGAACGCACCATAGGCGTCCGGGTTGGAAGGCCGGCTGCTCAGCGGCAAGCCGCCCGGCGACATGGCCCAGGGCGGGGTGGCGTTGATGAACGCGATGATCGACATGTTCATGGCGGCAGCGGCATTCACCGTCTTGTCGACCAGGCTCCAGTCGAGCTGGCCGAGGATCGGCTCGACCCCGGCCCACGGGATCATCAATCGGATGGTGTTCACCCGATTGTTGGCCATCAGCGCCAAGGTCCGGTTCACGTCGTCCGGCGACATGCCGTAGATGTCGGAGTCGGCGAAGCCGATCGTGGTCGGCAGCGTGACGACGTTGGCCCGCTCGGCCACGCCCAACCGTTTCGGGGCGTCCCCCGGAATGCCGGTGAGGGCGATGAGGGCACATACCATGCTGCCGGCGATCGCCGACGCCACGCTGGAGAAGCGGCGCGTAGATCGCATCCGACCCTTGCCGGGCATCACGCCACCGCCCTTCGCCGATCAAGTGCGCTGCGGTGCGCAAACGCGCACTCAGTGTGCAGCAGCCAAGGGCGTTTGCTGTGAATCTGCTTGGGCGTGTCGCAGTCTCACCTGATCGCGGCGTTCTCGGTCTATATGCACGAGGAATGCCAGCAAAATGGAGAATTTGAGGGTGGCCGGCGGGATGCCGACCACCGGGTGGTCGAGCTGGAGGGCAACCACGCAGAATCCGATGTAGATACCGCCATACCCGGCCCACGCAAACGAATTGGAGCGAATCGCCCGGTAGCTCATGATGCAACCGATCAGCATGATCGCAAAGAACGCCAGACCCGGGAAAATGCCTCCGCGGTAAATCGTGAGCAGTGGTGCGTTCGACACGTGGTTCAGCACGAAAGCGTAGTTTCCGTCGCGGAATTCGAGTCGGTTCCACCCCTTTCCGAACAACCAGTATCCGGCCATGGTGTCGGGGAATTCCCGGATGGCATCAATTCGGGAAGTGGAACCGACGTCGTCACTGCTGAACGAGTGCGCGAATCTGGTCCGCACCTCGGGTATCGCCGCCGCGGCGCCGAAGCCGGCGACCATCGCGGTGATGGCGAGTGCGCGGTCCCTCGACCGCATGGTGTGGAAGGCCAGTACCAGCACCGCCCCGCCGACGATGGTGAACATGCCGGCCCGGCTCAGGGTGAGCAGCAGCGCGACGAGGAAGATGCCGGTCACGACGATGCGCTGCCAGCCCGCCAGCACGACCAGGCCGACGGCGATCGACACCACCAGCGCAATACCTTCCGCGTTGGGGTCCACCGAGGTGCCGCCCAGTCGCATGGACCGTTCGGCGCCACCTTCGGCAAATGCGAAGCGAGTGGCGGTGTACTCCGCCGCGTAACCGAAGACCCGCAGGTATTTGAAGGACGTCTGGTTCGGGTCGAACGCCACGATGTACAAGCCGAATACCGCATTGGCCAGCGTCGCGTAGACGAATATGCGGCCGAACTTCTCCAGATGTTCACCCGACAAGCTGCTCAGTGCGATCGCGACCAGGGTGACCGCGGACCACCGGACGATCTGGATGACGTCGCCCATGCCCACGCCGGTTACCGCGACCGACGCGATCGAGGTGACCACCAGCGCGATAATCGACCATTCCAACGGGTGAATCGGGCGGGCCAGTCGCGGATGGACGAACAACGCAACCACCGCACCGAATGCGAACGGTAGATATAAGGGGACGTGAACGCCCGGGAAATACCCGAAAGGCAGCGCGCCGGTGACGACCGCCAATCCGTACAAGAACCACAGCGGATGCCGTAGTCCGATATAGATGCCCGCAATCAGGGCGGCAATGGCGACAATGCCCAACAAAGTGATCTGGCCGAAAGACGTCGCCAACCAGACCAAGCCCACGATCACAGCCAGAATCCCGGCCGATGATTTAAGATTGCCGAGTTGACCCAAACGGGCGTTCATGCCGACTATGTTGTCAGCTCAACCAGCTAAGCTCAAGCAGGTTGCCCGGGCCATGGCGAGTCTGAATGGTCGGCCCGGTACCCAGCCGCTAATCTGTGAGCCGTCGCATTGCTGAAATAAGGGGCACGACCTTGGAGATCAAAGAGTACCTGCGGATATTCGGCCGGTACTGGTGGGCGATCGTGATCCTGGCGGTCGTCGGGGGCGTCGCGGGCTGGTCGTGGTGGCAATTCGGCGATCGCGAGTACCAGTCCAGTGCGACGCTGTTCGTGGCGACCCAGAACGGCACGTCGGTCACCGAGGCCTACCAGAACAACCTGTTCTCCCAGGACCGCGTGAACTCCTACGCCACCCTTGCCATGAGCGAGCAGGTTGCCGCGCGTGCGGTGGATCAGCTCAAGGCCAACATCTCAGCCAGCGAATTGCGGTCGAAGATCACGGCCGTTCCGCTGCCGAAGACCGTGTTGTTGCAGGTCTCGGTCACCGACAAGGACCCGGGGCAGGCTCAGACCTATGCCAGCGCGGTCGCCGATCAGCTGGCCGGGTTGGTTGGCGAACTCGAGACCTCCCGGCGCGGCGGGAGCCCCGCCGCCGGCGCCATCGTGGTGGACGAGGCCGGTTATCCGACCAAGCCCCTTGGGTATTCGATGATCACCCGGATCGGCATGGGTATCGCCGGTGGCACGGTCCTCGGGCTCATCGTGGCGATCGCCCTCGGCATCATCGACCGCCGGATCCGCGGGCGTGAGCGGGTGGCCGACCTCAGTGGTTCGCTGCTCATGGGCGCGCTGCCCGCGGACCCGGCCCGGAGCAAGGCGCCCGTGGTCGATCTGGCCGCCGACGGCGCCTACGCGGAGGCTCTGCGCGAGCTCCGCAATAATTTGCGGTTCACCGTGCCGGCAAACCGTGACGAACCCGCTCGGGTGATCGCGGTGGCCAGCCCGTCGCCGTCCGACGGCCGCACGACGGTGGCCGTCGATCTGGCCGCCGTGCTCGCCGAGACCGGCAAGCGCGTCGTGCTCGTGGACGGTGACCTGCGCAACCCGGCGGTGGCGCAGCGATTGGACCTGACGCCGGCGGCCCGCCAGGGGGCGGCCGATCGCGGCCTGAGCACCGTGCTGGTCGGTGAGAACACCCTCGCCGAAGGTTTGATTTCCGAGGTTTCCGTCGGTCAGCATCGGATCGCGGTGTTGCCCGCAGGTCCTGCCACCACGCGTCCGGGTGAGCTGTGGGCGGGCGACCACACCGCGAGCCTGTTCGCCGAACTGTCCGGCCAGTTCGACTATGTCGTCGTGGATACGCCGCCCCTGGGCAAGTACAACGACGGTGCCGTCGCGGCCGCGCTTTCGGACGGTGCGTTGTTGGTCGGTCGCATTCGCCACACCACCGGCAGCGCGCTCACTCGCGCCGTGCAGACGCTGAAGTCTGCCAACGCGGTGCTGATCGGCTCGGTCGCCACCGACGAACCGGGCGAGTTCAAGATCCACCTCGGCGGGTCCGACGGCCCGAAGTCCGGCGGCGGCAAGAAGTCGGCAGCCAAGGCCGAACCCACGGCCGAACCCCAGGCCGAATCCCCGTCCGAGGCCAAGACGGCGGCGCATCAGAAGCCGTGATGCGTCAGGTTGAGTTGCGGCGCACGGTACTGGCACTGGCTGCGGTGCTGGTCACCGTGGCTGCGTGCGGCCAGTCAGGTCCGGTGCCGCCGCGTCCGGGTGACGACGTCCGTCCCACCCGGGACCTCACCCCGATGTTCCCGGGGGCCGAGGCGCTCCCCGCGCCCGATCTCACCGATGACGGCCCGGGTTCCCTGGTCGAGTTGAAGCCCGTCAAGGGTGACCGCAGCTTCGACGAGGCAGGTGCCACCGCGGCGCGCATCGTCTACCGCTCGACCAGCGGCGTGGATGGCCGTCCGATACAGGTCAGCGCGCTGATCGCGGTGCCCCCGGGCCCGGCGCCCAAGGGCGGCTGGCCGATCATCTCCTTCGGGCACGACACCACCGGGCTGCTGCCCAAGTGCGCGCCGACCCTCGCCCCGCAGTTCTGGGGCTATTCCACAGGGATGTCGGTGTATCTGCGGCGCGGCTTCGCCATCGCCCTGTCCGACTACCAGGGGCTCGGTATCGACCCGGGTTCAGCCGCCCGGCAGCACTCCATCCTGGATACGGCCAGCCTGGGAAACAGCATCATCGATGCCGCGCGCGCGATCCATCGCGCCGTACCGTCCACCAGCACCAACTGGGGTGCGCTTGGAGCCGGTGAAGGGGGCCTGGCCGCGTGGGCCGCGGCGGAACGCAACGGGGCCTACGGCGCGGGCATGAACATGGTCGGCGCGGTGGCGGTCAACCCGATCGCCGATCTGGCGCCGCTCGCCGACCCGGACCGCACGGCCGCGCTGGCGACCGCCGATCAGTACCGGCTGCAGATTCGGATGCTGCAGAGCCTGCAGACCATGCAGCCGGACTTCGACCTCGACGCGCACCGTTCGGCGAAACTCAAGGACCAGTGGGACCTGTTGGTCGACTGCGCCCCGCGGGACGTCGCGGCCGCTCAACTGGCGCTGAACCAGTTGACGCCCAACGATTTTCAGGCCAAGGACGCCGCCGCCGTAGCGGACCTGAAGCGTCGCCTCGGCGCGGTCGCATTGCCCAGTCCGGCTGCGGGGCCGAATGATCCACCGGTGCTGGTGGCGTTCGGCACGGCCGACACGGTGAACCCGCCGGCCGGCATACTGACGGCCGCCGGGGCCGCCTGCGCCCGCGGCCAACAGATCGTGATGATGCGCGGTGTGGGGGACACCGGCCAGATCAACGACCAGACGATGCAGAACGCGCTGGCCTGGCTGCAGGCGCGGTTCGACGGGGAGCGCCTATCCGACGTCTGTGTGGGCGCGACGTGATCACCCCGACCGGTGTGCCGCGGGTGCGCGACTACTTCCTGTTCGTGAAGAACAGCTGGCTGCTGGTGCTGGTCACCACCATCGTGAGCGCGGCGGTGGGCTGGGTGAACTGGGAAAACGCCAAACCCGAGTACCAGTCGACCGCGTCGGCGTTCGTCAGGACCGAGGGCAGTGCGTCGCCGCTGGACGCCTATTACGGCGACGCCAACATGCTCGGCCTGATGGAGACCTACCGGCAGCTGGCCACCAGCACGCAGATCACCGCACCGATCATCCAGAAGCTGGGCCTCATCGAGTCCGACAAGGAACTCGCCGCCCGGATCGTCATACTGCCCAGTGCCACAGCGATGTTGAATGTCACGGTCACCGGCGGTGACGCCGACCAGACCACGCAGATCGCGCACGAGGTCGTGAGCGACCTGGTCACGGTGGGCAACCGGCTGGCCCTGGTCGCCGGTACCAGCGCGACGCTCGTCGTCATCGACGACGCCAGCCCGGCTGAACGCGTGGGCGGGGTGTGGTCCTATGTCATGACCGGAGCGGCTCTCGGTTTCGCGCTGTGCGTACTCGCGGTGATCGCGCGGGCACTCATCCTCGACCGGGTGCAGAGTCGTCGGCACCTCGAGCGGGTGGTCACCGACGCGAGCGCCGGGACGTCGGGATGAACTTGCGGCGGCTGCGGCGCGCGGTCTCGGCCGGCCTGCTGGTCGCGGTGTGCCTGACCGCGCCGGCCTGCCAGAGCGATTCGGCACCGAAAAAAGCTGGGCCCGTTACGGTCCCGGGTATCGACCTCAAACCCGACACCACGGGTGCCGGCCAGGTGCCCGGCGCGCTCGTCTCGGCGTCCACGTTCCCCACGCTGGATCTGCGGCTGAAATCGGCGGTGTCGCTCGCGGCCCGCATCGAGTACACGTCGACCTCAGGGATCACCGGTGAGCACACCGAGGTGCCGGGTTCGGTGTTCGTGCCGAACGGTACGCCGCCGCCGGGCGGCTGGCCGATAGTCGTTTTCGGCCACGCGACGTCCGGCATGCAGCGGGAGTGCGGGCCGTCCGGTTCTTCGACGCTGGCCGGGCTGTCCCTGCCGATCACCGCGTTGGTCAAAGCCGGCTACCTGGTGAGCCTGCCGGACTATCAGGGGCTCGGCCCGGGCACCGCGGGCCATCCGTACGCCGACGCCACGACGGTGGGCTACAACGTCATCGACGCGGCGCGCGCGGCGCACAAGCTGGTGCCGGAGTCCTCGGACCGCTGGCTGGCCGTCGGGGTGTCCCAGGGCGGTCAAGCCGCCTGGGCCGCAAACGAACTCGCCGCCCACTACGGCACCGGACTGAACCTCGTCGGCGCCGTCAGCCTGTCACCGGCCACCGATCTCACCGGGCTGGCCTCCGGAGCCGCGGCCGGCAGCCTGTCGAAAGAGCAGGACGCCATCCTGCAGCTGATCCTCGCCGCCCTCGCGGCCGAGAACCCGTCGCTGAACCTGCAGGACTATCGCCGCGGTGCGGTCGCCGAGCACTGGGACGTCCTCGCCTCCTGCCACACCGAAGACGCCGCCGCCCGGGCCGCGGCCATCGAGAAGATCACGCCCGACGATCTGCGGCCCGCGAGCCCGCAGGCGGAGGCGACCCTGCAGGGACTGCTGGCCAAGCGGAGCCTGCCCAAGGAGCCGACGTCCGCGCCGATGCTGGTGATGTACGGCGGTCAGGACACGCTGCTGCCGCCGGACTGGACGAACAAGGCGCTCGCCGCCGCGTGCCGCCTGGGCGACGTCATCGACATCATGTTCCAGCCCACCAAGGGGCACGCCGACATCGATGTGGCCTCGTCCTACGACTGGATCAAGGACCGCTTCGACGGTGTCCCCGCGCCGAACAGTTGCCCATCTTTCATATCCACGGTATCCACGCAGGGAGCAGGACAGTGAACGCGCCGACCTCGCCACAGGTCCGGACCCGGGCCCGCATCATCGGGCTGGACGGCGCCCGCGGACTGTCGTGCCTGGGCGTCGCCGTCATGCACGTCACCGGTCACTACTCACCCCTGACCGCCTACCACTGGAAGACCAACCTGGTCGGGCTGTCGCTGATCTTCTTCTACGCACTCAGCGGGTTCCTGCTGTTCCTGCCGTACGTGCGCAACCTGATCGAGCAGCGCGAACTGCCGAGCACCGCGAACTTCGCCGTCCACCGGATCGCCCGGATTCTGCCCGGCTACCTGGTGATCTTCCTGCTCTGCAACTACCTGCTGCAGATCGTCTACGTGCAGAACGCGTCGCTGCAGCCGACCCGCACCGAAGACGGCACCGGCATGATCACCGACCCGTGGCAGCTGATCGCCAACCTCACCCTGACCCAGTCGTACATCCCGAAGTACTTCCAGACGGGGCTGAACCCGTCGTGGTCACTGACGCTGGAATATGCCTTCTACCTGTCGATCCCGCTGCTGGGCATGCTGCTGTTCGCCCTCGGCCGGCGCGCCACGATGCGGCCGTGGCTGATCGTGTCGCTGGGGCCGGCGCTGCTGATCGCGCTCGGATTCATCGGCCGGGCCTTCGTGCCGTGGATGATCTCGGCGCTGCACCTGACTGATCCGACGGAGATCAACTGGGGCGCCAACTGGGTCGCGGTCTACACCAAGACGTTCCTGACCAACTCGGACACCTTCGCGTTCGGCATGGCCGCCGCGGTGCTGGTGGTGGCCATGGAGCACAAGGTGATTCGCGAGAAGCTCAGCCGCCGCGTCCGGCTCTACAGCTTCTTGGCGATGTTCCCGGTCGGCGTGGTGATGCTGGGCCTGATCGCCCTGGCCAACCCGTACGCGACGTCGGCCCTGGCGCTGTTGTGCGCGCTGGCAATCCTGGTGATCGTCGCGCCGCTGTTCCGCGCGGAGCGGTCCGGGCTGGCCGAGCTGCTGGACACCGCGCCGTTCCGGTTCGTCGGCAAGGTCTCGCTGTCGGCGTATCTCTGGCATTTCCCGCTGATGCTGCTGCTGGGCCGCTGGGGCCTGATGGCCGGCGACACGTTCCCCGGCATGCTGCGCAACGTGGCGCTCGTCCTGGCGGTGACACTGGTGGTGTCGGCCGTCACGTACTACACAGTGGAAGACCCCGTCATGAAGTTCGCCAAGCGGTACCGCACCAGGTGGTCCTGAATGCGCCGTGCGATCCAGTGGGGTGCCGCGGTTGCCGCTCTGCTTCTGATCGCGGCGTCGCTGCCGGTGATGTGGCAGGTCGGCAGCTGGGCGCTGGACAAACTGCGGCACGGTGGGATCGGTGACCCGGTGCCGGTCCGGACCGCCGACCTCACGGCCTCCGGCCCGGGCAGCCTGATCAGCGCGATGACCATGCCCGCCCTGACCAACTCGGTAGAGGGCAAGGATCTGCAGGCCGCCCGGGTGGTCTACCGATCCACCTCCGGTGACACCGATGCACCGACGGTCGTGTCGGGATCGGTGTTCACTCCCATGGGCCAGGCGCCCGACGGTGGCTGGCCGGTGATGGCGCTGGCCCACGGCACCACCGGCATCGACCAGTCCTGCGCGCCGTCGCTCTCGGCGAATCTGCTCGGCAACGTGACGCTGGTTCAGGGCTTCGTTCACCTCGGCTTCGCGGTTGCGCTCGCCGACTACCAGGGGCTGGGTGCGCCCGGCGTCCACCCCTACACCGACAGCCGCACCGCGGGTCGCAACGTCATCGACTCGGTGCGGGCCCTGCGCCACACCTTCCGCGACATCTCGAACCGCTGGGCCGTGTTCGGCGGCTCGCAGGGCGGCGGTGCGGCGTGGGCCGCCGACGAACAGGCCAGGACGTATGCTCCCGAACTCGACCTGATCGGCGCGGCGGCCAGTGTGCCGTCGGCGGATGTGGCGGGCATCGTCGACAAGGCTGTGTCCGGGACCATGACCAAGGACCAGGAAGCGGCGTTCCAGGCCATCATCGAGTCGCTGGCCAGGCTGCATCCGGACCTGAACCGCGACGACTACCGCCGGGGCGCGGCGGCCAGGTACTGGAAGGTGCTGTCGGCGTGTTCTGGGCCCGACGTCGCCTACCGCGCCACCGCCATCGATGCGATCGGGCCCGGCGACCTCGCGCCGGTGGACGCGGCGGCAGCCGACCGGTTGCGTCGCTACCTGCGGGACTGGGCGCTGCCGCAGCAGCCGTTGTCGGCCCCCATGTCGGTGGTATACGGCGGCAAGGACACCTTCCTTGACCCGGAGTGGACCAAGGCTGCCATCGCGCGCGCGTGTTCGCTGGGCGGTACTGTGGTCTGGAATTTTCAGCCGGACGGTGGGCACGCCGATATCGACGGTCCGGGTCAATTGCGGTGGCTGGCAGAACGATTCAGGGGAGGCGAGGCGGTCAATGACTGTCCTGCGCAGGGGACCACGTAATCCCGACGGTGACAGCCCGATTCATCAGCAGTTGCTGATCGAGGCGAAATGCATCGTGAAGCGCCTCATCGCGCCCCGCGGCACACCCGTCGAGGTCCCGGAGCGGCCATACCTGATCCTGCCCATCCTCGGGCAGTCCAACGCGTTCGGCATGGGGCTGCCCGTCGAGCCCGACGGGTTGGACCGGCCACATCCGCTGGTGCACCAGTGGGCGATGTGCGGGCCGTCGAAAGGCACCGCGGTATTGGCGACGCAGCCACTGCTACACGAAATACCGTGTAAATACGTCGGTTTCGGGCCCACGTTCGCCAAGCAACTCGCTGAGGCGACCGGCCGCGCGGTGCTGCTGATTCCCGGTGCCCGGGGCGACACCTCCTTCACCCCGAAAAACGGGCACACCTGGGATCCGGCCGACCGTAAGACCCGGGTGAACCTGTACCGCCGGGCCGTGGCGGCCATCGATGCGGCACTGGCCTGTTTTCCGGGTAGCGAGATCGCCACCGTGCTCTGGCACCAGGGGGAGACCGACGTGCCGCTGATCTCCGGCGCGCAATACCAGGCCAAGCTCGATTCGCTGATCGGGGACATGCGCGCGCGGTACGGCGCCGGCCTGCCGTTCGTCCTGGGGCAGATGGTGCCCGAGGAGATGGAGCTGAGCGGCAAGCCGTACGCGGCCATCGACGCCGTGCACGCCGACACCCCGAACCGTTGGCCACTGAGCACCTTCGTGCCGGGACCGCGCGATTCGTTCAACAGCCCGGATGATCGGCACTACAGCGCCGCCGGGCAGCGCGAGCTGGGCCGCCGTATGTGGCAGCAGTACCGCGAGATGTGTGGCGGACAACTGGCGGAATATGCCGCGCGTTGAACTCGGCCGAGTCATTCGTCGTGTCATCGCTGTGGTCACGATCGTGCTGCTCGTCGATGTCGGGCTGGCCGGCGTGGCGTTGTTCGCCAACGCCAAATCTGATCCACTGCAGCGGGCCGACGCGATCATCGTCCTGGCCGGCGAACATGACGGCCGCGAACAGTACGGGCTGAGCCTGGCCCGGCAGGGCTGGGCCCGCACGGTCGTGCTGTCCGATCCGTATGTGCCCGGCGACCCGCAAATGAAGAGCGCCTGCGCGCCGGCGCCGGGTGTCGAGGTGATCTGCCCGAAGCCGGAGGTCCTGACGACCCGCGGCGAGGCCATGATGATGCGCCAGCTCTCCGAAGGCCGCGGATGGCACCGCATCATCGTGGTCAGCTGGCGGTACCACCTCCCGCGCGCGCGGTTGGTCTTCCGCCAGTGCTATTCGACCAGCCCTGGTTCGGTGGTTGCCGTGGCCCTGCCCCGGGACTACGACTTCTCACCGATCGGGTGGGAACTGACGTTCTTCTACCAGTTTGCCGGGTTTGCAAAGGCCGCCCTCCAGGGACACTGTGCTTGAGCTGCCTATTTTTCCGATAGGTGGTATTTTCGAGCAAACGATGCGATAGTAGTCGCACTCCGCTGAGCGGGGACTATCCAGGAAATCCAGCAAATGGAGAGGGGCAGGCGGCAGTGTCGGTGGCAGAAGAACTCTTCCTTCCCGAGGCATCTCCCGCGCCTCCCGTACGCGCAGTCGCGCCTTTAGCTGACCGGGCCTGGCAGACGCGCTACCGCTGGTGTCTGATCGCGTTCGATCTGCTTGTGGTCGTGTTGGCCCTGGCAAGTGCCCAGTTCGTCAAGCTCGGTACACCGGATGCGTCCCTGGAATTCACTTCGACGTACCTGCACGTCTTCTCGTACTACTCGGTGCTGTCGCTGTTCGTCGCCGTCATCTGGCTGGCGATGCTGGCCGCATACCGCACCCGTTCGTCGCGCATCGTGGGCGCCGGTGTGGAGGAGTACCGCCGGGTGTTCTCGGCGACGCTCGCCACCGTCGGCATCATCGCCGTCGCGCTGATGATCTTCCGCCCCGACTACGCCCGGGGCTACCTGGCCGTCGCGCTGCCGCTCGGCCTGGTCGGTCTGGTGGTCGCCCGGACCATCTGCCGCCGCGTCCTGGCGCGGCTGCGCCGCCGCAACAAATGTGTCTCCTCGGTGCTGGCCGTCGGTGACCCGCGCGCCGTGAGCAATCTGGTGCAGTCGCTGCACCGTGAGTGGTGGTACGGCTACTCCGTCGTCGGCGTCTGCCTCACCGGGCGCCCGGCGGGCGGGACCTTCGACGTTGCCGGGGTCGGCGAGTTGCCGATCCTCGGCAACGAGTCCCAGGTCTCCGATGCCATCGCCAACGCCAGCGCCAGCGTCGACGCCGTCGCCCTGACCACCACCGATCACCTCGGCCCCGAAGGTGTGCGGGAGTTGTCCTGGGAGCTCGACAAGCTGGGTATCGACATGGTGGTGTCCCCGAGCGTCATCGACGTCGCCGGTCCGCGGCTCACTATGCGTCCGGTCGCCGGCCTGCCGCTGATCCACGTCGAGCGTCCGCAGTACAGCGGGACCAAGAAGCTGCAGAAGCGTGCCTTCGACGTCTTCGTCGCGCTGTTCGCGCTCACGGTGACGGCGCCGCTGATGGTGCTGTCGGCCATCGCCATCAAGCTCACCAGCCGGGGCCCGGTGTTCTACCGTTCCGAGCGGATCGGCTTGGACGGCAAGCCTTTCCAGATGACGAAGTTCCGCACCATGGTGCAGGGCGCCGACCGGATGGTCGACGAGTTGATCAGCCTGGACCTCAACGAGAGCGGCAGCGGCGTGCTGTTCAAAATCCACGAGGACCCACGCGTCACGCTGGTCGGAAAGTACCTGCGGCGCTACAGCATCGACGAACTGCCGCAGTTCTTCAACGTGCTGCGCCGGGACATGAGCGTGGTCGGCCCACGGCCGCCGCTGCGCCGCGAATTCGACACCTACAACGAGCAGGTTCGCCGCCGGCTGCTGGTGCTGCCCGGGATCACCGGGCTCTGGCAGGTGAGCGGCCGGGCCGACCTGTCGTGGGAGGACTCGGTGCGGCTCGACCTGTCGTACGTCGAGAACTGGTCCATCACCAACGATCTGCTGATTGCGGCCAAGACCTTCCGCACCATCATCGGCGGTTCCGGCGCCTACTGAGCCCGCGCGGGCGACCATCAGTGAATAATCCCTTTTGATGCGTAAAGCCCTGCCGTGGATAGTGGTGGCCGTCCTGGTCGTCGGTGGCGTCACCGCCGCGACATACCTGCGACCGCTGGCGCTCATCGGGACCTCGAAGGTCCTGGACATGTTCATCCCGTTGTCGGGTGCGCCCGAGCCCATCGGTTCTGCCGATCTCACCGGCTCGGGTCCGGGCACCCTGTTGTCGGCGACCACCATGCCGGGGGTGACGAGCACCTTCGACGGCCAGGGGATTCGCGCCGCCCGCGTGGTGTACCACTCCACCTCGGGTGACACCGGCGCGCAGACCGTCGTCTCCGGCACGGTGCTGACCCCGCTGGGGCAGGCGCCCAAGGGCGGCTGGCGGGTGGTGGGCCTCGGTCACGGCACCCTCGGCATCGACAACAACTGCGGACCGTCGCTGTCGCCGACGCTGATGAACCTGCTGCCCATCGCGAAGGTCGTGATCAATCTCGGGTACGCCGTCGCGTTGCCCGATTACCAGGGGTTGGGCGTCAAGGGCATTCACCCGTACTCCGATGCCCGCACCGCCGGCCTCAACCTGATCGACGCGGTGCGCGCGGCGCGGCATGTGTTCAGCGATATGTCGACGACGTGGGCGGCGTTCGGTGACTCCCAGGGTGGCGCCGCGGCATGGGCGGCCGACGAACAAGCCGAGCCCTACGCCCCCGAGCTCACGTTGGTGGGTGCCGTCGCCGTGGCTCCCGCCGCCGATGTCAGTGGCCTGGTCACCAAAGCGCAGACGGGCACGTTGACCAGTGAGCAGCGGCCGGTGCTGCAGGCGCTGATCGAATCGCTGGCCCGGTTGCATCCGGACCTGAACCGCGACGACTACCGGCACGGTGGTGCCGCGCGCTACTGGAATGTGCTGACGGACTGCAGTGCCGACGGGGCCTACAGACGTGCCGTCGCCGCCGGGCAACTCGGGCCGCGCGACTTTCTTCCGGTCTCGCCCGACGCTGCCGACCGGCTGCAGAATCTGTTGCAGGCGTGGGCGCTTCCGCAACGGCGGCTGACTGCGCCGCTGTACGTTTGGTACGGGGGCCAGGACCCGTTCATCGATGCCGCGTGGACCAAGGCCGCGATCGGGCGGGCCTGCTCGCTCGGTGGCACCGTGACGACAGAGTTCGACCCGGTGGGTGGACACAACCCGCCCGCGGCGCAGAAGATGCTCGACTGGATGGCGGATCGGTTCGCCGGGAAGAAGGTAACCAATGACTGCTGACCTGCTGCCGCTGGACGCCGCGGCGATCCAGGCAGAAGCCGGCGCGGGCTGGCGGGTCGAGGTGGTGGCCGAAACCGGTTCCACCAACGCCGATCTGGCGGCGCGGGCGCAGTCCGGTGAGAATGTCGCGGGCGTGGCGCTGTTCGCCGAGGACCAGACCGAGGGCCGGGGCCGTCAGGGCCGCAGCTGGTCAGCGGTGCCGCGGTCGCAGATTCTGGTGTCGGTCGGGGTGGACACCACCGATGTGCCGAGCGGAACCTGGGGCTTGTTGTCGCTGGCGGCCGGGCTGGCCGTCGTCGAGGCGGTCGCCGAGGTGACCGGTGTGCAGGCCGTGCTCAAATGGCCCAACGATGTTCAGGTGGGCACCGGCAAACTGGCCGGGATTCTCGCGGAGGTCGCGGCACCGGGCTCCGGCGGGTCGCCCGTCATCGTCGTCGGTATCGGCCTCAATGTGTCAATGGCGGCCGGCGAACTGCCCGATCCGGCGGCCGTCTCCCTGCTGAGTGTCGGTGTGGCACAACCAGATCGGCAGCGGCTGGCAGCGGTGCTGTTGAACCGTCTGCACGCCAGGATCGCCGAGTGGCGAGCAGGTGGAAACGTCGAGTTGCTGGCCGTCTACCGCAAGCACAGCTCCACCCTGGGTCGGTCGGTGCGGGCCGAGTTGCCCGGTGGGCGCGAGGTGGTCGGGCAAGCGACCGACATCGACGCGGGCGGTGCACTGGTGATCGATTCGGCCGACGGCGTCGTCGCGGTCTCTGCCGGTGACGTCGTGCATTTGCGTCCCGCCACGAGCTGAGCACCGCCTAGAGTCTGGGTATGGGTTACCCGGACAACGTGCTGGCCGCCGACGAACATGTTGTGCTGCATCGGCACCCGCACTGGAAGCGACTGATCGGACCGGTGCTGGTGCTGCTGGCCGGGACGGCGCTGGCTTCCTTCGTCGCGGCCGTGGTCAATCACACCAATTGGGACTCGAACGCCAAGAACATCATCTTCGCGGTGATCGGAGTGATCTGGCTGGTGGTGGTCGGGTGGCTCACCGTCTGGCCGTTCTTGAACTGGCGGTCAACGCATTTCGTGATCACCGACCGCCGGGTGATGTTCCGGCGCGGGGTGCTGACGCGGTCGGGCATCGATATTCCGTTGGCCCGCATCAACAGCGTGGAGTTCCGGCACCAAATACTCGACCGGATACTGCGCACCGGCACCCTGATCATCGAATCGGCATCCCAGGATCCCCTGGAATTCCATGACATTCCGCGCGTGGAACAGGTCCACTCGCTGCTGTATCACGAAGTCTTCGACACCCTGGGTTCGGAGGAGTCGTCCAGCTGAGGGTCGTCCGAGAGCTCGTCGTAGGCCTCGGCGAAACCGCCGATTGTCATGGTCGCCTCGAGCGTCATGTCGGGTGCGTGCTGCGCCATCTCGTCGGGGAACACCCAGCGGCGGAACGCCCAGAACCGGAACGCCATCTGCAGCAGGTTGCCGATGACGTACGCCGACACGAAGTCCGCGATGTTCTCGACGGTCAGGGACACGTTGGGCACGCGCAGTTGCAGCATGTAGCTGGACACCCACAGCGGCGCCATGCTCAGCAGCACGCCCACACCACTGACCGCGAAGAACAGCAGGGCCTCGTGATGGCGCTCGCGGCCGCCGCGGTTCTGGAAACTCCATTCGCGGTTCAGCACGTACGACGCGATCACCGCGACGATGCCGGCGATGATCTTGGCCGTCACCGGCTTGGGCTCGAGCACGGTGAGCTTGAGTGTGTAGAAGATCGCCGAGTCGATCACGAACGTGGTGGCGCCGACAATGGCGAACTTGATGAGCTCGTGATGCCGTTCGGCAAACGGCCGGATCACTCGCGGTAGCCGCGCGATGGTGGCCTCGGTGAACGACATAAGCGGCAAGTTTACGGATAGTCCGGGCGTTTCGCGTACCCGTGCAGGTAGTGGGCGGTAGCAAGCCCGCATGGGCAGATTCGGGGGCACCTCTGGTGCGTGACAAACTAGGCGCCGTGACGCAACCCCCCGTCGTGGCAATGATCGGTGGCGGCCAGTTGGCCCGCATGACCCACCAGGCGGCCATCGCGCTCGGCCAGACCCTGCGGGTGCTGGCTGTCGCTGCCGACGAGCCCGCCGCCCAGGTGAGCCCGGCGGTGGTGCTGGGCTCGCACACCGACCTCGATGCGCTGCGTCAGGTGGCGGCCGGTGCGACGGTGCTGACGTTCGACCACGAGCACGTGCCCACTGAACTGCTGCAGACCCTCGTCGCGGACGGGGTCAATGTGGCCCCGCCGCCATCGGCGCTGGTGCACGCGCAGGACAAATTGGTGATGCGCCGGCGGCTGGCCGAACTCGGCGCGCCGCTGCCGCGCTACCGGGAGGTGGCCACCGTCGCCGATCTCGATGCCATCGACGAGCTCGCCGCCGAAATCGGCTCTGGGGCCGGCGTCGGCCTCGTCGTGAAGGCGAGCCGGGGCGGCTACGACGGCAAGGGCGTCACGTTGGCCGACGACGTTGCGCAGGCCCGCGCGGCCGCCGAGGGCTATCTGGCCGACGGTGTCGCCGTGCTGGTCGAGGAGAAGGTCGCCATGCGCCGCGAGCTGGCCGCGCTGGTGGCGCGTTCGCCGTTCGGGCAGGGCGCGGCGTGGCCGGTGGTGCACACCGTGCAGGAGGACGGCATCTGCGTCGAGGTGATCGCGCCGGCATCGCAACTGGATCCGGAGGTCGCCACCGCGGCCGAACAGCTCGCCCTGCGGATCGCCGATGAACTGGGTGTCGTCGGAGTGCTTGCGGTCGAGCTCTTCGAGACCTTTGACAGTGCACTCGTGGTGAACGAGCTGGCCATGCGGCCGCACAACTCCGGGCACTGGACCATGGACGGCGCGACGACCAGCCAGTTCGAGCAGCACCTGCGCGCCGTACTGGACTACCCGCTGGGCTCGACCACGCCGCTGGCGCCGGTGACGGTGATGGCGAACGTGCTGGGCGCGCCGACCCAGCCGCAGATGAGCATGGACGAGCGGTTGCATCACCTGTTCGGCCGGCTGCCCGAGGCCCGGGTGCACCTGTACGGCAAGGGGGAGCGGCCCGGTCGCAAGATCGGCCACGTCAACATCGTCGGCGCGGCGGGTGGCTCGCTCGACGACGAGGCGTACGTGGCGGAGGTACGCGAGCGGGCCACCCGGGCCGCGCATTGGTTGTCGCATGGCGAGTGGACGGACGGATGGAGTGCACATGAGTGAGCACGCGGGCAAAAAGGGCGGCCCGCGGGTCGGCCTGATCATGGGCAGCGACAGCGACTGGTCGGTGATGGAGGATGCGGCCACCGCGCTCGCCGAGTTCGAGGTGCCGTTCGAGGTCGGCGTGGTGTCGGCGCACCGCACCCCGCAGCGCATGCTCGACTACGCCAAGACCGCCGCGGACCGGGGCGTCGAGGTGATCATCGCGGGCGCCGGCGGCGCGGCGCACTTGCCCGGGATGGTGGCGTCGGCCACCCCGCTGCCGGTGATCGGCGTACCGGTGCCGCTGGCCCGCCTCGACGGCATGGACTCGTTGCTGTCGATCGTGCAGATGCCCGCCGGGGTGCCGGTGGCCACGGTGTCGATCGGTGGCGCCCGCAACGCGGGCCTGCTGGCGGTACGCATCCTGGGGTCGGCCGATGCCGGTTTGCGTGCGCGGATGCAGCGCTTTCAGGGGGACCTGGAGCAAATGGTGCTCGCCAAGGACGAGGCCCTACGGAATCGGTTGCTGGGCAAGTAAGCTCACGATCGATGAAATCTACTTTCGCGCGGTACCGCAGCGTCGGCCACAAGTTCGTCACGGGATTCATGGAGCCGGAGGTGCTCCTGGTCGCCGGTGCACTGGATGAGGCCCAGCGGGCCAGGTCCGTCGGCGGCGCCGTCGCCGAGATCGGCGTACACCACGGCAAGCTGTTCATCGGGCTGAGCCTGTTGCAGCGGGATGACGAAAAGTCCGTTGCCATCGACATTTTCGGCGACCAGGACCTCAACATCGACGGCTCCGGTGCCGGTGACCTGGCGAAGTTCACCAGCAACGTCGACGTGTGGTCGTCGATGGACGGCGTGGTGATCCACCAGGGCGACTCCACCAAGCTGACCCCCGAGGTGCTGCTGGAGGAGGCGGGTGCGCCCATCCGGTTCTTCAGCGTCGACGGTGGGCACACCGAGGAGATCGTCTACAGCGACATGCAGCTCGCCGAGGCCACGCTGGCCGACGGCGGCATCGTCATCGCCGACGACGTCTTCAACGAGTTCTGGCCCGGCGTCGCGGTGGGCACGCTCAAGTACCTCGACGACGGAGCCGGCCTGGCCCCGTTCGCCATCGGATTCAACAAGGTGTTCTTCACCCAGCCGGAGTACTGCGACTACTACCAGGCCGAACTGGAGTCGGCAGCGCACCGTTCGGCCCGGATCCAGCACACGACCTCGGTTTTCGCCGGGCATCCGGTGCTGCTGCTCGGTCCGGTGACGGCCGTCGACGTCCTGCGCCGGAGCGAGACGTTGCGCACCGTCTATCACCGCACTTACCGCGAGCTGATCCGTGGTCTGCAGAAGGTGTCGGGTCAGGGGCGGTAAAGTTACCGGCGAGTAGCAACATCGCATCTCGCCAAATGGGCAGGCAAGGAGCCGTCAATGTCTATCGGTAACCCGTCATTCGATCTGTTTCAGCTGCCGGAAGAGCACCAGGAGCTTCGGGCCGCGATCCGTGCCCTCGCCGAGAAGGAAATCGCTCCCTACGCCGCCGAGGTCGATGAGAAGGCCCGGTTCCCCCAGGAGGCCAGTGACGCGCTGACGGCGTCGGGCTTCAATGCCGTCCACGTGCCCGAAGCGTTCGGCGGACAGGGTGCGGACTCGGTCGCCGCGTGCATCGTCATCGAGGAAGTGGCCCGGGTCGACGTCTCGGCGTCGCTGATCCCCGCGGTCAACAAGCTCGGCACCATGGGCCTGATCCTGAACGGGTCCGACGACCTGAAGCACAAGGTGCTGCCGGACCTGGTCGACGGCAAGCTGGCGTCGTACGCGCTGTCCGAGCGCGAGGCCGGCAGTGACGCGGCGGCCATGCGCACCCGCGCCAAGGCCGACGGCGACGACTGGATTCTCAACGGCGCCAAGGCGTGGATCACCAACGGTGGCGCGTCGACCTGGTACACCGTCATGGCGGTGACCGATCCCGACAAGGGCGCCAACGGCATCTCGGCGTTCATGGTGCACCTCGACGACGAGGGCTTCACCATCGGCCCGAAGGAACGCAAGCTCGGCATCAAGGGCTCGCCGACCGTCGAGCTGTACTTCGAGAACTGCCGCATCCCCGGCGACCGCATCATCGGTGAGCCCGGTACCGGCTTCAAGACCGCACTGGCGACGCTCGACCACACCCGTCCGACCATCGGCGCGCAGGCTGTCGGGGTGGCGCAGGGCGCGCTGGACGCGGCCATCGCGTACACCAAGGACCGCAAGCAGTTCGGCAAGTCCATCAGCCAGTTCCAGGGCGTCGAGTTCATGATCGCCGACATGGCGATGAAGACCGAGGCGGCGCGCCTGATGGTCTACAGCGCCGCCGCCCGCGCCGAGCGTGGTGAAGGCAACCTGGGCTTCATCTCCGCGGCGTCGAAGTGTTTCGCCTCGGACGTGGCGATGGAGGTGACCACCAACGCCGTGCAGCTGTTCGGTGGCGCCGGCTACACCGTCGACTTCCCGGTGGAGCGCATGATGCGCGACGCGAAGATCACCCAGATCTATGAGGGGACCAACCAGATTCAGCGGGTCGTGATGTCCCGCGCCCTGCTGCGCTGACGTCAGGCGCTACAGGTCGGCAGTGACCTTCTCCGTCGCGCGGCGCCGGTCCAGGGCGCCCGCGTCGGGGTGGGCCACCTGCACCAGGGACGCGCCGCCGGCGAACACCGCCAGCAGGTTGGCCACGAGTTCGTCGGTGGTACCCCACGGCGCTGTCGACAGCAGCCGGGTCTGGGCGGTGAATCCCTTTGCCGCGGCAATGCTCCGGGCCTCGGCGAGGACGTCGTCGACAGAACGGCCGGCCAGCGCCGGACCGGGCGTGCGTTCGGGCACGATCTGATCGCCGTGCACACGCACGGATGTCGCGTAGTCGGTGACGCCGATCGGCAGATCGGGGACGGGCTTGCCGAACGGGTCGAGGGACAGCACCACCACTTCGGCGGTGCCGGTGGCATCGGCCACTGCGTCGTCCGCTTCGGCGATGAGGTCCATGGTGCACATCGCCACGTCGCACTCCGTCGGAAGCGGTTCTCCGATAACCACTTCCGCGCCGATGTACCAGATGCCGAACAACACGCCCGCGGTCTGCCAGTGCGCGGGCAGCAGTACCGCGACCCGGCTGCCCGGGCCGGCGCCGAGTTCGTCACGCAGCAGGTTGGCGGTCTTGGCGGCCCAGTTGCCCAGCGTCACCGCCGACACCTCGATGCGTTCGCCGGTGGCGTCGTCGTAGTACGTGATGCGCGGGCCGGCCGGGTCGGTGCGCAGCAGCGGGTCGAGGAGCGCGCTGGAGAGGTTGGTCACGTCAGTCGACGCACTTCGGATCGGACGCACCCGCGGTGATGACGGGGGATGCCGGTACCGGTGTGGCCGTGCCGGAATCGGTGGTGTCGGAAGCGGATTGGGCGGTGGTGTGGTGCCCGCTCTCCAGGCCGGAACCGGGGCCCGTGTAGTCGTGCGAGAGCACCACGCGCACCGCGCCGCTGGGCACCGAGGCGTTCTCCACCACGGGCAGATTGCCCAGTTGCTCGGCAATGGCGCGCGCCCCGAGGTCGTCCGACTTCGCGGCCTGGATCTGGCTCGAGGTCACGTGGTCGGCCTCGTTGTTGCCGACTTTGCCTGCGGCGAAGCCCTTTTCGGTGAGGACCTCCGACACCGCCGCGGCCAGCCCGTTGACGTCACTGTCGTTGGCCACATCGACGGTGGTGTTGCCCGGGGTGTACGCTAGCTTCTCGGTCTTGCCCGCGGCCTGGTCCTGGAGCAGGCCGGCCACCCACTGCTGTACCTGGTCGGGGTCGACCCGCACGACGCTCTGGGTGCCGTCGTCGCTCCAGCCGTCCTCGGCCAGCACCGGGATGGTGGCGAACGCCACATTGCCGCCCGCCAGCTTCTGCATCTGCTGGACGAAATCCATGATGTCCCAACCGTCGGACAGCACCACGGACCGCTGCACGGCCTGCCGCAGCCGACTCAGGGTGCTGGGGCTGGACAGGGTCTGTCCGGAGATGATGTCGTGCGCCAGCGACGCCATGAAAACCTGTTGGCGGGTTACCCGGTCCAGGTCGCCGCGGGGCAGATCATGGCGCTGCCGCACGAAGCTGAGCGCCTGCGGGCCGCCCAGCTTTTGCCAGCCGGCCGGGAAGTTGGCTCCCGACAACGGTTCGTCGACGGCGTTTTTCAGACATACGTTGACCCCGCCGAGGGCGTCGGTGATCAAGGCGAACCCGAGCAACCCGACTTCGGCGTAGTGATCGACCGTGACGCCTGTGAGTTTTGCCACGGTTTTGATCAGCGCCTCGCGTCCGGCCTCGACGGCCTTGGGTTCCGCGGTGGCCGGATCCTCGCCTTGCTGCTCGACGAGTTCCTTCATCTTCTCGAGCTTCACCTGACCGAAGACGCCGTTGATCTTGGTCTTGCCCAGCCCCGGCGCCTGCACATAGGAGTCGCGCGGAATGGAGATGGCGGTGGCCGAGCGCCCGTTGTTGGGGATGCGTACCAGGATGATGGTGTCGGTGTTGGTGGACACGTCGTCGCCGGCCCGCAGCGTCGCGAGTTCCTCCTCTGACAAGGGGTTTCCGTGCGCGTCGGTGCGGCTGTCCATGCCCACGAGGAGGATGTCGACGGCACCGTCGTCGCCCCCGCCGCCGAGGGCCGCGGTGCTGATGCGGCTGATGCCCGATTCCAGCGAACGCAGGCTGCTCCAGGCCATGCCGGTGCCCACCATCACGAGCACCGTCGTCATGACGGCGAGGATGCGGAACAGTCGACCTGGCACCAGGACAGGCTACTGGCGAGCGGTTGCTGAGCCCGGTAGCCCGGGGTTCGGCGGGTCACACCCTGGTGCGGCTACGGCCGTCGGCCCGCTAACCTCTAGCCCGTGATCGAGCAGCCTTCCGGACCGCCGAGGACGCAGTCCGACAGATCACCTGTGCCGGACCGCCCGCTGCTCGTGGTGACGGTGACCTATTCACCTGGCCCGCATCTGGACCGTTTCCTGAAGACGTTGGCGCACGCCACCGAGCGCCGGCTGCTGGTGGTGATGGCTGACAACGGATCGACCGACGGCGCGCCCGAGGCGGCCCTGGAGCGCTATGCCGACGTCGAGTTGTTCCGCACGGGCGGAAACCTCGGCTACGGCACCGCGGTCAACCGCGCGGTGGCGGCCTACCTCGACACGCCGGACAGCGTCGTCGACCAGGAGTTCTTCGTGGTGGTCAACCCGGACGTGCAATGGGGGCCGCACAGTATCGACGAGTTGTTCGCCGGTGCGGCGCGCTGGCCGGCCGCGGGTTCGGTGGGTCCGCTGATCCGCGACCCCGACGGTTCGGTCTATCCGTCGGCCCGGCATCAGCCGAGCCTGATCCGTGGCGGCATGCACGCGGTGGTGGGTCCGTTCTGGAAGTCCAACCCGTGGACGGCGGCTTACCGCCAAGACCGGCTGGAGCCCAGCGAACGCGCGGTCGGCTGGTTGTCCGGTTCGTGTTTGTTGTTGCGCACCAAGGCGTTCCGGCAGATCGGCGGATTCGACGAGAACTACTTCATGTACATGGAGGACGTCGACCTCGGTGACCGGCTGGGGCGCGCGGGCTGGCAGAACGTGTACGTGCCGGCCGCCGAAATCCTGCACGACAAGGGACATTCCACCGGACGCGACCCGGCCCGGAATCTGGCCGCGCACCACCGCAGTACCTACACATTCCTCGCAGACCGGCATCCACACTGGTGGCAGGCCCCGCTGCGGTGGACCATCAAGTCGGCCCTGACCGCACGCGAGCGCGCGGTGGTCGGCAATTCCAGGCGTAAGCGCCGTCGGGCACATTAGGCTACCTGCGACGACGTTGAGTCATGCTGAAAGGACGCGAGTTGAGTGACGACGCGGTGAATCCGGTTGACGTCGACGCGGTCATCCTGGTGGGTGGGCAGGGCACCCGGCTGCGGCCGCTGACCCTTTCGGCGCCGAAGCCGATGCTGCCGACCGCGGGTGTGCCGTTCCTGTCGCACCTGCTTGCCAGGATCGCGGCCGCGGGCATCCGCCACGTGGTGCTGGGCACCTCGTACAAGGCGGAGGTGTTCGAGCAGGAATTCGGCGACGGTTCCAAGCTGGGCCTGGAGATCGAATACGTCGTGGAGGACGAGGCCCGGGGCACCGGTGGCGGTATCGCCAACGTGGCGCCCAAGCTGCGCCACCCGACCGCCATGGTGTTCAACGGCGACGTGCTCTCCGGTCTGGACCTCGGCGCGATGCTGGCCAGCCACCTCGAGCGCCAGGCCGATGTCACGCTGCATCTGGTGCGGGTGAGTGACCCGCGGGCGTTCGGTTGTGTGCCAACCGATTCCGAGGGTGTGGTCACGGCGTTCCTGGAGAAGACCCAGGACCCGCCGACCGACCAGATCAACGCGGGCTGCTACCTGTTCCAGCGTGCGGTGATCGACGAGATCCCCACCGGCCGTGAGGTGTCGGTCGAACGTGAGGTCTTCCCGAAGCTGCTCTCCGACGGTTTCAAGGTGTGCGGCTACGTCGACGCCACCTACTGGCGCGACATGGGTACGCCCGACGACTTCGTCCGCGGCTCAGCGGATCTGGTCCGCGGTATCGCGCCGTCGCCGGTGCTCGACGGGCACCGCGGCGAGAGCCTGGTGCACGAGGGCGCCGCGGTGGCGCCCGGCGCCCTGTTGATCGGCGGGACCGTGGTGGGCCGCGGCGCCGAGATCGGTGCCGGTGCCAGGCTGGACGGCGCGGTGATCTTCGACGGCGTGAAGATCGAGGCCGGGTCGGTGATCGAGCGGTCCATCATCGGATTCGGCGCCCGGATCGGCCCGCGGGCGCTGATCCGCGACGGCGTGATCGGCGACGGTGCCAACATCGGCGCCCGCTGCGAGCTGCTGCGCGGTGCCCGGGTGTGGCCGGGGGTCACCATCCCGGACGGCGGAATTCGTTACTCGACGGACGTCTGAGCGGCCCGCGCGAGCCGCTCCAGACCGGGGTCCGGGTCCGGGAGCGCGTCCAGCGGCCACCAACGCAGATCCAGGGATTCATCGCTGCAATGGATTTCGGCGTGCTCCGGTGCGATAGCCAGATATTGCACGTCGAGGTGCCGGGTCGGCACGCCCAGTGAGCACGTCAGGGCGTGGACGTGCAGCGCGGCGGGCACCGCGGAGATCCGCAGTCCGGTGATGCCGGATTCTTCGGTGGCCTCGCGCAGCGCGGCGGCCCGGATGTCGGTGTCGACGTCTTCGCAATGGCCGCCGAGTTGCACCCAACGGCCCAAACGCGGGTGCAGGGTGAGCAGGGCACTGGTCCGGGTGTGGTCGAGCACGAGCGCCGACGCGGTGATGTGCCCGGGCACGCACGCGCGCCGGCAGGCGTCGGGGCGGGCTGCGACGAATGCCGCGACAGCGTGCCGCAACGAGTCCTGATCGGGGTCCGGCGCCGGCCAATCTCGTAGCGCACTGACGACCGAGGCGTGCAGGGTGTCGCTCATCGGCGGATCAGCAGCTCGTCCGTCGCCACGGGCACCCGCGGCCGACGTGGTTCATCGGTTTCGGGGTGGTGGCCGATCGCGATGGCGCCCAACGGTTCCCAATCGGCCGGCAGGTCGAGCTCGGCACGCACGATGTCGGCGGCGAAGATTGTCGAGCCGATCCAGCAGCTGCCGACGTCCCGGGCCGCCAGGGCCACCAGTAGCCCCTGGACCGCCGCGCCGACCGCGACGGTGAACATGGTGTGCTCGGCGTCGGTGCGGGCCGCGTCCGGATAGCTGTGTGCGCCGTCGGGTACCAGGAACGGGATGACGAGTTCCGGTGCGTCGTAGAGGATCTGACCGCGGCCGACGCGCCGGTCGACAGAGTCGGCCGCGCGCCCATCGGAGGCGAGGTCTGTGCGCCACTTGTCTTTCATGCGATCCAGCAACCGGATTCGCGTGTCGTGGTTCTGCACCCAGACGAAGCGGACGGGGCGCGTGTGGTGCGGTGCGGGCGCCGTGAGGGCCTCGGCGACGGATTCCTCGATGAGTTCGGGTGCCACCGGCTCGGCGCCGAAGGTGCGCACCGAACGGCGCATCAGCTGAGCCTGCCTGCGGCCCAACGCCAGTGCTTCCTCGGTGCCCAGCCAGAACAGGTCCTCCTGACCGGCGCGCACCAGGGTGCGGCCGTTCGAGCCGTCGTCGCGCGGTGACAGGCCACGCACCACGGCGACCGGGATGCCGGTCAGCTTGCCTTTGACCAGATCGGCGGCGGCCGCGATCTCGTCGGCGATGGCGACCTCCGTCACCAGCAGTTCGTTGCCGTGAGTGTCCTGGACCCCTGAATACCCGTGCAGCACAGCCAGGCCGGCCGCCCCGATGGCGGCATCGATCTGACCGTTGCGCCAGGCCCGTCCCATGGTGTCGGTGATGACGACGGCGACGCGCACGCCGAGCCGCTCGGCCAGGCCGGCTCGCAACCGGGCCGCGCTGCCGTCGGGATCGACCGGCAGCAGGGCCAATTCGGTTGTGCTGACATTGGATCCGTCCACGCCCGCGGCGGCCTGGACCAGCCCGATGGCGTTCTCGGTGATCAGGGTGCGGCCCTTGCGAGCCAATACGCGCACCGCCTCGTCGTCGATCAGCCTGCGCCGCAGCGCGTCCCGTTCGTCGGGATCGGTCGGCGCCGCGACGATCCGGCCCTCGGATTTGGAGAGCACCTTGCTGGTGACCACGAGCACGTCGTCGTCGCGCAGCCACGGGGCGGCGGCGGCGATGGCGGCGGCCACGTCGTCGCCGGGACGGAACTCGGGAAGCCCCGGCACCGGAAGGATTTCGATGGCGGCCGCGGCGCCATGCTCTTCGACCTCCGGGCCGGTCACAAGGACACCCCGGCCAGCTGCAGTCCGGCGCGGACCATCTCGGCCGTGGCGGCGGGGTCGGTCATCAGCAGCGGCACGGCTTCGACGGTGACGCCCTCGATCTCGGCATGGTCGCCGGCGTCGATCAGCCAGCCGTCCAGGATGCCGGTCCCGCTGCGCGCGCCGTAGTGCGCGCCCACGGCTTCGGAGGTGCTGTCGACACCGATCACCTTGAGGCAGTCATCGGCCATCCCGCGCAACGGCTTTCCGGCGACGATGGGGGAGTACCCGATCACCCGCGCCGGGGTGGACCGCAGCGCGCTGCGCAGCCCCGGCACGGCGAGGATCGCGCCGATGCTGACGACCGGATTGGAGGGCGCCAGCAACACCACGTCGGCGCCTGCGATGGCGTCGGCGACTCCCGGTGCGGCTTTTGCCTTCTCGGTGCCGATGAACGCGAAGCTGTGGGTGGGGATCTGCGCGCGGTAGCGGACCCACCATTCCTGGAAGTGGATGGCGCGCTGATCGCCGGATTCGGGATCGGTTACGACCACGTGCGTTTCGCTGCGGTCGTCGCTGGCGGGCAGCAGCCGCGCCCCGGGCTGCCAGCGGTCGCACAACGCCTCGGTCACCTGGGACAGCGGATAACCGGCCCGCAGCATCTGGCTGCGCACCAGGTGGGTGGCCAGGTCGCGGTCGCCGAGTCCGAACCAGTCCGGCTGCACGCCGTACGCGGCCAGCTCCTCCTTGGCGTGCCAGGTCTCGTCGCGATGGCCCCAGCCGCGCTCGGGGTCGATGCCACCGCCGAGGGTGTACATGCAGGTGTCCAGGTCCGGACAGATGCGGACGCCGTACATCCAGGCGTCGTCGCCGACGTTGACGATCGCGGTCAATTCGTGGGCCGAGGAGTTGACGCCGGGGTCTGCGAACTGTCCCAACCCAAGCAGCTTCTGGGCGCCGAGCAGAAAACGGGCGCCGCCGACGCCACCGACCAGAACCGTCACCTTCACGTCGACTCACCCTAGGCGATGGCGCCCGGGTGAAATGACGCGCCCGGGAGCCAATTTGGCGCGCAGCAAACTTTAAACCTCAGGACTCACTTGAGTAACAGGCGTATCTGCAACCGATGTGGCCAACTGCGTTGTGTAACAGCGTGTTATTGGTCACTATCGCGACACGCCGCGGTAACGACGCGCCGTAATTAGGTCACAGGATGGTAGGAAATGCGCTTCATCCGCTTGACCGTGGCAGCTAACCCGTGTGTAATCACACCAGTGTCATTCCCGGTTTGTTTACCGGTTCCGGTGCAGCAGACCGAGTTTCGACCGTTTGTTCGAATATTGGTCGCCACTCACGGCACGCAGGCAAGTAGTTGGACTCCGTATATGAGAACTACGTAAAGCAGGGGAGGAGGCGGCAAATGTCTTACGAACACGCAGATTTCGATCATGTCGTTCCATTCGACGGGCGGATGCTCGGCTCTATTGGGACCGCACCGCACACAAACACCGGACCTGTCCAGAACGTCGTCGCCGGACGGCCGCAGCTGAGTCTGGTGCCCGATCACATCGACTCCGAGCCCGAGCTGACGGAAGACCAGTGGCAGGAGCGTGCCCTGTGCGCGCAAACCGACCCTGAGGCTTTCTTCCCGGAGAAGGGTGGCTCGACCCGGGAAGCCAAGCGCATCTGCCAGGGCTGCGAGGTGCGCGACGCGTGCCTCGAGTACGCGTTGGCGCACGACGAGCGCTTCGGCATCTGGGGCGGTCTGTCGGAGCGCGAGCGCCGGCGGATCAAGCGCGGCATCATCTGACGCGCCGCCGTCGGATCCGGCCTAGTCGTCCAAGATGGTCGGGTCGATAACCGACGGCTCGACGCCGAGATAGGTGGCTACCTGCGCCACCAGAATTTCGTGCAACAGGTCGGCGAGGTCAACGGAGTCCTTCGCCCGCCGCTCAATGGGCTTGCGGAACAAGAGAATTCGCGCCCGAGTCGAATTACCCCGAATATCCACCCCGGCCGGGATGAGCCGCGCCAGCGCCACCGGCCCGTCGGCGATAACTTCGGGCGGCCACTGGATCGCGTCCGGATCCTTGGGGGAGATCCGCGGGATCTCGTCGACCGCGACATCGAGTCCGGACACCCGATTGCTCCAGCGGCGTTCGATCGGTTCGTAGGCCTCCAGCACCGCCATGTCGAATCGTTCGGCGCGACTGCGCCATCCGGGAACGGTCGGGGGGAGGAGCGGGCCGCGCATGCCGCGACGGCGGCGCACACGCGAGTGGGCCATCGGCCGATAGTAACGGTTGGAGATCGACGCGCTCGTGACGCGCGTGTCCGGCAGTGGGCGCGTCGGCGGCGCGATAATCTCGCCGAGTGAATGTTCCCCGTCGCTGCTGCCGGCCAGGTTGCCCGCACTACGCCGTGGCGACGCTGACGTTTGTCTACTCGGATTCCACGGCAGTCGTAGGTCCGTTGGCCACCGCGTCGGAGCCGCATTCGTGGGACCTGTGCGTCTCGCACGCGACCCGCATCACCGCGCCCCGGGGGTGGGAGCTGGTCCGCCACGCCGGTCCGCTGCCCACGCCCTCTGACGACGACGACCTCGTCGCGCTCGCCGACGCGGTGCGGGAAGGCCGGGACCTACCGCCCCGCGGCGGTATCCCCACCGGGTTCAGTGATCCGGCGCCCGGTGCCCACGGCGGTGCGGTCATGGCACCGCCGGTGCCACGCACGCAGCACAACGGGCGTCGACGCGGACATCTGCGCGTGTTGCCGGACCCTGCAGACTGACCACATGACAAACGCCGGGTGAAGGCTGAGAGCCCGCACCCGGCGTCGGCGCATCTGCTGACTCGCCTCAGGTCAGTGGCAGGCACACCGTCTTCATCACCTTGTCGGCGATCGTCTGCCGCTTGGCGTCGAACAGCGGGAACAGAAAGCCGATGTAGCAGATGACGGCATCCAGAAAATGGGCGAGCTGGCGCACGATCGACATGCCGACCCCGGTGGGCTGCCCTGTCTGCTCGCTGACCACCTTGAATTTCATGATCGACTTGCCGATGCTCGATCCCGTCGTGCCCTGCTTGAAGCCGTAATTCCAGACCAGGTACACCAAACCCACCGCCACCGAGGCGAGGAATGCGGCCACTCCCATCGAGGAGTTGCCGGTCACGCAGAACTGTCCGAGGTTGTACTCGGAGGAATCATTCGCGCAGATCGTCTCCTGGGTCATGGCCTCGATGCCGTAACCGATGCCGACGATGATCGCGTAGGGGATGTAGTCGATGAGGAACGCCAGAACACGGGTGAGCCAGGGTGTGTACGGACTCGCCGCGGGCGCTCCGGCATAAGTGGGCGGCTGGGGAAACGGTTGTTCGGTCATCTGTGCGTACCTTTCTGGGTAGATTCCGCGTGCGCGACCTAGAGCGGGCAGACCTGCTTGATCCACGATTCGATGGCTTTGTTGAACTTGTCGTATTTGGGGTCGTCGAACTGAGCTCCGCCCGTGGAGACGAAATGTTCGACGGCGTCCTTGACTTCAGCAGGGAGGTCGTACTTCTCGAAGGTGTTGCCGGCGGTACGAGCCGCGTCGGCGTTCGAGGCAACGGCCAGGTCGAGATTGGCCTGGGTGATCTCGACGCAGGAACTGGAGTCCAGTCGTGCGGCGGGCGCCCCCGGATCCGACGCGCTGGCATCCGACCCGCTCGCTTGTGCGGTGGATGCCGGCACACTCGTACTGGACGCGCTCTTCGATGAACTGACGGTCACCTGCTTCGTGGTGGAGCACCCGGTGATCGCCACGGCGACCATCGTGGTGGCAAATACGAGCTTCCGGTACATCCCGACCTCCTCCTGGCTGCGATGACGAGGCAGGCTAACAATGGGAGTTTGGAAAGCGTTTGGACGAACGGGTCCGTTTCGGGTGTCAGTCGAAGACGTGGCGACCGTGCCGGCCGCCAACGCCACGATCAGCGCCAACCCGGCCGGCGCCATGCGGCGGGCGTACCGCGATCACAAGCATGACCGACCTGGGATGAGTATCGTCTGGCCGAACAGTACGTTGCTACTCAAGGTCGGGAACGCATGGTCGACTACGTGCTGTCCGGCGCCGTGGAGGTCCGTCGCGCGGGCAAGAACGTACCTCTCGGTGGGGTGAAGCAGCGGTGCGTCTTGGCTGTGTTGCTCGCCAAACATGGCTCCGTCGTCAGCACGGACCAGTTGATCCAGCATGTCTGGGAGGACGACGCGCCGCCCAAGGCGTTGGCTTCACTGCGTGCCTACGTCTCAAATCTGCGGCGGGTACTCGACGATGACGACGATGCGGATCCGGTCCGGCTGGAATCGCGCCCGAGGGGCTACCGCCTGAATCTGCGCCACGGAGATTCGGTCGATCTGCACCGGTTCGAATCGTTGGTCTCCGCTGCCCGGATGGCACTCGCCGGCGGCGACGCCGGCAGCGCCGTGGGCATGCTCGGAGAATCCTTGGCGCTGTGGCGGGGTGACCCGTTCGGTGATTTCGCCTACGCCGAATTCGCGGCGCCAGAAGTGCAGCGATTCTGGGGGTTGCGTTCGGCGGCAACGGAACTGCGGCTGCGGGCGGCACTGCACCTCGGCGGCGGCGCCGAACTGGTCCCGGAGATCCGGGCGGCGTTGGCGCAGCACCCTTTGCACGAGCCGTTGTGGGCGCATCTGATGCTCGCGCTGCACCGTGCGGGCAGGACCTCCGACGCCGTGCGCGCATTCGACCGGGCGTGCGAAGTGCTCAAGCGTGAGGTCGGCGGTCAGCCCGGCGCCGAACTGCAGGCCGCCTTCGATCAGATCACCACTGGGACAATCGAGTTCGACGGCCAATCGACCACTGTCGCCGCTCGCGCCGCGTCCGCGTTGGTGGGGCGTGATCGGGAAGTACGTCGTGCGACGGAATCCCTATTGCGGGTGCGCGACGGTGCCGGGGGCATGACCTTCGTCGGCGGGGAGAGCGGCATCGGCAAGACGTCGTTCACCCGCGAGGTCACGAAAGCTGCCCGAGGCGCCGGAATCGCAGTTGCCTGGGCGGGACACTCCTCCGGAATCAGCCTGCCGCAGCACTGGGCGTGGATACAGGTGCTGCGCCAGCTGGGCAATGAGTTCGCCGACGACATGCGTGGCGCGATCAGGCGCGCGGCTCCCGGAGTGGCGGACGCACTGGTGCCGGAATGGAATTCGGAGACCCCATCCGGCGCCTCGGTGCCCGCGACGGGATTCGCGCTCGCTGAAGGTATTGCGGTTGCGCTGGAGGCAGTTTCGCGCATCCGGCCGGTGCTGGTCGTTATCGACGATGCGCAGGACGCCGACGCGCCCACGTTGGACGCGCTCGCCCTGCTGGCCGCGCGGCTACCACAACTCCGCCTGCAGGTAATGGTGAACTGGCGATATCACGGTGCCGCGCGACCAGTCAATCGCGTGGCATTGGCGCGGCTGGCCGGCCGCACCGACAGCGTCACGATCTTTCTTGACGGCATCGACGCGCGCGCGACCGGCGACCTCATCAGCCTCGTGACGGGTGCGGCCGCACCGGTCGAGGTGGCGACGTACATCTCGCGATACGCACGCGGTAATCCCTTCTACATCAAGGAAATAGCACGGACACTCGACGCCGCGCCGGCAGCGGTTCCGGGCCTGCCCGACACCGTGGTCGAGGTGCTGGGCCGGCGACTGGATGAACTGGGCCGCCCGAGCCGGCAGCTGCTGGCAGCAGCGGCAGTGCTGGGGCCGCAATTCGATCTCGCCGAGTTGGCTGCGATGGCAAACCTGTCCACCTCGACGGTCGAAGCACGGCTACGTCCCGCCCTCGCGAACGCCGTGCTGGACGAGGCGGCGGAGCTGCCGGGGACATATCGGTTCAGTCATGGACTGACGCGGGATGCGGTCCTGGCCACACTGTCGTCGGATCGCCGGGCCGAACTGCACGCCGCGGCCGCGAGCGCACGCGCGTCGGGCCTCGAATCCGACCCGTACGAAATCGTCATCGCCGCCGCCGACCACGCGTGGCAGGCCGGCACCCACCTCAACCCCGTCACCGCGGTCGACGTACATGAGACGACAATCCAACGCGCACTGCACCGTTCGGCGTATGCGGACGTCGCCACCCTGACCGAACGTGCCCTGCACCTGTGCCGTCGGCTGCCGGCCAAGCCCGAACTGCTCGAACGCCAAGCGGCACTCTGGCTTCATCTGGCCGGTGCCCGCGGGATCCTCGAGGGACAAGGGAGCACCTCGGCCACCGAGGCGGTACAGCGAGCCTTCGAGATCGGTGCCCATGTCAAGGGCCGCAGCTTCTACGGGGCGGTCGCCGTGCAGGCCTCGATGTTGTGTGCCCACGGACGCATCGACGAAGCCGACGTCATCGCCCAGGGCCTGCGGGAGCAGTACGGCAACTCGGGCGACGTGGATTGCGGCGTCGCCAGCGACTTCGCCACCGTGGTCGTGGCGGGCCTACGCGGCGATACCGATCTGCAGATTGACGTAGGTCTGCACATGATGAGGACCTTTCCCGCACCCGAAACCGTCACCGACCCGATGCATTTCTTCCATCCGCGCGTCTACACCTGGATGTCGCTGGGAGAAGCATTGCGTGGTAACGCTGACGCGTCGCGGCACTACGGGACGCGGGCGCTGCAGTTGGCAAGCAGCCGTGGCGACGTGTTCAACGTCCTCGGCGCCAAGCTCACGCACGTCGAGGCGGCGGCCATCCTCGGCGAACTTCGCGGGACCGCGGCGGCCGCAGCGGCGGTGGAGCGGGAGTTTGCGGCAGCCGGTGGTCAGCAGTGGGGTGCCGCCGCCCGAATCGTCAGTGTCTGGGCGGAGGCGATGGAGGGGCGCGCCGTTGATCCGCAGCAAGCGTTCGACGCGTTCGAAATCCTTCGGTCCGACGGTACGTGCGTCATGCACGCGTATTTTCTGGCTCTGCTTTCGGACATCGAGCTCCGCGCTGGACGCCGCGACGGCGCCGCGGCGCTGATCGAGCGGGCACACCACCTCGTCGCCATGACTGGCGAACACGTGTGGGACGAATTCCTCGCCCGTCGCGTCGCCGCCATCAATGTTGGCTGAACGCCACCGACCACCGGCGAGTCCAGGGGTGTGCCGATAGGCTGACTGTCACAGGCCCTCGGCATGCAGTGGTCTGCGAACGATGAGATCGGGAGGGCTATGTCTCGGCCTGCTGCTTCTGTACAGCGCGTCATCAAGGCATATGACGTACGCGGGCTGGTCGGCGAGGAGATCGACGAGTCGTTCGTCGCCGACGTCGGCGGGGCATTTGCCCGGTTGATGCGCGCCGAGGGCGCCACCCGGGTGGCGATCGGTTACGACATGCGGCCCAGCTCACCGTCATTGGCCACGGCGTTCGCGGGCGGGGTCACCGCGCAGGGTCTGGACGTGGTCCGGATCGGGCTGGCGTCGACCGATCAGCTCTACTTCGCCTCGGGCCTGCTGGATTGCCCGGGCGCCATGTTCACGGCGAGCCACAACCCGGCCGCCTACAACGGCATCAAGTTGTGCCGCGCCGGTGCGAAGCCCGTCGGCAGCGAGACGGGTTTGGCCACCGTCGCGCAAGAGGTCACGGGCGGCGTGCCCGGGTATGACGGCGCCGCCGGCACGGTCGAAGAGCGCGACGTCCTCGACGAATACGGCGCCTTCCTGCGTTCGCTGGTCGACGTGTGGGCGCTGCGTCCGCTGCGGGTTTCGGTCGACGCCGGAAACGGCATGGGCGGGCATACCACTCCGGCCGTGCTGGGCTCGGTCGAGTCGATCACCTTGCTGCCGTTGTACTTCGAGCTGGACGGCACGTTCCCCAACCACGAGGCCAACCCACTGGATCCGGCCAACCTGGTGGATCTGCAGAAACATGTCGTCGAGAACGGCGCGGATATCGGCCTGGCCTTCGACGGCGACGCCGACCGCTGCTTCGTGGTCGACGAGAAGGGTGACCCGGTGTCGCCCTCTGCCGTGACGGCGCTGGTCGCCGATCGCGAGTTGGCGCGTGAGTCCGGCGCGACCGTCATCCACAACCTGATCACCTCGCGTGCGGTCCCGGAGCTGATCGCCGAGCGCGGCGGCAAGGCCGTGCGCTCGCGCGTCGGCCACTCGTACATCAAGGCGCTGATGGCCGAGACCAACGCGATCTTCGGTGGCGAGCATTCGGCGCACTACTACTTCCGCGATTTCTGGGGTGCCGACTCCGGCATGCTCGCCGCGCTGCATGTGCTGGCCGCGCTCGGGGAACAGGACCGTCCGCTGTCGGAGCTGATGGCCAAGTACCAGCGATACGAGGCGTCCGGCGAGATCAACTTCACCGTTGCCGATGCCCCGGCGTGCGTACGGGCGGTCATCGCGTCGTACGGCAGTGAGATCGCCTCGACCGACGAACTCGATGGCGTGACCGTCGACCTCGGCGACGGGCGCTGGTTCAACCTGCGCACCTCCAACACCGAACCGCTGTTGCGGCTCAACGTCGAATCGCGTACCCGCGTGGAAGTCGACCAGATTGTCGAGCACATCGCGGCGCAGATCAGGGCGACCAATTCGATCGCTCCTCGCGTGCGCCCCAGCGAGTCGACGCCATGAGTGCCGCCCCGGCGACCCTGGACCTCGACGACGTCGACGGTCTGATCGCCGCCGACCGTGACGGCCTGCTGCGGGCGGCGTCGATGGCCGGCGCACAGACCCGCGCGGTCGCCGCGGCACTCACCGAAGGCCAACTCGACGCGCTGCGCTCCGATCAACGTCCACGGACCGTCACCTGGGTGTGTGGCCGCGGCGCGTCCGGAGCATCCGGCGCGGCGGGAACCGTCCTCGCCGCGGCCCTGGGCGCGACGGCGTCGGTGCCGCTCGTGGTGACCACGGACGTGCCGCCGTGGATCGGCGCGCTCGACGTCGTGGTGGCCGCCGGCGACGACCCCGCTGACCCGGCGCTGGTGACGGCCGTGGCGACCGGCGTGCGCCGTGGTGCGCGGGTGATCGTGGTGGCGCCCAACGAAGGGCCGCTGCGCGATGCCGCCGCCGGCCGTGCGGTGGTGCTGCCGCCACGGCTGTCGGTGCCCGACGATTTCGGCCTCACCCGCTATCTGGCCGCGGGGCTGGCGACCCTGATGGTCGTCGACCCGGCGCTGGGCATCGACCTCGACGGCCTGGCCGACGAGCTGGACGCCGAGGCCCTGCGCAACAGTGCGGCCCGCGAGATCTTCACCAACCCGGCCAAGAACCTCGCCGAGCGGATGTCCGGGCGGCAGGTGGTGCTGGCTGGGGAAGGTGCGGCGATGCTGGCGTTGGTGCGCCACGCCGCGACCGTGCTTCTGCGGGTGGCGCACCAACTGGTGGCGGCGACAGGTGGTGCCGACGCGCTGGTGGCGCTGCACGGGGGTCTCGGCCGGCAGACGGCCGCCGAAATGTCCTACGAGGATTCGCTTTTCCACGATCCCGAGATCGACGGGCCGGCGCCGGCCCGGGTCCGGACCGTGGTGCTGTGCGCTGATGAGGAGCGGCCCGGCGTGATCGCCCGGATGGACGCACTCGGGGGTGACGTCGATGTGCTCAGCGCCGATGACGTGCCCGACTCGGTGCTGCACGTGCCGGGCAGTCGCTTGGAACAACAGATCGCGATGCTGGCGGTACGGCTGGAGATGACGGCCGTGTACCTGAAACTGGTTCGAGGTTAGACAAAGTGCATCTGCTACGAGGCGCCGTCAGGAACTACGCCTGGGGGTCGCGTACCGCCCTGGCCGATTTTGCCGGAAAGCCCAGTCCGACAGCGCATCCCGAGGCCGAACTGTGGTTGGGTGCGAACCCGGGCGACCCCGCGCGCGTGGAGACGCCCGAAGGTGAGGCGTCGCTGCTCGAGGTCATCCGGGCCGATCCCGACGTTCAGCTGGGGCCCGAGGTCCGCGCCCGGTTCGGTGAGGTGCTGCCGTTCCTGGCGAAGGTGCTGGCCGCCGACGAACCGCTGTCGCTACAAGCGCACCCGAGTGCCGAGCAGGCCGCCGAGGGCTTCAATCGTGAAGAGCGCCAAGGCATTGCTGTCAACGCCCGCAACCGCAACTACCGGGACCGCAGCCACAAGCCCGAGTTGATCGTGGCCCTCGGTCCGTTCGAGGCGCTCGCCGGCTTCCGGCCCGTGGCGCGCACCGTCGAATTGATGAAGGCGCTGGCGGTATCCGATCTCGATCCGTACATCAACCTGCTCGCCGGCCAGTCGGACGCCGCCGGGCTGCGGGCCGTGTTCACCACCTGGATCACGTTGCCGCAGCCTGACCTCGACGTGCTGGTGCCTGCCGTGCTCGACGGCGCGGTGAACTACATCCGTTCCGGGGCAACCGAATTCGCGACTGAGGTCAAGACCGTGCTGGAACTTGGCGAGCGCTATCCGGGTGATGCCGGGGTGCTGGCCGCCATGCTCCTGAACCGCATCAGCCTGGTCGCCGGGGAGGGCATCTACATGCCCGCAGGCAACCTGCACGCCTATCTGCACGGCCTGGGGTTCGAGGTGATGGCCAACTCCGACAACGTGTTACGTGGTGGGCTGACGCCCAAGCACGTGGACGTGCCCGAACTGCTCCGGGTGCTCGATTTCACCCCGACGGACGGGCGTCCGGTCCATCCGCGGCCGACCGATGGTGGTGTCGAGGAAGTTTTCGACACCCCCGCTTCGGAATTCGCGGTCTCGATCCTGCGGATCGACGGCGATCGGTTGGGCCGTGAGGTCGAGGTGCCGAACGGGCATGCCGGCCCCCAGATTCTGCTGGGCACGCAGGGGCGGGTGCAGGTGCATTCCGCGGGCGGCGAGCTGACCCTGAACAAGGGCGCCGCAGCCTGGATCGCAGCCGGGGAAGGGCCCGTGCGGCTGCTGGCTGACGAACCGTCGACGGTGTTCCGCGCGACGGTCGGGATCTAGAAACCTACGAAAGGGCAGGTCATGTCGGCCTCGGGGAGTGCGCGCGCGATCGTCGCGGCGCTGTTGGCCAATGCCGGGATCGCCGCGGCGAAGTTCGTCGGTTTTCTGGTCACGGGCAGTTCGTCGATGCTCGCGGAGTCGGTGCACTCGCTGGCGGACACGTCCAACCAGGGACTGCTGCTGTGGGGGCAGCGGCAGGCGCGCAAGGACGCCGACCATCTGCATCCCTTCGGCTACGGCCGCAGCCGCTACTTCTATTCGTTCGTCGTGGCGCTGGTCCTGTTCAGCCTCGGCGCGATGTTCGCGCTGTACGAGGGCTATCACAAGATCACTCACCCCGAGCCGCTGTCGTCACCCGTCGTCGCAGTCGCGATTCTCGTGGTGGCCATCGCGCTCGAGGGCTACAGCTTCTACACCGCGGTGAAGGAATCGCGTCCGCTCAAGGGAGCCGGCAGCTGGTGGCGGTTCATCCGGACCTCGCGTAACCCGGAGCTGCCGGTGGTGCTGCTGGAGGACAGTGGCGCCCTGATCGGTCTGGTGCTGGCCCTGGGCGGCGTCGGCCTGTCGATGCTGACGGGTGATCCGGTGTGGGACGGCATCGGTACCGCGGCCATCGGTGCGCTGCTCGGTGTCATCGCGGTGATCCTGATGGTCGAGATGAAGAGCCTGCTGATCGGGGAAGGCGCGACCGTCGACGAGACCGGCGCCATCCGCGCCGCGCTGGAGCAGACGGCGCACGTCGACCGCGTCATCCACCTCCGCACCCAGTACCTGGGGCCGGAGGAGATGCTCGTCGGCGTGAAGATCGCGCTGGCCCCGAAGACCGACCTGGCGACCGTCGCCGCGACGATCGATGCCGCCGAGGTCGCGATCCGGGCCGCCGTCCCGAACGCCCGCATCATCTACATCGAGCCGGACCTCTACCGCGGCTGACCGGTGACGGCTGCCACAAGCCGTTTTACAAATTCGCCTCTAATGTCTAGACCGGCGACAAATTGCCGTCTATAGTCAAGATCACGAAGTTGTCGGCAAACCAATGGAGGTGGACCCGTGTCAGTCGAGGTATCCGACGTCAACGTCACGCAGTGGCGGGATCGCAAGCGTCATCTGTGGCTCATGGGCCTGATCGCGCCCACGGCTCTGTTCGTGATGCTCCCGCTGATCTGGGCGCTGAACCAGGCCGGCTGGCATGCGGCGGCGCAGGTGCCGCTGTGGATCGGCCCCGGTCTGCTCTACGTGCTGCTGCCGATCCTCGATCTGAAGTTCGGGCCCGACGGGGAGAACCCGCCCGACGAGATGATGGAGCAGCTGGCGAACGACAAGTACTACCGCTACTGCACCTACGTCTACATCCCCTTCCAGTACGCCAGCGTCATCCTCGGTGCGTACCTGTTCACCGCCAAGGACCTGAGCTGGCTCGGCTTCGAGGGCGGGCTGGCGTGGTGGGCCAAGCTCGGCGTCGCGCTGTCGGTCGGTGTGCTGGGTGGCGTCGGTATCAACACCGCGCACGAGATGGGGCACAAGAAGGAGAACCTGGAGCGCTGGCTGGCGAAGATCACGCTGGCGCAGACGTTCTACGGCCACTTCTACATCGAGCACAACCGCGGCCACCACGTCCGCGTCGCCACCCCGGAGGACCCCGCCTCGGCCCGATTCGGTGAGACCTTCTGGGAGTTCCTGCCGCGCACGGTGTGGGGCGCCCTGAAGTCGTCCGTCGAGCTGGAGGCCCAGCGCATCCGTCGCCTCGGACGCAGCCCGTGGGACCCCCGCACCTACCTCAAGAACGATGTCCTCAACGCGTGGCTCATGTCGCTGGTGTTCTTCGGCATCCTGATCGCGGTGTTCGGCCCGGCGCTCATCCCGTTCGTTCTCATCCAGGGCATCTACGGATTCAGCCTGCTGGAGTCGGTGAACTACCTCGAGCACTACGGCCTGCTGCGGCAGAAGACCGAGAGTGGCCGCTACGAGCGCTGCGCCCCGGTGCACAGCTGGAACTCCGATCACATCGTCACCAACCTGTTCCTGTACCACCTGCAGCGCCACAGTGACCACCACGCCAACCCGACGCGGCGCTACCAGACACTGCGCAGCATCGACGGGGCCCCGAACCTGCCCAGCGGCTACGCCACCCTGATCGGTCTGACCTACATCCCGCCGCTGTGGCGCCGGATGATGGACCACCGGGTCATCGAGCACTACGACGGCGACATCACCAAGGTGAACGTCCACCCGCGGGTGCGGGACAAGGTGGTGGCCAAGTACGGGGCGGGGGTGGCCGCATGAGCGCGTACGCCTGCCCAGGCTGTGGTTACGTCTATGACGAGGCCAAAGGGGCTCCGCGTGAAGGATTTCCGGCCGGCACGGCGTGGGACGATGTCCCCGACGACTGGTGCTGCCCGGACTGCGCGGTCCGCGAGAAGGTCGATTTCGAGTCCGTCGGGGCGAGTGAAGCGACGGGAAGTGCAAGAGGAGTGAGTTCATGAGCGAGCCGTTCAAGAAGTTCGTCTGCCTGCAGTGCGGCTTCGAGTACGACGAGGAGAAGGGCTGGCCGGAAGACGGCATCGCCCCGGGCACCCGCTGGGCCGACATCCCCGAGGACTGGAGCTGCCCGGACTGCGGCGCCGCCAAGGCCGACTTCGACATGGTGGAGGTCGTGGCGTCGTGACCGCCGCGGCCGCAGTACCGGACGGACCCGAGGTGCCGCGCCCCGCGGCACCTCGGGTGCCGTACGCCGAGGCCTCGCGGGTCCTGCTGCGGCACTCGATCCTGGACGGCATGCGAGAGCTGTTGCTGGCCAAGGACTGGTCGTCGATCACGCTGTCGGATGTCGCCCGCGCTGCGGGGATCAGCCGGCAGACCATCTACAACGAATTCGGTTCACGGCAGGGGCTGGCCGAGGGCTACGCGATGCGTCTCGCCGACCGCCTGGTCGACGCTGTCGAGCACGCCATCTACGCCAACGTCGGTGACATTCACGCGGCGTTCCTGCAGGGCTTCCGGATGTTCTTCACCGAGTCGGCGTCCGACCCGCTTGTCATCTCGTTGCTGACCGGTGTCGCGAAGCCGGACCTGCTGCAGATCATCACCACCGACAGCGCGCCGATCATCTCGCACTGCTCGCAGCGCCTCACGGAGGCTTTCCGCGGCAGTTGGGTGCAGATTTCCGACGAGGATGCCGGGGTGCTGGCTCGCGCGATCGTCCGGCTGGCGATCAGTTACGTGTCAATGCCGCCGGAAGCGGACCACGATGTGGCCGCTGACCTGGCCCGGCTCATGACGCCGTTCGCCGACCGTTACGGTAGTAGAGATACCCCGTAGCCGTCAGCGCGCCATTCGAGAAGGTTTCTTGGCGCCTGTCCCGCGAGCCCGCAGGCCATGGGGTCACTTCAGTGGAACGAATGAATGGGGCTCTAATCCATGACGGAATTGAAGGCAGACGTCCGTAACGGCATCGACTACAAGGTTGCCGACCTGTCCGAGGCCGAGTTCGGCCGCAAGGAGATTCGCCTCGCCGAGCACGAGATGCCGGGTCTGATGGCGCTGCGCCGCGAATACCACGACGTTCAGCCGCTCAAGGGCGCGCGCATCTCCGGCTCGCTGCACATGACGGTGCAGACCGCGGTGCTGATCGAGACGCTTGTTGCGCTCGGTGCTGAAGTTCGATGGGCGTCGTGCAACATCTTCTCCACCCAGGACCACGCGGCCGCAGCCGTCGTCGTCGGCCCGCACGGCACCGTCGAGGAGCCCAAGGGCACCCCGGTCTTTGCTTGGAAGGGCGAGACGCTGGAGGAGTACTGGTGGTGCGCCGAGCAGATGCTCACCTGGGACGGCGAGCCCTGCAACATGATCCTGGACGACGGTGGCGACGCCACCATGCTGGTGCTGCGCGGCGCGCAGTGGGAGAAGGCGGGCGTCGTGCCTCCGGCCGAGGAAGACGACTCGGCCGAGTGGAAGGTCTTCCTGGAGCTGGTCCGCAACGGCTTCGAGAACGACAAGACCAAGTGGACCAAGATCGCCGAGTCGGTCAAGGGCGTCACCGAGGAGACCACCACGGGCGTGCTGCGCCTGTACCAGTTCGCCGCCGCCGGTGAGCTGGCCTTCCCGGCCATCAACGTCAACGACTCGGTCACCAAGAGCAAGTTCGACAACAAGTACGGCACCCGCCACTCGCTGATCGACGGCATCAACCGCGGTACCGACGTGCTGATCGGTGGCAAGAAGGTGCTGATCTGTGGCTACGGCGACGTCGGCAAGGGCTGTGCCGAGTCGCTGGCCGGCCAGGGCGCCCGCGTCCAGGTAACCGAGATCGACCCGATCAACGCGCTGCAGGCGCTGATGGACGGCTACGACGTGGTGACCGTCGAGGAGGCGATCGGCAACGCCGACATCGTCGTCACCTCGACGGGCAACAAGGACATCATCCTGCTCGACCACATGAAGGCCATGAAGGACAAGGCCATCCTGGGCAACATCGGCCACTTCGACAACGAGATCGACATGGCCGCCCTGGAGCGTTCCGGTGCCACCAAGCTGAACATCAAGCCGCAGGTCGACCTGTGGACCTTCGGCGACACCGGCAAGGCGATCATCGTGCTGTCCGAGGGCCGTCTGCTCAACCTGGGCAACGCCACCGGCCACCCGTCGTTCGTGATGTCGAACTCGTTCTCCAACCAGGTCATCGCCCAGATCGAGCTGTGGACCAAGAACGACGAGTACGACAACGAGGTCTACCGCCTGGCCAAGCACCTCGACGAGAAGGTCGCGCGTATCCACGTCGAGGCTCTCGGCGGCTCGCTGACCAAGCTGACCAAGGACCAGGCCGAGTACATCGGCGTCGACGTCGAAGGCCCGTACAAGCCGGAGCACTACCGCTACTGAGTCTGTTTGCGCTATTCGCGCGAGCACACGCGAAAGCCCCCATTTCCCTCGGGAATTGGGGGTTTTTCGCTGGGTAAACCCAGCGCTGCGGGACACTTCGCGTCGGCACATCCGGCTGAATTAGCTGACAGCGGTGGGCTGAGGGCCGCGTACATCGCATTACGTGAAAACCGAAAACGACTAGGCACGGCTTCACTGTTTGCTGAAGTTCTGATGGCTAGCGGATATCGGCGGTAGAATTTCCACACACCAAGGCACCCTCGTGAAGGAACGTCGGCCATGCGGAAGAACCGATGGGAAAGAGGCATCGTGTTGCTGGCTGCCGTCGGGGTGGCATTGACCGGCTGCGACGGCATCAACCTCGGCAGCCTGGACATTTTCGGCACTGTTTCGCAGACGGTGAAGGGCCCGCCGATTCCGCCCGTGATGGTTCGGCACGATGTGCAGCAATTGATCTGGCAGTACCCGCAACTGCCCAAGCCCGAAGAAGCGGTGTGGGTCACCTGGAACAACAGCGGCGACCCCAGCCTGGCCGGCAAGGTGAGCTGGATCGACGCGGTGGTCAAACTGTCACCTGCCGAGACCGCTCAGCTAGTGGCGGACTACCACCCGGTCGACACCGACCGGCAACCGACGGTGCAGAAGATTCTGCAATCGGAGCTGCCCGATGGTCCATACCTGTCGGGGCCTGAGCTGAACAAGCTTTTCTCCACCCCAACCATGTCCACTCAGGCGTTCCTCGACCGGGACCAGAACATCCTGGTGCTGACGACGACATCCGGCGGACGCGGGCTGCCGTAACCGTCAGGTCTGGCGAGGCACTAGCGTGGGAGCGTGCGCGCGCTGATCCGCCTGACGGTGTTCACGGTGGTGCTGGCCCTGTTGGCTGCCTGTGGTGCGGACCGCCCACCCGGTTCGATGTTCCCTGCGGCGACCGGCCGGGGGCCGTGTGCGGTTGATGCCGAACGTGACGTTGGCGCCACCATGCGAGACGGGGTCGTGCTGCGCGCTGATGTCTACCGTCCGCGGACCTCTGACCCTGTGCCGGTGCTGCTCATGCGCACGCAGTACGGCAAGTCCGGGGCGCAGGCGTCGCCCAACCGGTACCAGCCGCCGGATTGGTTCGCCTCGCACTGCTATCTCGTTGTCGTTCAGGATGTTCGGGGCCAGGGGAGTTCCGGCGGCGTGTTCAGCGAGTTCACCAACGACATGGCCGACGGCTACGACACCGTCGAGTGGGCCGCCGGCCTGCCGGGGGCGAACGGCAAGGTCGCCATGTACGGATCGTCGTATGTCGGTGCGACGCAATGGCTTGCGGCGGTATCCGCCCCGCCGCATCTGGTCACGATCGCGCCGGCCAACACGGCGTCCGACTACTACGACGGCTGGACCTATGAGGGTGGTGAATTCCGGCTGGCGTTCGTGCAGCCGTGGGCCATCGAGACGATCGCGCTCGGTGCCGCCGAGAACCGCCGGGACGCTGAAGCGGAGCGGCTGTTGCGGGACGCTGGAGCCGACCCGACGCGGTGGCTGAATTTCCGCCCGCAACAGGACCTTCCGCCGATGCAGCCGCACAATCCGGCGGTGGCGCCCTGGTACTTCGACTGGGTCCGGCACAACACTCGCGACGCGTTCTGGCAGCAGCTCAGCATCCGGGACCGGTATCCGGCGGTACGGATTCCGGTGCTGCACTTCGAGGGTTGGTATGACGCCTTCCTGGCCGGCGGTGTCGAGAACTTCGCCGGGATGGTGGCCCACGGCGGCAACGACTTTGCGCGCGCGAACCAGCGTTTGGTGATCGGGCCCTGGGATCACGTCGCGTGGGGGCGCCCTGATTCCGAGCCCGCGCCGATGCTCAAAGACATTGGGCCGGTGGGCAGCAGCCCCATCAACGAGCTGATGCTGGCCTGGTTCGACCACTTCTTGAAGGGCATCAACAACGGTGTGGCCGGCAAGCCGCGCGTCGACTACTTCACCATGGGTGCCAACACCTGGAAGACGGCCACCAACTGGCCACTGCCGCAGACGCAATGGATCAACTACTACCTGTCCGGCGCCGGCGGCATCGCCGACCGTGCCGGGAAGCTGCTGCCGGTGCTGCCCGGACCGCAGCCGCCCGACGCCTACACCTACGACCCGTTGAATCCGGCGCCGAGCCTCGGCGGGCACTCATGTTGCAGTGCGAAATCCGGTCCGCAGGGTCCCTATGACCAGACACCTGTGGAGCAGCGCTCCGATGTGCTGGTCTACACGGGCGACCCGGTGGCTCACGACACCGAGATCACCGGCCCGTCCAGCGTCACGCTGTGGGCCCAATCCTCTGCGGTGGATACAGATTTCACGGCCAAGCTGGTGGTGGTCAAGCCCGACGGGACGGCCATCAACCTCAACAACGGGATCGTCCGGGCATCGTTCCGGGATTCGCTGTCGGCGCCGACGCCGATCGTGCCCGGCCAGCCTTACCAGTACCACATCCAAATCTGGCCCACCAGTTACCAACTCAGTGCGGGGGACCGGGTGCGGGTGGAGATCTCCAGCAGCGACTACCCGCAATTCTCGCCGAATCCGAATACCGGCGCCCCGTTCGGGCGCGACGCGGCGACCGTGGTGGCGACGCAGACCATCCTCCATGATCCGGCGCATCCGTCATCGATCACGTTGCCGGTGATCGCGAACTGAAAGCTGTTGCGTAAAGGCGCTTCTCGGTGTTACTTGGTGCAATCCAACGACACCGTGATGGTCCGTCGCACCACGATGGGGACGACCACATCTCGACCATGGCCGTTGTCCACTCGAATCAACCTCGTCTCCTCCTGTGGGTTACGGACGCTGGTCACCACACACCGATCCAGCGGCGCAGTACCCACCCGGTCGATGTTGACGTGGAATCCCTCGGCCTCCAACTGACCGATCGTGACGATTGCCGACTCTGCCTGTGTCGGCGCGATGGGCGCCAGCACGGCCGCGGCGGCTGCGGCGAGGATGATGAATGCGGTACGCATGACGGTCCTCCGGTCCTGTATCGGTGACACGTACCGGCGGGGGGAAACGTTCGAATCGTGGCACGTGTCGGACCCCGGTAGCATAATAGAACATATGTTCGAACATGTAGGGATCGGGGCCGGCGGTGCGCTGGTTCACGATGCTTCCGTGGTCGATGCCATCAGCCACAGTGCCCGGGTGGAAGCGCGGGCCGCGAGCATCCGCTTCGCGGCGATCGCTGACCTGGTCGCGTTGCGGGTTGATGATCAGGGTGATCGGCAGTGGTGGGCCTGTGATGGCTGGGATGCCGCGGCCGCTGAAGTCGGGGCCGCCTTGGGCATCGGGTCTCGGGAAGCGTCCGGGCAGATGGCGACCGCCGTCGCGTTGCGCGACCGCCTGCGTCGGGTGGCGGCGGTGTTTGCCGACGGTGGCGTCTCGGCACGAACGGTCGGCACGATCTGCTGGCGCACCCGCCTGGTGGAGGACGCCAACACACTGGCCGTGCTGGATGCGGCGTTGGCGGGGCGCTGTGTGAGTGGGTGGGTTTGTCCCGCAAGAAGATTGAGAAGAAGATCGACGGTTGGGTGCATAAGTTCGATCCGGCTGCGGTGCTGAAGGTGCGGTCGGCGGCCCGCCGCCGGGGTCGGGGTCGGCAAACCTGATGATGAGACCGGGGTGGCGTCGATCTGGGTGCGCTGCTGGCCACGGATGCCGAGTTGTTGAATCGGGTGTTGACGGAGATGGCCCGGCAGGTGTGTGAGAGCGATCCGCGCACCTTCGGGCAGCGCCGCGCGGATGCGTTGGGGGTGCTCGCCGCCCGCGGGGACCGGTTGGCCTGCCAGTGTGGCAGTCCCGATTGCGCGGCGGCCGGGCCGGATGCCCGCGCGACGGCGGTGGTGATCCATGTTCTGACCGATGCGCTGCCCGCGCCGGTGGCTGACCCGCTGCTCAGCGGGGATCCGGCCGCGCCCCTGACACCACTGCCGCCCTCGCCCGCACCTGAGCCGGCGCCGGTGAATGACGCTGTGCCTGACGCGGCGCCCACGCCGGCTCCGGTCCTCGCGCTCGCCAAAGCCTCGGCGCCGGTGCGGTCCCCGATCGGCTACATGATCGGCGGTGCCGTCGTGCCACCGGCGCTGCTGGCCGATCTGGCCGCGCGCGGCGCCACAGTCCGTACCGTCGCCTCCGCCACCGATCTCGACGGAGTGCCCCGGTACCGGCCCTCGACCGCGATCGACGAATTCGTTCGGATGCGGGCGATGACGTGCATGTTCCCCGGCTGCGATCAGCCCGCCACCGCCTGCGACCTCGACCACACGATCCCGTGGCCGGCCGGGCCGACCCATCCGGGCAACCTCAGCCCGAAATGCCGCAAACACCACCTACTCAAAACCTTCTACGGCGGCCCCGACGGCTGGCGGGACCGTCAACAACCTGACGGCACCATCGTGTGGACCGCACCCACCGGCCACACCTACACCAGCGTGCCGGAAAGTCGAATCCTGTTCCCCGACAAGATCACCGACACACCCTTGCCGAACCCACCACCAGAGGTCGCTGATCTCGATACCCCACCGGCCCCCGGCCGGGGCATCATGATGCCCACCCGCCGCCGCACCCGCGCCCACGACCTCGCCCAGCAGATCGCCTACGAACGCGCCCTCAACGAAGCCGACCTCCACGCCGCAGCAGCCGCCCAAGAAGCCGCCGCCCGCAGACGAGCGGAACTGAAAGCCGCTCGCGAGGCCGAAGAGCTACAAGAATCCACCGCGCAACACACCCCCACAGACACCGACATCCCGCCGCCACTCTGAGTGACGCGTGAATCCCCCCCTGAACGGGCCGGACTTTCAGGGGGTTTCGGCGCGTGCGCTCGCCGATGAGAAGTGCCGTTCTCGGCGGCAACTACGCTCACCACGTGCTGATCGCAATCGAAGGCGTTGACGGTGCGGGGAAGAACACTCTGACCCAGGGGTTGCGCGCGCAGTTCGAGGCCCGCGGCAAGTCGGTGACCTCTGTGGCGTTCCCGCGGTACGGCCGTTCGGTCGAGGCGGACATCGCCGCCGAGGCGCTGCACGGCCGGCACGGCGACCTCGCCGAGTCGGTGTATGCCATGGCGATGCTGTTCGCCCTCGACCGGGCGGGCGCCAAGGCTGAGATCGCCGCGATGAACGACGCGCATGATGTTGTGATCCTCGATCGATACGTCGCTTCCAACGCCGCGTACAGCGCGGCGCGGCTGCATCAGGACGCGGATGGAGACGTGGTGGCCTGGGTGCGGCAGCTGGAGTTCGAGCGGTTGGCGTTGCCGGTGCCGGACTGGCAGCTGTACCTGAATGTGCCGACCGACCTCGCCGCGGCAAGGGCGGCGCGCCGGGAAGCTCACGATGCCGCCCGGACTCGTGACGCCTACGAGCGTGACGGGGGTCTGCAGGACCGCACAGCTGCGGTGTACACCGCGCTGGCGGCCGAAAACTGGGTCGGCCGTTGGGCTTTGGTTGCTCCGGACGTGGATCCGGGGGAGTTGGCCACGACGCTGCTGGGCTGATCCGGTCGCGGCGTTTACCAGCCAGTTGTCAGGCAAGTGGCAAAACACCCATCGGAGATCACGGCTTTATCGCAATCTGGTGACACCATGGACGCCATGAGGCAACGCATTCTGGTCGTCGACGACGACCCATCTCTGGCCGAGATGCTCACCATCGTGCTGCGGGGCGAAGGCTTCGACACCGCCGTCATCGGTGACGGCAGCCAGGCGCTGACTGCGGTCCGTGAGCTGCGCCCCGACCTGGTGCTGTTGGACCTCATGCTGCCTGGAATGAACGGCATCGACGTGTGCCGTGTGCTGCGCGCCGACTCGGGCGTGCCGATCGTCATGCTGACCGCCAAGACCGACACGGTCGACGTGGTCCTGGGCCTGGAGTCCGGCGCCGACGACTACGTCATGAAGCCGTTCAAGCCGAAGGAACTGGTGGCGCGGGTGCGGGCACGGTTGCGCCGCAACGACGATGAGCCGGCAGAGATGCTGTCCATCGCCGACATTGACATCGATGTGCCGGCCCACAAGGTGACCCGTCAAGGTGAGCAGATCTCGCTGACGCCGCTGGAGTTCGACCTGCTCGTCGCGCTCGCCCGGAAGCCGCGACAGGTCTTCACTCGTGATGTGCTGCTCGAACAGGTGTGGGGTTACCGGCACCCGGCAGACACCCGCCTGGTGAACGTCCACGTGCAGCGGCTGCGGGCCAAGGTCGAGAAGGACCCGGAGAACCCGCAGGTGGTGCTGACCGTTCGAGGAGTGGGATACAAGGCCGGACCGCCGTGATCGGACGGCTCGTCGAGCCCGAGCCCGTGACCGCAGGGCGCCGGTGATCTGGGGATCCCGGCGCCGCATCCGTGGCGGTTTCGGCTCGGGCGCTTTCGTGCGCGGGCTGGGCGCCGTCGGCCGGGTGGTCGGTTACGCGTGGCGCCGCTCGCTGCAACTGCGTGTGGTGTCCCTGACGCTGGGGTTGTCGCTCGCCGTCATCCTGGTGCTGGGTTTCGTGCTGACCAGTCAGATCACCGACCGCATCCTGGAAGCCAAGGTCCGCGCCGGTACCGAGGAGATCGACCACGCCCGCACCACCGTCAGCGGCATCGTCGGCGGCGAGGAGACGCGCTCGCTGAACAGCAGTCTGCAGTTGGCGCGCAACACCCTCATCGACCGCAAGGTCGATTCGGGCTCACGCCTGGCAGGTGCGTTCGACGCCGTGCTCGTGGTCCCCGGTGACGGCCCGCGCGCGGCCACGTCGGCCGGACCGGTCGGGGAGATCCCGAACTCGCTGCGCGACTTCGTCAAAGCCGGCCAGGTCAGCTACCAGTACGCGACCGTCCACACCGACGGCTTCTCCGGTCCCGCGCTGATCGTCGGCAGCCCGACGTCGTCGCAGGTCACCAATCTCGAGCTGTACCTGATCTTTCCGCTGAGCAACGAAGAGAGCACCATCGCGCTGGTCCGCGGCACCATGGCGACCGGTGGCATCGTGCTGCTGGGTCTGCTCGCGGCCATCGCGCTGTTGGTGGCCCGGCAGATCGTGCTGCCGGTGCGGTCGGCGTCGCGCATCGCCGAGCGGTTCGCCGAGGGTCACCTCACCGAGCGCATGCCCGTACGCGGCGAGGACGACATGGCGCGCCTGGCGGTGTCGTTCAACGACATGGCCGAAAGCCTGCACAAACAGATCACCCAGCTCGAAGAGTTCGGAAACCTGCAGCGCCGCTTCACCTCTGACGTCAGCCACGAACTGCGGACGCCGCTCACCACGGTGCGCATGGCCGCGGACCTGATCTACGACCACAGCGAGGAACTCGACCCGGCGCTGCGCCGCTCGACCGAGTTGATGGTCAACGAACTCGACCGCTTCGAGACGCTGCTGGCCGATCTGCTGGAGATCTCCCGGCACGACGCCGGTGTGGCCGAGCTGTCGGTGGAGTCGGTCGACCTCCGTGACACCGTGCGGAGCGCGCTCGAGAACGTCGGGCACCTGGCCGACGACGCGAATATCAAACTCGCCGTACATCTTCCGGGCGAGGCCGTCATCGCCGAGGTGGATCCGCGCCGGGTCGAGCGGATTCTGCGCAACCTCATCGCCAACGCGATCGACCATGCCGAGAAGAAGCCCGTGCAGATCAAGATGGCCGCCGACGTGGATACCGTGGCGGTGACGGTCCGCGATTTCGGCGTGGGTCTGCGACCGGGCGAGGAGAAGATGGTGTTCAGCCGGTTCTGGCGGTCCGACCCTTCGCGGGTTCGTCGCTCCGGCGGCACGGGCCTGGGCCTGGCCATCAGCATCGAGGACGCCCGCCTGCACCAGGGCCGGCTGGAGGCCTGGGGTGAGCCCGGTCACGGCGCCTGCTTCCGGCTTACGCTGCCGCTGGTGCGTGGCCACAAGGTGACGACCAGCCCGCTGCCGCTCAAACCCACTGGGCCCAAATCGGTTACGGCCCTCTCGTCTGGGGAGCTGCCGGCGGGGGAGCCGTCATGAAAGGCGCGTTCGCGGTTTGCGCGGTGCTGCTGCTGGTGTTGACGGGCTGCGCCGGTGTGCCCAGCTCGTCCGCGCCGCAGGCCGTGGGCACCGTCGACCGGCCGGCACCACGGAATCTGCCGACGCCGTCGCCCGGCATGGACCCGGACCTGCTGCTGCGCGAATTCCTCAAGGCCACCGCCGATCCCGCGAACCGGCACCTGGCCGCGCGTCAATTCCTCACCGAATCGGCGTCGCGCTCGTGGGACGACGCCGGTAGCGCCCTGCTGATCGACCGCGTCGTGTTCGTGGAAACCCGTGGCACCGACAAGGTTTCGGTGACCATGCACGCCGACATCCTGGGCTCGCTGTCGGATGTCGGAGTCTTCGAGACCGGAGAGGGCGCGCTGCCCGACCCCGGCCCCATCGATCTGGTGAAGACGCCGCGAGGGTGGCGCATCGACAAGCTGCCCAACGGGGTTTTCCTGGACTGGCAACAGTTCCAGTCCACCTACAAACGCGACACGCTCTATTTCGTCGATCCGACCGGCAAGACCGTCGTGCCCGACCCACGCTACGTCGCGGTGTCCGACCCCGATCAGCTGGCCACCGAACTCGTCACCAAGCTGCTGTCCGGGCCGCGGCCCGAGATGGCCAACAGCGTCCGGAATCTGATGGCCGCACCGCTGCGGCTGCGCGGCCCGGTGACCCGCGCCGACGGCGGCAAGACCGGCGTCGGACGCGGGTACGGCGGCGCCCGCATCGACCTGGAGAGCTTGTCGACCACCGACCCGCACACCCGGCAACTGCTTGCGGCGCAGATCATCTGGACGCTGTTCCGGGCCGGGGTCAACGGTCCGTACGTGATCAACGCCGACGGCGCCGCCCTCGATGACCGGTTCGCCGAAGGCTGGAACACCTCTGACGTCGCGGCGACCGATCCGGGTGCCGATCCGGGGGCAGCGGCGGGCCTGCATGCCCTGGTGGGTGGCTCGTTGGTGTCTTTGGAAGGCGAGGGCGCACCGCGGGTCGCCGGGGCCTTCGGGCAACTGCCCGGGCAGACGTCGGCCGCCCTGTCCCGAAGTGGGCAGGAGGTCGCCTCGGTCGTGACGTTGCGCCCGGGTGCCCCCGACGTAGCGCAGTCGCTGTGGGTGGGCCCGGTCAACGGGGACGCCGCGCAGACGCTCGACGCACACACCCTGTCGCGGCCGAGCTGGTCGCTCGACGACGCGATCTGGATCGTGGTCGACGGCACCAACGTCGTCCGGGCCATCCAGGAAGCGGCGTCGGGTCAACCCGCCCGTATCCCGGTCGATTCGTCGGCCGTGGCTACCAAGTTCCCCGGCCCGATGAGCGGCCTGCAGCTGTCCCGGGATGCCACCCGGGCCGCGATGGTGATCAACGGCCAGGTGATACTGGCCAGCGTCGAGCAGGGGCCGGCGGGGCAGCTCGCCCTCACCTACCCGCGCCGGCTCGGTTACGGCCTGGGCAACACGGCGCTGTCGCTGTCGTGGCGTACCGGTGACGACATCGTGGTGACGCGTACCGACGGTGCGCATCCGGTGTCGTACGTCAACCTCGACGGTGTGAATTCCGACGGGCCCACGCGAAATCTCGCGGTCCCGGTGTCCACGGTGGCGGCCAACACCTCGACCGTGTACCTCGCCGACCAGCGCGGTGTCTTGCAGCTGTCGGGTTCGGCGGCGGACAACAACCTGATGTGGACCGATATCCGGCCGCTCATGGTCGTCGGCGCACTGCCGGTGCTGCCGGGCTGACTCGGCTGCTGAACCTGCACTGTCGTACCCCGGCGGCATGCTGACGCCATGCTCGACCTGGTCCTGCCCGTCGAATGCGGTGGCTGCGGCGCGCCGTCGACCCGCTGGTGTCCCGCCTGCGCGACGGAACTGACCGTCCGTCCCGACGAGCCGCACGTCATCACGCCTCGTGAGGATCCCGGAGTGCCGGTCTTCGCGCTCGGGCGTTACGCCGGGGCCAGAAGGCGGGCCGTCGTCGCGCTCAAAGAACATGGGCGCACGGACCTTGTGGTGCCGCTGGCCGGCGCGGTGGCCGCGGCACTGCACACCTTGATCACCTGGGGCCTGATCGTGCCGCCGTTGACGGTGGTGCCCGCGCCGACCCGGAGCCTGGCCGCCCGGCGCCGTGGCGGTGACCCTGTGGCCAAGATGGCCCGCGCTGCGGCCGCGGGCCTGCCGGGAGTAACGGTCCGGCCGGCGTTGGCCATGCGGGCCTTCACGCGGGACTCCGTCGGCCTGTCCAGTGCGCAGCGACAACGCAACATCAACGGCCGGGTCCGGCAGCGGACGCCGGTGCGTGGGGAGGTCGTGGTGTTCGACGATGTGGTGACGACGGGCGCGACCGCGGCCGAGGCGGTTCGGGTCCTGCAAACATCCGGAGCCCAGGTTTCCGCGGTGCTCGCAATAGCACACGCCTGAGCTTCGAGCCGGCAGGACACGGTCAGGAGACCACCTACATCAACTCGATATGAAGTTCTCAAAACCGGTATGCGAAATCGGTGGCACGACTAGGTGAACTCGGACTACCGTCGGCTGCAACCATCCGTGAAGCCTCACGGCGGTACCGGCACATTCACTCGGTACCAAATCGCTGACAGCGGTAGGAGGTGAGTACTCAACACCTTGCGCCGGGCTGCGGCGACTTGCAGACCCGCTCGGCGCGTAGTTCAGACCGTGTGCAAGAAGAGACACACGTGCACTGCGAGAGAGAAGCGAGTTGCAAAGCATGACAACCCAATCCGTGGATTCTGCCCGCTCGACCATGTTTGCCGACGACACCGAGCCTGCGCCCGAGCCGCACGCCGACGTCGTCGTCAAGGGCCGCAACGTCGAGGTCCCCGAACACTTCCGCATCTACGTTTCCGAGAAGCTCTCCCGGTTGGAGCGTTTCGATCGCACCATCTACTTGTTCGACGTCGAACTCGATCACGAGAAGAATCGGCGCCAGCGCAAGAACTGCCAGCATGTCGAGATCACGGCACGCGGCCGCGGGCCGGTCGTGCGTGGCGAAGGCTGTGCGGACAGTTTCTACGCGGCCCTCGAATCGGCCGTCGGCAAACTGGAGAACCGGCTGCGGCGCAGCAAGGACCGCCGCAAGATTCACTATGGCGACAAGACCCCGGTGGGGCTGGCCGAGGCGACGTCGATGGTCCCGCCCGAGGACCTGCCCGGAACCTCAAGTCCACCGACGACCCTTGAGGTCGACGACCACGTTCCCGGTCAGGTGGTCCGCGTCAAGGAGCACCCGGCCATCCCGATGACGGTCGACGACGCGCTCTACGAGATGGAGCTCGTCGGACACGACTTCTTCCTGTTCCACGACAAGGAGAGCGACCGGCCGACGGTGGTCTACCGCAGACACGCCTACGACTACGGACTGATCCGTCTGTCCTGACATCCCGCTGATGCGCCCCCGGCCGAACCGCCGGGGGCGCACTCTTATCTGCCGATTCGGCCGGTCACCTACGATGGTCACGTCTAACCCGCCGACGTATATCCGTTCCAGACCCACAGGGGAAAAGCGTGCTGTCGAAGTTGCTCCGCATCGGTGAAGGTCGCATGGTCAAGCGCCTGCAAAAGGTCGCCGACTATGTCAACACCTTGTCCGATGACGTCGAGAAGCTGTCGGACGACGAGCTGCGCGCCAAGACCGACGAGTTCAAGAAGCGCGTGGCCGGTGGTGAGTCGCTCGACGACATCCTGCCCGAGGCCTTCGCCGTCGCCCGCGAGGCGGCCTGGCGCGTGCTGGACCAGCGCCACTTCGACGTCCAGGTGATGGGCGGTGCCGCGCTGCACTACGGCAATGTCGCCGAGATGAAGACCGGTGAGGGCAAGACCCTGACCTGTGTGTTGCCGGCCTACCTCAACGCGCTCGCCGGCAAGGGCGTGCACGTCGTCACCGTCAATGACTACCTGGCCAAGCGTGACAGCGAGTGGATGGGTCGCGTGCACCGCTTCCTCGGTCTCGAGGTCGGGGTGATCCTGTCGCAGATGACGCCGGAGGAGCGGCGCGCCGCGTACGCCGCCGATATCACCTACGGCACCAACAACGAGTTCGGCTTCGACTACCTGCGCGACAACATGGCGCACTCGACCGACGACATGGTGCAGCGCGGCCACAACTTCGCCATCGTCGACGAGGTCGACTCGATCCTCATCGACGAAGCCCGTACGCCGCTGATCATCTCGGGCCCGGCCGACGGTGCGTCGAACTGGTACACCGAGTTCGCGCGCATCGTGCCGCTCATGGAGAAGGACGTCCACTACGAGGTCGACATCCGTAAGCGCACCATCGGTGTGCACGAGGCCGGCGTGGAGTTCGTCGAGAACCAGCTGGGCATCGACAACCTCTATGAGGCCGCCAACTCGCCACTGGTCAGCTATCTGAACAACGCCGTCAAGGCCAAGGAACTGTTCCAGCGCGACAAGGACTACATCGTCCGTGACGGCGAGGTCGTCATCGTCGACGAGTTCACCGGCCGCGTGCTGGTCGGCCGGCGATACAACGAGGGCATGCACCAGGCCATCGAGGCCAAGGAGCACGTCGAGATCAAGGCCGAGAACCAGACCCTGGCCACCATCACGCTGCAGAACTACTTCCGCCTCTACGAGAAGTTGTCCGGCATGACCGGTACCGCCGAGACCGAGGCCGCCGAGCTGCACGAGATCTACAAGCTCGGCGTGGTACAGATCCCCACCAACCGGACCATGATCCGCCAGGACCAGTCCGACCTGATCTACAAGACCGAAGAGGCCAAGTACATCGCCGTCGTCGACGACGTGCAGGAGCGCTACGAGAAGGGCCAGCCGGTCCTGATCGGTACCACCAGCGTGGAGCGGTCGGAGTACCTGTCCAAGCAGTTCACCAAACGCCGCATCCCGCACAACGTGCTCAACGCCAAGTACCACGAGCAGGAAGCGAACATCATCGCCGAGGCCGGCCGGCTGAAGGCCGTCACGGTCGCCACCAACATGGCCGGCCGCGGTACGGACATCGTGCTGGGCGGCAACGTCGACTTCATCGCCGACGCGCGCCTGCGCAAGCGCGGTCTGGACCCCGTCGAGACGCCCGAGGAGTACGAAGCGGCCTGGCACGAGGAGCTGCCCAAGGTCAAGGCACAAGTCGAGGCCGAGGCCGAGAAGGTCCGCGAGGTCGGTGGCCTGTACGTGCTGGGCACCGAGCGCCACGAGTCCCGTCGTATCGACAACCAGCTGCGCGGCCGCTCCGGCCGTCAGGGCGACCCGGGCGAGTCGCGGTTCTTCCTGTCGCTGTCCGACGAGCTGATGCGCCGGTTCAACGGCGCCACCCTCGAGGCGCTGCTGACCCGGCTGAACCTGCCGGACGACGTGCCGATCGAGGCCAAGATGGTGACTCGCGCGATCAAGAGCGCGCAGACCCAGGTCGAAGGGCAGAACTTCGAGGTCCGCAAGAACGTCCTCAAGTACGACGAGGTGATGAACCAGCAGCGCAAGGTCATCTACCGCGAGCGCAAGCAGATCCTGGAGGGTGACGACCTCTCCGGCGAGGCGCACCAGATGCTGGTCGACGTCATCACCGCGTACGTCGACGGCGCGACCGCCGAGGGCTACGCCGAGGACTGGGATCTGGCCAAGCTGTGGGACGCGCTCAAGACGCTGTACCCGGTCGGCCTGGACTACCACGACCTGGTCGATTCCGACGCCGTCGGCGAGCCGGGCGAGCTGACGCAGGAGGAGTTGCGCGACGCGCTGATCGCCGACGCCGAGAAGGCCTACGCCAAGCGGGAAGCCGAGCTGGAGGCCATCGCCGGCCCGGGTGCCATGCGGCAGCTGGAGCGCAGCGTGCTGCTCAACGTCATCGACCGTAAGTGGCGTGAGCACCTCTACGAGATGGACTACCTCAAGGAGGGCATCGGCCTGCGCGCCATGGCGCAGCGCGACCCATTGGTCGAGTACCAGCGCGAGGGCTTCGACATGTTCTCCGGCATGCTCGAAGGGCTGAAGGAAGAGTCGGTCGGCTTCCTGTTCAACGTGCAGGTCGAGGCGCAGCAGGCGCCGCAGGTGGCCCCGGTCGCCGCGCCGCAGGGGCTGGCGCAGTTCGCCACCGAGGCCGAGCGGGCCGAGCAGAACGCCGCTGCAGAGCAGGCCGCGCCGGCAGCGTTGCGCGCCAAGGGAATTGAGGACAAAGCCGGCAACAGCGGGCAGGCCATGACCTACAGTGGTCCGGCCGAGGACGGTTCCGCGGAGGTTCGTCGGGAAGGTGGCCGGCACGCCGCCGGACCGGGTTCGCGCCGGGAACGTCGTGAGGCCGCGCGCAAGCAGAAGCGGCGCTAGCCAGTCGCTAGCCCAGTTGCAGGGCCACGAATTGCCAACGCCCGCCGATGATTTCGATGCGGCCGGCTGCGGCGTGCAGTCGTGGCCCGCGGCTGAAGGTGGCGAATACCTCGACCGCCGTGACCAGCCCGTCCTGTTCGCGGGCGGTGCGTAGCCGTACCCGCCGCAGTACGGCCGTGCCGTCGGTCCTGGGGCGGCGGGGCCACGACGACATGGCGTCGAACAGTGTCGCCGTCACCAGTGGACGCAGCTGCGCCGTCGGGCGGCGCCGGTCGCTGACCTCCAGAACCCGGCGCAGCGCGGTATCGGCGAACACCAGCGCGGCCGTGGGCGGCGCGGCCTCGAGCTGGCATGCGACAGTGGATTCGGTGACCGGATCGGACACCACGTGCAGCCGGTTGATCGCACGAACCGTCGTTCTCGTCGCGTCCGGCGGCGGCTCGTAGTCGACAATCGGTGCCGTCAGCTCGATGTCGATGCGGGTCGATGCGGTCATGAAATCTCTCCAGCGGTCGGTCAGGTGGGTGACGCATCTGCTGGAGAGTTGCAGACCGCTAAATCATCGCACCGGTTTCACCTGGCGCTCGACGCCAATTCGCCGATCCGGTGCTGCGGGGGCCGGGTCCCGGGGATACCGTGACGGGGTCGTTCCGGCAGGGGTGAAGGAGGATCGGGCTGCATGGTGACCCGGTTGTCGGCGTCAGACGCGTCGTTCTACGGGCTAGAAGACTCATCGACACCCATGTATGTCGGGACGCTGTCCATCCTGCGGAGGCCGCGGGCCGGCCTGAGCTACGAGACGTTGCTGGCGACCGTCGAGGCCAGACTCCCGCAGATTCCGCGCTACCGGCAGAAGGTCCGCGAGGTCACGCTGGGCCTGGCCCGGCCGGTCTGGGTCGACGATCGCGACTTCGACATCACCTACCACATCCGGCGTTCGGCGCTGCCGTCTCCGGGCAGTGACGCCCAGCTCCACGATCTGGTGGCCCGGCTGGGGTCCCGGCCCCTGGACAAGACCCGGCCGCTGTGGGAGATGTGCCTGGTGGAGGGGCTCTCCGACAACCGCCTCGCCATCTACACCAAGACCCACCAGGCCCTCGTCAACGGCATGACGGCGCTCGAGGTCGGGCACGTCATCGCCGACCGGACCCAGAAGCCGCCCGAATTCGGCGAGGACATCTGGATCCCCGGCCGCGAGCCCAGCGACGTCTCGCTGCTGCTGGGTGCCATCGGGGAGTGGATCACCCGGCCGACGGCACAGTTGGCCGCCGTCCAATCGGCGGCCACGGACATGATCTCGAGCACCGAGCAGTTCGTCGAGGCCGGCCGGCGCGTCATCGACATGGCTCGCACGATGGTGCGCGGAACCGCCCCGAGCAGCCCGCTCAATGCCACGGTGTCGCGCAACCGGCGCTTCACCGTGGCCAAGCACGAACTCGAGGAGTACCGCCAGCTGCGGACCCGCTTCGACTGCGACGTCAACGATGTCGTACTCGCGGTGGTGACCGGTGCGCTGCGCAACTGGCTGATGTCGCGCGGCCAGTCGGTGTCGACGGGCATGACCGTCCGGGCCATGGCGCCCATGTCGGTGTACCCCGAAAGCGACCACCTGGAGACCGCCGGTCCGGGCCAGGCGATCAGCGAGGTGACGCCCTTCCTGGTGGACCTGCCCGTGGGCGAGAACAACGCGCTGGTCCGGCTGTCCCAGATCGCGCACGACACCGAGACCCAGGCGACCACGACCACCCCGGTCGACGCGCGGACCATCGTCACGCTGTCGGGTTTCGCGCCACCGACGCTGCACGCCATGGGCACCCGGGTCGCGACGAGCTTCCCGGCGCGCCAGTTCAACCTGTTGATCACCAACGTGCCGGGGGCCCAGAAGCAGATGTACGTGGCGGGCACCAAGCTGCTGGACACCTACGCGGTCCCGCCGCTGTTGAACAACCAGGTGCTGGCGCTCGGCATCACGTCGTACAACGGGAGCCTCTACTACGGCATCAACGCCGACCGTGAGGCCATGAGCGACGTCGACGTGTTCCCGAGTCTGTTGCGCGAAGCGCTCGACGAGCTGAGAGAGGCGGCACGCTGATGGTGTCCAAGAAGGCCCGCAAGATCCCGAACGACGTGTACGCGGCCGAGATTTTCCGGCTGCAGACCGAGCTGGTGAAACTGCAGGAGTGGGTTCGTGCCACCGGCGCACGCATCGTGATCGTGTTCGAGGGCCGCGACGCCGCGGGCAAGGGCGGCACCATCAAGCGCGTCTCCGAATACCTGAGTCCGCGCATCGCACGGGTCGCGGCGCTGCCCGCGCCGAGTGACCGGGAGCGGGGCGAGTGGTACTACCAGCGCTACATCGCGCACCTGCCGGCCAAAGGCGAGATCGTGCTGTTCGATCGGTCCTGGTACAACCGGGCCGGCGTGGAGACGGTGATGGGATTCTGCACGCCGCAGGAACACGAGCTGTTCCTGCGGCAGACCCCGATCTTCGAGCAGATGCTGATCGACGACGGCATCATGCTGCGCAAGTACTGGTTCTCGGTGTCCGACGCGGAACAGCTGAAGCGGTTCCGGTCCCGCCTGAACGACCCGGTCCGGCAATGGAAGCTGTCGCCGATGGACCTGGAGTCGGTGTTCCGCTGGGAGGACTACTCGCGGGCCAAGGACCAGATGATGGTCCACTGCGATACCCCGCAGAGCCCCTGGTTCGTCGTCGAATCCGACATCAAGAAGCACGCACGGCTGAACATGATCTCGCACCTGCTGTCGACGATCCCGTACGAGGCGGTCGAGCATTCGAAGGTGGAGCTACCCGAGCGTCCGGTGGTGAGTGGGACTTACGTGCGGCCGTCGCGCGAGCTCAGCACCTATGTGCCAGATCACGTGGCGGAGCTGATGGGCGATCCCGAGAGATCCCTTTAGAGTGCCCTGGTGCGCGTCTACATTCCGGCGACCCTGGCCATGCTCACGCAACTGGTGGCCGACGGGGCGATGCCGGCCCGCAGCGGTACCGCATTCGCGGTGACGCCGACTCTTCGTGAGGCGTACGCGCACGGCGACGAGGACGAGCTCGGCGAGATCGCGCTGCAGGAGGCGGCACTGGCCTCGCTGCGGCTGCTGGCGGGCGAGGGCGTCGGTGAGCAGACCGGCGAGGAATCGAGGTTGCCGCCGCGGCGCGCGGTGCTGGTGGTCGAGGCCGACGGCGTGACGGTCCGCCCCGATCTGGACGACGCGGTGGTGCGGCTGGCCGGACCGGTGGCGCTGGCCGACGTGATCGCGGCGTACGTCGACAATTCGGCGGCCGAGCCGGCGGTGCTTGCTGCGGTGACTGCGGTCGACGCCGCCGATCTGGGCGACGAGGACGCCGAGCTCACGGTCGGAGATGCCCAGGATCATGATCTGGCGTGGTACGCCGCTCAGGAGTTACCGTTTCTGCTGGAGCTGCTGTAGCCCTCGGGCGTAGCCGGTGGGGTAGCTACCTGCGCGTAGGTTACGGTACCGTAGGTTAGGACGAGCTGGTCGGAACGCGATCAGTGGAGACCACCTGAGCGGGAGTGGACGTGGCCAAGAACGAAATCAAAATCTCGGCCAATGTCGTGAACACGGTGCGGCCCACGGTTGCCGGCGCCAAGGAACGGCCGGGCTGGCACGCGTTGCGAACCATCGTTGCGCGGATCACGACGCCGCTGTTGCCGGATGATTACCTCAAGCTGGTCAATCCGCTGTGGTCGGCGCGGGAGTTGCGCGGCAAGGTGGTCGAGGTTCGCCGGGAAACCGAGGATTCGGCGACCCTGGTGATCAAGCCGGGCTGGGGCTTCTCGTTCGATTACCGCCCGGGCCAGTACATCGGCATCGGCCTGCTGGTCGACGGCCGGTGGCGGTGGCGTTCGTACTCGCTGACCTCGAGCCCGGTGGAATCCAAGGGCGACCACACCATCACCATCACCGTGAAGGCGATGCCCGAGGGGTTCCTGTCCACTCACCTGGTCGGCGGCGTGGCGCCCGGAACCATTGTGCGACTGGCCGCACCGCAGGGCGAGTTCGTCATGCCGGACCCCGCACCGGGCAAGGTGCTGTTCCTGACCGCGGGCTCGGGCATCACCCCGGTGATGTCCATGCTGCGTACCCTGGCGCGCCGGGACCAGATCACCGACATCGTCCACCTGCACTCGGCTCCGACCGAATCCGACGTCATCTTCGCCGATGAATTGGCGCAGCTGGCCAAGGAACACCCGAGCTACCAGCTGAGGGTTCGGGCCACGCGCACCGAAGGACGCTTGGACTTGTCCAAGCTGGACGACGAGGTCGCCGACTGGCGCACCCGGGAGGCGTGGGCATGTGGGCCGGAGGCCATGCTGCACGACGCGGAACGCGAGTACGAGGCGGCGGGGCTCGGGGTGCGGTTGCACCTGGAGCGCTTCGCGGCGTCGCGGGCCGCGGTGACCGGGACCGGTGGTTCGGTGACGTTCGAGCGCAGCGGCAAGACCGTCACCGCTGATGCGGCGATGTCTCTGATGGAAGCCGGCGAGCAGGCCGGCGTGCGGATGCCGTTCGGCTGCCGTATGGGCATCTGTCAGTCGTGCGTGGTGAGTTTGCTGGACGGTCACGCGCGGGACCTGCGTACCGGAGAGGAACGGGAGCCGGGTACTCGGGTGCAGACCTGCATTTCGGCTGCGGCCGGCGACTGTGTGCTGGATATTTAACTCAACTGCAAATCTGGGAAATTCAGAATTTGCTGCCTGGTAACCTACTGTCCCGTAGGTTACGTTAGCGTAGGTAGTAGGAAGGAGGTCGATAAATGGCTGTCACCGACGTACCGGAATTCGTGCACTTGACCGAAGCCGATATCGAGGCTCTGGGAATCGAGCTGGACGCGATCCGGCAGGACATCGAAGAATCCCGCGGCGTCCGCGACGCGCGGTACATCCGCCGCACCATCGCGGCACAGCGTGCTCTTGAGGTAGCCGGCCGCCTGCTGCTGTTGCGCAGCTCCAAGCGGTCGTTCTGGTGGGCCGGGGCGAGCACCCTGGGCGTGGCCAAGATCATCGAGAACATGGAGATCGGCCACAACGTCATGCACGGCCAGTGGGATTGGATGAACGATCCCGAGATTCACTCCTCGACGTGGGAGTGGGATATGAGCGGCGCGTCCAAGCACTGGCGGTTCACGCACAACTTCATGCATCACAAGTACACCAACATCCTGGGCATGGACGACGACGTGGGCTACGGCGTCATCCGGGTCACCCGCGACACGCGGTGGAGGCCGTTCAATCTCTACGGCAATCTGCTCTTCAACACGCTTCTGGCGATCGGTTTCGAGTGGGGCGTCGGCCTGCAGCACCTGGAGCTCGGCAAGATCTTCAAGGGCCGCGATGACCGCAAGGCCACGATGGTCCGGGTGCGGGAGTTCGGCGTCAAGGCCGGGCAACAGCTGACCAAGGACTACCTCGCGTACCCCGCGATCACGTCGTTGTCGCCGGGTGCCACGTTCTCCTCGACGCTCAAGGCCAATGCGGTGGCGAACGTCATCCGCAACGTGTGGTCGAACGCGGTCATCTTCTGCGGTCATTTCCCGGACGGTGCAGACAAATTCACCAAAACCGACATGGTGGGTGAGTCGCGCGGCCAGTGGTACCTGCGGCAGATGCTGGGCAGTGCGAACTTCAACTCGGGTCCGGTGCTGCGCTTCATGAGCGGCAACCTGAGCCACCAGATCGAGCATCACCTGTTCCCGGATCTGCCGAGCAACCGGTACGCCGAGATCTCGATCCGGGTGCGGGCCCTGTGCGAGAAGTACGACCTGCCGTACACGACCGGGCCATTCCTGGTGCAGTACGCCAAAACCTGGCGCACCATCGCCAAGCTGTCGTTGCCGGACAGGTTCCTGACCGACACCGCCGACGACGCGCCGGAAACCCGGAGCGAGCGGATGTTCGTCGAGCTCGACGAGAGCTTCGGCGCCGTCGATCCGTCGACCGGCAACAAGCGCGGGCTCAAGACGGCCGTCGCCGCCGTGCGGCGCCGGCGCCAGGCCAAGCGCGCGGCCGCCGTCTAGCGGGGTATCCCGCCAGGAGACACAGAACTGCCCCTTTTCTTCGGGAAAGGGGCAGTTCTGCGTCTGCAGGTTTCAGCCGACGTTACCGCGATGCTCGGGCGGGGCGGGGGTGAAAGTCCCTGGTCCGCCCGGATTGATGTTGTTCTCGGTTGGCGACACCGAAGTCGTCGTTGTGGTTGTGGTTGTGGTTGGAGTGGGGGTCGGTGATTGACCACCGTTACTGCAACTGGCCAGCAGTGCACTCGACGCGATCAATGCACTCATGCCCAACGTCGCGCTCAGGCGACGGACCGTTCGTGAATTCATAGTGGTTGATGCTAGGCGCGGTCCGTCGATGAAGTCGTGAAAGAAAGCCAACTGTAAAGAAACTTCACAAAGGAAAATGCACTAGTACGTCGGCTCGTTGAGCACGGCGAGCAGGCGCCGGGCGGCGGCCACACGGTCCACGGCCGGGCCGGTGAGCGTGTCCAGCGCGCACTCCGGGTCGGCCGGCGGGCCCATGTGCCCGCAGCCGCGGGGACAGTCCTCGATGGCCTCGGCGAGGTCGGAGAACGCCAGCAACACATCGTCGGGCTTGATGTGCGCCAGGCCGAAGGACCGGATGCCGGGGGTGTCGACGACCCAGCCGGACCCCGCCAGCGGCAGGGCCACCGACTGGGTCGACGTGTGCTTGCCCTTGCCCACGCCCGACACCTCGCCGATGGCCCGATCTGCTTGCGGCACAAGGCGGTTCACCAGCGTGGACTTGCCCACCCCGGAGTGCCCGAGCAGCACCGTGACCTGACCGGACAACAGCGGTGCCACCACGTCGAGGGGGTCGTCGCGCCCGGCGGTGAGGACCGTCAGGTCGAGTTCGGCGAATTCAGCGGCGAACGGTTCGGCCGGCGCCAGATCGTTCTTCGTCAGACACAGGATCGGCCGCAGCCCGCCGGTGTACGCGGCGATCAGGGCGCGCTGCACCAGCCCGGTCCGCGGCGGCGGGTCGGCCAGGGCGACCACCATCAACAACTGGTCGGCATTGGCGACCACCACCCGTTCGGTGGGGTCAGTGTCGTCGGCGGTGCGACGCAACACGGTTCGGCGTTCGTCGCGGCGCACGATGCGGGCCAGGGTGTCGGGTTTTCCCGACAGGTCGCCGACGATGCCCACCGAGTCGCCGACCACGATGGGGGTGCGGCCCAGTTCGCGGGCCCGCATCGCGGTGACGATGTGGTCGGGATTACCGTCGAGCGCGCAACCCCAGCGGCCGCGATCGACGGTGACCACCATGGCCTCGCGGGCGTCGGCGTGGGTCGGCCGGTTCTTGGTGCGGGGACGTGAACCTTTGCCCGAGCGCACCCGGACATCTGATTCGTCGTACTCCCGCAAGCTATTTCCCGGCCAGCAGGTCTGCCCACATACCCGGGAAGTCGGGCAGTGTCTTGGCCGTGGTGCCGATGTCCTCCACCTGCACCCCGGGCACCCGCAGCCCGATGATCGCGCCGGCGGTGGCCATGCGGTGGTCGGCGTAGGAGCGCCAAATGCCTTCGTGCAGCGGCACTGCGGTGATCACCAGACCGTCGTCGGTCTCTCGGCACTGGCCGCCCAGCCCGTTGATCTCGTTGGTCAGCGCGGCCAGCCGGTCGGTCTCGTGTCCACGCAGATGCGCGATCCCGGAGAGCGTCGACACCGCGCCCGGGCTGGCCAGCGCGGCCAGCGCGGCCATCGACGGTGCCAACTCGCCGACGGCTTTCAGGTTGGCCTCGAAGCCCGGGTAGCTCTGGGCGCCCCGGACCTCCAGGTGCGAATCAACCACCTGGACATCGGTATTGAGCTTGCTCAGCAGCTCCAGGATGTCGCCCGAGGGCTGCACGCTCTGCTCAGGCCAGTGGGCCAGTCGCACCGTGCCGCCGGTCACCGCGGCGGCGGCCAGGAACGGCACCGAGTTGGACAGGTCGGGTTCGATGGCCCAGTGCCGCGCCGCGATCGGGCCCGCCGACACGTGCCAGCGGTTCGGCCGGCTGTCGTCGACCTGGACACCCGCCTCGCGCAGCATGGTGATGGTCATTTCGATGTGCGGCTGGGACGGCACCGTCTCACCGGTGTGGATGACCGTCAGGCCCGAGCGAAAAGTGGCTCCGGACAACAACAGTCCGGACACGAACTGCGACGACGACGACGCGTCGATCCGCACCTCGCCGCCGGCCACCGATCCGGTTCCGGACACCGTGAACGGCAGCCCGTCGCCGTCGATGTCCACGCCGAGGCCGCGCATCGCGTCCAGCAGTGGGGTGATGGGGCGGGTCTTGGCCTGCTCGTCACCATCAAAGGTGACGACACGACGACCGATGGCGGCCACCGGCGGGACGAACCGGAGCACGGTGCCGGCCAGTCCGCAGTCGATGCGCACGTCCCCGGCGGGGGCGATGGCGCCGCCGACGGTCAGCTCGGTGCCAGCCTCACCGCCGGGGCCGTCGATCGTCACGCCCAGCGCCTGCAGCGCGCCGATCATCAGGTTGGTGTCGCGGCTGCGCAGCGCGCCGCTGATGGTCGAGGTGCCCTGGCCGGTGCCTGATGTTGTGGCCAGGGCCGCCAGGATCAGCGCCCGGTTGGTCTGCGACTTCGATCCCGGCACGGTGACAGTGGCCTGCACCGGACCGGTCACCGACGGTGCGGGCCAGGTTTCCATGCCCCTATCCTGCCTGGTATGTGCGGGCGATTTGCAGTCACCACCGACCCGGCGCTGCTGGCCGAGAAAATCCAGGCCTTGGATGAAACGGCCGAGAGCACCGCCCGACGCGAGAAAGACAGCGGTGACCAGGGGTCGGGGCCGCCGGCAGCGAACTACAACGTCGCGCCCACCACGACCATCAGCACCGTGGTGCGGCGGCATTCCGAGCCCGACGACGAGGCCACCCGCCGGGTCCGGTCGATGCGCTGGGGCCTGATCCCGCCATGGGTCAAGACCACGGCCGACGGCTCGCCCGACACCAAGGGACCGCTACTGATCAACGCGCGCGCCGAGACACTCACCACGTCGCCGGCGTTCCGCGGCTCGGCGAAATCGAAGCGCTGCCTCATCCCGATGGACGGCTGGTACGAGTGGCGGCCCAACCCGGCGGCCGAGGGTAAAAAGGCCACCAAGACGCCGTTCTACATGCATGCCGCCGACGACGATCTGCTCTTCATGGGGGGCTTGTGGTCGACGTGGCGGCCGAGAGGGGCGAGCGGAGCGACGGGAGAGGTGACAGGCGCCTCGAGAGAGGACGCGCCGCTGGTCAGCTGCACCATCATCACGACCGAGTCGGTCGGGCCGCTGGCCGAGATTCATGACCGCATGCCGCTGACCATCAGCGCCGGCGACTGGGACCGTTGGCTCGATCCCGATGCACCCATCGACGAGGGGCTGCTGCGCGGTCACGGCGACCTGGACCGCATCGTCACCCGTGAGGTGTCCACGTTGGTCAACAGCATTCGCAACAATGGCCCCGAACTCATCGAGCCCGCCAAGCCCGAGCCGGAAGGGACGCTGTTTTGACCGCCCTGGACCCGCTGTTGGTGGAAGCCCTCGGCGCGGATCTGCGCTCGGCCGGATACATCACCGACGGAGTGGCCGAGCTGCTCGGCGACGACGCCAACGCGGCGATGGGCCGCGGCGTGTGGTGGCCGGCGCTGCGCGCGACCCGAACCGCCGACAACACCCGACTGGCCACGCTGATCCGGCTCTTCCTCCTCGGTACCGATGAACCGGTGGACCAGGTGCAGGCGGCGTTCCCGTCCACCCCTCTGGCCGAGCTGGCCGCGGCCGGCGTGCTGGACGTGACCGATACGGCCCGGGCGGCTCTCGACATCCGCCCGCACAGTGACGGGGAACACGATTTTTTCGTCGTCTCGGACCAGGACGCCGCCCTGCGCGGCGGGCCGGTCGAGCACGAGCATGTGCTCGGAATCGGCGGCGCGTCGATGTCGTTGGCGCGGGCGGTGATTCGGACGCCGGTGCAGCGCGCGCTCGATCTGGGCACCGGCTGTGGCATCCAGGCGCTGCACCTGTCCGGCCACTGCGCCGACGTCGTGGGCACCGACACCAATCCGCGGGCGCTGGCCCTGGCGCAGGCTACCGCCGGTCTCAACGGGATGTCCTGGGATCTGCGGCCCGGCAGCCTGTTCGACCCGGTGGCCGGGGAACGGTTCGACCTCATCGTCTCCAACCCGCCGTTCGTGGTGGGGGCGGGAGCCCAGGACTACATCTACCGCGATTCGGGCGTGGCCGGAGACGGCTTGTGCCGCACCATCATCGAGAACGTCGGCAACTACCTGACGCCCGGCGGCACCGCCCAGATCATGGCCAATTGGATTGTCCGGGACGACGATTGGCGGACCCGAGTGCGGCAGTGGCTGGCCGGCACCGGGCTGCACGCCTGGGTGGTGCAGCGGGAGCTGGCCGACCCGGTCAGCTATGTCTCGTTGTGGCTGGCCGACGCAGGGGAGTCCGCCGAAGAGCTCGCACAGCGGGGCGCGGACTGGCTGGACTGGTTCGACGCCGAAGGCATCACCGGGATCGGCATGGGACTGATCTCGCTGCGGGTGCCGCGCCCCGGTGAAGCGCCCGAGCAGATTCTCGAGGAGATCACGGACGAACCCATCACCGGGACGGAGGTGGCGGCGTTCTTCGCCCGCCGGGCCTACCTGCGCGACAACTCGGACGCCGCCCTGCTGGCCGCCCGGCTGTCGACGGCGCCGGTACTGCTGGAACAGCATTCGCTGCCCGGGCCGGATGGCTGGCAGCAGATCGGCGCCGCGGTCCGTCGTCCCGGCGGCCCGGGCGCGGTGCTCGGCGTGGACGAGGTGCTGACCGCTCTGCTGGCCGGGTGCCGCGGTGAGGTGCCGCTGGGCACGCTCATCGGCCTGCTCGCCGCGCATCACGGCGTCGACGCCGACGCCCTCGCCGAGGCGGCGCTGCCCGAGATCCGGGAAGCGATCGGACGGGGAATTCTTTACCAGGCCAGCTGAATTCAGCGACGGCGTCCGGTGATCACCGCATACGGTGCGTCGAAAGCGACGGCGCCGTCGGATGATTCGTGAGCGGCCAGTGCGGCGGTGAAGGCGGCGACCAGCCGGTGCCGGGTCGCGTCATCGAGGTTGGCCAACATCGAGACGTGCATCGGCGATTCGTCGGTGATGAACCGCACTCCGTCCGCCAACGATGCGAAACGCCAGGTGAGTGTGCCGCTGTGAATGGCCACATCGGCGAAGTCGGCGTCCAGCCGGGCGTGCACCAGCTCGGGCACACCCCACTGATCGGGGGAGTAGGGGGCCGGTTCCGGCGGGCCCAGCACCTCGACGATCGGGGTGAAGAACGGATTGTCCCCGGCCCGGACCCACGTCGAGAATCCGAGGGCACCACCGGGTTTGAGCAGCCGGGCCAGCTCGGCGACCATGGCGACCGGCTCGACGAAGATGATGCCCTGGTTCGAGACCGCGGTGTCGAAGGCGGCATCGGGTAGCCCGGTGGCGGACGCGTCGGCGGCCACCCACTCGACCGTGTCGCCGCCGGGCTGGGCGGCGGCGATGGCCAGCAGCTCGGGCGTGAGGTCGACACCGGTGACATGGGCGCCGAGACCGGCCGCGTGCAGCGCCGCATTGCCGGTACCGCAGGCCAGGTCGACGAGGGCGGTGCCGGGTCCGTGGGGCACCGCGGAGACGACTTCTGCGGCGATGGGCGAGATGAATTCGGCGACGGCCTCGTACCGTCCCACTGACCACGTCGACATGCGGCCACTGTATGCCTACGGTGAAACCACCATGACCGACGACGAAGAACGGGCGGCCGGCGTACTCGGTTTCGAGATGACGATCGCCGAGTGGCTGGGAACCGCGGCCATGTTCGCTGCTCCGTATCTGGTGCTGGGTCTGCTCTGGGCGATGACCCACACCACCGCGTTCGAAGCTGCCCACGGTGCGGACCGCGTGTTCGTGTTCGTCCGGACCATGGTGTTCTGGCCGATGCTGTTGTTGACGAGCATGTGCCTGCCATGACCGGCGAAACACCGGCTCTGACCCTTGCGGACTGCCGGATCCAGATTAGGCACCGCACCGCGCGCTGGGACGAGTACCCGGTGACCATCGCCGATGCCGCCGATCTCTGGGGCGCGGCGGCCGGCGCCGCCAACGTCATCATGCAGCTGTCCCGACCGGGTGTCGGCTACGGCGTGGTGGAGAGCACGGTCGATTCGGGGAATCTGCTCAGGCATCCGTGGAAACGCGCCCGCACCACGTTCCAGTACCTCGCGGTGGCCATCCTGGGCACCGACGAGGACCGGGCGGCCATGCGCGAAGCGGTCGACACCGCGCACCGTCAGGTGCAGTCGGGCCCGGACAGCCCGGTGCGCTACAACGCTTTTGACCGCGATCTGCAGATGTGGGTCGCCGCGTGCCTCTTCGTCGGCATGGAGGACGTCTATCAGCTATTGCGCGGTGAGCTGACGCCCGAACTGGCCGAGCAGTTCTACCGGTCCGCCGCGCCGCTGGGCACCACGCTGCAGGTCACCGACGACCAGTGGCCGGCCACCCGCGCGGGGTTCGACGACTACTGGACCGCGGCCTGCGCCACGGTGGCCATCGATGACACCGTGCGCGCCTATCTGACCGACCTGGTGCGGTTGCGCATGCTCAATCCTGTTCTGGCCCTGCCGTTTCGGCCCCTGCTGGCGTTCCTCACCGGGGGCTTTCTGGCGCCGGTGTTCCGGGACGCGATGGGTATGTCCTGGGGCGGCGGCCGCCAGCACCTGTTCGAGACACTGTTCCGGCTGGTCGCTTTCGGCAACCGGTTCCTGCCGCCCTTCGTCCGGCAGGCCGGTAGCTACGTGCTGCTGGCCTACGTACGCAGGCAGATTCGCCGGGGCGGGGAGTTGATCTGATGCGCCGATTGCTCAGCCGGCGGGTCAGCGTCGGAGCGATGGCGGAATTCCTGCTGTGGATGGCGCTGCCGTACCTGTTGATCGGTATGGGGTGGACCTTTCTGCACCCGCATGCGGTCGAGCAGGTACAGAAGCAATGGGACCGCGCGTTTCCCGCGATCGCGCCGCTGGCCGCGCTCGTCGAGGTCACGGTCGCGTGGCCGCCGATGGTCGCGGGTGTCGAGATCTGCCCGGCCGCCGACTAGCGCCGGGCAGATCCGCCGTGACGACTACGGGCCGGTGTATCCCGGCGGGTTCGGGGTGTCCACCCACAGGTCGACGCCGAGTTCACCGCCGGGGACGCAGTTGTACACCGAGAGGTCGGTGACGCCGGACTCCAGCAGCACGTCCTCGCACAGCAGGCTCTGACCGGTGTACTCGCGGGCCGGCTTGGTGAAGACCGCGTAGGCGGCGTCGGAGTACACCTCGGGGCGGCGGGCCCTGGCCATCGCCTCGTCGCCGCCGAGCAGGTTCTGCACGGCAGCGGTGGCGACCAGGGTGCGCGGCCACAGGGTGTTCGACGCGATGCCGGCCTCGCGCATCTCTTCGGCGATACCCAACGCGCACAACGTCATTCCGTACTTTGCCATCATGTAGGCGGTCGGCTTGAGCCACTCGGATTCCATCCGGATCGGCGGCGACAGGGTGAGGATGTGCGGGTTCGCGCGGCCCTTCATGTGGGGGATACAGGCCTGCGAGACGGCGTAGGTGCCACGGATCTGGATGCCGTTCATCAGGTCGAAGCGCTTCATCGGTACTTCCTCGATGGAGCCGAGGTTGATGGCCGAGGCGTTGTTGACGCAGAGGTCGATGGCACCGAACTGCGCGACGGCCTGGGCCACCGCGGCGGTCACGGAGTCGGGGTCGCGGACGTCGCCGACGATGGGCAGCGCCTGGCCGCCGGCCTCCTCGATCTCCTTGGCTGCCGTGTAGACGGTGCCTTCGAGTTTGGGATGGGGCTCGGCGGTCTTGGCGAGCAGCGCGACATTGGCGCCGTCGGCCGCGACCTTCTTGGCGATGGCCAGACCGATGCCGCGGCTGGCACCGGAGATGAACATGGTCTTCCCGGACAGTGTCATGCGCACACCCTATGCCGCCGGAGTTACCGCGCAGTACATATCTCGGCAGTCACCGCCGAGGTGGCGGTGACCAGATCGCCCGGGGTCAGCACGAGGTCCAGCCCGCGCTTGCCCGCGCTGCACAGCACCCGGTCCCAACGCAGTGCGGACTCGTCGACGACCGTCGGCAACGGCTTGCGTTGTCCCAGCGGAGAAATTCCGCCGACGACATACCCGGTGGAACGTTGTGCGGCGGCCTGCTCGGCCATCTCGGCCTTCGGCACACCCAGTGCGGCCGCCGCGGCCTTGAACGACAGCTTGTCGGGCACCGGCAGTACCGCGACGGCGAGACCGCCGGGGATCGCCAGCACCAGAGTCTTGAAGATCTGCGCCGCGACGAACCCCGCACCGGCGAGTTCGGCGACGGCCTCGTCGCCGAACGACGTCGCCCGCGGGTCATGCCGGAACTGTCGTACCTCGTAGCTGATCCCGGCAGCCTGGAGGGCCCTGATCGCCGGGGTTGCCGCGCTCGCCATGGCGTCCAAGGGTAAGGGCCGCAGCGAGACCGGGAACAACTGCGAGGTCCGGCGCTGTTACTCCCGTCAGCATGGTCAATTAATGGCTGGAGAACTTGTCGGTCGCAGCCTCTAGGATCGGACGGAAGGGGACATAGGTGCCAACGGCATGTCTGGAACGTCCGGTCGAGTTGCCGGACCTGTTGCGTGGCGCCGCGACAGAAGGGACGGTCTCGACCACGATGACCGACATCGACGGGCTGGGATCCGCGCTCGAGAGCGATGCGGAGCTGACGGCGCGGTTCGAGCGCGACGCCATTCCGCTGCTGGATCAGCTCTACGGCGGCGCGCTGCGCATGACGCGCAATCCCGCGGACGCCGAGGATCTGGTGCAGGAAACCATGGTCAAGGCCTACTCGGCCTTCCATTCGTTCCGTGCGGGCACCAACCTCAAAGCGTGGCTGTACCGCATCATGACCAACACGTACATCAACAGCTACCGAAAGAAGCAGCGGCAGCCGGCTGAGTACCCCACCGACGAGATCACCGACTGGCAGCTGGCGGCGAACGCCGAGCACTCGTCGACCGGTCTGCGGTCGGCCGAGGTCGAGGCGCTCGAGGCGCTGCCGGACACCGAAATCAAGGCGGCGCTGCAGGCGCTGCCTGAGGAGTTCAGGATGGCGGTGTACTACGCCGACGTCGAGGGCTTCCCGTACAAGGAGATCGCCGAAATCATGGATACCCCGATCGGGACGGTGATGTCCCGTCTGCACCGTGGCCGCAAGCAGCTGCGGGAACTGTTGGCCGGCGTCGCCCGGGATCGCGGATTCGTCCGTGGGGACAGCCTTGTTGACACTCAGGAGGTGTCCTGATGAGCGACAGCGACGAGTTCACCCGTCCCGACGGGCACACGTTCACGCCGCCGATCGGGCCGATCGACCCGGAGCATCCGGAATGCGCCGCGGTGATCGCCGAGGTATGGACCCTGCTCGACGGGGAATGCACGGCCGAGACGCGCGACAAGCTGCGTTTCCACTTGGAGGAGTGCCCGACCTGCCTGCGTCAGTACGGCGTGGAGGAGCGGGTGAAGTCGCTGATCGCCACCAAATGCAGCGGGGAGAGGGCTCCCGATGGCCTGCGTGCCCGCCTGAAGCTCGAGATCAGCCGCACCACCATCATTCGCGGCTGAAAGCAAGAAAACCGCCCGGTTCCGTGAGGAGCCGGGCGGTCGGGAAGGCGTACGTCAGGCGTTGGGACGCCGGCCGTGGTTGGCCTTCGAGTGCTTACGGTCACGCTTCTTGCGGCCACGCTTGGCCATGATGGTCCTCCAAAGGTTCGGGTTGCTCGCCCTACAGTGTCGCACGGCCACGCCACCCAATTGCAAACCGTGGTGCTGTGGTGCAATAGAGGCCGCAGGCACCGCCTGCGTACAGATACGTAGACGAGTGGGGTGAAGATGGCCGAGGACGTTCGCGCTGAAATCGTGGCCAGTGTGCTCGAGGTCGTGGTTCGCGAGGGCGACCAGATCGGTGAGGGTGACACGGTGGTGCTCCTCGAGTCGATGAAGATGGAGATTCCGGTGCTGGCCGAGGTCGCCGGCACGGTGACGTCCGTCAACGTGGCTGTCGGCGACGTGATCCAGGCCGGCGACCTCATCGCCGTCATCGGCTAAGCCCCCCAACCGGATAACGCGACGTGTCCACTCTCGGTGATCTGCTCGCCGAGCACACTGTCCTACCCGGCAATGCGGTCGACCACCTGCATGCCGTGGTCGGCGATTGGCAGTTGCTGGCCGACTTGTCGTTCGCCGACTACCTCATGTGGGTCCGCCGCGATGACGGGGCCCTGGTGTGTGTGGCCCAAATTCGGCCCAACACCGCGCTGACGGTGTTGTTCGCCGATGCGGTCGGGACCATCAGCTCTGCCGCGGACATGCCTGCCGTCACGACGGCCTTCGAGACCGGACTCATCGGTCGGGGCCAGGAAAACACGGCGGCACAAGGTGATTCACGGCTGAACCTGGAGGCCGTGCCGGTCCGCTACGGCAACGACGTGGTGGCGGTGCTCACGCACCAGACCGCGCTGGCCGACCGTCGCAAGGTGGCACCGCTCGAGCGGGCCTATCTGGACTGTGCCCGCGATCTCCTTCGCATGCTGGCCGAGGGCACGTTCCCGAACGTCGGCGACGTGCCGATGTCGCGGTCCAGCCCCCGCGTCGGCGACGGCCTGATCCGGCTGGATGTGGACGGGTTGGTGGTGTTCGCCAGCCCCAACGCCATCTCCGCCTATCACCGGATGGGGCTGGCCACCGAGCTGGACGGCCAGAACCTGGTGAGCGTCACCCGTCCGCTGATCTCTGATCCCTTCGACGCGCAGGAACTGGCGAACCACGTTCGCGATCTGCTGGCGGGCGGCTCCAGCATGCGTATGGAGATCGACGCCGGCGGTGCCGCGGTGCTGCTGCGGACCATCCCGTTGTCGGTGGGCGGTCAGGCGGTGGGCGCGGCGGTTCTGGTCCGCGACGTCACCGAGATCAAGCGGCGTGACCGTGCGCTGCTGTCCAAGGACGCCACGATCCGCGAGATTCACCACCGGGTGAAGAACAACCTGCAGACGGTGGCGGCGCTGCTGCGGTTGCAGTCCCGGCGCATGAACAACGCCGAGGCGCGCGAGGCGCTGCTGGATTCGGTCCGCCGGGTGTCGTCGATCGCGCTGGTGCACGACGCCCTGTCGCTGTCGGTGGACGAGGAAGTCAACCTCGACGAGGTGATCGACCGCATCCTGCCGATGATGAACGACCTGGCGTCGCTGGGCGCGCCCATCCGGGTCACCCGGGACGGCGATCTCGGTGTGCTGGACGCCGACCGGGCGCACGCGCTGATCATGGTCATCACCGAGCTGGTGCAGAACGCGATCGAGCACGCTTTTGATCCGACCACGGAGAAAGGCAGCGTGACCATCAAGTCCGACCGGTCCGCGCGCTGGCTCGACGTCGTGGTGCATGACGACGGGCACGGGTTGCCCGACGGCTTCACCCTTGAGAACTCAGACCGGCTGGGGCTGCAGATCGTGCAGACGCAGGTGTCGTCGGTGCTGGACGGCTCGCTGTCGATGAACGCGGTGCCGGGCGGCGGGACGGATGTGGTGCTGCGGGTCCCGATCGGTCGCCGCGGTAGAGCTGCGCAATAACTTGAGAGTCCGCGCCGCGCACTATATTTCGGGTCCGCCCCGTAAAAAATGACCCCGGCGATTCGCCGGGGTCATTTTTGAATGCCGTGGTGGCTAGACGCCGGTGCGAGCCTTGGTGCGGGCGTTGCGGCGCTTCAGCGCGCGACGCTCGTCTTCGCTCATACCGCCCCAGACGCCGGCGTCCTGGCCGGACTCCAGCGCCCAGCTCAGGCACTCGGTGGTCACCGGGCAGCGGTTGCACACGAGCTTCGCGTCAGCGATCTGGGCGATGGCCGGGCCGCTGTTTCCCACGGGGAAGAACAGTTCCGGGTCCTCGTCACGACAGACCGCCTTGTGGCGCCAATCCATGGTCAACACTCCTCACTGGGCGCGCAGCAAAGCGCGCAAGGTTTTTAACTTCGGCTGTTAACGGGTGCACACGAAATGTTTCTGCACTGTTGCATCTGATGTTTTCACAGGCTGGACAGATGTCAATAGCGGCGCGTTAACTCGTGGGCAATGTCACTTCGGACCCGGGTTGGCAGGCCCCTAACCCAGTTGTACTACACTTGAGCCACCTGCGCCCTAAATTTGGCAAACTGTTACCGAGATCGCTGGTCACTGTGCTACCGCTGGTGGCGCGACCACGTTGAGCGCCTCCGGTACCGACGTGAACGTCATGCTTTCGCGCAGGCCAACGAAATCCCCGTCGATCTGACACGCGATTGGTGTGTCACTTGTCACGCGCAGCCATGGCAGATCGTCGTCGCGGATGAGATGTGGTCCCTCGATCTGTGGCGTACGCGACAGCATCTGTCGCAGCAATCGAAGGTTGGCCCAGATGCCCATGCTGGTGGTCGCGAACACGCCCAGCCCGGTCTCGAACGTCGTCGTTGGGTTGGTCCAGACCGGCCGGCTGTTGGCGTAGGTCCACGGGCTGGAGTTCGAGACGAACGCGAAGTGCACACCGGGGATCGGCTCGCGGTCCGGCAGGTGCAGCGTCAGCCGCGGCGGTTTCCGGGCGCTGCCGACGGCCTCGCGGATCGCGACCCGGATGTACCGCGACGCGGTCACCTTGCGGCCCTTGGCCCGCTGCGCCTCGACGGCCGCCACGACCTCGCCGTCGACGCCCATGCCCGCGGTGAACACCGACCAGCGGTCGCCACAGTCCATCAGGCCGATCCGCCGCCACGGGACGCCTCGGCGATGGTCGCTCAGCAGGTCGACGAGCTGATTGGTCGCCTGCAGCGGGTCGGGGCTGATGCCGAGGGCCCTGGCGAAAACGTTCGCCGAGCCGCCGGGCACCACGCCGACGGCGGTGTTGGAGGCGCCGGGCACCCCGTTGGCATGACCCAGGATGCCGTTGACGACCTCGTTCACCGTGCCGTCCCCGCCGTGCACGATCACCACATCGGTGCCGTCGGCGGCGGCCTTGTGCCCGATCTCGATGGCGTGGCCGCGGTGATCGGTATGCGCGACGGTGAGGTCGACGCGGCTTTCCAGCGCATGGGCCAGCAGGTCCCGGCCTGCCGGGGTGGTCGAGGTCGCGTTCGGGTTCACGATCAGCACGGCACGCACGGATGACGAGCCTATCCGCGCCGCGACCGTCGGCAACTCGATCGCCCGGGTGCTAGTCCACGAAATCGCCGTCGAGGTAAAGCCAGCGGCCGTCACGGCCGCGGGCGAAGCGGCTGCGCTCGTGCAGGATGTGCCGACCACCGTCGCGCACGTACTGGGCGCGGAACTGCACCACGCCGGTCGGGTCATCCTCGCCGCCGGCCTCGGTGTCGACGATCTGCAGCCGGCGCCACACGACGTCGGCGTCCAGGTCGAGGTCTGCCGGGCGGGTGCTCGGGTGCCACGTCGCCAGCAGGTAGTCGACATCGCCGAGGGCGAACGCGGTGAACCGCGAACGCATCAGCGCCACCGCGGTGGCGGCGCGGCGCTCCCCGCGGTGCAGCGGGCCGCAGCAGGCGGCGTACTCCATCCCGGTATCGCAGCGACACGGCGCAGTGTTGATCGGCACCGGGCAATTCTGCCTGTTCGCAGCCGGTACCGTGGGTAGGTGACCGATCGCCGCCTGCTCCTCGTCAACGGGCCCAACCTGAATCTGTTGGGTACTCGCCAGCCGGAAATCTACGGCTCCACCACCCTGGCGCAGATCGAGCGGGCCGTCACCGACCTGGCCGCGCAATTCGGTTTCTCCGTGCGTGCGGTGCAGAGCAACCACGAAGGTGAACTGGTCGACGCGATCCAGGCGGCGCGCACCGACTGCGTCGGCATCGTGATCAACCCCGCCGCGTACAGCCACACCTCAGTGGCCATCGCAGACGCACTCACCGCGGCCGAATTGCCGGTTGCCGAAGTGCATTTGAGCAATATCCACAAGCGCGAGGCCTTCCGGCACCACTCCTACGTGTCGGCGGTGGCCGAGACCGTGATCGCCGGCGCGGGGCCCATCGGCTACGAATTGGCAGTGCGGTACCTGGCAGATCGGTTGTCGCGGTGAGTGATCCGGCGATCCACCCGCCGGCTGTCCGCCGGGCCGGGTTCCTGGTGGCGGCCGAGGGGGTGCTCGGTTTGATCGGGGCGGCGGTGTACGTGGTGCGCGGGCTGGCCGGGGCGGACCAGCACATCGTCAGCGGGTACGGCAACGCGCTCTGGCTGGTGTGCATCTGCGGTGGCGTGCTTGCCGGTGGCTGGGCGCTGATCACCGGACGACGGTGGGGACGCGGCATTGGGGTGTTCGCCAACCTGCTGCTGCTCGGCGTCGCGTGGTACGTCTTCCAGTCCGGTCAGTTGCAGTACGCCATTGTGGTCGCGCTGGTCTCGCTCGTCACGCTGGGGCTGTTGTTCAGCCCGTCGACCGTGCAGTGGATATCCCAGCGCGACTGAGATTTCAGTCCTCCGTCAGTGCGCGCTGGGCCCGGGCCCGGCGGTCCTCGATGGCGCGGCCGAACTCCTGTAGCAGCAACGGGTTTCGTTGCACCACCATTTCGATGTGGGCCCGCTCGACATGGACCACCGTGACCTCATCGAGGGCGTGTGCATAGCCGATCACCGGCTGGCGGGTGAGAGTGCTCTGGCCGAGATACCCACCCTCGTCGAGGATTCCGATCACCGGGCCGGGTTCGTCGGCGGTTCCGGCGGTCAGCTGGACGCGGCCCGACACGATGAAGGTCATCCGCTCGGGCACCTCGCCGGCACGCTGGACCACTTCGTCGATGGCGTAGCGTTCCAGGGCTGCGGCCGGCATGAGCTCACGCTGTTCGTCGGCGTCCAGATGCAACGTCGGCGCGACGACCTGGCCCACGGCGGCCAGCAGCCGTTCGGGCGTCGCGAACTCGTCCTCGGCCTCGTCGAGATGCAGGCCGGCCCGCCGGGAGGCGTACCAGACCCATTGCAGGAAGAGGGTTTTCGTGTCCCCGTCGTCGGCGGGGGAGTTCAGGGGAATGGTGGTCTGGTATTCGAGACCACCCAGCGGCGTGGACGACACGGTGCCTTCGCGGCGCCGCATCGGCAACTCGGCGGCGAGCCCGGTCAGCATGGCGCACACCTGGTTCGGTGGATCGTCCAGCGAGAAGATCGTCGTCACCTTGACCTTGTGCTTGTTCTCCGGGCGGCTCAGGTTCGCGAAGGACGCCGCGGCGAGCACCGCGTTCGGGATGATCTGCAGTCCGGTGCTGGTCTCCAGATGCACTGCACGCCAGTTGACTTCGACCACCCGGCCCCGGGCGCTGGCGGTGTCGAGCCAGTCGCCGATCTGGAACGGCTGCTCGAACAGCATCAGCAGCCCGGAGATGACGTGGCCGACGGAGTTCTGCAGCGTCAGGCCGATGACGATCGAGGTGATCCCGAGCGCGGTGAACAACCCGCGGACGTTGGCGCCCCAGATGTACGAGAAGATCAGCGCGAGACCGACCGCGATGAGGACGAACCGCGCGACGTCGACGAAGATCGTCGGAATCCGCTTGCGCCACGTCCCTTCCGGGGCGCCCTGGAACAGGGCGGCATTCACCCCGGACAACAGCAGGACGAGTACGACGAACGCGAAAAGCGTTGCGACGGTGCGGACCGAGGTGGCCCCGGCGGGCACCTGACGGGCCTCGGTCAGCAGCAGCAGCAGTGCGCCCAGCGGCAGCAGATAATTGCGCAGCAGGGTCACCGGCCGCACCAGGAAGCTCTGCCGGCGCCGTAAGGCGTGCTGCCACTCGGTGAGGGCGACCAGCCCGATCGGCAGTCCGATCGCGATGCCGACGGCCCAGTAGAACCAGGACGAGGTGAAGATGCCGGCGATCACCGCGGCTCCACCAGTCGCCAGATCGGCTCCTCCCGCCCGTCGACGGTGACGGTGCCGACGGACGTGAAGCTCATGGTCTCGTGTAAGGCCTGGTACACCCGGTCGGTGACGTCGATCCCGGGTTGCGGTGACCCGCTCTTGATCTGGTACGCGACATTCACCGCCGCGCCCCACATGTCGTACACCACCGAGTGCCGGCCGCCGAGGCCGCTGCTGACGGTGCCGGTGTCGATGCCCGCGCGCAGGCCCAGTGTGTAGCCCGTCTGGCCGTTGAACCGCTCGATGATCCGCTGGCACTCCAGCGCGAAGTCGACGGTGCGACGCACGTTGTCCAGGCGCGGCACATTCAGGCCGCAGCTGCTGAGGTAGCCGTTGCGGATGGGCCGGCCCCGTTCGATACCGAGACTGTTTGCCGCGGCATCGAATTGGCGCTCGATCTCGGTGACGATGGCGAGTGACCCCTGCGACGTCAGCTCGGCCTGCAGCCGGTCGAGTCCGATGATCTCGGTGAAGATCACGGTGACGTTCTGGTGCTCCTCGGCCGGGATCTCCTCGCCCTGCTGATAGCGCTCCGCGAGCGGCTCGGGCATCAGCAGCGCGAGCAGTTTGGAGTTCTCCTTGCGCTGCTCGACGAGGAGCTCCTCCTTGACGGTGAGACTTCTGCTCATCTCGTTGAAAGCTTCTGTCAAATCCCCGATTTCGTCGCGCGTGGACACCGGGATGGCGATGTCGTAGTCACCGGCGCCGATCCGCTGCGCGCCGGCTTCCAGCCGCCGGATCGGCCTGACGAAGAGCTGGGCGAGGAACACCGAGGCGATGCAGACCGCGAAGATGATGCCGACCGTCGACAGCACCATGGTCCGGGTGAACGAGGCCTCCTTTTCGAAGGCCTCCGCGGTGTCGATCTTCGCGATGATGGACCAGTTCAGATCGGAATCGGGAATTGTCACGGGCGCATACGCCTGCAGCGCCTCGTTGCCGAGGTAGTCGGTGCCGATCTGGGTCCCCGATTCGCCGCGCTGTGCCCGCCGTGCGGACTCCGCCGGGATGGGCTGAACGAGCGTGGTCCCGCCGACCTGGATGGCCCGTTCGGCGACGGATGCGGGGGTCCCGGCATCGACGACTGCTTGCTTGTAGGCCTGCGGATTCTCCAGGAACAGCCGGGAGTCCGAGCGCATCAGGTTGTCCGACCCCACCAGGTAGACCTCGCCGGTGTTGCCCAGCCCGGATTCGTTCCAACGCTTGTTGAAGGTCATCAGCCGGTTGACCTTCGACGCGGGGAACTGCAGGGCCAGCACGCCGACTGCGCGCCCGCCGTTGACGATCGGGGTGACCATCCACGCCGTGGGGTCGTTCTCCGCCGGCTGGTAGATCTCGAAGTCGGTGAACCCCACGTAGTCGAGCGCGTTGGACGACAACGCCTTCTCGTACGCCCCACGGAGTTTGGATCCGCTGTAGGGCCCGGTGAGGATGTTCGTGCCCAGGTCGACGTCTTTGTACGCCGTGTAGACCATGTTGCCGCGGGTGTCGAGCAGCATGGCGTCCTGGAATTCGAACCGGCTGACGATCTCGCGGAAGAAATCCTGGTACCTGGCGTTGGCCGCCGACCAGAGGCTGCCGTCGTGGGCGTCGTTGATCTTGACGGCGGTGTCGTCGTTCTGACGCACCGCGGTGTAGTTGGCCTGCAGGTACCGCTGTGGGTTGTCTTTCGGCAGCAATTGGTCGGTGTTGAGGGTGACCCCGCTGGATTTCTGGACCTCTTTGACAAAGGTGTTGGTGTAGTAGTCGGCGACCGACTGCGCCTGGGCGGGACTGATCGGCTTGTCGGCGAGCGCGTCGAACCCCGCGGTGAAGTCTGCCAGCGCGTTGACGGTGGTGGCCCCGCGCGCGTAGATGATCATCGAGTTCTTCAGGTCCGACAACTGGTCCTGTAGTGCGCGCGACTGCGACTGGCGCACCTCGGTCAGCCGGTTGAAGACCGAATCCCGCATCGAGCCGCGGCCGGTCTGGAATGCGATGAACCCGACGACCGTGGCGGCCACGATGGTGCACAGCACCAGCATCACGACGAGCTTCGACTGGATGCTCACCTTCGACAGCAGTTGACGGCGCTGGAATCGATCGAATCGCCGCGAAGCCTGGTGCGGAGCTGCGAGCTTTTCGTCACCGTTCCGTTCGGAGGCATCCACCATTGCCGTCCCTTCGCTGGCCCGGCCTCAGAGCGGGCTGGCCGCAGATTAACACCGATGTGACAGCTGTGACCCACGTGTTGAAGGGGATCCGGCGCGAAATTTACGGATTGGTCAAGGGTGTGATGATCAGCCCTGGGCCAGCGCGGTGAGGTCCGGGCCGGACACTCGGTAGGTGGTCCACTCGGATTGCGGCTTACCGCCGACTTCCTCATACAGGGCGATCGCATTGACGTTCCAGTTCAGTACCGCCCACTGCAGCCGTGAATACCCGTGCTCGACGCACTCCTGGGCCAGGGTGGACAGCAGCTTCCGGGCCAGCCCGCGGCGACGGAAGTCGGGGCGCACGAACAGGTCCTCGAGGTAGATGCCGGAGACGCCGTCCCACGTGGAGAAGTTCCGGAACCACAGGGCGAAGGCGGCCGGCCGGCCGTCGACCTCGACGAAGTGACCCGAGACGGCGGCCTGACCGGACTCGCCACCGCCGAACAACGCGGTCCGAATCTGCGCTTCGGTCACGGTGCACTCGTCGGCGGCCTTCTCGAAGGCGGCCAGCTCGTGGATCATCGCGGTGATCTCGACTTCGTCGCCGGGCTGGGCCGGTCGGATGGTCGTTGTCATTTGTCCTGTCCCATCATTGCGCTATTCCCAGTGCGGTCAGCATCGTCCTGAATTTTGTTGTGGTCTCGGTGACTTCGTCGTCGGGGTCGGATTCGGCGACGATCCCGCCGCCGGCGCGGGCGTCGACGGACAGCCGATCCGCGGACAGCTGCCCACACCGGATCGATACCACCCAGCGGCCGTCGCCGGCGCTGTCGCACCAGCCGACCGCACCGGCATAAAACCCGCGGTCGCCCTCCAACTCGGTGATCAGCCGCGCCGCCGCGGCGGTGGGTACCCCGCCGACTGCCGGCGTCGGGTGCAGCGCGATCGCCAAATCCAGTGCGGTGGTCGAGGGTTCGCGCAGCCGCCCGACGATGGGCGTGCTCAGATGCCAGACGGCCGTGGTGGCGCTGACCTGCGGCTCGGCGGCGATGTGGAGCTCGGCGCACAGCGGTTCGAGCGCCTCGCGCATGATGTCGACCACCAGCTGGTGCTCATGCCGATTCTTGGCCGACGCGGCCAGGGCTGCGCCGTGGGCGGCGTCCGTTTCGGGGTCGAGGGAGCGCGGCGCAGAGCCGGCGAACGGCGTGCATGTCACCACGTCGCCGCGGCGGGCCACCAGCAGTTCCGGGCTCGCGCCGAGCAGCGCGGTGCCGCGGTACCGCGGACCGGCCGCGCTGAGGTCGGTGAAAAATGCGGTGGCGCTGCGGTCTTCGGCGAGGCGGGCCAGTACGGCATAGGGATCGATGGCCTCGTCGGCGACGAGCTGCAGCGCCCGGGCGAGTACCACCTTGTGCAGGCCGGTAGCGGGATCGCGCAGGGCCCGCACCGCCGCCGCCACGCGGGCCCGGTGCTCGTCGGGTGACGGCAGACTGGCCGCGATGCGGACCGCCGGCAAGCGGTGGTCGGTGAACGGCAGGACGTCGGCCGAGGTCACTGCCGTCGGCGCCATCAATGCGGCGGGAGAATGCAGGTCAAAAGGCAAGGCGCCCAACAGGATCGGCACGTCGCCGGCGGCCAGCGTCCGTCGTGCGTCGTCCAGATCGCCGAACGCCTGGACAGGTCCGTCGGCCAGCATGACCCCATCGGGGCCGGCCAGCACGAACACCGGTGCGGGGCGGCTCACCCGGGCAGGCACGGGTTGGGGTGACCGGTCAGACCGAGCGCGACCAACTGGCGTACCCCGTGCTCGAAACCGCACACCGAGATCGAGGCGGGCACCATGGAGATCCGGATTCCGTCGGTCACCGGGAGCTCCATCCAACGGGCCATCACGGCGCGCGAGAAGTGGCCGTGCCCCACGAAGACCACGTCGCGCGACGGCAGCTGCTCCAGGGCGAGCGCGATGGCGCGGTCCGCCCGCTCGCCGACTCCGGCCACGCTCTCGCCGCCGGGGCAGCCGTGCGTCCACACCAGCCAGTCGGGCACCTGCTCACGAATCTGTGGTGTGGTGCGGCCCTCGTAAGCGCCGTAGTCCCACTCGGCCAGCAGTTCGGTCGTCTCGGCGACGTCCAGCCCGGCCAGCTCTGCCGTGACCACGGCGCGCTTGCGCGGGCTGCTGATCACCAACGGGTCGTCGAGCTTCAGTGCGGCCAGCGCCGAGGCGGCGCTACGGGCCTGTTGCCGCCCTTCGTCGGTCAGCTCCACCTCGGTGCGGCCGGTGTGCCGGCCGGTGCGCGACCATTCGGTCTGCCCGTGGCGAAGCAGCAAGAGCCGGTGTGTCAGCAGCTCAACTGACGGGTCGACTGCAATATCCACGACCGAGATTCTGCCCCACGGTAAGCGGCGCCACATGGCCGCGTGTCAGGATGGGCATCGTGACGCGGGTACTTGCGGTCGCCAACCAAAAAGGTGGCGTCGCAAAAACGACAACAGTGGCATCGCTGGGTGCAGCGCTGACCGAGGAAGGCCAGCGGGTTCTGCTCGTCGACCTCGATCCGCAGGGCTGTCTGACGTTCTCCCTCGGCCAGGATCCGGACAAACTGCCGGTGTCGGTGCACGAGGTGCTGCTCGGTGACGTGGAACCCGACGCCGCGCTGGTCTCGACCGCCGAGGGCATGACCCTGCTGCCGGCCAACATCGACCTGGCCGGCGCCGAGGCGATGCTGCTCATGCGGGCCGGCCGGGAGTACGCGCTCAAGCGCGCGCTGGCCAAGATCGCAGACCAATTCGATGTGATCATCATCGACTGCCCGCCGTCCCTGGGTGTGCTGACCCTGAACGGCCTGACCGCCGCCAACGACGTCGTCGTGCCGCTGCAGTGCGAGACGCTGGCCCACCGAGGCGTCGGTCAGTTCCTGCGGACCGTCACCGACGTGCAGCAGATCACCAACCCCGACCTGCGGCTGCTGGGCGCGCTGCCCACGCTGTACGACGCCCGCACCACCCACAGCCGGGACGTGCTGCTCGACGTGGCCGACCGCTACAGCCTCGTGGTGCTCGCCCCGCCCATCCCGCGGACGGTGCGGTTCGCCGAGGCCAGCGCCTCCGGCTCGTCGGTCCTCGCGGGCCGGAAGAACAAGGGCGCCCTCGCTTATCGCGAGCTGGCGGAGGCGCTGCTGAAGCACTGGAAGAAGAACAAGGCGCTGCCCGTCTTCACCCCTGAGGTGTGATCCCGCGGGTCACTGGCCCAGCGCGACCAATTGGCTGCCGCGCTGCTCCAGCAGCATCGGGCCGGCGACGGCGGGGATGACCGCGGTGTTGACCGGTTTGCGGGCCAGCGCGATGTGCGTCTGGCCGGCGCCACTCTGCGCGTCGAACGTGTCGTAGCCGCTGGTCACCGGAACCAGCAGATGCCCGGCCAGCATGGTCGCCGGGCCGATCGGCGCCTGCCCGCCCTGCGCGCTGACGGTGTACTTGTAGCGCAGGCCGCTGGCGTCGAAGACCAGCACCGAATCGCCGGTGTACCAGGTGACGACGTCACCGACGCGGGTGGTCGCCGTCACCGGCGTCGCGGGATGCGGCAGCAAGGTGCTGGCGATGGTGTTGCCGGTTTCGTCGATGATGTTGACGCACGGCTGCGGCGTCGGCAGGTAGATCGCCGCCTTGGTTTCTGACACCGCGATCACCTGTGCGTCGGAATCCACGCTGACACCGGGCAGCGCCACTTTCTTGACGTCCGGCTGGTCTTCTTCCTTGCCGGCCTTGAGCAGCGTCAGCCGCAGGTCGTTCTGTTTCGGGCAGGCTTCCATGACGGCCACCGACGCCGGGCTGGCCGCGGCGGAGGTCAATCGGCACAGGGGAGAGGCGGGGACGCCAGGTTTGACGACCGCGTCGAGATAGCCGTAGCTGATCATCCGCACCAGGTCCGAGCGCCACTGCTCCAGCCTGCTGTCGCCGTATGACAGGATCGTCGTGTCGTCCGTGGACAGCTTCACCTCGGCGTCTGCCAGGCTGCTGCGGGCGGGACCGCGCCGTCCGGTGCTCGCGTCGACGGCGCTGGCCTGCCCGCAGCCGCGCCCGTCCGGATAGACCGCCACCGCGAACTGGTAGACGGTCGTCACACCGCACAGCTCACGGCCCCGCGAGTAGCTCCACAAGGTGTTGCCGTTGGCCGGGTCGCGGCCCTGCATCTCGTCGCCGTCGCCCGTCACCACGACGCCGCCGACGACCGACGGCTTGGTCGTCTTGCCGCTGGTCGCGGTCCACAGTTCGCGCAGCGTCGTGGGCACCGTCTTCGCGGCGTGCAACGCCGGGATGGGACGGTCGGCGGGGCGGCTCATGGTGGCCCGCGCGTCGCTGTTCCACCAGATCATCGCTGCACCGACGGCGACCACCACCGCGATGGCCGCGGCGGCGATCAGATCAGCTTTGGTACGTCGTTCCGGTTTGACCATAGGGTGCCGACGACCTGCGGCTACTCGGCTGCAGGTGCGGCGACGGCCGCGGCCTCGGATCCGGCCTTGCTCGGACGACGGCGCCGGCGGCGGCGACCGGAGTGGGTCGACTCGGCGGAGCTGTCGCCGCTCGACGCACCGGCATCGGCGGTATCGCCCTCGGCTGCGCCGGCCGTCTCGACATGGCCCGTGGCGGACTCGCCGGCGCGGGTGCGGCGGCGGGACCGGCTGCGGCTGCGGGCCGGGCGGTCCTTGTCGGTGCTGGACTCGCGCTTGACCTCGGGGTCAGCTGCAGACTTCTTGGCGGGCTTGGCCCGGGAGGCGCCAATCGAGCCGGTGACGTCGGTCGGGATGCCCAGCTCTTCGTAGAGGTGCGGCGAGCGGGAGTAGGTCTCGGCCGGGTCCGGGCAGTCCAGGTTCAGGGCCTTGTCGATCATCGACCAGCGCGTCAGCTCGTCCCAGTCGACCAGCGTGACGGCGATGCCGGTCTTGCCGGCGCGGCCGGTGCGGCCGATGCGGTGCACGTAGGACATCTCGTCCTCGGGGATCTGGTAGTTGATGACGTGCGTGATGTCGTCGATGTCGATGCCGCGGGCAGCGACATCGGTCGCGACCAGCACGTCGATGTCGCTGTTGCGGAAGGACTTGAGCGCCTTCTCGCGGGCGATCTGGCCCAGGTCACCGTGCACGGCACCGACCTTGAAGCCGCGTTCGGCGAGCTCGTCGGACACCTTCTGTGCGGTGCGCTTGGTCCGCGTGAAGATCATGGTCGCGCCGCGGTCGGTGGCCTGCAGGATCCGGCTGACCATCTCGATCTTGTCCAGGGCGTGGGCGCGGTAGACGTACTGCTTGGTGGAGTCGTGGGTGGCCGCCGAGTGCGGGGCCTCGGCCCGGATGTGCGTCGGCTGGTTCATGAAGGTGCGGGCCAGCGTGATGATCGGGTCCGGCATGGTGGCCGAGAACAGCATCGCCTGCCGGGAATCCGGGGTCAGCCGCAGGATGCGCTCGATGTCGGGCAGGAAGCCCAGGTCCAGCATCTCGTCGGCCTCGTCGAGGACCAGGACGGACAGGCCGCCGAGCTGCAGGTGGCCCTGCTGCGCCAGGTCCAGGAGCCGGCCCGGGGTGCCGACGATGACATCGACGCCCTGCTTGAGGGCCTCGATCTGCGGCTCGTAGGGACGGCCGCCGTAGATGGCTTCGACGCGGAGTTTGCGTTCCCCGGCCTCGCCGGCCTTGAGATGTTTGCCGGCCATGGTGAGGTCGCCGTACACCTGGATGCAGAGTTCGCGGGTGGGGACCACGACGAGGGCCCGGGGCGTGCCGGTCAGTGGCAGCGAAGCATCGGAGGCGACGCGGTGCAGCAGCGGCACGCCGAAGGCCAGGGTCTTGCCCATACCGGTGCGGGCTTGGCCGATCAGGTCGTCGCCGGCGAGCGCGAGCGGGAGGGTGAGCTCCTGGATCGCGAACGGGTGGGCCTTGCCGTCTTCGGCGAGAGCCTGGACGATTTCGTCCCGAACGCCCAGGTCAGCGAAAGTTTTTTCTTCTGTTGTGTGTGCGGTTAATGCGGTCATGAGGTGGCGTGGATGCCTTCCAGTGTCATCGGAGTCAGTGCTCGCTGTTGTCCACGCGCGCACGAGTCTGACGATCAACACTTGGGCCCTTGGGGCGAATCTGCCGAATTCAGCCGGGTGTTCCGGCGAGGGCCAACACGTGCACGCACATTTCCTTGGTCGCAGCCCATCTCACGAAGAATCTGACTGCAGCCGAGACCATTGTAGCTGGTCGCGCCGCCGGTCGGCTGTGACACGAATCGCGGTCTACAGTTGGGGCCATGCCTTCCCCGTCGCCTTCGAGGTCCCAGGCGCTGCCCGAGCAGACGGCAACTCCGGTGCAGCCGGCGGTATCCGGCGATCATCCTGGTATCAACGAGCTGTTCGCCTTGTTGGCCTACGGCGAAGTCGCCGCGTTCTACCGGTTGACCGAGGAGGCGCGGATGGCGCCGAATCTGGCCGGCCGCATCAACCTGGCGCGGATGGCGGCGGCCGAGATGGGGCACTTCGACGTGCTGCGTGAGGCACTGCTGCGCCGCGGGGTGGACGTTGTGCCGGCGATGACGAAGTACGCTGCGGCACTGGAGAATTACCACCGGTTGACCACGCCGAGCACGTGGCTGGAGGCGTTGGTCAAGACCTATGTCGGTGACGCCCTGGCGGCGGACTTCTACCTGGAGATCGCCGGTTCACTGCCTGCCGAGGCCGCTGACGTCGTGCGTGCGGTCCTGTCGGAAACCGGCCACTCCCAGTTCGTGGTGGCCGAGGTGCGGGCCGCGGTCAGCGCCAGCGACCGGCAGCGGCACCGGTTGGCGTTGTGGTCGCGGCGGCTCCTGGGCGAGGCCATCACCCAGGCGCAGTTCGTGATGGCCGAGCACGACGAACTCGTCGATCTCGTGCTGTCCAGCGGCGAGGGCCTGACCCAGATGACCGAGTTCTTCGAGCGCCTGCAGGAGACACACAAGAACCGGGTACGCGAACTCGGCCTGGGCTGAGCTCACGCACCCGGTTCTGTGGTGCTGTGCTGGTTACTTCGTGCAGGTGGTGATCATCGTGTTGTTGTTCTGCGCGGCGAGCGCCGTCCCCGACCCGTCGCTGATCGAGCAGTTCAGCTGACCGGTGACGCTGGTGGCGGTCACGGAGCTCAACGTCACGTCGGGGTTCAGCGTGACCGTCTTGGCCCAGGGCAGTGCCACGTTGACGTCAGTCTGCAGGGCGCCCTGCCCGTCGGTGTAGATCACCGTCACCAGGTCCAGTAGCGACTTGTTGCCGGTGACGCGGTAGGTCACCGTGTTCGGGACCGGTGCTGCAGGTGCTGCAGGTGCCGCCGGGTCGACCGGCGGGACGGCCTCGGGCGTCGGGGCTGCCGCGGTCGGGGTGACGGTCGTGACGGTCTCGGGTGCCAGCGACGCGGTCGGCGGTGCGGCCGTCACGCGCGGGCTCGGAGCCGCCGACGGCGCAGCGGAAGCGGTCGGTGTTGCCGACTGGCTGGTGCTGGGCGGCGTGATCGGCGCGGTGACCGGGCCGCTGTCGCCGCCACCGAGGATCACCACGGTGCAGATCACCGCGACCAGCAGGATGGCGCCGGCGACACCCGCCACCCACACCCACCGCCGATCGATGGCGTCGTCGTACTCGTAGATCTCGTCGTCGTTGTAGTCGTGGTCGTAGTCGTCGTACGCCGCGTCGGCATGAGCCCCGCCGGCGTAGTCCGCGTCAGCTGCGGTGAACCGGTCGGTGTCGCCGTAGGTGCTCGGGTACTCGCCGGTGGGCCGGTCGGCCAGGCCGGTGGCCGAGCCGTACGAGCTGTACGAACCGTATGAGTCGTACGAGTGTGTGCGGCGACTGGTGTAGTCGGTGCTGCCGTACCCCGTGCTGGAGCCGTAGCTGTAGCCGCGGTCGTAGCCCTGGTCGCTCGGGGTGTCCCCGTAGCTGCCGGTGGACGCCCCCGACGGTGCTGAATATCGCGAATATGTCCTGCTCATGGCGACTTTCCCCGGTCGAGTATCAGTTACCTCATCGATGCTAGTGGTGCGGAAGTTACCGATGAGGTTGGCTCGCTGGCCTCTGGATAACGGTCGGGACTCGGTTCGGCCGACCGGGCCGAGACGACCCGTCGCGACCTCGAAAAGTAGGGCCGGCCCGCCGCGTTTCCGGAGCGGCAATTGTGACGACGTCGTGACCTCGGCGGGGGTCTCCGCACGTATTCGCCACCGGCGGCCTCCGCACGTGGTTCGCCTACGGCGAACGTGCCCGCGGGCACCGCGGCCGTCACCGTCCACTAGCCTCCTGGGGAGAGTTCGATAACAGCTCGAATGAAGTCTTGAAAACGAATGAAAGGGGTCAGCGTGGAGGTCAAGATCGGGGTCACCGACAGCCCGCGCGAACTGTTCCTCAACAGCGCGCAGACTCCCGAAGAAGTGGAGAAGCTGGTCATCGACGCGCTCGGTGCGGATTCGGGCGTGCTCGCGTTGACCGACGAGAAGGGTCGCCGGTTCCTCGTGCAAACCGCCAAGATCGCCTATGTCGAGATCGGTGCGGCGGATGTCCGCCGCGTCGGCTTCGGCGTCACCGGCAAGGACTGACACCGGCCGCACGTCAAAAAACTGCCCCGTTCCGTTCGGAATGGGGCAGTTTTTGTGTGATCGCGCCGCGTCAGCGGGTGAGTGGAACGTGTGACAGTCCGCCCCACGCGAACTGCACCGTGCCGTCGACGGCCGCGTCCTTGGAGATCGGCCGGTCGTTGTTGATCCAGTAGCGGGCACAGTCGACGCTGATGGCGACGAGGCCGACGGCGATCATCCGGGCGCGATGGGGCTCCAACCCGGAATCGCTGCTGACCAGGTCGAACACGGCGTCGGTGCACGAATCGGTGGCGACCTTCACCTGCGCCGATACCTGCGGCTCGGTGACGTAGTCGTTCTCGAAGATCAGCCGGTAGCCCTGGCTGTCGTGCTCGATGAAGTCGAAGAAGGCCTCGACGGCGGCACGCAGCCGCAGCCGGTTGTCGGTGGTCGCGCTGAGCGCCCCGCGCACACCCTGCAGCAGGTTGTCCACGTGCCGCTGCAGCACCGCCAGGTACAGCTCGAGCTTCGATGAAAAGTGTTGGTAGAGGACGGGTTTGCTGACGCCTGCGCGTTCGGCGATCTCATCCATCCCGGCGGCGTGGTAGCCGCGGTCCACGAAGACATCGCTGGCGGCGATCAGCAGCTGGCCGCGCCGTTCGTCGCGAGGCAGCCGGTTGCCCCGCCGATTGGTGGTCGGGCCGCCCTGCGCACCGTCGGATCCGGCTTGCGTCCCTCTGGCGTCAGAGGTGTTGGCAACCTCGCTCATCACGTCCTCAATCTGACATTGTCCGGCACATATGTCCGTGACCAACTGTTCAGGGACCGGTCTGGCCCCTGTCGTTCATGGTCGCCCAACTTGTTGTTCAGGTTGACCGACCCGGCAGTTTATCGCCACGACACTACTACCGTTAGTTCGCGGCATCCGCCTGCTACCAGCGGTTCGGCGATTGTGGCTGCCGCACTTGAACGGCCGGTGGCGTGCCATGGCAAGCGTTCGTGCAGCTCTATGCCATCCTGGTTCGGTGACCTACGACCCGGGCCGAGGCACCGGTCGCGTCCCTGTGGTGCGCAACGAGTGGCGTGAGCCTTTGCGCGCCCAGCGGGATCCGGTGGCAGAGGACTCAGGTCGCCTCCGGTCCAATCGCGACGACCGGCAGCAGTGGCGCAAGCAGTCCTGGCTTGGTCGCTTCTTATCCACGTACGGGTGGCGCGCATATGCGCTGCCCGCGCTGGCTGTTGTCACCGGAATTGTGGTCTACCAGGGCATCTCGGGCCCCAAGCCGGTCACACCGGATCATCCACACGGGCCTCTGGTCGGTCAGCCCACCAATTCGGCGAGCACCGCGATCGTCGGCGCACCGCCGAAGGGCCTGACCCAGTTCGACGTCAACCTGCCGACTGGAGTCCTCCCCGACGGCGGAGCGTTCACCGAGGCCGGCGCCAAGGCGTGGCACATCGTGCCGGGCACCACGCCGAAGATCGGCCAGGGCACCACCAAGGCGGTGACCTACACCGTCGAGGTGGAGGACGGCGTCGACACCACCAGTTTCGGCGGCGACGAGGCGTTTGCGCGGATGGTCGCCGAAACCCTCGCCAACCCGAAGAGCTGGACGCACGACGGCAAGTTCGCCTTCACCCGGCTCGACGAGAGTTCACCGGAGAAGCCCGATTTCCGGGTCTCGCTGACCTCACCGATGACGGTGCGAGAGGGCTGCGGCTACGACATCCAGCTCGAGTCGTCGTGCTTCAACCCGGCGTATTTCCCGGCCGACGGCGGCAAGGCCCAGTCCCGGGTGTTCATCAACGAGGCGCGTTGGGTGCGCGGTGCGGTGCCGTTCCAGGGCGACATCGGCTCGTACCGGCAGTATCTGATCAACCACGAGGTCGGGCACGCCCTCGGGTTCCGGATGCACGAGCCGTGCGGCGACAACGGCGGCCTGGCGCCGATCATGATGCAGCAGACCTTCTCGACCAGCAACAACGACGACGCAAGGTTCGACCCGGAGTCGGTCAAGCCCGACGGCAAGACCTGCCACGTCAACTCTTGGCCGTACCCCATCCCCTGATCGCGCAGTCCCCCGCGAGAGTGCGTGTCTGCGCCCGACACGCCGCGTCAGACGTGCATTTTCAGGCCGCTCGCAGCCGCCGAGCGTGTCAAAAAATGTCTCTCACTAGTGTTGAAGGCATGGCAAACGCGTTGCCGCCGCTGGTGCAGCCGGCGGCCGAACTCACCCGCGACGAGGTGGCGCGGTACAGCCGTCACCTGATCATCCCCGACCTCGGGGTCGACGGGCAGAAGCGGCTGAAGAACGCCCGCGTGCTCGTGATCGGTGCCGGGGGATTGGGTTCCCCGACGCTGCTCTATCTCGCGGCGGCCGGTGTCGGCACCATCGGCATCGTCGAGTTCGACGTGGTCGACGAATCGAACCTGCAGCGCCAGATCATCCACGGCCAGTCCGACGTCGGTCGGTCCAAGGCCCTCAGCGCCCGCGATTCGATCCTGGAGATCAACCCGCTCGTCACCGTCAATCTGCACGAGTTCCGGCTCGACACCGACAACGCGGTGCCGCTGTTCGAGCAGTACGACCTGATCCTCGACGGCACCGACAACTTCGCCACCCGCTACCTCGTCAACGACGCCGCCGTGCTGGCCCACAAGCCGTACGTCTGGGGCTCGATCTACCGGTTCGCCGGTCAGGTGTCGGTGTTCTGGGACGACGCCCCCGACGGGCGCGGGCTGAACTACCGCGACCTCTACCCGGAGCCGCCGGCCCCGGGCACGGTGCCGTCGTGCGCCGAGGGCGGGGTGCTGGGCATCCTCTGCGCCTCCGTGGCCTCGGTGATGGGCACCGAGGCCATCAAGTTGATCACCGGCATCGGGGAGTCGCTGCTGGGCCGGCTGATGATCTACGACGCGCTGGATATGACCTACCGCACCATCGCAATTCGCAAGGATCCGGCGACGCCGAAGATCACCGAGCTCGTCGATTACGACGCGTTCTGCGGCGTGGTCTCCGACGACGCGGCTGCGGCGGCCGCAGACTCCACCGTCACCCCGATAGAGCTGCGGGAGCTGCTCGACTCCGGCAAGCCCGTCGCGCTGATCGACGTGCGGGAGCCCTCGGAGTGGGCCATCAACCACATCGAGGGCGCCGAACTGATCCCCAAGTCGACGCTCGACTCCGGTGCCGGGTTGGCGCGCGTGCCGCAGGACCGAATCGCGGTGCTGTACTGCAAGACCGGGATCCGGTCGGCCGAGGCTCTGCTCGCCCTGAAACAGGCCGGATTCGCGGACGCGTTGCATTTGCAGGGCGGAATCGTGGCCTGGGCCAGGCAACTGGAACCCGACATGGTCATGTACTGACGCACCGGGGCGAGCGAAGCGACGGGATGGACACGCGGGCGAGTGAAGCGACGGGGGAAAGCGGTGTCCGGGCAGGCACGCCTTAGTCTGATCGGGTGACCGTCGACCGTCCTCCTGAACATGTGCTGACGGCGTTCGGCCTGACCGGTCTGCGGGCGGTACCGCTCGGCTCAAGCTGGGAGGGTGGCTGGCGCTGCGGTGAGGTGGTGCTGTCCATGGTCGCCGACAACGCGCGCGCCTCCTGGTCGGCCAAAGTCCGCGAAACGCTGTTCGTCGATGGCGTCCGGCTGGCCCGTCCGGTGCGCGCGACCGATGGCCGCTACGTCGTCGGCGGCTGGCGGGCCGACACGTTCGTCACCGGTACCCCTGAACCGCGCCACGACGAAATCGTCTCGGCCGCGGTGCGGTTGCACGAGGCAACCGCCAAGTTGGAGCGACCGCGCTTCCTGACGCAACCGCCTGCGGTGCCGTGGAGCGACGTCGACGTCTTCATCGCCGCCGACCGCGCGGCCTGGGAAGACCGGCCGCTGCAGTCGCTGCCGCCGGGTGCCCGGGCGGTGCCCGGCACCACCGACGGACGCCGCTCGGTCGAACTGATCAATCAGCTTGCGTCCCTGCGCAAGCCGACCCGGAACCCGAGCCAGCTGGTGCACGGCGACCTCTACGGCACCGTGCTGTTCGCCGGCACCGCCGCGCCCGGCATCACCGATATCACGCCGTACTGGCGGCCGGCGTCGTGGGCCGCGGGTGTGGTCGTCGTCGACGCGCTGTCGTGGGGCGAGGCTGACGACGGTCTCATCGAACGCTGGGCGTCGCTGCCGGAGTGGCCGCAGATGTTGTTGCGCGCGTTGATCTTCCGGCTTGCGGTGCACGCGCTGCACCCCCGTTCGACGGCCGCGGCCTTCCCAGGTCTGGCCCGCACGGCAGCGTTGGTCCGCCTGGTGCTGTAGCCGGCGCGCCGGCATTCGAATGGCAGCGTGCCCCGTTCGGTGAGAAAGTTACCTCGCATGACGGCTGTTGAACCCACCACCGACGGAACCTACAAGGACAGGATCGCTGCGGTCGAACCCGGCGGCAACGAGTTCATCGCCGAGGCGGACCGGCACGGCAAGCCGAGTCAGCTGTTCTGGACGTGGACGTCACCCAACATGGAATTCGCGACGGTGTTCGTCGGCATGCTGGCCGTCCTCGCATTCGGCATGAGCTTCTGGCAGGCGGTTGCCGGGATCGTCGTCGGTACCGGGCTGGGTGCCATCGCGCATTATTTCCTGTCCGCGCGCGGACCGCTGCACGGCGTGCCGCAGATGGTGCTGGGACGAATGGCGTTCGGGTTCAAGGGTAACGCTGTGCCTGCGACGTTGATGTCGATCACCGCGGGCGTCGGCTGGTTCGCCACCAACAGTGTCAGCGGTGCGTTTGCGTTGTCCACCCTGTTCGGCTTCGGGCCACTGATCGGCCTGATCATCATCGTGGTGTTGCAGACCGTGTTCGCGTTCTTCGGCCACAACCTGGTGCAGGCGTTCGAGCGGTGGTCGTTCCCGGCGCTGGCCATCGTCTTCGGCGCGGCATCGGTGGGAATTTTCGCGCATGCGGAGCTGGGTGCGCCGGCGCCGTCCGGCGGGGTTGGCGGACTCGGTGGCTTCCTGCTCACCGTCGGTACCGCGTTCGGTTACGCGGCCGGCTGGACCCCGTACGCCGCGGACTACACCCGCTATCTGCCGTCGGCGGTGTCCACCTTCGCGACGGGGTTCTTCGCCTCCACCGGGTTGTTCGTCTCATGTGTGGTCCTGGAGATCGTCGGGGCGGCATCGACGACGGTCGGCGCGGCGAGCCTGGGCAATCCGACGGGGTCGTTCACCGCCGAGCTCGCGCCGTGGCTGGCCAAGGCGACCCTGTTGGCCATCGCGATCGGTGCGATCGCCGCCAATGCGCTCAATATCTATTCTGGGGCAATGGCTTTCGTGACCATCGGGATCACGTTGCCGCCACACATCGCGCGGGCGCTGGTGACGGTCTTCTTCGGCGTGGCCGGTTTCCTGATCGCGTGGTGGGCGTTGCCCGATGCCGCGCACAGCTATGAGGCGTTCCTGCTGGTGATCGCCTATTGGATCGGCCCCTGGCTGGGTGTGGTCTTCGCCGATCAGTATCTGCGTCGCGGACAACAGATCGCCGGTTATCTCTACGACCGCTCGTACTCGAACTGGCCGGGGCTGTTGTCCTTCGCGCTGGGCCTGGGCCTGTCGGTGCTGTTGTTCTCCAACCAGGAGAAGTTCGTCGGCTATATCGCTCGGGCGGTGCCGGAACTCGGCGATATCACCTTCTTCGTCGGCTTTGTCATCTCGGGTGCCGCGTACCTGGTGCTGTGCCGATCGAAAATCTCCGCGGAATGCGCGTCCGTATGACCCCTGAGCAGATGCTCGACGTTGCGGTAGCTGAAGCGCGAAAAGGGTTGGCCGAAGGTGGTATTCCGATCGGTGCGGCGTTGTTTCGTGCCGGTGGTGAACTCCTTGGCGCCGGCCACAACCGTCGGGTGCAGAACGATGATCCCTCGATGCACGCCGAGACGGACGCGTTCCGCGCGGCCGGACGTCAGCGCGGCTACCGCTCGACCATCATGGTGACGACGCTTTCGCCGTGCTGGTATTGCAGCGGGCTGGTGCGGCAGTTCGGCATCGGCGCGGTCGTGATCGGGGAGGCCCGCACGTTCTACGGTGGTCATGATTGGCTGGCCGAACACGGTGTGGCGGTCACCCTTTTGGACGACGCGCGGTGCGTGGCGATGATGGATGAGTTCATCCGAACCAGTCCGGAATTGTGGGCGGAGGATATCGGCGAATGAGTGCCATTGCGACAGTGGATATTTCCCGCTGGTATGCCGGCGGAGCCGAGGCTGACGCGTTGGCCGCCGAAGTCGACGAGGGTCTGCGGCGAGCCGGTTTCATCGTGGTCACCGGCCACGGGGTGGACCAGGGGTTGGCGGCTGCGGTCCGTGCGGCCAGCCGGGAATTCTTCGCGTTGCCCGACGAGGTGAAGCGACGGTACTCTGTGCCGGTCGGCGGGCACGGCTGGATCGGCCCGGGCGCCGAGGCCAACGGTTACGCCGAAGGCACCGAGACGCCTCCCGACCTCAAAGAGAGCTTCAGTCTGGGCGCGGAAACATCGACCGGGGATTCGGAGGTGGATCGAATCTGGTTCGCCCCCAACGTATGGCCCGCCGAGGTGCCCACATTGCAGACGTTGGTGGATGACTACACCGCCCAGATGCGCCGGCTGTCCGACGATCTGCTGGCCCTGTTTGCACACGCGCTGGGGTTGTCAGCGAATCCTTTTGCCGCGCTGGCGGATCGGCCGACCTGGACGATGAACATCAACCACTACCCGCCAGTGAGCGTGGTGGGTGAACCCGAGCCCGGGCAGTTCCGCATCGGCCCGCACACCGATTTCGGCACCGTCACCGTCCTCGACCGGGAGCCGGGCGCCGGCGGGCTGCAGGTGTATTCCGACGCCGAGGGCTGGGAGGACGCCCCCTGGGAACCCGGCGCGCTGACCGTGAATATCGGCGACCTGCTGGAGTATTGGAGCGGACGACGCTGGCCGTCCGGTCGGCATCGCGTGCTGCCGCCGCAACCACACGCACCGGAAGAAGACCTGGTGTCGCTGATCTACTTCTACGAAGCCAACCACGATGCGCTGATCACCCCGTTGCGGCCGCCCATCGGAGCGGTGTCCGGGCTGGCGCCCGTGGTCTCCTCGGAGTTCATCAAGGCACGGCTGGACGCTATCACCGTCGGGTGAGCTCGTGCCGATACTCCCGCAGCCGAACCCGCCCGTCGACCGCCAGCACGCCTTCGGCGCGCAACCTCTCGAGCTGCCGCGTGGCCAGGTGCGGTGCCGGCCGGCCCGAGGCGCTGATCACGCGGTGCCAGGGCAGGTCCGAGGAGTCCGTCCGCATGATCCAGCCGACGATCCGCGGGCTGGAAAGCCCTGCGGCGTCGGCGATATCGCCGTAGGTCGACACCCGGCCGGGCGGTATCGAGGCGACGAGGCCCCGCACCTTCTCCACCTGTTCGTCCGTGACCGCGGCCATGATCAGACCAGGTGGCGCCGGATCACGTCGGCGGTTTCGGCGGGCATGGCATGCGGCACCATGTGGTCGCAGTCGAATTCGGTGAGCACGAAATCGGCGCCGAGTCGGGCCTGCAACGCGGACACCAGTTCACCGGTCACATAGGCCGGGTGGGTGCGTTTCGCCAGCACCAGCGTCGTCGGCGTGCCCGGCTGCGGCAACACAATTGGGCGGGCGAGCTCACTCCAGTACGACATCATGGCGGGCAGGCTGATCCGCCAGCCGAAGCGTCCGCCGGGGAGGGTGACCAGGTGCTCGTCCAGGTCGCGTTCGAGTTCTTCCGGGTACTTCGCCGAGACCTCCCCCCACGACCCGTTCACCTTCTCGGCGTGGGCCTCCCGCCGGTCGGGGTAGTCCGGGGAGCCGAGCATGGCATCGGCGATCTCGCTCATCCAGCTGCCGTCCAACCCGGTCGCCGGGTCCAGCAGCACCAGGCCCGACACCAAATGCGGATGGGCGGCAGCGAGATTGAGCGCTATCGCGCCGCCGAACGAATGCGCCACCACGACCACCGGACCGCCGGCCTGGTCCTCGAGCAGGGCGGCCAGGGCGGCGACGTTCTCATCGATGTTCCATGGCGCCGCCCAGGAGGAATGGCCGTGCCCGAGGAGATCCGGTGCCAGCACGGCGTATTCGGGCAGGTACCCATCCGCCAACGTCTGCCACCGCTTTCCGTGGCCGGTCAGGCCGTGCAGGGCCAGAATCTGTGCCGGCCGCGCCGGTCCGTAGCGATACACCTGCAAGCTCACCGCAATGATGCTGCCAGACTTCGGCCGTCCCGTCGCTGCGCTCGCCCAGTGGGCCGAACTTGTCGTACCCCCGTGGTTGCATTCCTGCCATGGCCGCCCCGCACTCCGCACTCACCGCGCCCGGCTCGGTTAATGCCCTGACCGAGCCCGGCCAGCGCGGTGTGGTGCGGGTGCTGGGCGGCCCCGGAACGGGGAAGACGGAGCTGCTGATCCGCACTGCGGCAACGCATATCGCAACGGGGACCGATCCGGAGTCCGTACTGTTGCTCACGGGTTCGGCACGGTTGGGCACTCGGGCGCGCGGCGCCATCACCTCGGCGCTGCTCGGCGAGTCCGGCCAGGTCACCCGGGAACCGCTGGTCCGTACGTTGCACTCCTACGCGTTCGCCGTGCTGCGCCAGGCCGCGCAACGTGCTGGTGACCCGCCGCCGCGGCTGATCACCAGCGCCGAGCAGGACGGCATCATCCGCGAGCTCCTCGCCGGTGACCTGGAGGACGGCGACGAGGCCAGTGTGGACTGGCCGCTGCACCTGCGTCCGGCGCTGGCCACCGCCGGGTTCGCGACCGAATTGCGCGACCTGTTGGCGCGCTGCACCGAACGCGGCGTCGACCCCGCGGACCTGCGCCGCATCGGTCGTAAGGCGGGGCGCCCGGAGTGGGTGGCCGCGGCCCGGTTCGCGCAGGTCTACGAGCAGGTGATGCTGCTGCGCAGTGCCGTCGGCATGGCCGCTCCGCAGGCGACCGTGCCGGCGCTGGGCGCGGCCGAGCTGGTGGGCGCCGCGCTCGAAGCCTTCGCCGTCGATCCCGCGCTGCTGGACGCCGAACGCTCTCGGATCAAGCTGCTGCTCGTCGACGACGCCCAGCACCTCGATCCGCAGGCCGCGCTGCTGGTGCGGGTGCTGGCGGCCGGCGCCCAGCTGACGGTGATCGCCGGTGACCCGAGCCAGACGGTGTTCGGCTACCGCGGCGCCGAGCCGTCGCTGCTGTACGGCCCCGAGGATCAGCCGCAGGTGGTGCTGACGGAGTCCCACCGCTGCGCCCCCGCGGTGGCCGGCGCGGTCGCGGCCGTGGCCCGGCGGCTGCCCGGTGTGGACGCCTCCCGAGCCCTGACGTCGTCGGCGGCGGCAGGGGAGGCCGGCACGCTGACGGTGCGCGTCGCGGGTTCGCCGCACGCCGAATCGGCGCTGATCGCCGATGCGCTGCGGCGCGCGCACCTGGTCGACGGCGTGCCGTGGTCGCAGATGGCCGTCATCGTGCGGTCGGTGCCGCGGGCCGGGACAGCGCTGGCCCGGGCCTTGACCGCGGCCGGGGTTCCGGTGCAGCAGCAAGCCGACACCGCGCCGCCGGCCCAGCATCCGGCGGTGGGCGCACTGCTCACGGTGCTGGACTGCGTCGCCGATGAGCTCACCGGCGATCGGGCACTGGCCTTGCTGACGGGTCCCGTCGGCCGGGTCGACCCGGTGTCGTTGCGCCAGTTGCGGCGCGCCCTGCGCCGCGCCGACGGCAGCGGCCGTGAGTTCGGTGAGCTGCTCGTCGAAGCGGTGGGCGCGGACTGCAAGCATCTGCTGCCCGATCAGCTGGCCCGGCCGGTACGACGGGTCCGCGCGGTCCTCGACGCGGCGCGCCGGTCGGCGGCCACCGGCCAGGACCCGCGGTTCGTGCTGTGGCAGGCCTGGCACGCCAGCGGGTTGTCGCGACGGTGGCAGGCCGCGGCCGGGCGCCCGGGTGTGGCCGGGGTTGCTGCGGGCGCCGACCTGGACGCCGTCACCGCGCTGTTCGACACTGCAGATCAGTATGTGGCGCGCACCGCGGCGGCATCGCTCACCGGCCTGATCGACCACGTCCGCGCGTTGTCCTGGGCGGGTTCGACACCGGAGCGCGCCGAGGCCGACGAGGTGGCCGTCCTGAGTGCCCATGCCGCGCTGGGGCGGGAATGGGACTTCGTGGTCATCGCGGGTCTGCAGGAAGGGTTGTGGCCCAACACTGTTCCTCGCGGAGGCGTGCTCGGGACCCAGCAGCTGCTCGACGTCGTCGACGGTGTGGGTGACGTTCGGGGCATGTCGGCCACCGCTCCGCTGCTGGCCGAGGAACGGCGGCTGCTGGTCGCCGCGCTGGGCCGGGCCCGCAGCCGGGTGCTGGTGACGGCCGTCGACAGCGACAACGGTGACGAGGCGCTGCTGCCGTCGACCTTCTTCGAGGAGTTGGCGGCACTGGCCGGCGGTACCGATCCCGACGCCGACGCCCTGCCGGTCCACGCCCCCGCGGTGTTGTCCCCGTCGGCTTTGGTCGGCCGGTTGCGGTCGGTGGTGTGCGCCCCCGACGGCGCGGTCGAAGAGACTGACCGGCTGTGTGCGGCAGCGCAATTAGCCCGGCTTGCCGAGGCCGGGGTACCCGGTGCACACCCGGCGCAATGGTATGGCAGCACCGAGCTGTCCACCGCCGAGCCGCTGTGGTCCGGCGACGGACACGTCGTCACGGTGTCCCCGTCAACGGTGCAGACCCTGACCGACTGCCCGCTGCGCTGGATGCTGGAGCGCCATGGCGGCAGCGACGGCCGCGACCTGCGCTCGGCGCTGGGCTCGCTGGTGCACGCGCTGGTCGCCGACTCCGGCCGGACCGAGGCGCAGCTGCGCAGCGAGCTCGAAAAGGTCTGGCAGCAGCTGCCTTTCGAATCCGGCTGGTATGCCGAGAACGAGCTGGAGCGCTACCGCGCCATGCTCGCCACGTTCACCACCTGGCGGCAGGAGAGCCGCGGTGAGCTCACCGAGGTCGGCACCGAACTCGAGGTCACGGGCGTGGTCGCCGACGCATCCGATGGGCCGCAGGTTCAGGTCAAGGGACGTATCGACCGGCTCGAACGCGACCGTGCCGGCCGTCTCGTCGTGGTGGACGTCAAGACCGGCAAGAGCCCGGCCACCAAGGCCGATGCCCAGCAGCACGCGCAGCTGGCGCTCTACCAGCTGGCCATCGCGGAAGGTGTTGTGTCGCATGGTGATCAGCCGGGAGGTGGCCGGTTGGTGTATCCGGCCAAGCCGGCCAAGACCGGCGCCACCGAACGTGAGCAGGATCCGATGGGGGAGTCGGCTCAGACACAGTGGCGGCAGCGGGTCACCGATGCCGCGGCAGCGACGGCCGGGCCGCACTTCGTCGCGCGCGCCGGCGCCGGGTGCGCGACCTGCCCGGTGCGGGCCATGTGCCCGGCGCAAGGTACGAAGGGGGCATGCCCGTGACATACAGCCCCGCCGACCTTGCCGAGGCGCTCGGGCTGTTCACCCCCACCGACGAGCAGGCCGCGGTCATCGCCGCCCCACCGGGACCGCTGGTGGTGATCGCCGGTGCCGGCGCCGGCAAAACCGAGACCATGGCCGCGCGGGTGGTCTGGCTGGTGGCCAACGGCTACGCCACCCCGTCGCAGGTGCTGGGGCTGACCTTCACGCGGAAAGCTGCCGGACAGCTGCTGCGCCGCGTGCGTACCCGGCTGGCGCGGCTTGCCGGTTCGGGCCTGTTGCCCGGCGTTTCGCTGGCCGACGAGCACGCGACCGTCAGCACGTATCACGCCTTCGCCGGCACCCTGCTCCGCGAGTACGGGCTGCTGCTGCCCATCGAACCGGCCACCCGGCTCGTCACCGAAACCGAAATGTGGCAGTTGGCTTTTCGGGTGGTGTCCGATTACCCGGGGCGGTTGCAGACCGACAAGTCCCCGGCCGCCATCACCCAGATGGTCCTGCGCCTGGCCGGCCAGCTGTCCGAGCACCTCGTCGACACCGATGCTGTCCGGGACACCCACCACGAGCTGGAACGGCTCATCCACACGCTCCCGGCGGGACCGGGCCAGCGCGGTGGCCCCACGCAGTGGCTGCTGAATCTGCTGGCGACCCAGACCGAGCGCGCCGAGCTGGTGCCACTCATCGACGCCGTGCACCAGCGGATGCGGGACGCGCAGGTGATGGACTTCGGCAGCCAGATGTCCGCCGCGGCCCGCTTGGTGGAGCGTCACCCACAGGTCGGCGCGCAGCTGCGGGCACGGTATCGCGTGGTCCTGCTCGACGAGTACCAGGACACCGGGCACGCCCAGCGGGTCGCGCTGTCGTCGCTGTTCGGCGGCGGGGTCGACGACGGCCTGGCGTTGACGGCGGTGGGGGACCCGATCCAGTCCATCTACGGGTGGCGCGGCGCGTCGGCCACCAACCTGCCCCGGTTCACCACCGACTTCCGGCGCTCGGACGGCTCGCCGGCCCCGACGCTCGAACTGCGGACCAGCTGGCGCAACCCACCGCGGGCTCTGAAACTGGCCAACGCGGTGTCCGCCGAGGCCCGGCGCCGCAGCGTGAGTGTGCGCGAACTGCTACCGAGGCCGGGCGCCGAGCCGGGGACCATCCAGTGTGCGTTGTTGGATGATGTTGTCGCCGAACGTGATTGGGTGGCTGACCACCTGGCCCGCCGCTACCACAGTGCCGTGACGGCCGGCGAACCGGCGCCCACGGCGGCCGTCCTCGTACGCCGTAACGCCGATGCCGCGCCCATCGCTGAGGCGCTGACGGCACGTGGTGTACCCGTCGAAGTCGTCGGCCTGGCCGGGCTCTTGGCCATCCCCGAGGTGGCCGACGTGGTCGCGATGCTGCGCCTGGTCGCCGAACCGACCGCCGGGGTCGCCGCGATGCGGGTACTCACCAGCGCGCGGTGGAGATTCGGCGCCGCCGACCTGGCCGCGCTGTGGCGTCGCGCTTCGGAACTGGATGTCCCCGATGCCGCGCGGACGTCCGGGTCGGCTGCCGAGCAGGCCATCAACAAGGCAATAGCCCAGGTTGCGCCCGATGCCGACCACGCCTGCCTGGCCGACGCCATCAGCGACCCCGGTCCGGCCGACCGCTACTCGCCGGAGGGCCACCGCCGGCTGCTGGCCCTGGCCGCCGAACTGAGCCAGCTGCGCGCACATCTGCATCAGCCGCTGCCGGACCTGGTCGCCGAAGTGCGACGGGTTCTGGGCATCGACGCCGAAACTCGCGCTGCCAGTGGCGTTTCCGAGGGTTGGCGGGGGACCGAGCACCTCGATGCATTCGCCGATGTGGTCGCCGGGTACGCGGCCAGGCCGGCCGGCGACGCCGACGCGTCGGCGCCCATCGTCGGACTGCTGGCGTATCTGACCGCCGCCGCGGAGGTGGAGAACGGGCTGGCACCGGCACAGGTGACGGTGGCCTCGGACCGGGTGCAGATCCTGACGGTGCACGCGGCCAAGGGGCTGGAGTGGCAGATCGTCGCGGTGCCGCATCTGGTGGCCCGGGTGTTCCCGTCCACTGCGTCGCAGCGCACCTGGTTGACCGACGCGGGCGACCTACCGCCGCTGCTGCGCGGCGACCGTGCCGAGCTGTCCGAACACGGGGTGCCGGTGCTCGACACGTCCGACGTCAACGACCGGAAGGTGTTGGCGGACAAGATCGCCGCGCACAAGGCCTTGCTCGATCAGCGGCGGACCGATGAGGAGCGGCGCCTGCTCTACGTGGCCCTCACCCGTGCCGAGGACACCCTGCTGTTGTCCGGGTACCACTGGGGGACGACGGCCGCGAAACCAGCTGGGCCCTCCGACTTCCTGGTCGAGATGCGCGACATCATCGAACGCGCGGCGGCGGAAGGCGACCCGTGCGGCGAGATCGAGCAGTGGGCCGCCGCGCCACCCGACAGCGCCGTCAACCCGTTGCGGGACAACGTCATCGAATGCTCATGGCCCGTCGACCCGGCCGGTTCCCGCCGGGCGGACGTCGACCGGGGTGCGGCCCTGGTCGCCCAGGCGCTGGCCGCCGGCACCGAGGAAAGCGCCGAGGATCCCCACGGTTGGTCCGCCGACGTCGATGCCCTGCTGGCCGAACGCGCGCGGAGCCAGGAGCGCGGTCCACTCGAGCTGCCGCCGCAACTGTCGGTCAGCGCGTTGGTCGACCTGGGCAGCGACCGGTCCGGCGCACTGCAACGGCTGCAGCGGCGGCTGCCGTCCCGACCGGACCCGCAGGCGCTGTTGGGCACCGCGTTTCATGACTGGGTGCAGCGGTACTTCTCGGCAGAGCGGCTGTTCGACCTCGACGACCTGCCCGGTGCGGTCGACGCCGAGCTGGGGCAGTCCGTCGCCGAAGAACTGGCAGACCTGCAGGCCGCGTTCGCCCTGTCGGCGTGGGCGGCCCGTACCCCGATCGACATCGAGGTGCCGTTCGACATGGTGCTCGGCGATCGCGTGATCCGCGGCCGCATCGACGCGGTGTTCGCCGACGCCGACGGTGGCTACACCGTGCTGGACTGGAAGACCGGTGATCCGCCGACCACTCCGGAAACCTTGCGCACCAAGGCGATTCAGCTGGCGGTGTACCGGCTGGCCTGGTCGTCGATCCAGGGCGTGCCCGTCGACTCGGTGCGGGCGGTCTTCCACTACGTGCGCGCCGGGCAGACGGTGGCACCCACCGACCTGCCCGCCGCGGACGAGCTGGCGGCGCTAATGCGCGTCGGGTGAATTGCGGTAGACCTTGAGCGCTTGGGTCACCATCGGCACCTGCAGCGGCAGCCGGGCCAGCGCGGCGATGCGCGCCGCCCAGCCCTTGGGCCACCAGAGCCGGACCATGTTGACGTTCGCCGGGAAGACGCTGACGAACAGCGCGACGGCGGCCAGCGCGCCCAGCCTTCTGGTGCGCGGCACGAGCAGTGCGGCGCCGGTCGCGACTTCGGCGACACCCGACGCGTAGGTGTAGAACCGCGCGGTGCCGGGCAGTTCTTCGGGGACGATGCCGTCGAACGGCTTGGGCGCGACGAAATGCAGTGCGCCCATCCCGACGAGCAGCGCGCCCATTCGGTATGCGGGGGCCTGGCTGGGAGCGGTGTTGGCAGTTCTACTGGGGGCGGTCATGGTTACATAGTGCTGTGCTGAGCCGTCCCGTGGTGAGCCTCTGCCAGATATTGGCTCTTCGTGGCTCGCGTTAGGTTGTCGCGGCGCATGGCCGCGATGGAGCAGAACCTCACCAGTCGGCAGAACGCGGATCTGGTTGACGTACTGCGCATCCCGGAGAAGTTCGTCAGCCCGGCCCGCCGGATCGCGCGCCGCGTCATCTATGCCCTGCTGGTGCTCGCCGCGGCGGTGCTCGTCGTGTATCTCGATCGCGACGGCTACCGCGACGTCCAGGACAACGAAATGTCGCTCCTGGACTGCATCTACTACGCGACGGTGTCGCTGTCGACGACCGGCTACGGCGACATCACGCCGTTCACCCCGGGGGCGCGACTGGTGAACGTCCTGGTGATCACCCCGATGCGGATCGCGTTCCTGATCGTGCTCATCGGTACGACCGTCGAGACGCTGACCACGCAGTCTCGCCAAGCCCTGAAGATTCAGCGATGGAGGAGCACCGTGCGCAACCACACCATCGTCGTCGGATATGGAACCAAGGGCCGCACCGCGGTTCAGGCCATGGTCGGTGACGAGGTCGCACCCGGAGACATCGTCGTCGTCGACGAGAATCCGGCCGCACTTGACCGGGCCCGCGCCGCCGGACTGGTCACCGTGGTCGGTGACGCCACCAAGTCCGAGGTGCTGCGCCTGGCCGGGGCCCAGCACGCGAAGTCCATCGTGGTCGCGACCGACAAGGACGCCACCGCTGTGCTGGTCACGCTGACCGCCCGCGAGGTGGCACCCAAGGCCAAGATCGTCGCCTCTGCCCGCGAGGCGGAAAACCAGCATCTGCTACGGCAGTCCGGTGCCGACTCGACGGTCGTGTCCTCGGAGACCGCCGGGCGGCTGCTGGGTATCGCGACCCAGACCCCGAGCGTCGTGGAGATGGTGGAGGACCTGCTCACCCCGGACGCCGGCTTCGCGATCTCCGAACGCGAGGTCGAAGTCAAGGAACTCGGCGGCTCGCCCCGACACCTGTCGGATATCGTGCTGGGCGTGGTGCGGGACGGACGGCTGCTCCGCGTCGATGCCCCCGAGGTGGACGCTCTCGCCGCCGGCGACCGCCTGCTCTACATCCGCAACGCCGAAGTCGAACGGTAACCACAGCGATGAGCGATTTCACCCTCCGCAATGTCCCGCTGCTGTCCCGCGTCGGCGCCGACCGGGCCGACATGCTGCGGACCGACGTCGATGCCGCGATCGCGGGATGGCAGGACGCCCTCCTGCTGCGCGTCGACCGGCGCAATCAGGTGCTGATCTCCGGTGGCCGGGTGGTGCTCGGGCGCGCGGCGGAACTCGGGGACAAACCCGACGAGCACGCCGTGTTCCTCGGCCGGATGCCCGACGGCCGTCACGTGTGGGGTGTCCGCGCCGCATTAGAAGACCCAGTGGACCCGTCGGACAATCCCGTCGAGGTACTCGACCTGCGCCGGGCCGGGCCCATCTTCGACGACATCAGCGCCCAGCTCGTCTCGACCGCGACAGCGCTGCTGAATTGGCATGACAGCGCCCGCTTCAGCGCCATCGACGGCGCACCCACCAAGTCGATCAAGGGTGGCTGGGCGCGGGCCAACAGCATCGGCGGCCACGAGGAATTCCCGCGCATCGACCCGGCGATCATCTGCCTGGTGCACGATGGGCACGACCGCGCCGTGCTGGCCCGCCAGACCAACTGGCCCGAGCGGCTGTTCTCGCTGCTGGCCGGGTTCGTAGAGGCCGGCGAGTCATTCGAGTCGTGTGTGGTCCGCGAGATCTCCGAGGAGATCGGCCTGACCGTCACCGACGTCAAGTACCTGGGTAGTCAGCCCTGGCCGTTCCCGCGCTCGCTGATGGTCGGCTTCCACGCCATCGGCGACCCGGAGCAGCCCTTCTCGTTCAACGACGGCGAGATCGCCGAGGCCGACTGGTTCACCCGGGCCGAGGTGCGCGAGGCACTCGAGCACGGCGACTGGAACAGCGCGTCGGACTCCCGGCTGCTGCTGCCCGGCTCGATCTCGATCGCCCGGGAGATCATCGAGTCCTGGGCGGCCCTGTGATTTGTGCACGAAGATCCGCGGCTGGCGCGGAAAATCGTGCACAAATCGCTAGTTCAGCTTGGCTTTGACGTCCTTGATGCTGGGGTTGGTCAGCGTCGAGCCGTCGGCGAATTTGACCGTCGGGACGACGTGGTTGCCGTTGTTGACCGAACCGACGAATTCGGCGGCGGCCGGATCCTGCTCGATGTCGATCTCGGTGTAGGAGATGCCTTCGGCCTTCAGCGCGGTCTTGAGCCGCTTGCAGTAGCCGCACCAGGTCGTGCTGTACATGATCAGTGCACTCATAACGCGACTCAACGTATCCGATCGCCGCGTCATGCCGCCGAGCGGTGCCGACTGCGTCACAGGGTCGGCCGTGCTGAGCGTGTCAGCCCCAGCTGCCATGATGGGGACCATGCCAGCCGAGGCCCCGCCGTCCACGCTCCTCGAGGACCTCGACGACGAACAGCGCGAGGCGGTCGTCGCGCCCCGCGGGCCGGTCTGTGTGCTCGCCGGCGCGGGTACCGGTAAGACGCGGACCATCACCCGCCGCATCGCATACCTGGTGGCCGCCGGCCACGTCGCGCCGAGTCAGGTGCTGGCCGTGACGTTCACCCAGCGCGCGGCGGGGGAGATGCGCGGCCGCCTCCGCAGCCTGGAGCAGGAGATCGACGGTGCCGCCGGCACCGGGGCCGTGCAGGCCATGACGTTCCACGCCGCGGCGATGCGGCAACTGCGGTACTTCTGGCCGCGCGTGGTCGGCGACACCGGCTGGGAGCTGCTCGACAGCAAGTTCGCGGTGGTTGCGCAGGCGGCGAACCGGGCGGGCATCCAGGCCAGTACCGACGACGTGCGCGACCTGGCCGGTGAGATCGAATGGGCCAAGTCGTCGCTGATCAGCCCCGAGCAGTACCCGGAGCAGGTCGCCAGGATCGAGCGCGACATCCCGTTCGACGCCGCCAAGGTCGCCGCGGTGTACGCCGGGTACGAGGGCCTCAAGGCCCGCCGCGACGGCTCGGCGTTGCTGGATTTCGACGATCTGTTGCTGCACACCGCCGCCGCCATCGAGAATGACACCGCCGTCGCCGGTGAGTTCCGCGACCGCTACCGCTGCTTCGTCGTAGACGAGTACCAGGACGTGACCCCGCTGCAGCAGCGGGTGCTCAACGCCTGGGTGGGGGAGCGCGACGACCTGACGGTGGTTGGTGACGCCAACCAGACCATCTACTCGTTCACCGGCGCCACCCCGCAGTACCTCCTCGACTTCTCCCGACGGTTCCCGGATGCCGCGGTGATCCGGCTGGAGCGCGACTACCGCAGCACGCCGCAGGTGGTCTCGCTGGCGAATCAGGTGATCTCGGCGGCCTCCGGCCGGATGGCGGCCAGTCGGCTGCAGCTCGTCGGTCAGCGCGATCCCGGGCCGAAGCCGGTGTTCCGGGAGCACCCCGACGAGGTCGCCGAGGCCAACGCCGTCGCCGCGGCGATCAAGAAGCTCATCCAATCGGGTACCGCCCCTTCGGAAATCGCGGTGCTGTACCGCATCAACGCGCAGTCCGAGGTGTACGAGGAAGCGCTCACCGCGGCGGGCGTGGCGTTCCAGGTGCGCGGTGGTGAGGGCTTCTTCAGCCGGCAGGAGATTCGGCAGGCGCTGTTTGCGCTGCAGCGCGCCGCGGGGCATCAGGGCGAGGTCGCCGGTGTCGAGTTGCCGCAGCTGGTGCGCGATCTGCTGGAACCACTGGGCCTGACGGCGGAGCCGCCGTCGGGTACCAAGGCCCGGGAACGCTGGGATGCGTTGTTGGCCTTGGTCGAATTGGTCGAGCAGGAAGTCGCGGTTCGCGCCAACCTGGACCTGCAGGGGCTGCTCGTCGAGCTGCGCCAGCGCGCCGATTCCCGGCACCCACCGGTGGTGCAGGGCGTGACGCTGGCGTCGCTGCACGCGGCCAAGGGACTCGAGTGGGACGCGGTGTTCCTGGTCGGGTTGGTCGACGGCACCCTGCCCATTTCGCATGCGTTGTCGCATGGCGCGGACAGCGAGCCCGTCGAGGAGGAGCGGCGCCTCTTCTACGTCGGAATCACCAGGGCGCGAGTGCATTTGACCATCTCGTGGGCGCTGGCCCGGGCTGCGGGCGGACGGCAGAGCCGCAAGCCCTCGCGGTTCCTGAACGGGCTGACACCGCAGAGCCGGCGGGAACCCCAACAGCCGCAACGTAAACGGGGTCCCGCGCCGCGTTGCCGGGTCTGCAATTCGGCGTTGACGACGTCGACGGCCATTCTGTTGCGGCGCTGTGAATCCTGCCCGTCGAACCTGGACGAGGAGCTGCTCGGCCGGCTCAAGGAGTGGCGCCTGCGTACCTCGCAGGAGATGAAGGTGCCGGCTTATGTGGTGTTCACCGACAACACCTTGATCGCGATCGCCGAGGCCCTGCCGGCCGACAATGCCGCGCTCGTGGCCATTCCCGGCATCGGCGCGCGCAAGCTGGAGCAGTACGGTCCCGATGTCCTGGCGCTGGTGAACGGGTCCAAATAGCGCGCTCAAATTGCGCCAAACATCGCGCAAATTGTGCCAAAACCGCTGGTCAAAAAATCGTTTGCCTGATTTTGGTGGTACCGTCTAGCCTCGAAGCCGCAACGAAATCCCGCGAGTTCATGAAGTGTGAATCCGCAATCGACCGCTGAGGAGGTGGCCCCGAATGATCAATTTTGACGCGTCCCGAGGCGCTGTCCTCGCTGTCGCCGGCTCCCGTGCGCCGCTGCTCGCTGCCGCCTTTGAGGCGGTATCGCGCGTCGGCGCCGGTTGGCATCACAACGTTGACATTTCCGCTGCTTCGGCTGTTCCCGCCGCTGCTGTCGCCGCCGCTATGTCGGCGGCACGTCTCGCGACGTCTGGACATGTCGCCGACGTTCCGCAGCACAAGCGCACCGCCAAGACCTTCGCGCCCGTGAAGCGGGGCACTACCTAGGTAGAGCCCACGCAAGCCACCTGGCCACGGACCCGAAACCACCGGATCCGTGGCCAAAGTTATTGGGGCACAACCTCAAAACCACCTGGTCACTGGTCCATCAGACACCACGCAAGATGACCAGGAAGTAGGTGATGAGGACATGACTAGCCAGACTTGCCGACAAAGGCTGGCGGTGCCATGTCATGTCGGCGACCCCGATATGTGGTTCGCGGACAGCCCCACGGAGTTGGAACAGGCCAAGGCGCTGTGCGCCGACTGCCCGATCCGGCTCCAGTGCCTCAACGAGGCGCTGGAACGTGAAGAGCCGTGGGGCGTTTGGGGTGGGGAGATCCTCGAGCGGGGTGCCGTCATCGCACGCAAGCGTCCGCGCGGTCGTCCGCGCAAGGACGTCGTCGCGGCCTAGTAGCGCCAGCCATCGCCGACAGTGGGTGATATGACCGAGAACCGGCGAAACACCGGTCATATCGCCCACTTTCAGCGCGAGCTACGGTGCGAAACCCGGAACCAGTTCCGTGGCAATGGCCTTCACGGGCACGTGGGCGTCCAGCTGACAGCAGATCGCGACGGTTGACGCGATCACGCGCAGCGGGATCACCAGGTTCGGCGGCAGGTCCAGCTGCCGGGCCATCTTGATCTGGGCGACGCCGTTGTCCAGCTGTCCCGCGGCCATCTTCATGATCCAGCGGCGGGTGTAGTGGAAGACATCGGTCTGAATCGGCTCGACGTACTGGCGCAGCATGTCGTCGACTTCGTCGATCGGCACCTGCTCGCCCTTCTGGATGAACCCGGCGTCTTCCATGACCGGCAGTAGCTTGTCGTAGTTCTTGTCCCGCGCCAGGCTGATCATCTCGCCGATCGCGGTCGGCAATCCACCGGGCAGCGGCGCCACCGCGCCGAAGTCGATGACGCCCATCCGGCCGTCGGACAGCAGCATGAAGTTCCCGGGGTGGGTGTCGCCGTGCATGATCTCCAGGCGCGCGGGCGCGTCGAACGTCAGCTCCGACAGCCGGGTCCCCATCAGGTCGCGCTGCGGGGCGGTGCCCTCCCGGATGATCACCGACATCGGGATGCCGTCCATCCACTCGGCGATGACGACCTTCGGGGCGCTGGCCACGATCGCCGGGACCTTGAAATGCGGGTGGCCGTGGTAGGCCTTGGCGAACGCCCGCTGGTTGTCGGCCTCGAGCCGGTAGTCCAGCTCCATCTCGGTGCGGTCGATCAACTCGTCGACGACGCCCTGAACATCGGCGCCGGGCGCCAATTGCTTGAAGACGCCGACCAGACGCTGGATGGTCTTGAGGTCGGCGCGCAGTGCCTCGTCGGCGCCGGGGTACTGGATTTTGACGGCGACCTCGCGGCCGTCGGACCAGACGGCCTTGTGCACCTGGCCGATGCTGGCCGAGGCCACCGGGGTGTCGTCGAACGACTGGAACCGGTCACGCCACTTGGTGCCCAGCTGCGCGTCGAGCACGCGGTGCACCTTGGCCGCCGGCAACGGCGGGGCTTCCCGCTGCAGTTTGGTGAGGGCCTCCCGATACGGCTTGCCGTACTGCTCGGGAATGGCGGCCTCCATCACCGACAGCGCCTGGCCGACCTTCATCGCGCCGCCCTTGAGCTCACCGAGCACGGTGAAGAGCTGCTGTGCCGCCTTGTCCATCAGTTCGGCGGTGACCTCGTCCTTGGATTTGCCCGCCAGTCGCTTGCCCAAGCCGAGCGCGGCCCGTCCCGCCATGCCGCCGGCCAGACCGGCGAGCTTCGCGTTGCGTGCCACACTGCCCCGTTTGATATCCGCCACGTCAACATCATCCATGACATTGCTGAGTCCACGTCAGCACCATGGCAACACGCGTTGTCAGGCGGTCTGATCGCACCAGTCGCACAGCGGATGACGGGACCATCGGCGCACCACGGTCGTCCGCGAACCGATGTCGAATTCCAGGGTGGCGTCCAGCGTCGGTGGTGGTTTGGCACGGCATCGACGGTCGCGGATCGCATCGATGACTTGGTCCACCTGGTTGAGTGCCACTGCCGCGGTGGCGAGCACGGTGGCCCGGTCGGCGCTGCCGACGGTGCCCTCGAGTTGGGCGGCGAGTACCGGCCACGACGCGTCACGGTCGCTGCGGTGTAGATCGGCACAGTTCAGACAACTGGTCGCGCCCGGCAGGACGAGCGGGCCGATCAACCCTGTGCCGTCTCTGATCCGCACCGGCAGATGCGGCACCCCGGCGCGGTGCAGGTCGCGCACCAGGCGCCGATCGGCCACCAGGAAGTCGGACAGCACGACCAGATCGGCGGCGTCGCGCGTGACGGCCACGTGGCCGAAACGGCTGGTGCGCACCCGGGTCCCGGAACAGTTCAAGGCGCCGGCCAACAGGTCCGACAGGGGCCCGCTGCCGTGAATACGCACCGACACCGGTCTACGGCCGGCTTCGGGCGCCTCCTGCAACAGGCCCGCGGTCGTCAGTGCGCGCACCAGCCCGGTCCAGCCGCCGACGTCGGTCAGCCCGGCCGCCAGCGCCAGCGTCTGACTGCTCTCGGCGTCGACTCCGCTCTGCATGCCGCGCAGCAGATCCGCCAGGTCGCCGGCCGACAACCCGGCCGGCGGCCGAATGCCGATGGCGCGCCGCGGGTCCCAGCCGAGCTGCACGGTCCCGTCGGGCCGCTGCAACACCGGCATGGCCGGGTTCAAGGTCTGACGGGCCGGGAGCATGGCCCCACTGTGCCAATGGGGCGCCGATTCGGCGAATCAGTTATCCACAGGCAGAGCCGGCGTCTGCTACTCCTCTTCGGTGTCCCGCTTGAGGTCCTTCTCCAGATCGGCCAGCGCCTGATCCAGGTCCGTGGTGTCGCCGCCGAGCGCACGGTCGATGAAGGCCGCGGGCTCGTCCAGGTCGGCCGCGCCGGGCAACAGGTCGGGGTGCTGCCAGACGGCGTCGCGCTTGTCGGGGCCGACGGCCTGGGTCAGCTTCTCCCACAGCGTCGCGGCCTCGCGCATCTTGCGCGGCCGCAGCTCCAGACCCACGAGGGTCGCGAAGGTCTGCTCTGCCGGTCCGCCGGTGGCGCGGCGACGACGCAGCGTCTCGCTGAGTGCCGACGTGCCCGGCAGCCGGTCACCGAGCGCCGCGGTGACGACGGTCTGCACCCAGCCCTCGATGAGTGCCAGCAGCGTCTCCAGGCGTTCGAGCGCGGCGGCCTGTTCGGGAGTGGCCTTCGGCTCGAACATGCCCTGGCTCAGCAGCTTCTCCATGGCACCGGGGTCGCCCATCAGCGACGCCGGGTCCAGGCCGGAAGCCATCTCCTCGAACCCGCTCATGTCGATCTTCATGCCCTTGGCGAAGGCCTCGACAGCGCTCAGCAGCTGGGAAGCCAGCCACGGCACGTGGCTGAACAGGCGGTGGTGTGCCGCTTCCCGGGCCGCCAGGAACGTCAGCACCTCGCTGCGCGGTTGCTCCAGGCCTTCGCCGAACGCCTCGACGGCCTCGGGCATGAGCGCGGCCACGCCCGAAGGTCCCAGGGGCAGGCCGATGTCGGTGGAGGTGAGTACCTCCTTGGACAGCGTGCCCAGGGCCTGGCCCAGCTGCGAACCGAACGCCATGCCACCCATCTGCGACATCATCGCCATCAGCGGGCCGGCCATGGCCTTGGCCTCTTCGGGCAGCGCCGACACCCACACGTTCGACAGCTGCTCGGCGACCGGGTCGCACAGTCGCTTCCAGGTGTTCAGCGTGTTGTCGAGCCAGTCGCTCGGGGTCCAGGCCACCGCCCGGGTGGTACCGGCCGGCAGGGGAGTGACGCCGTCGAGCCACGTTTCCGCCAGATGCACGGCGTCGGAGATGGCCGTCGCGGTCTGCTCGGGCACGGGCTTCACGAACCCGATCGAGTTGGACGCCAATTTGCGGGCCAGGTCGTAGTTGACCGGACCCGACTGCGGGCCCGTCATCGACGCGCCGGCGCCGCTGAACATCGCGCCGAGCTGGGTGAAGATCTGGCCCAGGTCGGGCATGCCGGCGCCGCCGGGGCCGCCGAACGCACCGCCGAACCCGAACGGGTCCGAGGAGCCACCGGAAGAACCCTGCCCAGGGTTCTTCTCGGACTTGTCGCGGTCGGAGTCATCGCCGCTGGAGAAGCCGAAAGGCAGGTCAGCCATACCGTCAACCGTACTGCCAGCACCGGCCGTGGGTGGCTTCGCGGGTCATGCTGTCAGCGAACCGAGCCGCGAGCTTTACTGTTGGCGGCGTGAACAGGCGGATTTCTACGCTCGTGGTCGCTCTGGTGCCGATCATCGTGTTCGTTGTGCTGCTGTCGGTGGTGACGGTGCCGTTCGTCTCGCTGGGTCCCGGCCCGACGTTCGACACGCTCGGTGAGGTTGACGGCAAGAAGGTCGTCGACATCAAGGGCGACGTCAAGGTGCACCCGACGTCGGGCCACCTCAACATGACGACGGTGTCGCAGAGCGACGGGCTGACGCTGGGGCAGGCGCTGGCGCTGTGGATGTCCGGCCGCGAGCAGCTGGTCCCGCGCGACCTGGTGTATCCGCCGGACAAGTCCAAGGACCAGGTGGACAAGGCCAACAACGCCGACTTCAAGAATTCCGAGGAAGACGCCGAGTTCGCGGCGCTGAACTACCTGAAGTACCCGAAGGCGGTGACGGTCCAGGCGGTCGCCGATCCCGGGCCGTCGGCCGGGCAGTTGCGTCCGGGCGACGCCATCGACATGGTCAACGGCGTTCCGGTGGCCAATGTCGAAGAGTTCACCTCACTGCTGAAGAAAACCAAGCCGGGCGACCACGTCGTGCTCGATTACCGGCGCACGAATGCCGGGATCGGCGTCGCGACCATCACGCTGGGCGCCAACAAGGACCGCGACTACGGCTACCTCGGCACCACCGTCCTCAACGCCCCCTGGGCCCCGTTCTCCATCGACTTCAACCTGGCCAACATCGGTGGCCCGTCGGCCGGCCTGATGTTCAGCCTGGCCGTGGTCGACAAGCTCACCGACGGAAACCTCAACGGCGGCAAGTTCGTTGCGGGCACCGGCACCATCGCCGACGACGGCAAGGTGGGCCCGATCGGCGGCATCACCCACAAGATGCTGGCCGCGCGGGAGGCCGGCGCGACGGTGTTCATGGTGCCTGCCGAGAACTGCGCCGAAGCGGTCTCGGCCCACCTGGACGGGTTGGGGTTGATCAAGGTCGAGAACCTGAGCGGCGCGGTCGACGCGCTGCACGCGGTGTCCGCTGGTGGCGAACCTCCCCGCTGTTGAGCGTGCGGCCAGCCCTGAATGCGTAGAGTCGTAAGACAAGCTGGCCTTTTCGGATTTTCATACAGACTTTCAACAGACTGGAGCTGACGAGTGGGGATGCGGCCTGCGGCGAGGATGCCGAAGCTGACGCGACGAAGTCGGATCCTGGTCGGGATCGCGCTGCTGATCGTCGGGTTGTTGATGATCGGCCCCCGACTGGTCGACGCCTACGTGGACTGGCTCTGGTTCGGCGAGCTCGGCTTCCGCTCGGTTTTCACCACCGTCCTGGTGACGCGGCTGGTGGTGTTCCTGGTGGCCGGGGTGTTCATCGGTGCCGTGGTGTTCGGCGGAATGGCACTCGCGTACCGGTCCCGGCCGGTGTTCGTACCGGCGTCCGGCCCCAACGACCCGGTCGCCCGGTACCGCACCACGGTGCTGGCCCGGTTGCGGCTCTTCGCCATCGGCGTCCCGGTGTTCATCGGGTTGCTGGCCGGATTCGTGGCACAGACCTACTGGGTGCGCGTGCAGCTGTTCCTGCACGGTGGCTCGTTCGGCATCAACGACCCCGAGTTCGGCAAGGATTTGGGCTTTTACGCGTTCGACTTGCCGTTCTACCGCTTGGTGCTCGGCTATCTGTTCGTTGGCGTCTTCCTGATGCTGGTCGGAAACCTGCTGGGCCACTACGTGTTCGGTGGTATCCGCCTGTCGGGCCGCCAGGGTGCGCTCAGCCGTGCCGCGCGGATACAGTTGGTGTCGCTGGTGGGAATCCTGGTGGTGCTCAAGGCCGTTGCCTACTGGTTCGACCGGTACGAGCTGTTGAGCCACACCCGTGGCGGCAAGCCGTTCACCGGTGCCGGCTACACCGACATCAATGCCGTGCTGCCCGCCAAAATGATCCTGCTGGTCATCGCACTGATCTGCGCAGTGGCGGTGTTCTCGGCGCTGGTGCTGCGGGACTTGCGGATTCCGGCCATCGGCCTGGTGCTGCTGCTGCTGAGCTCGGTGATCATCGGGGCGGGCTGGCCCATGCTGGTCGAGCAGTTCAGCGTCAAACCCAATGCGGCGCAGAAGGAACGCGACTACATCAGTCGGAGTATCACGGCGACGCGAGATGCGTACGGGTTGACCGGTGACGCGGTGACGTACCGCGACTACAGCGGCAACGCGCCCGCCACCGCCGAACAGGTCGCGGCTGACAGGGCGACGACGTCGAATATCCGCTTGCTCGACCCGACCATCGTCGGACCGGCCTTCACCCAGTTCCAGCAGGGCAAGAACTTCTACAGTTTCCCGGATCAGCTCTCCATCGACCGCTACAACGGCCCTGACGGCAAGCTGCGCGACTTTGTCGTGGCGGCACGTGAATTGAACCCGGACCGGTTGATCGACAACCAGCGTGACTGGATCAACAGGCATTCGGTGTACACCCATGGCAACGGTTTCATCGCCTCGCCCGCCAACACGGTGCGTGGCATCGCCAACGACCCCAACCAGAACGGCGGCTATCCGGAGTTCCTGGCCAGCGTGGTCGGCGCCAATGGTGCGGCGGTGTCGCCCGGCCCGGCGCCCCTGGATCAGCCGCGCGTGTACTTCGGCCCGGTGATCGCCAGTGCGGCTTCGGATTACGCGATCGTCGGCAAGAACGGCGTCGACCGCGAGTACGACTACGAGACCAACACCGAGACCAAGAACTACACCTACGGTGGTACCGGCGGTGTGGACATCGGCAACTGGCTGTCCCGGTCGGTCTTCGCCGCGAAGTTCGCCGAGCGAAACTTCTTGTTCTCCAGCGTGATCGGGCCGAACAGCAAGATTCTGTTCAACCGCGACCCGGCACGCCGGGTCGAGGCGGTGGCGCCGTGGCTGACCACCGATTCGACGGTGTACCCAGCGATCGTCAACAAGCGCATGGTGTGGATCGTCGACGGCTACACCACGCTGGACAACTACCCCTACTCGGAGCTGACCTCGCTGTCGAGTGCGACCGCCGACTCGAATGAGGTTGCGGTCAACCGGATGTTGCCGGACAAGCAGGTGTCCTACATCCGGAACTCGGTGAAGGCCACGGTCGACGCCTACGACGGCACCGTGACCCTGTACGAACAGGACGAGCACGACCCGGTGCTACAGGCGTGGATGAAGGTGTTCCCGGACACGGTGAAGCCGAAGTCGACGATCTCCAAGGAACTCGCCGAGCACCTGCGCTACCCGGAGGACCTGTTCAAGGTCCAGCGCATGCTGCTGGCCAAGTATCACGTCAACGATCCGGTGACGTTCTTCTCGACGTCGGATTTCTGGGATGTGCCACTGGACCCGAACCCGACGGCCAGCAGCTTCCAGCCGCCGTACTACATCGTCGCGAAAGACCTTGCCACGGGTGGTGATTCGTCGTCGTTCCAGCTGACCACGGCGATGAACCGGTTCCGGCGGGACTTCCTGGCGGCGTACATCAGCGCCAGCTCGGATCCGGCCACCTACGGCAAGATCACCGTGCTGACCATCCCGGGCCAGGTGAACGGGCCCAAACTGGCATTCAACGCGATCAGCACCGACACTGCGGTGAGCCAGGACCTGGGCGTCATCGGACGGGACAATCAGAACCGGATTCGGTGGGGCAATCTCTTGACGCTGCCCGTCGGCCAGGGTGGGTTGCTCTATGTCGCACCGGTTTACGCCTCGCCGGGCGCCAGTGACGCGGCCTCGTCCTACCCGCGATTGATCCGCGTGGCGATGATGTACAACGACAAGGTCGGCTACGGCCCGACGGTCCGTGATGCTCTCAACGGCATCTTCGGGCCGGGTGCGGGTGCCACCGCGACAGGTCCGGCCCCCACCGACGTGCCGGCTGGGACGCCGCCTCCCGCGGCCGTTCCGGGGGCAGTCCAGCCGCCTGCCGCGGCGCCGCAGCCTCCGCCGGTAGCGATGCAGTCTCCTGGCGTCCCGCTGACCCTGTCGCCCGCGAAAGCCGCTGCCCTGCAAGATGTCAACGCGGCCCTCGACGGGATGCATGCGGCGCAGCAGAGCGGCAATTTCGCCCAGTACGGCGCGGCGCTGCAGAAGCTCGATGACGCCATGGCGAAGTACCGCGACGCCAAGTAGGCCAGTCGACACGTCAACAATCACAAAACTGCCCAATTCCTTCGGGGGTTGGGCAGTTTTGTGTCCAGCCAAGTTCGGCATCCGGTTCCAAAAACCCCGTCTGACCATACGATTTGGTGCATTCGGCAGCGTTGGGTAACGTTGTATTTACCGACGCGGGGTGGAGCAGCTCGGTAGCTCGCTGGGCTCATAACCCAGAGGTCGCAGGTTCGAATCCTGTCCCCGCTACCAATGTTCGAAAGTTCGAACTTGTGTCCTGATGAGAAGGATACAAGTTCGAACTTTTCGGCTTTCTGGGCATTGTTCCGCCAAATTGCGCAGCGCCGTCCCGTGAAATCAGTTCATCGTTGAGTCGGTCCTTCAGCCTGGCATCTAGTAATCGCTCGAACAGGTCGGTCAGCTGCGCATCGGCGATCTCGTCATCGGCGATGAAGATGCGAGCGAAGACTGCCTGATTCATGGCACGGCGTGCTTGAGGGCCGCTGGCGGCGTAGGCGGCCTGAGCGTTCGTAACGAGGTCCAGCGCCGCGCTGAGGGCCTTTTCCAGCTGCTGCCGATCGAGCCGTCGCTCATCAAGTTGGCGTTGGGCTGTGGCCAGCTCAGCGGCGATCCGCTCCTGTTCCGTTTTGAGCTGGTCAAGTGGCACGGCTCCCGCGTAGTGGGCGCGTAGAACCGCATCGCGTTCATCGATCAGTCTGGACACCGTGCGCTCAGCGGTGTTAAGCCGCTTGTCGCGATCGGGTAGGAGCTTGTCCACGTAGGCCATGACGTGACGACGAATCTCGTCCAACTCATCGGTCGATAGTTCGCGGGTGTGAAACGCCCTGGAAATCCCGGAGGCTCCTGACCTTGGAAACGAGGATGCAGGTATGCCCACGGAATCGTCATCGGGAAAGAAGCCGACCAGTCGCCGCTACAGCCCGGATGAGAAGGCTGCAGCGGTGCGTATGGTCCGTGCGTTGCGCGCCGAACTCGGCACCGAGCAGGGCACCGTTTCGCGGGTCGCTCACCAGCTCGGCTACGGGGTCGAGTCGGTGCGTTCCTGGGTGCGCCAGGCCGACATCGACGATGGCTACGAACCCGGAGTAACAACGGCCGAGTCGCAGAAAGTCAAAGAGCTTGAGCAGGAGATCCGAGAACTCAAGCGTGCCAACGAAATTCTGAAACGAGCGGCAAGTTTCTTCGGGGCGGAGCTCGACCGCCAACACAAGAAATAGTCGCCTTCATCGACGCCAATCGTGGGGATTTCGGGGTCGAGCCCATCATCATTGTCTTGCGTACCGCACGCGTGACGGTGGCCCCGAGCACTTACTACGACGCCAAAGCCCGGCCTCCGTCGGCACGTGCTCAGCGTGATGCCGTGCTGGGGCCGGCGCTGCGCCAGCTCTGGACAGATAACTACTGCGTCTACGGCGCCCCCAAGCTGTGGAAAGCAGCCCGCAGGGACGGTCACGATGTCGGCCGCGACCAGGTCACCCGGCTGATGCGAGCGGCCGGGATCTGCGGAGCGCGGCGCGGCAAACGGGTCCGCACCACCAAACCCGACCCGCCGGCGGCGCGACACCCGGATCTGGTCAAGCGCAAGTTCACCGCGACCGCGCCGAACCAGCTCTGGGTGACGGATCTGACGTTCGTGCCCACCTGGGCCGGGGTCGCATATGTGTGCTTCATCGTCGATGCGTACTCGCGGAGGATCGTGGGCTGGCGGGTAGCCGGGCATATGCGGACCTCGATGGTGCTCGACGCACTGGAGATGGCCCGGTGGTCACGCGGAAATATGTTGCCGGACTTGGTATGCCACTCCGATGCCGGGTCGCAATTCACCTCGATTCGCTACGGTGAACGGCTCGCTGAAATCGGAGCAGCGCCCTCGATCGGCACCGTAGGCGACAGTTTCGATAACGCTCTGGCCGAGACGGTCAACGGCTACTACAAAGCCGAGCTAATCTACGGACCCGCCCGCACCGGGCCGTGGAAGACAGTCGAGGACGTCGAGCTGGCGACCCTGGGCTGGGTCTACTGGCACAACACCGGCCGCCTACACAGCTACCTCGGCGACATCCCACCCACCGAATACGAAGATGCGTTCTGCGATGCACAACGGACCGACCAACTCCTGGTCGAAATCCAATAGCTCGAGCCTCCGGCGGACCCAGGGCGTTTCAGGGATGGGCTGGTGCGGGTTCCGCCGCGTAGTTGCGACAGGTACGGGGCGGACATTGCGAATCCGCGGCCGGCCAAGGCTTCTCTTACTTCGGCGTTGCGGTAGGGGCCGCGTCCGGGTGGGTAGACGACGGCGAACAGCCGGTTGAGCCGTTCGGTGAATGTGGCGGCATCTACCGATGCCCCACGGCGTTTCTTGCTGACCATGCCATCCCCCTGGATATTGTTGTGGTGCAGAGGCTTACGGGATCACCCGCCGAGGGGTGGGCTGGTTTGTGGCGCTGAAGTGACCTGATGATGACCGCCCGGGGGTGCAGTAATGAAGGCCGGTTTGCTGACCGTTGCTGCGTCATCCAGCGACCCTGTCGTCTCAAAAAATGTTAGCTCAAGTGTCGGTGAGTTTGATGATGGCTACCTATCGCTACGAGTTGACGCGGCGGATGGTTCGTGGAATTGTCGTGAATATCTGTTGGAGTACCAGTTAAGCCGGGGGGCTTGGGGCCGGTATTCACAAGGGGGATAAAATGTTTCGTGGTCTGCTGCGCGCTTTGTGCTGCGGGGTGTCGCTGTCGGTGCTGTTCGCTGTTGGCGTTGTGGCAACTATCTGCGGATTCGATCCGATGGTTGCTGATCGGCAAGCTGCGCGGGATCGGCGAACGCAGTCTGTCGACGATCCGTGGGTGGATTGAGCAATAGCGCCATCGCTGCGCCGCGTGACCACACCACCACCCTGCTCGTAGGACGTGGCGTGCACCGCGAACCTCGATCAACTTTTGCGGCACCGCGAATCGCGCCCAGTGAGGCTGGGCCGGGGGCAAGGATCACGATGACAGCGCTGCTGCTGACCTTGGTGGGGTTCGCTTTCGTGGATTCCCTCAACGTCCTGAACATCGGAGTCATGTCCGCGGTGGTCTACGCCAGTCGGCTGAACCGTCAATCCGCCGTTCCTGGTGGCGTGAGCTTCATCGCCGGTGTCTTCGCGGCGACAACCACTTTCGGCCTGTGCGCCGTGCTGGGCCTGGGCCTGCTGACAGACCTGACCGACTTCACTGTCACTCCGACGGTGAGGTATCGGGGCGAGTTCGTGTTGGGGTTGGTGCTGATCGCGTTGGCGTTCTTCCCACTACCTGCCCAAGCCGCCGCGCCGGGTTGGGCCAAGGTTGCGATGCTTCACCGCCCCTGGCTGCTGGGATTCGTCGGCGCCGCAGTGGGATTGGGGCAAGCATGCACGGCCGTGCCGTATCTGACCGGGCTGACCATGCTCGCCGCGCTGCAGCCACGACCGCCGCAGTGGCCGCTCATCGTGATCACCTACTGCATCATGGCGCTGCTTCCCTGCACGCTGGTCCTGGCGCTATCGACCAGCCGAAACACGCGAGCGGCCCGGGCGCAGCGATTCTTGGTGCGGACCGTCACCCGCTACGCGCCGATGGCGATGCGGGTCATGTTCCTGATCGCAGGAGTTGCGCTGGTCGCCGATGCGGTTGTTCACCGCTGCCGGTGAATCCGAACCGGTCAGCTATCCATCCGGCGCCAGGACGATTTCAACAGGTCTGGTGCACGTGCTCGTCGAGATAGTCGGGTTCGGCGAGTCGGTACAGCGTCGCCCAGCCGTGGCAGCGCGATGCTTGTTCGCGAATCTGTCCGGTCCATGCTTCGTTAGTTGGCCGAACGGCTTTGCTCGGTGCGGACGCCTGCGTTCGAGTTGACGCGTCAGTCAGCTTATGCGATTGTTTGCGGTATTACGTGAAAGACCAAGCGAGCCGGGGGGCTTGAGGCTGGTCTTCACAGGGGGATTCATGCATGGTCGAGTTTGTTTTGTCGTCGCGGCGTCTGGCCGCGACGGCCGTCATGTTCGCTGTAACTGCCGCATGCTGCATGTGTGCGCCGGGGGTGGCGGTTGCTGATCCGCAGCCGATGCCGGATCGGTGGACGCAGTTCGTCACCGATGACGGTTGGGTGGTGGATGTGAACACCACCAATGAGGTGATCGATCACATCGACAACCTGGCCGGGGCATCCAACTCGTGGCAGGCCCGAGTAACACTGCGGTCAGAGGCCCGGGTCACCGGTTCGGGTGGGTCGCCGATCCAGGATGCCCAGCTTGAGTCCGGGTATTTCGTGGGGTGCCGCACCGACTCCTCGCCCGGTGTCGAGGTCGGTGTGGATGCGGGGATTGATCCGTATCAGCAGATCAACGGCCAGGTGTACGGCGGCGGCTTCGGGCAGGGCCAGGGTGGTGCCGGTGGCGGCGGTGGCGGTGGCGGTGGTTTCGCTGGCGCTTCGGCCGGAGCCACTCTCGGCGTGCAGGAGCATCTGGGTGGGCATATTCGGGTGCTGCTCAAACCTGGTGGGCTGGCGCAGGTTCCGATGGATCGCATCAGTCTGCGCAGCATGCATGCGGTGTCGAACCTGCGGGATCAGAACATCGAGGCCGACGGGTGCGGTGGTCAGGTGAAAATCCAGTCCTACACCACGATCCGGGTGCGAACCGATAACGGCAACGACACCCAAACCCTCTACGGCGAACCGAAAGACCTGTGAACACATGGGAACTCGATTGATGACAAATCGCTTCCTGCCCGGCAATGTGATGGCGGTCCTGGCTGCGGTGCTCGTAGCTTCGGTTGTAGCAGCATGGCAGACGGGCGGTGGCGTGTCGTTGGCGACCGCTAACGCCGACCCAGCTGCGTCCGACCAGACCGCACAACCGTCCCGGCCGCCGGTGCCACTACCCATCCAACGCCCAATGCCCGAGGACCCGGGCCGGATCAATCCCATTGGCGGAGCACGGGTTTCCTCCACCACCCCACAAGGGGAAACCGCGGGCATGGAACGGCCGCTGGCAGCTCAGGGGGAGCGGGGTGCGGTCACGGTGCCGATGTGGGCCAAAGACGGCATCTTCGCCCCGACCGCGCACCCGAACAGGCAGATCGCCATCCACCTACCCGGCGAGCTGGGGCTGGGTCCGGCCGCGTGGACTGCTGACGGTGGCGCCATTTACGGCTCCAATGACGTTGACTACCAGGTCATCCCGTTCTCCGGCGGCGGCGTCGACATCACCGTGACCCGCAAGACGGTGTTCTCCGCATCCACGATCCCATTCGGAATCAAGCTTCCCGCCGCGACACATTTGCGGCAGGGCAACAACGTGGTGCTGGTGGAAACCGATGCCGCACCGGGCAATCCGGCCCGCGTCATCGGCACCTTCAGCGTCCCGGCGGCCACCGATGCCAACCAAGCCCTCGTCGGCGTCACCCCCACGCTGGGGCCGGGTTTCCCACCCGGACAGTCCAACCTCACTGTTGATCTGGGCCCGACCAGCGTTTTCGCGTTCCCGGTCACCATCACCCTGTCGTACCGAGCTTCCGACGCGGCGACTACCGGCGCACCCACCCCGAACTGGGCCGGCTTACCCGCCGGCACACCGGCCGCGTCAGTCACGCCCCCGAACCCGACCGGGTATGTGACCGATCCGACCGGGGCGCACCGCCCGGACAACGTCGACCCGGCCGTGTATGCGCAGCGCCACTCCGGTCACTGCCAAGGCGGCCCCGACACCTACACCTCCGCGGACGGGCGTGCGGCGAACTTCGTGGCCGCCTGCCAAACCCAACAACTGTGTCTGGCCGGCACACCCGCCTACACCTCGATCGACTCCTGCAACGACCGGCTACTGGCGCACCTGTCCATCTCATGCGTGACCGTGTTCGGCCAAACCGGCGACGACTACGAAGCCTGCACCCGCACCGCCGCCGACGAGGTCTCCTGGGTCAAAGCCAATATGTCCGGCGGACCCGGCTAGACGCGAAAGCGCAGCAGACGTATCCAGAAGCGGTTCTTATGGGAGGGAAATCCGCGATGAAACCGATGAAACCGCCGCCGAGGTGGAGCGTGTACCGCTACCGGCGCGTTGTGGCCATTGTCTCGATCGTGGCACTGCTGTTGGCCGCGCTCATCACGACCAGCCGTGATGACCACGGCTCCACCATTGCGGCCCTGCCCGGGGCCACCGCCCAGCCCAGCGTGCCCGGTGGCGGATCGGGCGGCTCCGGCGGCAATGGTGGCGCACCGCCGTTCCCATTGCAGCCCCCGGCGATGCCCGACGCCCCGGGCTCCTACAACGGTGGGTCCTACCCGGCCCCGTATCAGGGCAACGGGATTGACATCAATAACCCTGCCCAGCAACCGGCGCAGGTGCCGCAGCAGCAACCCAATTTTCAACAAGCCAATCCTGAGCAACTCCAGCCAGCCAACGGGCAGCAGCCACCCGACTACGACGCCCCGCTACAAACTGCACAGCCACAGCCCCAGCAGCAACCGCAACAACAGCCCCAGCAGCAACCGCAACAACAGCCCGAACAGCAACCGCAACAACAGCCCGAACAGCAACCCCAACAGCAGGAGCAGGAGCAGAACCAAGAACAGGAACAGCAGCAGAAGCAGAACAACTGCAAGGAAAACGAACTCGTTCCGCCTAAGCCAAAGAAGTGGGGAAGCGCGAAAGAAAAGGCCGAATTCGACGAATTCGCCGAAGAAGTCCGCTCATATATTTCCGCCATTCGTGACGAGATGAAGAAAGAGATCGCAAAGGGTGCGGGTGGGAAATATGGAGAAATCACCGGAAAATGGGATGTCGACCACATCATTCCGCTACGGCGATTGTGGGAAATTCCTGGCTTCAGGGACCTTAATCGGGCCGACCAGATTGCGATCGCAAATCACCCGGATAACTTGTTCCCCAATCCCGAGGGATACAATCGGTCACGACAAGACAAGCTGCCAAGCGAGTGGACGCTTTATAAAGGCCAGCAGGTTCCTGAGGATTATCTGCAAGATTGGTGCGGCAAGGAGACTAAGGCCACCGACATGGTCGAAGAGCAAATCTCCGAGCGCTTACTAGCTGAGTCCAAATCTCGAACTCAGCCCCCCGCGTCCGCGTCGCAGGCCGCGCCGGTCCACACCGCACCGCCAGTGCAAGCCCCGCAATCACCGGCTGCGCCTGCACCGGTAACAGTGCCCGCGCAGCCGCCTGTTCCGGAAACGGTCGCCCCGTCTGTAGTCCCGACTCAGCCGCCGGCGCCGCCCTCGACGGCGGTGCCTGCACCACAACCGGGGTGGTGGGAACGCAACGCGGGGAACGTCGCCGACGGCGTCGGATGGACCGTCACTATCGTCAGCTGCATCCTCGATTGCATTGAGTCGTTGGGGACCGGCGCAATAGCTGACCGCGCAATCGGTATTGCGGCGAGAGAAGGCACCAAAGAACTCATACTCGACCTCGTGGGCAGCAAGTGAGGACAGACTTCATGACACGATTCAATGCTGTACTACCGAAGACAATGTGGGGTCGCGGTCTGCTCGCAGCAGCAGTCATTTCACTGACGGCGGCGGCCGTGGTCGGTGGCGTGTACTGGCTCCGCGACACCTCGTCAGATCGCGGTATCGACCCCTCCCGCGTAGTGCAGATCGTTCAGAAGCTCCTGCGGGCTACGAATCCCGCAGCGGTCAGCGAGTTATCAACCAGGTCACTGTCGACTCGTTCAAGACGCCCAAACCCGGCGAGGTCCGCCCGGCCTCATGCGCAAAGCAGCAGACCGAAGGAATTCTGGGCGAGACGGTCTACGGGGTTAACGCCTACGGCAAGGGCCTGTTCTACGTCATATCTGCACAACAGTTGCCTTCTGGCGGGGGCCCCCACCAAGATTCCGCCGTGGACTGTTCCTATATGAGCGTCACTTTCCCGGACGGCTATGCGATCACGACTCCTGCCGACGTGCCCCAGATAGCGGGGCTGAAGGTGGAAGCGACACATACCGTGAGCAAGCGGGGTGGGCGCGTAATAGATAACTACTATTACAAGACGTGGCTGGACGGATTTCATGCTGTTACGTTGATCGTGAACTCAGACCCGAGCGTGACGCCGTCGTCTAGCCCGATCGACCCTGCCTTGGCTAAAGAGATTTTCACCGAGTCAGTGGCGCTCGTGCGCGGCCACTAGTCCGAGCGCCGAAGGGATAACCATGGGCAGAGCCGAATTCTTTGAGTACCTGGCGGGCGCACTTGGCGCAAAAGTTGAACCGCTACAGCTGAAGGACCAGCCCGGATATGAGGGCCTACCTGAGTACTGGCGGGACATCGCCGGCCTGGAGAATCAGGCAGCGCTGTCGTGCGTCAACCAGTATTGGAAGCCGCTGGCCAGCGGTGAGGTGCCGGTCTGGACCCGCCGTTTGTCTGAGACGCTTCACGGTGTGTATGCAGCGAACTTGTACACATCTGAGCGAGACACACCCGAGCTAGTTTTGTTGTACTGCCTTAAGGATGGTTCGGGCCCGCAACCTTTCCGTGCCTGGATTGGCTGTCTACCATGCCCCGCGTCCTCTGCGGAATACTGGTTAAACTTCCGGACTCGCTGCGCGATTTTTACCAAAACATCCATGATGGGTTTACGGTCGATACGGGGTTTGGGAGCGTCGGACTACGACGTTCTCAGCATTTCTGGACGCCGGCAGACTTCGGAAGCGTCGATGACTACGAGTATCTTTCTGATGGCAATGACGACGAGCTGTACCTACCTGAGTCTGAATGGCCCGAGCTGGACAAGCTAATAGAGGTTTGCTCAGACGGTGCCAACAACCGCGTTTGCGTTGACGTCTCGACAAACCTCGATCTCGGCTGGACGTGGATCGGCGGCGAGCTGACTCGATCAGCGCGACCAATATGGACACTTATCGATGAATGCTTGCGCTACTACTGACACATGCCTCGATACCAGTAAAGAAAGTTCTCACAGCACGGTCGTCCCCGGTTTCTGACAAGCACGGATGATTCTGTTTGGCGTGGTTGGGCGGCAGACGGAGGGCGTGCGCAGCGACCGCAGCGTACGGGAGCGCCAGCGGACGGAAGCGCAGGGAGCGAAGCGGAGCCCGCAGGTAGCCGCCTGCTACGCGTCGACCAGTACGGGCGTTCCAGGCTAGCTCGCCCCGGCGTGCGGCGACGCTAAGGGGACACTGTCAGGACGTTGGTGCTTGACGAGCGTTGCATCGTGTTGGTTGATTGGGGCGTGACGTCGTGACACCGTAGTGTGAGACGAGAAAGAAACGAGACACCGCGACCTGAACCGACAGATGGCGCCGAGATAGAGCGCGCGAGCGTGTGTTGCTTGACTAGCAACGAGGCAGGCCCTCGGACCGGTTCTCACGCTTTGGTCATGATCGTATTGCGGTCGCGATGCGGCAGGTCTTGGTCCTTACCGCGGAAGGTCGCCAGCAGCTCGTTGAGATCAAACCACGCGCCAGTGGTCCGGCATTCTCTTATCGGTGAGATTCCGGACGCGGGCAACCATCACGGGACTGTGACCCTGCCGTTTCGCCCACTCGATGGCTTCCTGCTGTGTAGCGCTCCGGTGGAGCTCGCTGTCAGCAGAATTTTCGACGACGTAGTGGGCAATAGGGCGTGCACGTCCCGACCCTTGGGGCGTGGTTCGACATAGACCTTGGCCATCTGTCCTGCCTCCCTTCCGAGAGCTACTACGCAGTTTGTTGTGGCACAACGATCCTCCCAAAAACGGACCGACAAATTGACGGAATTGCGGCTAGCTTCTGGCCCTTAATGAGGGGGCGACTGGGTTTCAAGACTCGTGCCGACGCCGGATGAACTGCCAAATTACCCTGACGTCACCGTCGAATCAGACTGATCGGTGGTACGCGTTTGCTCGGTGCTTTCTGCTCGGGATAGCTGACGGCACGGCGAGCCCCTATCCTCGAACCCGGGGCGTCGGTGGGGACCGATGATGTCAAGGGGGATAGTCGTGGCCGAGTTGAAAGTAGACCCCTCGGGTTTGAGCACGGCCGCAGCAACGTGCAAGGCCGCGAGCGCTGCGCTGGCCGAGACCCAGGCTCCTCCGGCCACCGGTCACGCCACCCAAGCTAGCGCTGCAGCAGTGGCGCACGGCCACCAGCTCATCGACGCCATTGCCTCGAGATTGGCGGCGCAAGCCAGCCTGACCGGGTACAAGCTGCATACCGCCGACGGTGTCTACCGCAGAACCGACGCCGGCTCCGGGCAGGCGATCAGCATTACCATGCAGGTCTGATGCCCGCGACTATCGGGCAGGCTCTCACTCGCGCCGATATCGAGGCGTGGTCCACCGAGCACCTCGATACGGGCGCCACGCACTGGACTTCAACCGCTCAGGCGTGGGAAGACCACTTCACCACCATTCACAACGGTGTCCTGCGCCCTGGTGGCACCGTCTGGGAAGGCGCTGCCGCCGAAGCGGCCGCCGAGCACAGCTGGGGTGACCTCGTAAAAGTGCGCGGCCTGGCCGACGCCCTAAACGCGGCGGCCAAGCATGCCACCAGCGGTGCCGGTGATATCGCCTGGGCTAAGCGGCAAGTGCTCGACACTATTGCCGAAGCCGAAGAAGCCGGCTTCACCGTCGGGCAGGACCTCTCTGTGAAAGACCCGAGTGTCACTGCGCTGATGCGCAGCTCGCAGCAGCGGCAGCAACAAGCGACTGAGCACGCGCACGCCATCCAGGCAGCGGTGCAGGCCTTGGTCGCGGCGGATAAGCAGGTGGCTGACCGGATTCGTGGGGCGCTCGCCCCGCTCGGCGAGTTCGGCTTTCCTGAGGACGGCAGCAACAAGGGCCATGATCCGACGGTGCGGGCGGTGGACTACCACCCGGGAGACAAGCCAGGTGATCAGCACGGTGGCAAGCCGGACCAGAAGCCTTCTGGCGCGGCTGGGCCAACCGATCCACTGGCCCAGCTGCTGGGCGTGGGTGACCCTGCGGCGAACAAACCCGACCCGAATTCACCCTGGACGAAGCAACCTGCTCCCGGCCAGCCGGACAAGCAGCCGACGAATCCGCTGGATGTGCTTGCTGGCGAGCATGACAAACCGGGTAGCACGTCGTCGCCGGCTGCCGACGGGGCGGGCAAGCCAACCAACCCGTTGGACCTGCTGGCAGGCAAAGATGGCAAGGGCGGTGCTGACCCGAACTACACCCACAACCCGTTGCTGGCCCCGATCGTCAAGGCTGACCCGTCCGTGGTGGACCAGCAGCGGGCCAAGGTCGATGCGGCCCAACAGGCGGTTGACGCAGCGCAGGCGAAGGTGGATGCCTCGGTCAATCAGGCGGTCACCAGTGGGCCGTACAACGGCCACGACCTCAACGACAGCAACCCGTTGGCGCGCGAGTTGTTCGACGCCCGCCACAACCTCATCGAGCAGCGGAATCTGCTGCAGGACATGAACGCCGCGGCGGCTGAGACCGGAGGCAAGCAGGCGCCCGTCCCAACGATTCCAGAAAACGCCAGTGTGCAGGCGTTTGCGCCGGAGCCGAGCCTCGCCGAACGCGCTCCGCAGGAATTAGCCGACTCCAACCACACGGTCCATGAACTCACCGGCGGCTAGTGCCGGACGTGGCCAACATGTACCACGTGGCCACCGACTGGGGTGCGGCCACTCCGGCCGAGCGTGCCCAGGCCATTGCAGATGCCGCCGGGTTGGTGCCCTTGCCGGGCATGAAGCTCGGCGCCGAAGGCCTCGAACATCTTGCCGGACCGGCGGCTGAAGCCTTGACCCATGGCGCACCGCCGGTTGTCGCCGAGCATCTTCCCCTGGGCAACGAGCACGCCGCGCCCGCACATGCCGCGGACGGCCCGCCGCCGATGGAACATGGTTCGATCGGACACGGCAGCGATGCGGCGCCTTCAGTCAGCGCCGACCACGGAGCGCTGAGCGACATGCTGCTAGGCGGGCATCACGACCCGAATCCATTTGATGGCCCGGCTGCACACACCGCGCCTGCGCCCGACATTTTCGATCCGAACCAAGGGTCGCGCTACACCTCTGGTGATTCGCATCATCCCGGCGGATGGCCCCCGAGCACACCTGAACCAACATGGACCAAGGGTGATGCCGATCCCGGCTGGAAGCACGTGAACCATAACTTCGACAAAGACTGGATGCCGTACCAGCAACAGATCGCAGGCGTCGAACGAACACCCGAGGGCGCTCTACCCGAATGGGTGCAGCATGACCCAGATACCGGAGCGTCCGTTGATTTCGACGGCCACACGCATCGAGGGCCGCAAGAGGTCTTCTTGGAGGCGAAGGACGGCTTTCGGGGTCTGGCGTTCGCGCCTGACAACTCGTACTGGGAAGGTCGGGCGGAGAAAGCGCTTGGTCAGGTTGACAGGCAGCTCGCGGCATTGCCGCCTGGTGCGATGCTGGAGTGGCACGTCTCAGACCCATACGGTGCGGCTGCATTGCGAAAACTGTTCAGTGACAACGGTATCGATGGCGTCGATGTCATCTTTACTCCGGGAATGCCATAGGAATTAGGATGAATGCTGCCATGGACACCTCAACTATCAGACCCGCGTGGGGCGGCCAGGATGCCAATGTGCGCGCCGTCTGGGTAGCTGCTGGCGAGTCGCCGGAATCGATCGCCGCCCGCACGGATGCACTGCTACGTGAGCTGACGTCACCGTTCGACATATCCGAATGGCGGCTAACTAGCGGTCAGGTGGGAGGGCTCTCAGGATGCGCTTGCGGACCTCGTGCGCAGTAACCCCGTGCGGGAACTTGTGGGCGGGTCTGAGGAGATCGGCGACGCGCGAGAAGGCGAAGGCTACTCTTTCGTGGTTTCTGGCGCCGGTCCGCGCGTTTCGCTGCGAGTCTGGATCGCAGCCGGTCATCCTGCGGTGGGGAGTCGGCTGCCGCGTCGACGCCTCAACGTCGAATTGCGCGAAAGGTACGTCGGAGCCATCACGGGAGCTGACGGTGACGCTGTATGTGATGCTGTGGCGCGGGCGTGGACCCCGGCGATGTTCGTGTTGTCCGACAATCCCGTGCGTCAGCTAGCGCGGCGCGGCAACTGGAAGATCAGCGTCGGCTACCGCACCTGGATCAGCTGCGAAGTCGGAGCGGTTAACCAGGTTGCCGATGGACTCACGGCAACGGAACTGGCTGGGGGAATATTGATTTCAGCGCCCGATGACTGGTCTGCCGCGCGGGTCGTCGCGGCGATGATGGAGACGCTCGCCGCGAACGAACTTGATGAAGTGCCGCACTAGCCTGAAGGAACGCAGATGACCGCAAGACTTGCGTGGGTCAGTTAGCGCATGTTCGAGTTCCTCGAGAACTACCGCGACGCCTCCGTCCCGGCACCAGAGCTGAACGGGGTGATTCTGACTTGCCGGCTCGTTGCTGGCATCAGCATCACTAGTGGCGACCTCCCGCAGGATGCTTCTACGCAGCTGCGCGCGTTGTGGTCACGGACATCCGGCGGCCCACTGCTGGTGGACGAACAGTTCGGCATCTGCGGGTTGATGTTGTACAGCCCGGAGGAGTCGAGGAACCGCGCAACTGATCGCGTGGAGGCGGGTTACGAGATTTCGGCAGGGGACTGGGTGCTCGGTGAATTCGTTGGTGACACCGACATGCTGGTCATTGACGCCGACGGCGCGGTGCTGATTTCAACAGGTTCGTATCCCCGTGACAACTGGTACTGGTTCGAATCGCTGTCCGACATGTTGAGTCGCTACGTGGCAGAACACGCCGAGAAGTACTGGGAACGAGTTCCGTGACCGACCCCGTACTTGGCGATATTGCCTTCGACGACGCGCGCGGATGGTTGGGTGCGTATACCTACGCCTTTTTTCGGACGCGAGGTGACGGTGCCGCTGGTTCTCGGTGGTTGGGAGGAAGGCGAGCCGGTCGAACCACTACAGCGAGAAGCGGTGCAAGCGTTCAACTTGCAGATGGACCAGTTGTGCGCCCAGGCCGAGGATGCGCTCTACGCCGAGTATCTTGAGCGTCGCCCCGGCTTGCGTGAACAGTTCGGCGCCGATGCTGACAAACTCATGCCGATCATCAGTGACGAAAGCGGCTTGGTCGAATTGCTCACGCCGACCACGTTTTTTCGTTCCAGTTCCTGCCTGCAACTCCGATGAGCGCGTGATCGGGCTGTTGTTCGACTGCACGTGGGAACCAGAGCTGGGCGTGGCTGTGAAGTTCGTCGATGAGACGGTCGCCGAAGTCGGTCCGCAGGACATCGTGCTCTAATATGACCGCTGCATCTCCTGTTTGGGCAGCGAAGTCTTTTGTGAACTCGTTCTGGGTTACTTCGGGCGAGACACCTGAATGGATTGCTGCACGCGCCGACGCATTTCCAACTCGGCTCGGTGGGAAGCTGGGGATCACCCATTGGGACTTCCCGAACGGCCGCCGCTGGCAGTGCTGGGAAGGCACCCCTGAGGCGTTGGCCGACATCGTTCGTAGAAACCCGGTACGCGAGGCGCTGCCCGATGGGGAGGCGGGTGAAGTGCTGCCCGGGAGGGCTACTCGCTGGTCTTGATGGGCGTGGGTCTCGCCATGAGTGCCAAGGTCGCGATACATGCTGGGCACGTCGGTCTCGGCGGGCGATTGCCTGCGCGTCACCTCCATATCGATTTGTGGGAGACGATGCCCGGCAGTATCACCAGCGAAACCGGTGACGCGGTGTGCGGCTGTAGCGTCCACGTGGCGTCCGGCGACGTTGACGCTGACCGATTCCGCGGCGAGCCGCCTTGCGCGACGTGGTAACTGGAAGATCGGCGCCAGTTACCGCACCTGGATCAGCGGTGAGGTCGGAACGGTGAACTGGGTAGCAGATGGTCTGACCGCGACGGAATTGGCTGGGGGAACGTTGATCTCGGCACCGGACGATTGGCCTGCCAAGAGCGTTGTTGCAGCGCTGACGGAGACGCTGGCCGCGAACGGGCTTGACGAAGTGCCGCACTGAGCGGCTGCGAGGGGGAGGATGACATGGACTACTTGGCGGGGCAGTTCGTCTTTTTGTTGGTGGTCGCTGCGCTGATTGGCGGCTTGATCTGGGCGGCGGTGGTGATGCGGAGGCCGCGTCCGCCTGTGGAGGAAGACGAAAACGACGACTGGTGACGCGGGTCTGCCCGCAGGACATCGCGCCGTAGGGGGACGCTGACACCGTCGCGTTTGTGCATTACGACTACCAGTGACGTGAGGACCTGACTTGGAGTATTCATTCGACCCGCCGGTCCGGTCGTCGGACGATTGGCGGCCGAACCTCATCGGCGGCTACTTCGCCGATCAAGGTTGGTGTGGTCGCTCGCTCAATGGTGGGCTGCTCCGCTTCCACGATGCGATGTCAGCCCAGATCGGCCAAGAACTGGTCGATGCCATGTTCCGCACGAGAGGCATTGTCACAGAAGTGTTTGCGTTCGACTGGCTAGCTCGGCAGTATGCCGTCACGAGTCGGCTCACCCCCGAAGGCATGCCTGACCGCACCGAATCAGCTCGAACGGTCGTAGTCCTGGACGCCTTCGATGGTTCGGTGACGCCATGGGTTGATGTTCATCGATTTGAACAGGCACTCGGCACGACGATGGCCCAAGACTTCTTGTTGCCCAACCTATTTCAAGAGTGGTTGGCTAAGGTTGCCATCGATCGCCTCGAATTCGACTGGTGTGCCGGTGCCAACGTTCCGGCCTTCTACGGTGGGAAACGCGAGCTGTCCAACCTGAACCACGATTCGATCGAGGTGTACCTGTACTTCACCAGGCAGCTGTGGGATTACGGGAACGAACACGGACCCGGTTCGCCACCGCCGCACGTCAGACGAGCGAACGCTTAGGAGGCACTGCGGGTTTTACGATCTTGCGGATGTTGAGGTCGATGAGGCGGTCGGACCGAAGCTGTGGTCGCGAACGTGCTTGACGAAGTGTCATACCGAGCGGCTCCATGACTGACCAGCCGCCGTACCTGGTACGAATCGGGCTCATCCAGGAAGACGCTGGCAAGCTGCTGTTCTACATCCTGCCCGAGGACGGCTGGACGCACCGGACGGTTGCGTCCATCAAGGTGGTGTACGAGTCGGACCTGATCAGCGGTACCGGCGTGTCGTAGCCGAGTGATTGAAGGTCATCGCGTGATTCTTCGAGAGACCGTCCAAAGTCACTCGAGCAAAGGAATCGACGCGATGACCACTGCCCACAATATCGATCTGCCCACTGTGCTGGCCGAACGACTCACCACTGCCCATCCTGACGAGCTGCGCGAGCTGCTGGCCACGTTCATCCACACCTGATGGGCGCCGAAGCCGACGCCCTATGCGGTGCCGGCTACGGCGAACGCTCGGCTGAGCGCACCACCCCGCAACGGCTACCGACACCGTCAATTCGACACCCGTGCAGGGACTTGGATCTTGCGATCCCGAAGCTGCGGCAAGGATCCTACTTCCCGGACTGGCTGCTGGAGCGCCGTAAACGCGCCGAGCGGGCCCTGACCACGGTGGTGGCGACGTGTTACCTGCTTGGTGTCTCGACGCGGCGGATGGACAAGCTGGTCGAGACCCTGGGCATCACGTCGTTGTCGAAGTCGCAGGTGTCGGTGATGGCAAGGAACTCGACGCCGCCGTGGAGGCGTTCCGGACCCGGCCGCTCGATGCCGGCCCGTATACGTTCGTCGCTGCGGACGCTCTGGTGCTCAAGGTGCGTGAAGCCGGCCGGTGGTCAACGTGCACGCCCTGATCGCCGTCGGGTCAACGCCGAGGGCTACCGCGAGATCCTGGGAATCGATGTCACGACCGCTGAGGACGGGGCGGGTTGACGTTCTGGCGGTCGTTGACCGCCCGCGGCCTGTCCGGGTCAAACTGGTCACCAGCGACGCCCACGCCGGGCTGGTCGCCGCCATCGGGGCCACCCTGCCCGGAGCGGCGTGGCAGCGCTGCAGAACCCACTACACGACCAACCTGATGTCCGTCACCCCAAGAGTTCGTGGCCCTGGGTGCGCACCCTGCTGCACTCGGTGTTCGACCAACCTGACGCTGAATCCGTTGCTGCTCAATATGATCGGATCATCGACGCATTGTCCGACAAGCTGCCCAATGTCGCCGATCACTCGAAGCGGCGCGGCCGGATCTGCTGGCGTTCACCGCGTTCCCCAAGCAGATCTGGCGCCAGATCTGGAGCAACAATCCCCAGGAACGACTCAACAAGGAGATCCGCCGGCGCACCGACGTCGTGGGCATCTTCCCCGACCGCGCGGCCCTGATCCGTCTCGTCGGAGCAGTGCTGGCCGAACAACACGACGAATGGGCCGAGTCGCGGCGCTACCTCGGCCTCGACGTTCTGAGCAAATCACGCACCGTCAACGACACCCCAACCGAACAGGAGGCTACCCCCGCGGCACTGCCCGCCTGACCCAACTACCTCGAAGAATCACACGACGACGTCATACACCACGTCCCTGGACTTGACCCACCGGACCTTGGAGTATCGGAAGGCTGGTCCCGTTGGTGAATCACTGCTCACGGCCACCTTCCCCAGTGGCCGAACTGAGTCGCTCAGGGTTCCGCGTGAACTCATTCGCGTGATGAATGAGCTGCGCCACGAAATGGCGAGTCTGGGCAAAGGTGCGTGGTTATCAACGGTTCTGCACGTCACTAGTGAGGGACATTTCAGATTCTCGTTCAACTACGACGACAAGCCAGCCTGGTTCGCGCCGCTCGAGGATGCGGCCTACATCGAGGATTTGCAGAAGTATCCGCGTCCGCCGGAAGCGGTTCCGGCCTGGTACCCGAGAGTTCCTGAGGCGTAGCGCATCATGGCCGACTACATCGAGTTCATCCCGAAATCGGGTGCCTGTCTGGCGACCACGAACGTGCTGGAGCGCCGTGGTCTGGTGCGCTGGATGGTGCGGGTGCCGTCAACTGGCGGGGCCGACAACGGTTGGCAGATCATGAGTCATATCGACACCAGTGAGTACCTGCAGGATAAGAGCAACTGGCAGATCGTTGCCTTCAACGATGTTTGTAACATCGAGCCGGCGCTCATCGGTATCTATGACTTCCCGGTGGGCTCCGACATGCAAATCGTTCGCGACGAGCGCGGTATAAGTATTTATGAGACGCCGACCGGGCGAGATACCTCATGAGGCGTTTACGTTCCGCCGCAGTTCCGCGCCTAGATTCAAAGGTTCTCATGAAATCTCGCTGGTACAGTATCGGAAAACTGCCAGCGGAAAAAGGAATGAATAATGGCCGAGCGTATTCTTCGCCAACTGATTGATGACATCAATGGCTCCGATATTCCGGAGGGTGAAGGCGAGCGAGTTACGTCTCGCTGCGTGGTGTCGACTACCAGATCGATCTGTCTGCGGCGAATGTGGCGAAACTGGACAAGGCGCTGAAGCCCTACGTTGAGGCTGCCACGAAGGTTGGTGGCCGTCGCGGCCGCCGAGCGGCGAAGTCCGCCAGCACATCTGGTGCAACCCCTAAGGAACAGCTGACAGCTATTCGCGAGTGGGCGCGTGACGAAGGCTATGAGGTCTCTGACCGCGGGCGGATCAAGGCGGAGATAGTGGAAGCGTTCGAAGCGGCCCATTAGCGGCCAGGATCGCGTAGCTGTTGAGGATAATGTCGAGTGAGTGATATCGCGCACTGGTGGCCGCAGCTCCATATTGAGATTCGCCGGGTACTGGTGAATAGCATTTGGTCGCCGGTTTCGCCATACGCCCAGTCGGAGATAGCCCGGCTCGGTGGTCCTGCGCAGGATAGCGCGTACTGGAAACGCAGCGATGGCGAGGTGTACCTGCCATCCGAGGCCGTCACGTGGATTATAGGGTCGCCGGATTTCAACGCGCTCAACGCGCCCAAAGAGCCGGACCCGCGAGCGGCCTACTTTCGACGTGGTTGGCCTCGCCGTCAGCCGTAAACGTCTGCAACGCTTGGCCTATGGAGATAGGCGACGAGCAGATTTACCGGACGCGGACATACCGTCCATTTGAGCGGGTCAAGATTCTCGGTATCGAGCGGCGCAAGCGGTGACGTCCACGCCGTCGCTTGCGCCGCTACCGGGCGTTCTGCCTAGGCGTTGCTCAGTATCCTGTCTGTACCGCGACGCGACGTCAGGTCGAAGATCAAGTCATCGATGGTGTCGTAATGTGTCACGGCGGGGTGCAAGTAGAAGATCGATAAGTGGTTCATCGGTCCGACAACGTAGACTTCGGGGCCATCGTTGGTCTCGGAGAGGGCTAGGGCCGCGCCGAGTTCGACGTACATACCCTTGCCAACCTTTTCGTTGCTGGACAGAAGCACGTAGATATCGCAATTGCACACACCGTCGATATCTAGCTTCGCGCGTCGCCCGGCTTCGTCGGCTCGCTTGTATTTGTCGCCGATCTCATCGGTGCGAGTCCAATCATGGGTAATTACCATGCCGGCAGCCTCAAATGCGGAATAGGCTTTCCGCACTGCTTCTTTTTCTTCGATCTGGCACGAGACGAAAACACGCATATCGTCTTTATTGTACTTCGACTGACTACTATTGGTCAATGTAAGCCTTGCGCCTAAGACTCCTTCAACCCAAGTTCTGGCGGTGTCGATGTAGTTCGGCATTTTGTGCCACCTTTCATGCCAATAGTGTGCTTGCATCGATTGCCCGGATCATATGCGGCGAGAACACTTCGCTACGCGTATGGCATAACCCAAGTCGCAGATGCTCGTCGGGCCGTTTGTTCTTTCGTAGCGAAGTCTGTCAACCATCTTCCAGCGGAATGCATCAACTTTTCGCCGGAGATCAAGGGATGATTGGGGTTGTAAATCAAATGCGGGGAGGATGGTGTTTTGGAACATTCCCGGTAGAGGCTGTCCGTCTCGCCATCGATGTGGAATGCACGCGTCGCTCGCAGGAAAGATTCCCCTATTTGTTCACTGTCGAGCGCAAGTGTGGCGCTTTGGCCTGAAAATGATCGCTGGTAGTCTTCCTTGTGGGACTCGTTTCGCGAAAGTCATAAATCGAATGGCCGCGCCCAACAGTGTCGAGCGAAATTTTGGCTACATTTCTGAACACAATTTCGTCGAACACACGATCAGTCACTATGTGTAGCTGATACTGTACTCGCTGGACACTCCAAGGCCGTCCAATGTGGTGTCGCCTATTTCTTTCCAGCAAGTAAGCTTGGCCGAGAACACGACAAATTCCTGCATCGACGCAACCTGGTCTGAATTGAACTCGTTAGCGCGATTGAGGAATAGATCGATGCTTGCTGGTGAAACGAAGCTTATGGAGCGTAAGGCGTCGCCAAGGTCAGTCAGCTGCGAATATTCATCCAAGACGATCATTAAGTCGATATCAGAAGCTTTGTCATAGCGTGCGCCGAGAACATTAAAGAACCGACCGTAGCTGAGAGAACCGCCTAGAATTATCCCATTGCACAGCTGTGTTGGTTTCAGTACATCGAGCAGGCGGCGTAAATCGCGCTGTCTGCGCGCCGTTTCGATAGCTGCCTCAATTGAGTTGGACGTCGGCGAATGTTCTTTGCGTTGAGCTCGTCGGCGGGCCCGTATGGATAGCGATCAACGAAGATTTCATCGTGGTACAAAGCGCGTTTGTAGTCATCGTGTCCGAGTAGATCGGTTCTGGCTGAGGAAAATGCCTTGTAGGCATCGGAAATAAGCTTCTTCTGCTTGGAAATAACTCGACGAAATGCGAGCGATTATCTCGGCAAGAAACCCTGCCAGGGACTCCGGGACGTAATTCCGCTGATCTCGGGCGATGTCGACCATCTGTCGATAGATAGTGGCAGGTCGGGACCAGTCCGCACGATCTAGTGCTCCAGGGGCCGGCTCAGGTGCCTGATCGGCCATCAGCGTCGCCTCCCCGCCACTCGTTCGCCATCTGCGCAAGCAAACCACGAGGGGCCGACAATCGCACTGACCGTGGGTTCAACGGCGTGGCGGCGGGGTTCTGAACTGCGCGTTCGTCGGATTAGCATCTTCTGGGCAGTGGCGGCAGGCCACGATCCCGGCAGCGTCCGATCACTGCGTACCGTGAGCCTGGGCGAAGAAGCAACCACCATCCTGACAGTAGTTCGGGGCCGACGAAGCCGTCGCGAAATCGGCCTGGTGTCGGTCGCTTGAGCGGTACTGAGTTAGGGAGGGATGGCGGAACTGGTCAACAGCAGCCACGGCCCCCGGCTTTGGGCCTTCTCGTCGAACTCCCGCGTTGACGCGCGCGGACCGGGAATCTGGTCAGGCGTCAGATTATCGGGATGATTTCGGCGGCCCGAGTTCCTCGCTGCCTTCTGTCATTGCCCGCGGTACGGGGCAGCAACTTGCCGACCTTGGCGCCCCTTTGGTGAGCAACTCGTCGGGAACGGTTAGTTGTCGGTCACGGGTCATAGGATGCTATCTGGCACGTGCCAAGGTGAGGCAATAAGGCCTCTGAACTGGCTAAACGTTCGACAAATTAGTTCAGTCTGCAAGCATTATCGTCAGTAGCCGTAGGGAGGAGCCGCGAAATCTATGCGAAGAGCAAACGCCAGCACGAAACCGAAGAGGACTGCACTGGTCCTGCAGCGATCGGGGATACAGGCTGACGATCTGCAAGGGCATCGCCAGACCAACGGAGTGCTGACGTGACTGATGCATCAACGGCGCACGCCTGGCTCGATGACTTGACCCGTTTGTACACTCCTTCGTCAACTCAGTTCGATGGGGCGAAGGGTCACCGTGCCGCAATCGAAACGAGGCTCGATACCTACCTGGGCGTCCACGAGATGTTCGAGATCGGCTCGTTGAGGCATGGCACGGGCGTTTGGCTGTACAGCGACGCTGACTACCTTGTATCTCTCAAGGGCATTCGGCCCGACTCGCCGTGGACGATGTTGAACAAAGTTAAGGAGCAGCTGCAGAGCCGGTTCGCAGGCACCACCGTAGTCGTCCGTCGGCCTGCCGTGGCGTGCAAATTCTCGGACGGCGATGTCGAAGTAGTTCCCGGATATCCGGCAACGAGCGGCTACTGGATATCCAACCCGGCCGACGGGTGGATGCTTACCCACCCGAAAGATCACAACAAGTACGTCACTGACATAAACAACAAGCACAACGGTGCGGTAAAGAAGCTGGTTCGGCAAGTCAAAGTCTGGAAGTATCTCCGGAACGTGCCGGTGTCCTCTTGCTACATAGAGATGCGAACGGCGAAGCATATGGATGGTGAGTCGACGTACTCGCCTATATGGGATCTGTATCTGACTCTGAGAAAGATGCACGATGCTGATCTTGCCGCGATGAACGACCCGACGGGTCTGGGATCGCGGTTCGGGGCATGCTCGTCGGAGTCAAATCGATTGGACGCACTGTCGAAGCTCGACAGTGCCGTCAGCCGCGCGCTGAAAGCAAAGATTACGCCCAGGATGGGGATCAAGCACGAGCAATCGAGCAGCTGAAGCTGCTCTTCAACAAATGAGTGGCTGAAAATGATTTCCTCACAAGACTATTCACCACCGACGAGCGCAACGATCAAGTCGCGTCAGAACGACACTGATGCCCTCCGACTGTTGATCGCACAACGACGGCTCTATCGGCGAGCCAAGCGTTGGCTAGCGTTGCGGTGGATTGGCATGGTGGTCATCGCAATCGGTGCACCGGTTGTATCCATCCTGTGGCCGTCACTGGCAGTCGCATCCGGTGCAGTCGCAGGGGTCTGGGTGTTCCTCGGGCGAACCCTACTCGTTCTCCTGCAAGGCGCATCGACCACCAAGGCTGCATCCGTCCAGGAGCAGTTCGATTTCTACGTCTTCCAGATGCCGGACAACGCAAACCGGTCAACGCTGCCTTCGCTCGAAGACATCGCCAAGGTCGCAGGGCCTGATGATCAAATCCGTGCCGTAGCCAAGAAGGAAAAGTTAATTGATTGGTACCCCGTAAACGCAGGTGATGGAGGAGTCGTAACTGTTGCTATCTCGCAGCGGGCGAACGCCTCATACACCGACAGTTTGTTGCGGACTACGGCGATTGTCTGGGCAGTGGCAACGGTGGTTTGGGTTGTGGTTCTGATCATCGTTAGTGTTGTGTTACACCTTTCGCTCTCGGGCTTTCTTCTCGGAGTCGCGCTGCCGGTGCTGCCCGCGTCCCTCGATGTTGTTCAGTACGTCGCCGGCGTCTGGCGTTCAGCATCAGCGCGACGTGATCTCACTCGCGTAATTGAAGGACACATCACCGGAACCGATGGGCCCGTTGAAGGCCAATATCTGCTCGTTTGGCAGGAGCGCCTCTTCGACCTCCGGCGGTCTGCGCCCGAGGTGCCCGACCTCCTCTACAAGATTCGCAGGAAAATCAACGAGCGTGCGATGCAGTCTGCTGCGCATCAGCTGAGTGAGAACGCAAGGGGAGGAGAGCTGATGGCACTCACCACCGCAAAAGCTTTCGATGAGTTCAAGAACAAACTCATCCTCACGGATACACAGAAGGAAACCGTCCAGAGTCGAAAAACAACATCGACGGGATACCTCGAAAGTTCGTTCCCGTCGTCGAGTGATCTACCACTGAAGACGACGTACTTGATGGGCTCCGCCGGCCGCGACACAATCATCCGTCCGATAGACGACGTCGACGTACTTGCGATCTTCACTAATAAGGACGATATCTTTGACCGTCTCTATCGCTACAATTCTCAGAAGTTTCTGTACCGGGTTCGCGATGCCCTGAACGCATACAGGGTGGAGGTGGTCGGTGCGCGAGGCCAGGCCGTTCGATTATTCTATAAGACAGCTCCGCACGTCGACATCGCACCCGTCTTCGGGTGGTCCAGTGGCGGCTACGCCCTTCCGAACGGTTCTGGCGGCTGGCTCACGACGGACCCATACGCTCATCACGATTGGATCGCTCAACGCCAGAAGGACTTGAGTTATCGCTTGAAGCCGATGATTCGAATTCTGAAGCGCTGGAATAACGTACACAGCAAGTACTTCAAGGGATTCCACCTTGAAGTCGTGACGGCGACGGTCTTCTCCAGTCTCGGCGACAATTCACGGGACGCATGTGAGAAATTTTTTCAGTGGGCTCAGTACAACCTGACGGTGATGGATCCAGCTGGGCATGGCGGGGACCTGTCTGCATACTTGACGCCGGCAGCGCGGACTGCACTGCTCCTCAATCTTGAGAGCGCTCGAGGCCGCGCCGCCAAGGCCAATGCAGCGGAAGCGAGTGACGATCACAGGGGTCTGCTGCACGAATAGGTGACATCTGAGTTGGCTTGCCCAGCATGGGCGGGCTGGAAGGATGTCCCCATGGCAAGGCCCTACCCCCGCGAGTTCCGCGACGACGTCGTCCGGGTCGCTCGCAACCGCGATGACGGTGTAACGATCGAGCAGATCGCCACCGATTTCGGAGTGCACCCGATGACGCTGCAGAAATGGCTCCGTCAGGCCGACATCGACGAAGGCACCAAGCCCGGCAAGAGCGCCAGCGAGTCCGGTGAGCTGCGCGAAGCCCGACGGCGGATCAAACTGCTAGAGCAAGAGAACGAGGTGCTGCGTCGGGCCGCAGCGTATTTATCGCAGGCCAATCTGCCGGGAAAAGGGTCTACCCGCTCGTGAAAGAGCTCGCCGCCGACGGGATCCCCGTCGCGGTGACGTGCCGGGTACTAAGCTCCCGCCAACCGTATTACCGCTGGCTGGCCGACCCCATCACCGAGGCCGAACTCATCGAGGCCTACCGCGCCAATGCGCTGTTCGACGCGCACGCAGACGATCCGGAGTTCGGCTACCGCTACCTCGTGGAGGAGGCGCGCGATGCCGGCGAGCCGATGGCCGAGCGCACCGCATGGCGGATCTGCTCGCAGAATCGACTGTGGAGCGTGTTTGGTAAGAAACGCGGCAAGAACGGCAAAGTCGGGCCGCCGGTGCACGACGATCTTGTCGAGCGTGACTTCACCGCTGAAGGGCCAAATCAGTTGTGGCTCAGTGACATCACTGAGCACCGCACCGGTGAGGGCAAGCTCTACCTCTGTGCGATTAAGGACGTGTTCTCCAACCGGATCGTCGGCTACAGCATCGACTCCCGAATGAAGTCACAACTGGCCATCCGGGCACTACACAGCGCGGTAGCCCGACGCGGAGATGTCGCGGGGTGCATTCTGCACTCGGATCGCGGATCTCAGTTCCGGTCAAGGAAATTCGTACACGCCTTGAATCAACACGAGATGGTCGGCTCTATGGGCCGTGTCGGAGCCGCCGGCGACAACGCCGCCATGGAGAGCTTCTTTAGCCTGCTGCAGAAGAACGTGCTCGACCGCCGCCGCTGGGACACCCGAGAACAACTCCGTATCGCGATCGTCACCTGGATCGAGCGCACCTACCACCGGCGCCGCCGCCAGTCCGGCCTCGGGCGGTTGACCCCGATCGAATTCGAAGCAATCATGACCACACCGGCCAGTCAGGCCGCGTGACCGAAACTGTCACCTGATCGTGCAGCAGACCCCAGGGAGGCAATTCGGCTGTGGCGGATCATCTTTGGTGACGAATTCCCCACGTACGGATGAATGCTGAACGCTGATCACGCTCCAGCTGCCCTACCAAAGAGCTCCACCAAAGAGGTCTTTACTCGAACTGGGATCCGAAAGGATACTGGCAAGGGGTGGAATTTGTATCAGATGCTCGAATCGAGGCTCCCGACACTTGCCGACTGGTTTGTCCGGATTCGTACGCTTTAATCTGAGGTGGGTAAATACCAGCACGGTCTCGCGCATCGCGAATGACAGGGGTGGGCTTGCGCCTGTGCATCCCCCCGCCCTTGCATGATTGCTTCGATGATGGGCGCGGCCGCCTGCTCTATCGGCTCCATCCAACGCGAGTTGCATCGTTCGCACAGGTTTTTTACGTGGATCTCGCGGACATCGCCAGTGTAGAGGTGGTCCCGATTCAGACCCCGTGACCTGACGCTCGATGACCCAAGGGTCACTTTCGTGGATTCATTCCGGAGCGCTTCGCGGATTCTCTGGTGCAGCAGGTGAGCGCGGGTCAGCTTCGCGTCGGTTCCGCAGTAGAAACACTCGGCCATACTTCTCCTTCCGCTATTGGACGATGCCGTCGGAGTTAGCGCCAAGCGCTTCAATTTGTCGCATCTCCTGACTCCCTTGGCGTTCCGCGAGTGATGCCGACAACACCGGTTTGAGCCAACGCGCGAAAGCCACCCATTTCGGTACGTCGAGATGCCGCGTGCGGCGTTCGATCGCCTCCACGAGCCGCAACGCGCACTCGTCGGATGTGACGGTACCGCGCATTGGTGCCGGCAGTCCCGCCAGAAACATCGTGAAACCCTCTGAACTATCCTGGGTTTCGCGCAACATCGGGGTATCCACTAAGGGCATGTGCGCCGAGCCGACGGCAACGTCGTGGTGGCCGAGCTCGATCCGTAAAACATTCGCAAACTGCTCAACACCGGCCTTGCTCGCCCAATAGGCCGCCATGCCAGGCACCGCGGTATACGACGACGCCGAAGCCACAACCAAGACGTAGCCGCGTTGCTCGGCGATCGATGACAGGGCCGAGCGGACCCTGTTGAAAACACCGATCACGTTGGTCTCGATCGCCCGCCGAAAGACTTCCGGCTCCACGGTTTGGACAGGAGCCCAATGCTCTATGCCCGCATTGGCTACCACCACGTCGATCGCGCCGAACCTGGTCGCACCGGCTTTGGCCGCAGCCTGCGTCGCGTCGAGATTGTTGACGTCGCAGCGAGTGTAAACGACGCGTTCGCCGAGTTCATCTGAGAGTGCGCGGAGGCCAATTCTTCGCCCGGACGCGTCTGGCCACAGACCCCTACTGGACCGGAGTCGCCGGCTACTACCTCTGCTCATCTTCGACGCCACCCGGCGCCGGCGTCCACGGAATGTGCGGCCACATTGCCGCTCAAGACGCTCTTCGCCGCAAGCGCTGACCCCGCTCACCGATCGGATGCTAAGCCGCACTATGAGGCCGCGAGCCCCGCAAACGATGACATAACGCGGTGGTGTCCAGCGCCTAAGGGGCCTATCACGCCGCTCCACCGCCGGGGGACCGAGCGGCTCAGGCCGCTATTCGACGGCACCCGGATGCAGTTCTCCGATGAGCACGCAAAACAATTCATCCCACTGCTGCGTCAACACTGGGTGATCCACCTGCGGTGGTCAGACGCCGGTGTGCACGTGTGCGGCCCAGTAGGTCGGAACTGTGGGATCTGCGTCTCGAAGGATTCTGAGACCCTTGTGAAGGGCTTGCGCAGCCCCGCTGACGTTAGGGGTGGTGGTGCCGTCCTGTGAGCTGAGCGTAGACGCTGATCGCGAGGGCTCGGGCTTTCGCGTCGCTGATAGGCCACAAGGTGCCGATTACGTGCTTGTAGCCGGCCACCTGGAACGCTCCAGTGATGTGTACGGACTCGTCAACGAGCGTCGCATTTGTTACCGCGGTGTGGCACGCAGACAGAAACGCCAGACCGCCGCGAAGTTCCTGACCGATGATGTCAGCGACCGTCAGCGGCGCTGTTTGGTAATCACATAGGATGAGCTGGCTTGCGGCAGGGTTGGCCCAGTTCGCGTAGCCGTGACAGGCGAAATGCGCCACGGGGTGGTCGGCGAGTGCGGCCAGTGTCGCCTTGTGCGTCGGACTGGGTAGCACGTGTGCGCCGGGTATGAGGGCGTTCAGCTCGCGAGCTTCGGCTGCGGCCCCGTTCAGCCCGCGTTGCCAGGGGCATCGGGAACAGCCACGATCAGGGTTTTGCCGCTTTCGCCGACGGTTAAGTTGCGGGCATCGCCGAGCCCACGAACGGTCATGATGTAGGAGGAAACGACCCGATCAAGCACCGTCGACTGAGAGTCCGACACCTCGATACGGTTATGGTGGCCGGCCGCGTGCAGTGGCAGGTATGCGTGGGTCCCGACGGGACACCACCACACCCGCGGCCAGGGCTCACCTTCTGCCGGAGTGCTGAGGTGGCCGAGGGCGGCAAGGATCGGCTCGGTGATGGTGTTCCAGGTCCAGCTGAGCACGTCGAGTATCACTCTCTGGCCACCGCTACGTACGTTGATGTCGATGGCGGGGTCCGCCGTGGCCTGCTGGGCGGCCAGCAACAGATTGGCCTGACTCCGCGCCTCGGAGTCGGTTAGTCCTGGCAGGGGTACATGCCGGACGGCGCCGACAGGGTCGCTTGTCACGATCAGGGCGTCGCTTCGCACCGGGCTGGTGTAGGTGAAGATGATTGGGCCGCCCTGGGCCTGGGCAGCGATCCGTTCGAAGTTCGGTGGCCGAAAGAAGCCTGCAAAGCCGTCTACCGTCCGGATCTGCTCGATCAATTGATCGAATGCCGCATGCGCATCGCGTCGGGCCTGGGCGAGCGCCGTCCCCCTTTCTTTGGTGTCAGGCGGCGCGGTGGCCGGGTTTTCAAGAGCGCCGATTCGCCGGCGGAGCCGCTCGAACTGATCGGCTATCTTTGGGTTCCGCTGACGCAGTCTGGCGAGGTCGTTGCTGCGGGCATCGAGGGTATCGGCGACCAGGATGCCGCGGGTCAGCTCGAGAAGCTCCACCGCCCGCTCGAGTCGCCCCGCCGCGACAGCGACACTGGCGGCCAGCGCCGGCAGCGACATTAGTTGGCCCAAGGAGTGCTCACGGTCAGCCCGCGCCAGCGTGCGCGAAACGACCTGGGGCAGTAGAGCGACCGCGGCCTCGACCGCGGCCAAAGCGTCGGCCGGTGCAATGCCTGCCTGGCCGTCAAGAGAGGCCAAAGTCTGGTAGGCGGCAATGCGTGCTCTCGCAGGCGCGCTGGTGATTTCCGCAGCTTCAGTGAAGCATTGTCGCGCTTCGTTCAGGGCCGCCGTCTCGCCAGACTGCCGATGCAGCGTCAGGAGCGAAGCGCCGAGGCCGTTGAGGTAGCCGGCGCGGTCCGGATGGCCGACGGGGGTGAGGTCGACAGCGTCGCGGCTGGCTCGGATCGCATCCGCAAGCGCCGAAGTGTCCTTCAGCCGCTCCCCCCGCCTGACGGTCGCGATGGCGAGGTTATTGAGGTACGTGGGAACACTGGGATCATCGGCGGCCGTAACGGCGAGGGCACGCTGGATGACTTCGATGGCCTCTTCGAGGTATGCGATCTGGCGGGTGTGTTCGTAGGCGGCCGCCAAGCTTCCTTCGAGGGAGTTGAGATAGGTCGCCAGGCGGGAGTCGTCCTCAGGCGTGCCAGCGACGGCCTCACGGCCCACTCGTACCGCATCGTTGAGAAACTTTGTCTCGCGGCTGCGTTCATACATCAGCCGTAGGGCGATGCCCAGATTGTTGAGGTAAATCGGCCGGTCGCGGTGACCTGGAGGCGTCAGGTCGACGGCTTCGTGGCCGGCTTCGATGGCCTCAGACAGATACGCCGTGTCGCCGGTGTGTTCGAAGAGTTCGCGCAGGCCGTTGCCGAAGTTGCTGAGGTTTGCGGCTCGATTACCGTCGTCGGCTGGCGTGGCCCCGACCGCCTCCCGTCCGATCGCCACTGCTTTTCGGAGGGTCTCCAGATCGCCGGTACGCCCGGCGAGTACCTGCAGGGCGGTTCCGAGGTTGTTCATGTGCATGGCGTGGTCGCGATGTCCAGGGGGAGCGCCGGCGACGGCATTGCGGCCCGCCTGCATAGCTTCGGCCAGCAGCGGTGCCTGTTCACCGTTTTCGGTGCGCTCGGACAGGGTCCGCAGGGCAATGCCCAGATTGTTCTGGCGCCCAGGGTTGTCCGCATGATCCGCCGGGGTCGCAGACACGGCTGCCCGGAAGAGTTCAACCGCATACGTCAGTAACGACAGTTTGCCTGTCTGCTCATAAGTGGTAAACAACTCAACAGCTTCGCTGGTCAGATATCCCGGATCCACACCGCCCACCTTCGTGTCGATGTCCTGGAGAACACGACGGCGTATGAGTTCGGGCCCGGCGTACGGATCAATTTCAAGAAGCGGAGCGAAGTAGACAACGGCAGCTTCGAAGTCGTCCTGGTCGGCTCCCTCGGGCAGCGCCAAATACCGAAACCAGTGGAACGTTGCCAGTGCCCGCGCGGCAAGCGAGTCATTGCGTGGGTCGATCACGGCCGCGAGCGATTCAGCCTCAGTCAGCGCCTCCGGCTTCAGCAGGACGCCGGGCCCTTCAGGCGCGACCCGATCGAGCCGGTGGAGCACAGCAGCTAACGCTGCATCGCGACTCTGCATTGCGTACCTCACAAGTAGGCCGATGTCGGCTTAGATGGTATTGCCCGCGGCTAGCTTTGAACAGCCGTATTCTGGTACCTAGCTGTACCTAGCTGTACCTAGCAGGCCCGTAGCACGCTCTTCATTGTTGTTTTAATTCAAAATCGGTGCACCCGTACCGGATTGATGTGCGTACGGTGTGTTGTCTACGACGAGACCCAAAGGATATTGAGATGGCAGATGAAACTTCGCAGGGTGGCGATACGCGGCCAGGGCCTCCCCCGTCGGTAGACAAGAAAGTGGAGACCGCCCCGGACGAGACGCGGAGCTGGGTACAGTCCGGCCCGATACCTGATGTTTTTGTGGACGACGGGATTTTCAAACTGTCGCCGTCAATAAACGATCAAGCCGCCGCGAAGCAAAAAGAGGGCGACGGAGACAAACAATGATATTGCTTAGGGCTAGGCGCTAACCGGGTACAGCAGATGCCGTCGACGGTGTTTGGATTTGTACTGTTCCTCTGTTTCATAACCCCCGGCCTTATCTTTGAGATTCTGAGAGAACGAAATCGGCCAGCACGGAAGTATACAGCTTTCCGCGAAACAGGCATTGCGATCATTGCCAGTGTCTGCTTCTCGTTCGGTGCCGCGGGCGTCTTGCTGCTGATACGCCAATATCTGCACAAGGGTTGCTGGAATCCCGCGCGGGACCTTCTGCTCGCCCACGCTTTACCAATAGTGCGATTTCCTTCAGCCAGTCAATGCGCAGCTTGGGAAGGGAAACTCTTTCCAGATTTTGACAATCTCGCCAAGACACCCGGGGCGTATTCGGGCACGCACCTCGTCCAGATATTGTTCTCGGTTATTGCGATGGTTGTGTTGGCCACCCTATTTGCGGTTGCTGTCGACGCCCTTCTTCCGCACCGTGAACCGGGTCTCAAGATAAGAAGGAACTCCATTTGGTATGACCTGCTTGATGGATCACTTCGGCCTAAAAATGCCCAGGCAGTTATCGTTGCCGTTGAGCTAAAGAGCGGCGGAACCTATTACGGTAGTATTGTCGGTTATGACTCGGAACCCGATCAAGCAACTGCATGGTTGGTGCTGAGTGAGCATTCAAAGATTGACCCGCCGTTCGCTTTTGGTGCCATTGATGGAACTTTGGAATCTATTGAGCGATGGCAATACGTGTTTATACCATTTGGTGATATCCGTGCGATGCGGGCCAGATTTTCGACGGAAGTGAAATAGCGACTCCCAGCGCCTATCGGGCGCAAAGGGCGAATGCCAGCCCCGCCCGGTGCGGCAGCTCGCTGTGCGGCGGCCGTGGTACCGCGCGACCCCAATAGGGTGTCTGTCGGCACTTCAAGTCCAAGGACGCATTGCTTGACGCTGGCATCGAAAGCTCGACCACCGCTGTGCCATGCAAGATATCCGGGCACGATCGCCGGGCGCGGCGACCTACACCCGAACTGACGGTATCGGGCCACGACCTGCTCAGCGTCATCGCACGCTGCGGTGGAACTGCGATCGGTGCTCTACATGTGCCACCACCACAGATCACCGCTCACCACTTCACGATCGAAACACAGGGCCAGTAACTCCCTCGGTTCCACGCTGATTTCGGGCGACAGCAAACGACCATCTCGAGGATCGGCGACCCGCCACCTCGGCCGCCTGTTTGAGTTCTCGCCGCCAGTCAGTTCCTCTCCCGCACCGCGTCTCAACTCTTTCGCTGCTCCGCCTGGGAGGAATACGGCGGGATCGAATACTGAGGGTTACCAGTATGCGGTCATATCTCTAATCCGCATTGAAATTTGACGTAAACCAGCTCCTAAAGTGTCTGCATGGTCCGATCGTCGGCCTGTGCTCAGCGAGGCACATCGATTTATTGTGGACGCGTCAGGCCGCTGGGCTCGTCGGCGCCATCTACGCGTCCCGAATTCGTTTGAGCTTCTTATGCTTTTGGTGCTCTTTCTGTAGAACAACCGCGGCGAGGATTAGAGACAGCAGGCCGCTCACGACTGCAGCCCAGAAGAGACACTGTCTGATCTCGTGCGAATGGATGCCGCATCGATACCCAGCACTGTTATTGAGGCTGCCAGGACGAAGACGAACACAGAATTACGAAGGCGCCGTTTGTCTTCGGTGTAGCCACGGACCGCGATACGCCGAATCTCCGATGTAATAAAGCCGTCGAGGATCTGCTTAGCAGCCGATCCGTCCTTCAACAGCTTAGCGAGCTCGACGTCTAGCGCGAGGTTGTCCCGGTGATGGCGACGTTGTTGCCGATCATTGACTAGCCCCACCACCGCGGTGGCGGCGGCGCGCCTAGGCCCACGATCAATGCGATGGTGTTGCCACTGACATTTGCGTCGACAGCCATCGCAACCCCCTCCCATGGTTTCTCGACTGCCCCGAATGTTACCGCCGAACAGGCAGGGCGATCTGCGAAAACAAAATGTTTATTGCAACTTGGACGCCTTCACCGTCGGTGAGAGTGCTAGTACTTTTGTCCCTGTGGTCGCACCGCCACGCCAGCGTCCTTCAATATCTTCAGGACTGTGGACCGTCCGACGCCACATGTTTCTGCCACTTGCCGGCTGGTTTGTCCGAACTCATAGGCTTCGACGACTTGTGTCCGGAGCTGGGGCGTGATGCGTCGTCGTTGCCGTAGCGGAGGCGCGACTGACGAGGATAGATCAACCTCAGATTCATCATCTTGCACATGAGCCACCAATGTGTTCGAACTGAACTCTCCCAGGGCTACTAGCGAGAACGGCCCTCAGAGGAAACTCTGGGGGCCGTTCTCCATGCTCGCGCGAACACGTTTGGGCGCATGAGCATTGCTAGTAGCTTTTCTGATCGAGCCAAGAACACTTCTGGCCGATCGTCCGCTTTTCGATAACGCCCCCTCTTGGGGACTCGCGGAGCGCAATACGAGATAGTGCCACTGCATGGGCATGCTCTGGATGCGTTGTCGTTGTCGCCCAGCTATTTACCGGCCTGGTGTCATGTCCGCAGCGGGCTACCGCACCGCCGGTCTACAAACACGTGGTCTTGGTGGTGACATTCGCCCCTAGCATCCTCGGATTCATGTGCTGACCATCGACGCATGAGGGCTATAGAGCATGCGAGCGCACGAATGGACAGGGAGCAGAACGGACACCGGCTGTGCTCATCAACAACGTCGTGTGCGGCGAGCGGCAGTAAACAGCAGTGTCGAGGACTGCTTGCCGCGAGGGTCAATGCACGATGAGCGATCGCCCCCGTGAAATCGCGGTGCGCCCCTTTCCGAGGAATCGGCGCCTGGTTACCGGTGCGCTGTGGGTCGGCAAGCGGTCGGCGCCAATGCATGGCCTGCTGGAGGTCGACGTGACCGACGCGAAGCGCTTGCTGAACGAACACGAGCCGGCCTTGTCACTTACCGCGTTCGTCATCGCCAGCGCTGCGCGCGCCGCGGCGGCGCATCCCGATGTCCACGCCTATCGGAATTGGCGTGGGCAGCTCGTGTCGCATCGACACGTCGACGTCGCCACGATTATCGAGATCCCAACCACGCAAGGCACTTTCCCCCTTGCACACGCGATCCGTGACGCCGACGTCCGTGAGGTCGTCGACTTGACACGCGAGCTTCACACAGTCAAGACCAACCCGTCCGCCAGTAGCTCCGCAGGGATTGCCCGATTGGTGCCATTCGCGGCCTGGGTGCCCGGACTCTTCGCGGCGGGGTATGCGCTCGCACGGCGATCACCGCGGCTGCGGCAGCTGACCGGCACCGTGGCCGTAACCGCGGTGGGAATGTTCGGTGGTGGCTCAGGATTCGCCATAGCGCCGCTGACGCTGATGTCGCTGCAGATCGTCGTCGGCGGCATGAGCGCCCGCCCGCGGGTTGTCCGGGGACAGATCGAGGTGCGTGACATCCTCGATCTCACGGTGACCGTCGACCACAACGTCGTCGACGGGGCGCCGGCGGCTCGCTTCGGATCCGACCTGCGCCGGCTCATTGAAGATGCCACTGCCCTTCGGGCGTAGCAGGTCAGGCAACCCACGGGGGAGGACCATGCCCTACCGCGAGCCTGGCCGCTATCGGCCGCCGCCGATGCTGCACCGGTGGCTTAGCAACGCTGTTGGCGCGTTGGCGGCTCGGGGATGGAGTCCCGCCAACACCGTCGCCTTGGAGGTGCCCGGGCGACGATCCGGCCGTGTGCGCCGCACGGCCGTGGTGCTCGTCGAGCACGACGGCCGACAGTTTGTGGTCTCCTTGGCCGGCGAATCGCAATGGGTCCGCAACGTGCGAGCCGCCGGGGGCCGCGTGGCGTTGCGCCACGGCGAACGGATCGCCGTACACCTGGTCGACGTGCCGCCAGCGGACCGGCCGCCGGTCCTGCGTGCGTACGCTAGCCACCGCGCGTTCTCTCGATCCCCGGCTTACATCGCGCGCAATTACTTCGGCGTGCCGGCTAGCCCTGCGGTTTCCGAGTTCACCGCTATCGCCGAACGCTATCCGGTGTTCGTCATCGAGCCGGACTGAACCTGCCGGCCGCGCACCGCCCGCTCCAGGACAGACCGCTCGCTCGTTGGCGCGATCAGTTCCGCAGCCGTGTGCGGATGTATTGGCCCGGGATCCGCCCTGGCGTGCCACGATGGAGATAGGGCAAACAACCGAGCGGTGTGCCGATGAACGGTATCGACAAGGCGTTGGGGCGTGTGGTCGCGCTGATCGCACTGCTGTTCTTCGTTGTCGTGGCATTGCGCGGGCACCTGCCCGGAAGCGATCACCCACACCCCGGCAAGCCGGCCACCACCGCTGCGAGTCAGGTCGGCATCGACACCCTGCTCATCGTCTCCGTGATCATCGTCGCGATCGCCTTCGTCGCGTCTCTCCGGCGTCCGCGGACGGCCAGCGCTTCGGCGCCCTTTCCGCTGCCAGGCTCGTTCGACGGCAAGCTCACATGGAAGCTGGTACGCCGCCTGCTGCTGATCTGCGTCGGCGCATTGCTGACCTGGCTGGTGATCCTCGTCTTGTTCTCGCATCTGCAGCTGCTGCAACTGCCGGATCTGCCCTTCTCGGAACCCCCGCAGAACAGCGCACCCATGACGGGAGTATCACCGCCGCCACCGTCAACCACATCGCCGCCGATAGCGCCTCGACAACGGGAACCCAGCGTCTTCGGTTACCTCCTCGCCGCCACCGTGGCAATGCTGCTGTTGTGGGCCGTCGGCGGTGTCATGGTCCGCAGAAGCCGGCGCGCTGCCGAACTGCAGCTGCCGGTCGCTGACCGCCAGGAACCGCTGGTCGGTGAGTCGACGCCGGAAACCCTCACGCGGGCAGCGGAATTCGGCCTTGCCGAGATCGGCGACCGCAGCCGCGGTCCACGCGAATCGATCATCGCTTGCTACGCCGCGATGGAGCGTGCCCTCTCGCCGATGCTCCCGGCGCCGCGCCGCAGGAGTCCGACACGCCCTCTGAAGTGCTGGCCCGGGCCGTCGAACACCATGCTCTGCACGCCGGCAGCGCGACCGAACTCGTCGCCTTGTTCGCCGAGGCACGCTTCAGCCCGCACGTCATGACCGAACGTCATCGGGAGATTGCCGCGGAGGCGCTGCTCCGGGTGCTCGCGGAATTGCGGAGCCTGACATGAAAAAGGTCGCGCTCATGGGGATCTCGTTGGTGGCGGGAGCGGAGTTCGTCACGCTGTTGCTCGCCGATCGCCGCGCCGTGGGCTGGCTCTCCGCCGCTATGGCGGTGATTGTGTTGCTGGCAGTGCGCCGCCGGCTGGCCGACCGCGGACCGAGAGCCGCCGAGCCGCCGGTGAACGACGCCGAGGAGTCGTTGCGGGACTGGATCGTTCGCACCGAGGCGCTGATCCAGTGGTCGGACACCACGCGCGGGGACTGGGACCAACACCTGCGGCCGACCCTGGCCCGAGAGTTCTTCATGGCCACCGGCCCGCAGCAGGCCAAGGATCCGGCCGCGATGCAGGCGACCGGCCGGATGGTCTTCGGGGATCAGTTGTGGCAGTGGGTGGATCCGCACGACGTCCGCCGGTCCTGCCGCGGCGAGCCGGGGCCTGGACGGGCCACGCTCGATGAAATCCTGCAGCGATTGGAGCGGCTATGACGATGCCGGCCGAGTTGACGACGGCGCGCTCCGAGGCGGTGCTCGACGAGATCGAGCGCGTGGTGGTGGGGAAGCGAGCCGCGCTGACTCTCATCCTGACCGCCGTGCTCGCGGGTGGTCACGTGCTCATCGAGGACCTTCCCGGACTGGGGAAGACGTTGATTGCCAAGTCTTTTGCCCGCGCGCTGGGCCTGACGTTCACCCGCGTGCAGTTCACCCCGGACCTGCTGCCCGCCGATCTGCTCGGGTCGACCATTTACGATATGCAGTCCGGCCGGTTCGAGTTCCGGCGCGGGCCGATCTTCACCAACCTGCTGCTGGGAGACGAGATCAACCGGACGCCGCCGAAGACGCAAGCCGCGCTGCTCGAGGCCATGGCGGAAAGCCAGGTGAGTATCGACGGCGAAACCCATCGCCTGCCTTCGCCGTTCATCGTTCTCGCCACGGACAACCCCATCGAGTACGAGGGCACCTATCCGCTGCCGGAGGCACAGCTCGATAGGTTCGCGATCAGGCTCGAGCTGAAGTACTTGTCGGGTGCCGACGAAACGGTGATGCTGCGCCGCCGGCTGGAGCGCGGGTCGGCCGAACCGACGGTCAATCAGATTGTCGACGCGCCCGATCTGCTCGCCATGCGGGAGTCGGTTGAGCAGGTGACGGTTCATGACGACGTTCTGCACTACGTGGTGTCGCTGGCGGCGGCCAGCCGGAGTCATCCTCAGGTTGTGGTGGGCGCCAGTCCACGGGCAGAGCTCGATCTCGTTCAACTGGCGCGGGCGCGTGCCCTGCTGTTCGGCCGGGACTACGTGATCCCCGAGGACGTCAAATCACTTGCCATTCCCGTCATTTCACACCGGATCAGCTTGAAACCCGAGATGTGGGTGCGCAGCGTCCATGGTTCGGACATCGTGGCGCAGCTGCTGCAACGCCTGCCCGTGCCGCGGACCCGTGGAGGGCCCTCGTGACGAATGCGACCGAACCACGTCAAGTCGAATTGCGTTGGCGGGCCTCGTCGCTCACGAAGGCCATTGCCTCCTGTGCGGGTGTCGCCCTCGCCGCGGCAGTGCTCGGCCGGTGGCAGCTCGTCGCCTTTGCGGCGCCGCTGCTCGGTGTGCTGTGCTCGATCAGCTGGCAGCGGCCGTCCGCCACGGTGTACGTACACGGGCGGCCCGCCCTGACGCGGTGCTTCGAGACCGACGAGACCCAGCTGTCGGTGTGGACGACGGCGGATCCACCGACCATCGCGTGCGAGGTCGCGGTGTCAGTCGAATCCGGAATGGACCTCAAGGTTCTCGAGAGCAGTTCAGCACGGCTGAAGACTGTCGCGGTATCGGCCGAGCGCTGGGGCAGATATCCGATCCAGGCCAGGGTCGACGCAGTGGCAGGCGGGGGACTACTGGCCGGAACGGGCACGGTGGAGGCCGCCGAAGTCTTCGTCTTTCCCGTTGCCCCGCCCCATGCCACGCCGATTCCGCGCATCGAATTGCCCGACCGGCTGGGAACCCACCTGACCCGTCACGTCGGTCCGGGCGTCGAGTACGCCGATGTCCGCGCCTACCTGCCGGGCGACCAACTGCGCACCATCAACTGGCCGGTGAGTGCCCGCCGGGGCCGGCTGCATGTCACGGAACGCCTGACCCACCGCGCCGCGGACGTGATCGTCCTCATCGACACCAGCATCCAGCCTCCCGGCCCGGCCTCCGCCGCGCTGGAGCGGGTCGTGCTCGGCGCCACTCAGGTTGTGCAGAGCGCACTGCGAAATGGTGACCGCGCGGGCATCGTCGCACTCGGTAGCGCGCGCCCACGGTGGATCGGTGCCGACATCGGTCAGCGCCAGTTCTATCGCGTGCTCGATGCCGCGTTGTGCGTGGGGAGCGAATACGAAATCACCACGGGAACATTGGCGCCGCGCGTGGCCGTTCCGCCGGGCGCCATCGTGTTTGCCTTCTCGACCTTGTTGGACACCCCGTTCACGTTGGCGTTGGCCGAGTTGCGTGGACGCAGGCACACCGTGGTGGCCGTCGACGTGCTGGAAGGGCCCCCGTTCGTCGACGAGCAGGATGCGACCCTGGCCCGCATGTGGGCGCTGCAGCGGCATGCGATGTATCGCGACATGGGGATCGTCGGCGTCGACGTGGTGCCCTGGCCGTCGACGGTCACCCTGGATCAAGCCCTGCGATTGATGCCGGCGCGCCGACGGGCCGCGAGGCGGTGATGCCATGACGACCGATGCGGCCACCGGGTCGGGTCAGCCTGGCGCTCGGATCTTTTCGACGGGATTCGGTGTCCTCATGGTTGCGGTGGCCGCCGTCCAAGCCACTGGCCCGGCCGCCGCTGCGGCGGTGCTGGCGCTGGCGGCGGTGGGCGCCGGTCTGGTCGTTCGGGCAGCCGCGACGGGCGCTGTGCTGCTTACTGTCGTCGCACTGGCCGCGTCCGACGCACCTCCGCTGGTCGCGGCTCTATCGGGACTGTCGGCGACTGCGTACCTGCTGTTGCGGCATGCCGCCGGGACCGGCGTGACCACCACCACCCGGCCGACATTGATTGCAATGCTTGGGTTTACATTCGCCGGGGTGGCTGCCACCGCGGTGAACGTCGACCTACCGTGGCTACCCCTGCTGGCGCCGTTGGCGGTGGTTGCCACCTATTGGCTGGCGTTGACTTCGCACACGGAGGCCAACGGCCACGCCGCGACGGCCGGCACCAATACCGTTGTGCCACCGAGATGAGCCCGCGCGTCTGCGACGCGGCGTAGTGTGGGGGAATCGGCGGTACTTCGCATACGGCTGTTCGAAGTCGTTTCGTCGCCGAGTCGATGAATCTGGCTGATTCGCGTCCTGAACCTGTTTGGCCGCAAGGAAATTCGTTGGCGCGATGTGGCCGACGAGAGAGACTTTTTCTATAGATTGGATTTTCGCCATGACCGTCCACGTAACGCGCGACGGCGGTGCGATTGATGAGTTCGACCGCTTTGCCGACCGCTATATCAAGCACACCGACGGTTCGCTGGAGATCGTTCGACTCGGGTCTGCGCAGACGAACAAGTACGGCGCCGGGTGTTGGGTCGATGTGACCGGAGACGAGAAGCACACGCGGCGTGCGCACTTCCGTGACTGGCTCGCCCGCGTCGGAGTCGGCCAGCAGCGATAGGCGGGCCTGGGCAGCCACTGCACGCTGTGGTGCCGGCGATGCTAGGCGCCATGGACCAGCACGTCGGTCAGCCGTAGCGCGATCGTCGCGCGCCGAGCGGCCAGCTGTCGCGCTGAGCGCTGGATCTCCGCGGTTTGTTCGGTCCGGATGGCCTGATACCGCAGGAGTGCTGCGGCGAGGTCACCGTCACGCGCCGAGGCAAGCTGACGCGCGAGTTCGGCACCGTCCTGGATGGCCTGGTTGGCGCCCTGCCCGCCGAACGGTGTCATCGGGTGCGCGGCATCGCCCAGCAGTGCGATGCGCGCGGTGGTCCAGTGCTCGATGGGGTCGCGGTCGTAAACCGGGTGCATGTACGCCGGGCCCGTCGCGCCGCGGATCAGCCGGCCCACCGTGGGCTCGAAATCGTCGAACTGCCGGGCCAGCGCCGCCAGATCGGCCCGCGCCGACCACAGGTGCAGCGGTGGTTCGTCGACGCCGAGGGTCGCGTCGACCGCCACCTGCCGGCCTGCGCGCACCGGCATCGCGATGACGTGTTTGGCGTAGTCGGCCGAATGCCATGAGCGCAGGCGGTCATTCGGGCGACTGCCCAGGCGGTCCACCGGGCTGACAGCCCGGAAGATCACCGAACCGCAGTAATGGATTTCGTCAGCGCTGAACAGCGCGCGCACGGTGGAGCGCAGCCCGTCGGCGCCGATCACCAACGGCGCGTGCATGACAGTGCCGTCGGCAAACGTGAGCCCGACGTGGACGTCGCGTTCGATGAGCCCCGTCAGCCGGTGCCGCAGGCGAACTCGGTCCCGGCCGAGGTGCGCGACCATCAGGGCGTGCAGATCAGCCCGGTGGACGGTGCGCGGCGACAGCTCGGCGTCGGCGTACCCGAACCGTCCGTGCTCGGAGGTGAGGTCAGGGATCGCCGCGTAGTCGGCCACCGACTCCACCTGACCGTCCTGATCGTGCGTCTCGAAATAGCGCGTCGCCGAGGAGACTTGATCGAACTGCTCGAGCATGCCCCACTCGTCGAACAGTCGCAGTGTGGGTGGCGAGATCCCGAGGGGGCCGCCGACCTCGCCGAGTTCCCGGGTCTTGTCCACCACGACAGCGTCAAGACCGCTGTGCCGCAACGCAATCGCTGCGGCGAGACCGCCAAGGCCGGCGCCGATGACGACGATGGGCGGGGTGCTTTGCTGGTCTGACACGGTCAGTGCCTTTCGGGTTCAGAGATCGTGAAGCGCGCCAGGCCCTCGGCGTCGAGGGTCGGTTGGGGCACCGTGTCGGGGCGGTGACTGACGGCGGTGCGCACGTTGCAGAGCGGCAACCACAGTCCGTCATCGATGAACTTCCGCTGGATGTCGTGCACGAGTTTTCGACGCTCCGTGGGGTCGGGGCAGTGTAGTTGAGCGTCGAGCAGGTCATCGAGCCCATCGCGTTCCCCACGACGCATCGCGTTGCGTTGACCGACGGCGAACTGATACCGCAGCGCGTCGGGATCTATTGCGGTGTAATAGAAGAACCGGAAATCGTAGGCCCCGTGCTGCTGCCGCGTCCGGAGTTCGCCGAAGTCGACGTCGTGCAGTACAAGCTCGACTCCATGACCGGTCCACTGCTCGGCGACCGCCGACAGCAGCGCCGTGTCGACCGGGGAGAACGAGCTGTTGAACACGACATCGAGTCGCAGTCCGTCGGCTCCGGCCGCCGTGAGTAGCCGCCGGGCCGTCGCGGGATCGTGGCGGAGTTGCGCCGAGCAGTCGAGGTGGTGCATCGCGGTCGGAGTGAGCACCGAGCTCGCCACGGTGTAGCCGCACGAATCCAGAATCGGACGCAACCGCTGGCGGTCGATCAGCATTGACAACGCGCGCCGGGTTCGAGGATCGGCGAGCGGTCCGCGGGAAATGTTGGGGCACAATCCATAACTGATCCCGGGGTTGTGGATGTCGACGGTCAGGAAGCCGTCTGAGGACCCGGTGCGCACCTCGGCATGTCCGTCGTCGGCCGCCGCAAACAGCAGGCGACGCGTGCCAGTAGAAAGGCGCCCGGAGTCCACCGGCACCCACGCCCGGTGCCCAAACGCATTCCACCCGCTGATGGCTTGCTCACCGCCAAATTCACGCCGGCCAGGTTGTGCAGGAACGCGGCGTTGTGCCGATCGAACCGGAAGACGACCGTGTCACCGCGCGATTCCACACTGGACAGTCCGGTCAGAGCAGAAGTCGCCGACGGCAGGGGAGTGGCCTGCTCAAGGTCGTTCACGATGTCACAGAAGCTGTTTCGGGCCAGATCGGCGGTGAGCGGCACACCGTCGGAGAAGCGCCGCCCGGGCGCGATGGTCAGCTCGACCGTGAGGGGATCCGGTCGGCACCACGTCGACGCCAGCCAGGGCCGCAGCTGCGCGGTCGCCGGGTCGATGTCGACGAGGCTCTCGAACACCTGTCGCGCATAGGTTTTCGAGATGCCGTTGTAGGCCAGGCGGGGATCGACGGTGAGTTGTCCGGGTGGCCAGGCGAAAGTGATGTTGTCCGTCACTGCTCGACTCCTACCCGAGCCGAGGCCGGTCGTGCGGCGACCGACGCGACGACGCCGACCACGGCGATCAACGCCGCGGCGAACAAGAACAGGTGGTGCGGACTACCCAAACCCTCGATCGCCGTCGCGCCGACCGACACCCCGATCGCTGCGCCCAAGGCTCGCAAGTAGTGGTACACAGCGGAATCGAAAGCGACCGCGCCGGAGTTCGTCAGCACATTCGTAGCCAGTGAACTCCACAGGAAGCCCATGGCGCCGCCCATCACCGCTGCGCTGAGCAGCAGCGGTCCGATGTGATCGGGCGTGACTGCGACACTCAACCCAGCCAGGATCAGGCAACCCGCCCCGTAGCGCACCAGCCGGCTGTTCTTGGTGTCATCGCCGGGGCGGCCGAATCTCGAGATGGGTAGCGCGCCCGCGACCACCGCCATCGGGAGCAGAACGAGCGCCGCCCGGAAGGAACTGAACGACTGCACCCGTTGCAGGACATAGATCACCACCAAGGTGAAGACGTTGGTCGCGATGCCCGCGACGAAGACGATCAGGAAGCTGCGGTACACAATCGGCTGCCGGTTCCCGTCGCTCGACCACTGGCAGACGCCGATCACCGCAACGCCCAGCACGGCCGCCAACGCACACATCACCATCTTGGTCGTCAGTTCGGTCGCCGTCGCGGCGGCGAGGAAGAGGACAACCTGCGCCAGGCCGAAGCCGACGATGAAAGTCGCACGCCGGCGCGAACTCTCGGCCACCGCGCAGGGTTCCGGTGAGTGCTCGCGTGCGCCCCACGCCATCAGGGGGATCGACGCGACGGTGGTCAGCACCGTCTCGTACGGAAATGCCCGCCACCCCCATGTGTCGTTGAGCACCGCGGTGACGGGCGGCGAACACAGCGCCGACGCCGAGACCACCAGTCCCCACGTCCCGAGGAACGCGGTGTGGTGATCCGGGTAGAACTGCTGGCGCACGATGCGAAACAGCTGCGGCGCCAACAGTGCCGATGTCACGCCCTGCAGAAACCGGATGACGATGAGTACCGAGAATGCCGGGCTGACGCTCGCGGCAATCCCCAGCACGGCAAGCGCCCCGGAACTGACATGGAACATCGTGACGGGCCGGTAGCGGTGCACCACCAGGCCGGCCGGCGACAGGGCCAGGCAGAACCCGGCCAGGAAGGCGACGCCGACGTTGGCGGCGAGGCCGTACGACAGATGGAAGTAGTCCGAGATCGACGCGTTCAGCAGAACGGTCGCCGAGGAATTCGAATAGAGGGTGTACTCAGCGAGGTACAGCGAGGCCGCAACGGCGTACAGAGATGGCTTCATTTCTCATCACAGGAAAGGTGAACGTTCGGGCAGCGGAAATCAGCGCGCGAATTTGTTCAACGGCGCCAGGCGGGCGCGGTTCCAGATCGAGGACAGAAACGACGGGGTGCACGACGAGTACGCCCGCACCATGGGTGCGGGAAGCTGGTCGCAGCGAGCACCCACGCGGGCGACCGGTCGGCTGCGCCAGTGGCCTCGTCGCCTGACGTCGGAAACGGGCCCACAGGCTTTGCCGGAAACGCGCGGAAACGGGACGTCCTGACGGACGTCTGATTGCTGCCGCACTTATAGTTGCAGGTCAGCGGCTTGTCGTACTTTCCTGCGTGCGGGTAAGATGCAGGGATGCTGTTTCGTCACCTACGTAGCTCGGGCGTTGCTGGCGCGGTGGCGCTGCTGACCGTCACGGCCCCGCTCGTCATCACAAGCGCGGCTCCGGTCGCTGCCGCCGACGACTGCCCCGACGCCGAAGTGATCTTCGCGCGCGGCACCGATGAGCCGGCGGGCATGGGCCGGGTCGGTGACGCTCTCGTTGACGCGTTGCGTAAGCAGGCCGGCGGCCTGGTCATCAGGTCCTACGCAGTGGACTACAAAGCCACCATCACGCAGCGGCACAGTGGCGAGGGTGCCAAGGATGCGATTGACCACATCAAGTCCACCGCATCCGCCTGTCCCGGCACCAAGATCGTTTTGGGCGGCTATTCGCAAGGCGCGAGTGTGGTCAACATCGTCGCCGGCTTCTCCGGTATCAACTGGGGCAGTCCGCTGCCACCCGAGTACATGAAAAACATTGCGGCGGTTGCTACTTTCGGAAACCAGGCCGACCGTACCGACGGAGCGCCACCCACCCAGAATTCGCCACTCAGCGCCAAGGCGATCGACCTGTGTAACCCCGCTGACCCGATCTGCCACGCGGGTTCGGGCAACTCCTGGAGCGGGCATACGCAGGGTTACGTCCCCGAGTACACCGACGAAGCAGCGGCTTTCGTGACGTCCAAGCTGCTTGCCGGCTCGACTCGGACGCTGCCCGGCTACGGCCCACAAGCCCCGGGGTACGGCGCGCTGCCCGGCCCGCAGGCGGGGTACGGCGCGCTGCCCGGCCCGCCGCAGACGTACGGCACGCCACCTGGCCCGCAGACGGGCTACGGGCTGCAGCCGCCGAGCTCGGTGCCGCCGGTGTCTGCGCCGACGTCGTCGTCGCCCGTACCTGGATTGGCCTAGCGCGTCTCCTACAGGGGTGGCCCCAACATCATCAGCGCAACGTTGACGGCTTCATCGCTGATCTCGTGCAATGGAATTCCCCGATGCACGGCAAAGGTCAGTAGCTCGTTCAGCGCGCCCAGCAGCATGACGACCCGGAGTAGCGTAACCGGGGCTGGGCCGGTGTCGGGGAGTTGATGGGTCTCGGTCAGCTTCTGGATGAGTGCGCGGTAGTCCTCTGCGTACTGAAAATGCAGTACCCAGCTCTTGGGTCCGAGCGCGGCGAACTCGCGGGTCAGCGCACTGGTCAGCGCCGGTCGCTGCTCGCAGACGCTGATCCACGCGTGCACGGCCGCACGCACCCGGTCCTCGCTCGCGGCTGCCGGGTCGACGGCCTGCCGGATGGTGTCGATGATGATCCGCACGCTGTCCGAATACAGCGCTTTCAGGCAGTCCTCGATGTCGGTGAAGTGCTGGTAGAACGTGCGGCGTGAGGTGGCTGCCACCCGCACCACGTCGGCGACGGTGACGCGGGCGAAGCCGGTCTCGACGATGCAGTCGGCCATCGCGTCGAGCAAGCGCTGACGATGTCCCGCGGCGGCGGGTTCGGCAGTCGGCGTCGGACGTTCGTGCACCCTTGACATCTTTCCCCTTGCCCGTGGTACGTTTCTGTACCGCACCACCTGGTACAGAAACGTACCACTTTGCCGTCGCCGCAAGGGGGGAAGGACCGTCATGGTGGATCACGAGATAGTCGTCGTCGGCGCCGGATTCTCCGGCATCGGGCTGGGAATTCAGCTCAAGAATGCGGGCTTCGAGGATTTCCGGATTCTGGACGCCGCCGATGGGATCGGGGGAGTCTGGTACCACAACCGGTATCCCGGTGTCGCCGTTGATATTCCGTCCACGACGTACTCCTACTCATTCGAGAGCAACCCCTCGTGGTCGCGGCTTTTCGCGCCCGGCGAGGAACTCCGGCAGTACGCCGAGCACTGCGTCGACAAGTACGGACTGCGGCCGCATATCCAGCTGCGCACCAAAGTCGACCGGGCGGTGTTCGACGAGCGGGAGAGCGTATGGCATGTCCACACCGACCGCGGGCTGGTCATCGCGCGGTTCCTGATCGGTGCCGTCGGTCCGCTCGATCAGCCGAAGAATCCGGACATCAAGGGCATCAACGATTTCTGCGGAGAAGTGGTGCATACCGCGCGATGGGACGACACCGCCGGGATCGACGGCAAGCGGGTGGCCGTCATCGGCACCGGCGCCACCGCACTACAGCTCGTTCCGCAGCTGGCGGAGCGTGCCGCGCACCTGGAGGTCTACCAGCGCACACCCATCTGGGTGGTGCCGAAGTTCGACGGCGCCATCCCGGAGTGGGTGCAGGGACTGTTCGCTGCGGTGCCGTTCACGCAGGATGCGGTCAGCATGGTCACGACGGTGCTCTCCGACTTCATCTTCACCGCCGGCGTGGTCTACCACACGCGGCTGCCATTCCTGGTGCGTGGCATCGAACAAGTCTGCCGCCGACACCTCGCAAACCAGGTCAAGGACCCTCAGCTCCGCGAAAAGCTCACTCCGGCATACGCATTCGGGTGCAAGCGGCCGTCGTTCTCGAACGCCTATCTGAGCACGTTCAACCGGGACGACGTGGACCTCGTCACCGACCCGATCGCCAGGATCACCGAGCATGGGATCGTCACGGCAACTCAGGATGAGCAGACCGGCGAACCGCGTGAGGCCGAGCACGCCGTCGATACCCTGGTGCTGGCAACGGGTTTCAACATCCTGCAGCTCGGTGCCATGCCGGCGTTCCCGGTCGTCGGCCTCGGGGGCGTGGAGTTGGGCACGTACTGGGACGAGAATCGCTACCAGAACTTCGAGGGCGTCTCGACACCGATCGCCCCGAACTTCTGGTTGATGAACGGGCCGTGGTCGGTGACGGGTGCCTCGTGGTTCTCGATCATCGAAGCGGGGTGCCGCCATATCGTGCGTTGCCTGCACGAGGCTCGCCGCCGCGGCGCCACTCGCATGGCGGTCAAACAGGGGCCCCACGACGAGTACATGCGCAGCATGCGAAAGAAGGCCGGCCACACGGTCTTCGTGCAACCCAGCTGCGCGCAGGCGAACAGCTACTACTTCGACCGGCATGGTGATGCGCCATTCGTCCGGCCGGTGTCCGGAGTGTCGTTGTGGTTGGCCAGCAAGACATTCGATCTCGACAGCTACGAATACGCCCCTGCTGTGCGCAAGCGCAGTGGCCCCAGAGTTGCTGTGGAATATGGGGTCTGACCGGAGCCCGAACGGGAGTTACGTCACCACATAGGACGTCATCGACAGCGACCCGTAGGTGTAGCCGTCGACGAGCACGCTCGCCGTGGTGTCGGCTGCCGAACACAGCCCGGCGAGGTAGAGCATCGGGATGAAATGATCCGGCGTCGGCGCGGCGGCCGCGAAGTCGGGATGGTCCCGCAGCCGCATGATGCGGTCGGGATCACCGGTCAGCAGATCGGCCGCCGCATCGTCAAACCTTGTGGCCCAATCGAATCCGCCGTCGGGTAGCCGCGGATTCATGGCCCGCAGATTGTGCACGATGTTGCCGCTGCCGACGATCAGCACGCCCCGGCTGCGCAGCTCGGCCAATTGCGCGCCGAGAGCGACGTGTTCCTCCAGTGGCTTCTCGGCATTGATCGACAGTTGCACCACCGGGATCGTGGCGTCGGGGAAGGCATGTACCAACACCGACCACGTGCCGTGGTCAATGCCCCAGCTGTCCCGATCAGCCCCTACCCAGGTCGGTTTGACGGTCTCGGCGATTTCATCGGCCAGCTCGGGAAGCCCGGGCGCCGGATACTGCACATCGAACAACTCCTGTGGGAAACCGTAGAAGTCGTGGATGGTGCGCGGCTGCGCCATGGCGGTGACCGCGGTGGCGTTGATGTACCAGTGCGCACTGATCACCAGGATGGCCCGGGGCCGCGGCACCGACTGACCGAACTCCGTCCAGGCGGCTGTGAACCGGTTGCGTTCCACGGCGTTCATCGGACTGCCGTGTCCGATGAACGCGGTAGGCATGACGGTGGGAAGGTCGGTTGATCCGGTCATCGTGCCGTCAACGCTACCGGGATTACCTCCCGGTCGCCGCCGCAGCGGCAGCGCGCCCTGCCCGCCTGCCGAAGAATGAACCGGCACCCAGCTGAGTGCCACTGGAGTAGCCCTTGGCGTCCTGCGCAATGGTGGAGGCACAGGCACCGGCGGCGTACAGCCCGGCGATGGCACTACCGTCGCCGCGAAGAACTGCACCTTCGGCCGAAATCGCCAGGCCACCAAGGGTGAATCCGCTGTAGAACGCTTTGCCCAGGCTCAGATCGAATGCCGCCCAGGGCCCGAGGTCCTGTGGCTCCAGATACGTTGCAGCCTTGTGGAAGTCGGGGTCTTCGCCGCGTGCCGCGTGCGCGTTGTATCTGTCGAGCGAAGACTGTAGCCGGCCCGCCGGGATGCCGAGGGCCGTTTCCATCTCGGCGATATCCTCCCAACCATCGATCAACTGAACCAACGGCATGGTGGGCATCTCGACGTGTCGTGAATCAACGACAAGGTAAGCGATGCTATCGGGTTGTTCGAGGGCGAATGCGGATGTCCGTGCGTGATAGGAGTCTTCGGAGACGAACCGGTCCCCGTTACGGTTCACGATGATGCCGGTGAGGAGTGTGGCAGGCGGATACACCGGAGCTGTCATGAACGCCTGGTCCAGGTATTTGGTTGCCGCCCCGACAGATTGGCCCAAGCGGATACCGATGCCATCATCGTAGCTGCTGCCCAAGGCGAAAACGCGCTCATCGGCCAGTCGGGGGAGATACTGCGCCAGCATCTCCCGGTTCATCACGAAACCGCCGGTGGTCAGGACGACGGACTTCGCCCGCACCGCCCCGGTCTCACCGAAGTGCTTCCAGGTGGCTCCGACGACCCGGTCGTCCTCGACGAGGAGCGCGCACACGCCTGTCTCATAACGGATCTCCACGCCCAGTTCGCGGAGTCGCTCGACGAGAAGGTTGACGACCATACCCGCGCCACCGGTATCGCCCGGCACTGGAACCTTGTGTCCCCGGGGCGCCGGCACCGCCTGCTCCCGGAACGGCCACACCTGCTCATTGCCGGTGTACATCAGGCCCTGCGTTTCCGGTTGGATGACGGCCTTGTGCGGGTAGTAGCTGCGCTCGAACTCGAAGCCCAGCGCTTCCAGCCATCGAAAATGTTCGGCGCTGCCCTGGCAGTAGGCGTTGATCAGGTCCGGCACAGGCTCTTTCGACACCGCTGTCAGGTACGCCGCCATCTCGGCGGCGGAGTCGGGGTGGCCGGTGGCCTGCTGCACCTCGGTGCCGCCACCCAGGTAGAAGTGCCCGCCGGCCATGGCAGTCGTACCGCCGGCTACCGCGGCGCGTTCCAGCACCAACACTCGCGCACCCGACGCGGCAGCTTCCGCGGCCGCGCATCCGCCGGCCATCCCGAGCCCGACCACCAGGACGTCGACCTCATCGGAGAACGACGAAACACTCTGCGCCGATACTGTTTCCGGAATCATCAGGCGGCCGCCGCAACCTTCTTGATGTGCTCGAACATCGCGCGAATCTCGGGACTGAACTCGCCGAGTTCGATGTACGGCACCCCGGCCGACGCTCCGTCGAGGTAGGCGAAACGCATCATCCCGCCGGACATCTCGCCCTGCTGGACGATAGCGAGGCCCTGCTCCTGGGCCGACCTCACCGCCGTGTCGAAATCACTGGGCTCGAAGCACACATGGTGCAGGCCCGGCCCGCTGCGATCCAGGAATTCGGTGTAGATGCTGGTGCCCCGGACCGGCTGGATCAGCTCCAATTGCATGTCGCCGGAGTAGGTCATCGAGATATGGGCCGTGAAATCCGCGGGCTCGCCGTGCAAGCGGCAGGTCTGCGGCCCGAACTCGATATTGGGCATCCGTACCCATGCGCCGACCCCGAACTGCTTGCTCAGCAGCTGTTCGGTTGCCTCGACATCATCTGTGACCCAGGCGATTTGACAGATCGGTCCGTACGAGACGGTCATGAAGTTCCTTCCGGGAGGCGAACCGCGCAGGATGCCGGCGCACACCAAAAATAAGCGCTGACGCTTAACTCGTCAAGCGTCCGGGATTGCAATCTCAAGCGCACGGGATAGACTGACGCCTGTGAGTCGGCCCGATGCGCGCACGCAGCTACTTCTCGCCGGTGAACGCCTGATTGCCGAGTCCGGTCCCGAAGTCTCCCTGCGCGATGTCGCGGTGGCCGCGGGCCAGCGGAACAATTCGGCTGTCCACTATCACTTCGGATCGCGAGATGGCTTGATCAAGGCCATCATCGGTCACCGGCAAGCGCCGCTGGAACAGGCGCGGCTGGCGCTGTTGGCCGAGCACGAAAGCGCCGCGAAGCCCGACGACAGCATCACCGCGCTGGTGACCATCCTGGTCGAGCCGCTGTTCGACACTCCGTATTCCGACGGCTCCAGCCACTACGCGCGATTCCTTGAGCGCGTCCGCAATCATGCGGTCATGGCCGAACTCACCCTCACGGCCGAGCAATGGCCCGCCACTCGGATCCTCACCACCCGGCTGCTGCGTGCGCTCGATCACCTGCCGGAAGCGCTTCGGCGCCAACGTATGACCGCCATGGCTTCGGTCATGTACACGCTGCTCGCCGACCACGAACGTCATGTCGATGAGCATCGAGACGCGGTACGCGGCGCCCTGAGTGAGGCCGAGGCGAGGGACAACATCGTGGCGATGGTCGTCGGCCTCCTCACCGCACCGATACCCGCACTGCTTGAGCACCAAACACGATGAGGATTGTTCTGGCGGCCGATCAGCCTTCGTCGGATCGACTGTGGCCGAGGAGCGCGGCGACCAAATCGAGCGCGGTACCGATCTCAGGTGCTCCGCCGCCGAGGAGTGGTGCGTAGAGATGCGCGTCGCACATCCGAATGAGTGCCAGACCGAAAGTGGCTGTGGGCAGCGGTAATTCCATCCTGCCTGCCGTCACCTCGGCGTCGAGGAGTTCGCCGACCAGCCGTCCCGCGGTCTGCTCCACGAGTCCGGGCAGCAGCATGAGCCGCACGATCAATAGAGGCTCGCGGTGCGACACCGCCTGCAGTGGCTTCGCGTCGACGACCGCGTTCAGAAAGCGGTCCATGACCTTCAGGATGTATTCGGTGCCGCCGGGCGGTTGGGCGTCGGGTCCGGCCGCTGCGGCCATATCCGCGACGGTGCGCCGGAAGGTGCGTTCGGTGGCCTCGGCCAGCACGGTCGCCAGCAGATCTTCCCGGTTGCCGACCAATCGATAGAGCGTCGAGCGGCCGATGCCCAATTCGGCAGCCAGGGCCGACATGTCGACCGGCTCGCCCGCGAGATATAGCCGCGTCGCCGCGTCGACCGCGGCCTGGCGGCTCAGGGCCGTTCCCAGTCGCGCGGGCGGGGCGGGCGACGTCGAGTCTGCTGCGGACATCCACCCATTATGGGACATTGCGCGCCTGTGTGCCAGTGTGGCACACTGCGGCTATGTGTCCCACGTCCTGGGACCGTATACCGCCAACCCCACGAGGAAGTCGACATGAGCGCGCGATTCGAAGGAAAGACCGCAATCGTCACGGGTGCCAGTCGTGGCATCGGATTCGCCATCGCACAGCGACTGGTCGCCGACGGCGCCAAAGTAGTGATCACCGCCCGCAAGCAGGACGCGCTCGACGCTGCCGTCGAGGAGCTGGGTGGTCCCGACGTCGCACTCGCGGTCGCCGGCCGCGCCGACGACACCGGACACCAGGATGCCGCGATCGCCAAGGCGATCGACACCTTCGGTGGCGTCGACCTGTTCGTGAACAACACCGGCATCAACCCGGTGTATGGGCCGCTGATGGACATCGACATGGACGCTGCGCGCAAGATTCTCGAAGTCAACGTGCTGTCGGCGCTGTCGTGGGTGCAGAAGGTGAACCGCGCCTGGCAGGCCGAACACGGCGGGGCGATCGTCAACGTCGCGTCCATCGCCGGGCTGCGACCGGCCCCGGGTATCGCCCTGTATGGCGTCTCCAAGGCTGCGGTGATCCACCTCACCGAGGAACTGGCCGTCGAGCTGGGCCCGGACATCCGCGTCAATGCCGTCGCTCCCGCGGTGGTCAAGACCCGTTTCGCGACCGCGCTGTACGAAGGCCGCGAAGACGAGGTCAGTGCGAACTACCCGCTGAAACGTCTTGGGGTGCCGCAAGATATCGGTTCGGTGGTCGCGTTCCTGTTGTCGGACGATGCCGGCTGGATGACCGGCCAGACCTTGACCATCGACGGTGGCGTGCTGCTGGGCGGTGGCGTCTGATGGCCACCGACACCCACGTCGATCTGCCCGGGCTGGACCTGGACCGGCTGGGCACGTGGCTGTCGTCTACCGTGCCCGGCGCTGGTGCCGCCTTGTCGGCGACGTTGATTGCTGGGGGTAAGTCCAACCTGACTTACCGTGTCACAGATGGTGATTCGTCATGGATCGTCCGTCGGCCACCGGTGGGTGAACTGCTCGCCACCGCACACGACATGGGCCGTGAACATCGCATGATGTCGGCGCTCGCGCCCACCGCGGTGCCGGTGCCGGCCATGTACGCGTTCTGCGATGACGTATCCGTCCTCGGCGCCCCTTTCTACGTGATGGCCGAGATCGACGGCATGCCGTACCGGCAAGCCACCGAGTTGGCGGCGCTCGGCGCCGAGCGCACCCGGCTCGTTTCGGAGCGGCTCGTCGACACCCTGGTCGCGGTGCATTCCGTCGATCCGGCATCGGTCGGGCTCGCTGACTTCGGCCGGCCCGAAGGCTTCCTCGGTCGCCAGGTCGGCCGGTGGCACAAACAGTTCTCTGCCGCCCACACCCGGGATCTGCCGGCCATGGAAGAGCTCTATCAGGCTCTGGCAGGGCGGGTCCCGGCCGACGCGACACCTGGCATCGTGCACGGTGACTACCGTTTGGACAACGTGCTTTTCGACTCCGATGACCGGCCTGCTGCCGTCATCGACTGGGAGCTGGCGACTATCGGCGACTCATTCACCGATCTGGCGCTGATGGTCGCGTACGGGCGGCTCGCCGCATCGGGCAACACCGGCGTGTCCGATGTCAGCGAAGCGCCCGGATTCCTGTCCGAACAGGCGATCATCGATCGGTACAGTGCGGGAATCGACCGCCCCCTGGGCGATTTCGGCTTCTACCTGGGCCTGGCCTTCTTCAAGATGGCGGGCATCTTCGAAGGTATCCACTACCGCTATGCCAACGGACAGACCGTCGGCGACGGGTTTTCGTTCGCCGGTGACGCCGTGCACTTCCTGCTGGACGCCGGCCTCAACGCACTCAAGGAGCACTGATATGGAATTCGCCTACGACGCCAAGACCAACGAAATGGTCGCCGAACTCACGGCGTTCATGGACAGTCACATCTATCCCGCGGAGAAGACGTTCCACGAGCAGCTTGCCGCCCTGGACAACCGATGGGCCTGGGACAGCGTCCCGGTGCTCACCGAGTTGCGCGCCGAGGCGCGTCGTCGCGGGTTGTGGAATCTGTTCCTGCCAGGGCAGAAGGGTGCCGGCCTGACGAATCTGCAGTACGCGCCGCTGGCCGAAATCACCGGCCGCAGTATCCAGTTGGCGCCCGCGGTGTTCAACTGCGCGGCCCCGGATACCGGAAACATGGAGGTGCTCAACGAATTCGGCACCGAGGAGCAGCAGCGCAAGTGGCTCGAACCTTTGTTGGACGGCGAGATTCGGTCCGCCTTCGCCATGACCGAGCCTGACGTGGCCAGCTCCGATGCCACCAATGTCGAGCTGTCCATCGTCCGTGACGGCGACGAGTACGTGATCAACGGTCGTAAGTGGTGGATCACCGGCGCGATGAATCCGAACTGTGCCGTCTTCATCGTCATGGGCAAGACCGACCCGAGTTCGGAACGTCATCGCCAGCAATCGCAGATTCTGGTGCCCCGGGACACCCCTGGCCTCGAGGTGCTGCGCGGTATGGAGGTGTTCGGCTACGACGATCACGACCATGGCGGGCACGCCGAGTTGCGGTTCACCGATGTCCGGGTTCCGGTGTCGAACCTGATTGGTGAAGAGGGCGGCGGATTCGCGATCGCCCAGGCCCGCCTCGGGCCGGGCCGCATCCACCACTGCATGCGGGCAATCGGTATTGCCGAGCGCGCCATCGAGATGATGTGCCGGCGGGCCGCCAGTCGGGTCGCGTTCGGCAAGTCGCTGGCCGAGCAGGGCGTGATCCGAGACTGGATCGCCGAATCCCGCGTGCGGGTCGAGCAGTTGCGACTGTTGGTGCTCAAGACCGCGTGGCTGATGGACACCGTCGGAAACCGGGGCGCGCACACCGAGATTCAGTCCATCAAAATCGCCACGCCGCTCACGGTGCAGTGGATTCTGGACAAGGCCATCCAGGTACACGGCGCCGGCGGGGTGTCTCAGGACTTCCCGCTCGCCGCGATGTACGCGGGCATCCGCACCCTGCGCTTTGCCGACGGACCGGACGAGGTGCACAAGAACGCCCTCGCTCGTACGGAGCTGAAGAAGCATCTGGTGAACTGACGCGACACACATCCGGCTCGTTTATTTGCATCGGATATGGCGATTAAATAGCGTGGTCATGTGCGGTTGACCGGTTTCAGTGACGTCGGGCTGCGGATCTTGATCCGGCTCGCCGCCGAAGACGGCCGGCAGCGGATTTCGACGCGGCAGATCGCCGAGGACATGCAGATCTCGTACACCCACGCGACCAAAGCGTGCGCGCACCTGGCGGCATCGGGCTGGCTCGATGCAGACCGGGGGCGGGGCGGCGGATTGGCCCTCACCGAGGCCGGCCGCACCGCTCGCCTCGGCGACGTCGTGCGGTCGCTGGAAGACGATGGGGACACCGAGTTGGTCGATTGCAGTGGGCTGGACTGCCCACTGCAATCGGCGTGCCGGCTCCGTGCGGCGTTGGCAGAGGCCAAGGCGGCGTTCTACGCGTCGCTGAACACCAGCACGGTCGCCGATCTCGCGCAGCCACCGACCCGGGAACTCCTCATCAGCCTTGGTGCGCCGGCCGCGCAGATCGATTCCCGCGCAGATTGAACCGAACGGCTCGGTAGTTCGTGGTACCCACAACGCTTCGTTAGGGGATCACGATGCAACTTTCCGCACGCCTGCCAACGGACCTCGCGGCCGCTGCCGTCGCTTGGGCTGTCGTCGCACCATTAGCGCCTCTCGCCCCGACCATCGGGCATTCATCGCCGCCGCCTGTCGCGCGCGAAATCCGTTTGGCCGCAACCGTTCCACCGGGCGGGCTGATCACCAGTTTTGTGACGAACCAAGGAATCTACTGCTCGATCATCTGTCCGCTGTTGGCGCAGACCGTCACAACGGGCGTCACGACCACGCTGCAGGAGCCGGGGGTGTTCCTCGCGGCACTGCCGGCGAACGGCCTGCTCAAGGCCATCGGCATCGCCGGCGCATCAATGACGGGTCCCACCGCGGCGGCCATGGATCAAGCGATCACCGCGGACGCCGCGATTCCCGCGCAGCGTGCGTTGAATGCCTTCGAGGTCGGCGTCGTCGGCCTGCTCAACATCCCCCCGGCGGTCCTGGGTGGCCCGGCGGCAGTCCTCGACGCTTTCCAGCAATTCCGTCAGCAGACGTTCGATGCGCTCAACGCGCCCGTGGTACCGAACCCCGCGCCGACTGTCATGCCGCACGGCGTACTCCAGGTCGCGGTCATCGGTGTCATCAATGTGGTTGCGGCCGTGATCTTCCCGGCCTTCAACGACGTCCTCGCCGGCGCGTTCCATGTGCCCGACGCGGTCGCACAGGAACTGGCGAAAAGTGGCAATCCGGTCCGCGCGGTCATGGCGGGTGTCCAAACCGCCGTCGGGGTCGTCACCGCGGCCGGAACGGTCATCGCGAACACGATCGTCACCGAGGTCAACAAGGTGCGCGCCGCTGCCATGCAGCCGGGTGCCTTTGCCCCGCTGGCGGCGTCGAAGCCCGTCACCACAGCGGCGGTCACCACGTCCGCGATCACCACGTCGCCGGCGCCGCCGAAGAAGCCGAAACCTGAGCTCACCTCGCCGTCGCAGAATTCCGGGCAGCTTCCCAACCCACTGTCCGGCCTGGCGAAAGGTCTGACGAAAGCCCTGACGCCCAAGACCGGCCCAAAGGCTGAGCCCGGCGGCAAGTCCGGACTTCAGTCCAATGATCGAGGCGCCCAAACCGGCGTGCCATCGCGACCGGCCTTGCGCGCCAATCGGTGATTGCGGCCCCGCAGCAGTCGGAGCTGTAACAGCGACTCGGTCCAGAACGCTGACCGCGGCGCCGACGTCCACGTCGAGTCAAACAGCTTCTTGGTGGCGGCCAACGCATCGGGGGACCGCTCGATGAGCTGTGCGGCCAACTCCTCTGCCGCCTGCAGGGGGTCGTCGGCCACGGACGTGACCAATCCATAGCCCAAGGCCTCGGTCCCCGAGAACACCTCTGCGGTCATGGTCAGCCGCTTGGCCACGTCGATGGGCAGCAGCTCGCGGAGTGTCACGGACCCGGTCATATCCGGGATCAGGCCCCACCGGGCTTCCATGACCGACAGCTTGCAATCCGGCGTCGCGATGCGGAAGTCCGCGGCCAGCGCCACCTGCAGGCCGCCGCCGTAGCAGTGGCCGTGCACTGCCGCGATCACAGGTACCGGCAACTCGCGCCACGACCAGCAAGCTTTCTGGAACAGGTTGGTCTTCTGCCCGGGGAGCTTGCCGAAGTTGCGCACGGCGCTGGGCCCCTGCAGTTTGGCGCCGGCGAAGTCCAGTCCGGTGCTGAACGCGCGTCCGTCGCCGTGCAGGATCACGACCCGCACCGAACGGTCCCGGGTCAGCTGGCCGGGGACCGTGGCGAGCGCCTGCAGCATCGGCAGATCGAGGCTGTTCATCTTGTCCGCCCGGTTGAGCGTTGCGTAGGCGATGCCATCGCGAATGTCGACGGTGATCCGGTCCGTTGCCATGGGGGCAGGATAGTGCGGCTCGGCGGCCTACCACGGCGGCGGCCGAAGCTGCGGGTATTCGGCAAAAATGCAGAAACAACCACGCGGCAGCCAGGGCCGCCCTACTGTGCTGCGGCAGTGCCGTTGTGCAATTTCCAGCAAATCCGCATCGCATGGCCCACCTGCGCGCGAGACAATTCATTCCGCTTTGCGAAGACTGTGTCCCAAACCGGAATCGATGCGCTACTGTGATCCGCGTGACAGGCGAGGCGCACGCGACCATGGCGGAACGTCAGCGGGCGAAACGGGCTGAACTGGTCCGCGAGGAAGTCATCGAAGCAGCGTTGGCCGAGTTCGCTGAGCGGGGATATCACCAGACCTCGATCAGTCACATCGCCAAGCGTCTCGGGTCCGGCCATTCGATGTTCTACCGGTACTTCGAGAACAAACGCGACATCGTCGACCACGCTGTGCGCCAGGTGAACGCCCGGGTGCTCGCCGCGATCGGCGACTCGACGCCGGGACAGCTGACGTCCATCACCGAGTTCCGCGATCACCTGCTGGGTATCGGCATGGCCTACAGCGAACTACTGGCCGATGAACCGCGCCTGATGCAGTTGATCGTGGTGCAGGCGGCCGGCGTCGATCAGCAGATGACCGAGCAATTTCAGCGCCTCTTCGATGACGGAGTCAGCGTGCTCGCGACGATGCTGCGCGACGGCATCAAGCAGGGCTACATCCGTGCCGATGTCGACGTGCGTGCCACCGCCCAGACGATCTGCGCCATCCCGTTCGGTATCGCTCTTCGCTACGGACAGAAGCCGAGCCGCGAAGAGTTGCTCGCGCAGACCCTCGCAAGCAATGAACTGGTGTGCCGCGGCGTCGCCACCGTGTGGCCGCAGTCCGGCCGGGAAGCGGCGGCTGGATGACCGACCAGGCACAACCCCGGGGAGTGGCGAAGTGGGGCGCCATCGCTGAGGCCATCGACTGGGTGAAGCGTTATCTGCAGAACCATCCCATCGCGTCGCTGAGCACCGCCGGCGGTCAGATCGTGCTCGGGCTGCGGACGCTGGAGTACTTGTTCTTCGACATCGTCAAGCGGCGGTTCCAGGTACGCGAGTTCCTGGATCAGGCCGCGTTCATGGCCGGAACCGCCTTGACCCCAACGGTTCTGGTGACCATCCCGATCAGCGTGACGCTGTCGATCCAGTTCGCCCTGCTGGCGGGCCAGGTCGGGGCCTCATCGCTCTCGGGTGCGGCCACCGGCCTGGTGGTCATCCGGCAGGGCGCGCCGCTGGTCGCCTCGTTGCTGCTGGCAACAGCGGTCGGTTCGGCCGTCTGCGCCGATCTCGGGTCGCGGACCATGCGTGAGGAGATCTCCGCCATGGAGGTCATGGGGGTGTCGCCGATCCAGCGCCTCGTCGTGCCGCGGCTGGTCGCGCTGGTCCTCATCGGTGTGCTGCTGACCGGCGTCACAAGCTTCGTGGGCTACCTGGCGAGCTACATGTTCAACGTCTACCTGCAGAACGGCACTCCGGGTTCGTTCATCGCCACGTTCTCGTCGTTCTCGACCGTCGGCGACCTGGCGCTGGCCATGGTGAAGGCCATCGTCTTCGGCGTGATCGTGGCGGTGATCAGTTGCCACAAAGGCCTCGACACCCGCGGCGGTCCGGCCGGTGTGGCCAACTCGGTGAATGCCGCGGTGGTGGAATCCGTACTGCTGATGATGATCGTCAACGTGGTGATGAGCCAGTTGTACGTCATCGTGTTCCCGAAGACGTCGATCTGACATGGCCGCTCCGTCAACATTCACCCCGCAACTCTTGCGGCCGGTCGCCGCGGTCGGCAACGGGCTGCTGAAGGTGGCCGGGCGCACCGGTCACATGGTCGAGTTCTTCGGCCGGGTCGTGCTGGCCGTGCCGACGATGTGGTTGCGCTACCGCAAGGAACTGCTGCGGCTGCTGTCGGACATCACGTGGGGTAACGGCTCGATCGTGGTGGGCGGCGGCACGCTGAATGTCGCTGGGGTGCTGGGTATCACGGCCGGGGCGCTGGTCGCGGTCGAGGGCTACAACGCGCTGAACCTGTTGGGCCTCGGGCCGGCCACCGGTCTGGTCTCGTCGTTCGCGACAACCCGAGAATTGGCACCGGCCATGATCGCGATGGCCTTCATCGCCCAGGCCGGCTGCCGGTTCACCGCCCAACTCGGCGCTATGCGGATCAACGACGAGATCGACGCCCTGGACACCCTCGGCATCAACTCGGTGGCCTACCTCGTGGCAACGCGGGTGGTGGCCTCGGTGATCGCCGTGGTCCCGCTGTTTCTGGCGGCGCTGGCCCTGGCCTACCTGTCCTGCCAGTTGGTCAGCGTCGTAGCGGGCCAGTCCACGGGCACGTATCTGCACTATTTCGGACTGTTCCTCGAGGGCCGCGACGTGCTGTTCGCGACCGTCAAAGCGGTCATCTTCGTGTTCATCTCGTCAACCATCCAGTGCTACTACGGCTACTTCGCCTCCGGCGGTCCGGCAGGTGTCGGCGTGGCGGCCGGCCGGGCCATGCGCGGCAGTGTCACCGTGGTGATGATCGTCAACATGCTGCTCACCATGGCGCTGTGGGGCGTCATCAGCGGCGCAAGGTTCGGTGGCTGATGGCCAACTCGTTCGACCACGACCCGCGCGGCTCCACCGACCGCAAGCTGGGCATCATCGGCCTGTGCTTCGGCGTGATCGCCGCGATCGCCGCGGTGCTGATGGTGGTCAAATCCCAAGGCAAGCTGGACGATTTCATCCGCGTGGACTTGAAGCTGATCAACATCGGTGACGGCCTGCCGGAACGGTCCGATGTGAAGTTCCGCGGCGTCATCGTCGGCATGGTGTCGGGTGTGACGCCGTCGCAACACGGTCAGCCTAACGTGGTGCATGTCAACATCCAGCCGCAGTTCGCCGCGGAGATCCCCGACAACGTGACCGCTCGCGTGGTGCCGGCCAACATCTTCGCGGTGTCGGCGGTCCAGCTCGTGCAAAACGGCAGCGGGGCGCGGCCCATCCGTTCCGGCGACGTCGTCCTCGAAGATCAGACCCTGCCGACGGTGCTGTTCCAGAACGTGCTGGCGAAGTTGCGCCAGCTGCTCAAAGCGGTGGGGCAGTCACCTGATGCCAACAACGTCGGTGTCTTCGCGGCGCTGGCGGAGGCCACCCACGGTCGCGGGCAGAAGATCACCGACGCCGGCCACAGTCTCAATGCGGTGATGCAGCAACTGAATACGGTGGTCAAGTCCGACGACGCCGGCCCGACCACGTTGTCGGCATTGAAGGCAGCGGCCGAGAGCCTGCGCACCGTGTCGCCGGATCTGTTCACCGCGCTGGACAGTTCGGTGCGGCCGATGCAGACCATCGCCGAGAAGCGCTCGCAGCTCACCGACTTCCTTTCCGGTGGTTTGCGGACCACCGGGACGCTGGGCGACGCGTTCGACCACCAGACCGATCGCATGATCCAGGTGAGCACCGGTCTGACGCCGGGACTTGGTGTGCTGGCCGACCACGCCGGCGAATTCCATGGCGTGTCAACCCGATTGCAGGCGCTGGCCAACAAGATCTACGACGAGGGCTTCGACAAGGACGCCGGTCTGCTCATCTGGAAAGCGGCCATCTCGATGAACCCGTCGCGTCAGTACACCCGGGCGGACTGCCCGCGGTACGGCGCGACGGCAGGCCCGAGCTGCCAGACCGCGCCGGAAACGCCGACCGCGCCCGACCTGAAGCCCGGTCTGGAATCGATGGGCATGGCCACCCCGCCGTGGGTGACCGAGAACCGTCCCAACATTGCGCCGCCACGCTTTTCGGTCCCGATCGTGCCGGAGTTCCCCGGCCCACCGGATCCTGATGCACCGCCCGCGCCCCAGGCCGCGCTCGCGCCCGGCCAGCAAGCCGCGCCGGCACCCGCGGGCCCGCCGCTGCCTGCAGAAGCCGGCGCGCCCGCGCCCGTCGGCCAGGTTCAGCAACAATCGGCACCCGTGTTCGGCGGCACCGTCGGACCGGTCGGCAGCCAGAGCGAGAAGGACCAGTTGAGTCAGATCGTCGGTGGCCCAGCCACATCCGCCCAACAACTGCTGTTGGCGCCCGTTGTCCGCGGCAGTGACGTTCAGGTCACCCCGGCGCCGGAGGGGCAGCCATGAAATTGAAGCGCAGCACCGTCGTGTTCCTGACGCTGTTCCTCGTCTTCTCGGTCGCGGTCACCTGGATGGTCTTCGCCACGTTGCAGCGCAACGTCGCCGGACCGACCTCGAGCTATTCGGCGATCTTCAGTGACGTGTCCGGACTGGCCGAAGGTGACGATGTCCGGGTGGCCGGCGTTCGGGTCGGCCGCGTCGACAAGATCGAGCTGACCGGGGACAACCAGGCCAAGGTCTCGTTCCAGGTGCGCAGCAACCAGACGCTGTACACCACCACGCTGGCCTCGGTGACCTACCAGAACATCATCGGACAGCGGTACCTGGGCTTGAGTCAGGGGGAGGGCGACAAGCGGAAACTTCCTGTCGGAGCCCAGATTCCGGAGAACCGGACCAACCCGTCGTTCGACATCTCCTACATGCTCAACGGTTTCGAGCCGCTGTTCACCGAGCTGGACCCGCAGCAGGTGGACAACCTGACCAGCGCCATCATCCAGGCGTTCCAGGGCAACGAGGGATCGCTTTTGACGTTGACCACCCAGGCCTCTGTGCTGACGCAGACCCTCGCCGGTCCCGATGCGGCGCTGGGCGATTTGATCGCCAACCTGGACAAGCTGATGACGACGCTGGCCAAGCAGAGCACCAATCTGCAGACGATGCTCCACGAAACCTCGCTATCGATCGCCGCGCTGAACGGCCGGCGTGACGAACTCGTATCCTCGGTGGGTTCGATCACCGCCAACGTGTCGCGGTTATCGGCGATCGTCAACGCGATCACCCCGAACATGCAGCAGTTCATCGATCGCGACCCTGGATTCTTGAAGTACAGCGTGACCGACGGCAAGGCCCGGTTGGGCTATGCGGTCGCCAATGTGCCGTTGCTGCTCAAGGGACTTGCCCGTGCCGGGCAAGAGGGCACCTACATCGACGTGTATGCCTGCGATCTCGATTTCGGTCTGTGGCGAGGCTTGCTCAATTGGTTCCGGATGTTCGTCACCAGGGCGACACCCGGCAACGGCGGCGAAGTGTGGCACACGGCGGTGTGCCGATGAGCAGCCTGTTCGGTGGCCCGCTCCGCCCGGCGAACATCCCGGGTGGGCGTAAGCGAGTTCTGGAGGACTACAACAAGTTCTGGCTCGGCGCGATCGGCCTGACGGTGATCATCGTGATGGTCGCTGCGGTCGTCCTGGTCAGTGTTCTGGACCTCGGGAAGAAGCAGTACACCGCTGAGTTCGCCCAGGCTGCTGCCATCAAGTCCGGCAACGCGGTGACCATCGCGGGTATCAATGTCGGCGAGGTGCAGAATGTCGAGCTGGCCGGTGACCACGTGGTGGTGACCTTCAAAGCCGACAAGAACGTGCGGCTGGGCACCGAAACTCGTGCGTCCATCAAACTCACGACCATCCTGGGGTCGCGGTACCTCGAGATCACTCCCGCCGGTCCCGGCCATATCGCCGGCAACACAATCACATTGAGTCATACGGAGGTGCCGTATGACTTGCAGAAGACCCTGGAGGGCGCGACCAGCACCCTGTCTCCGCTCGATGCGGACAAGATCGCCGAGTCGGTGCGGGTGATGAGTGGCAGCCTGCAGGGTGTGCCCGACGCCCTGCCGGAGGCGCTGACCAATCTGAACTCGCTTTCTGGCGTCATCCAGTCCCGCCGTGACCAGCTCGGCACCTTGATCACCAACGCGGACACCATTGCGACGCTGCTGCATCGGCAGAAGGCTGATCTGGGCGCATTGGTGTTGCAGGGCAACCAGATTCTCGGTGAGATCGCCACGCGGCGAGCCGCGATGCAGCGGCTGTTCGACGGGGTGACACTACTGGCCGACCGGGCCCACACGCTCCTGGCCAATGAACCGCAGCTCGACGCCTTGATCACCAATCTGCATGAGTTTTCGAGGCTGCTTGCCGAGCACGACGCACTGGTCCGCAGCATTCTTCAGGTCGCCCCGGTGACGACGCGCAACATCGCCAACCTGACCGGCAGCGGCAACGGCGCCGACATCACACTGCCTGCGGGCGTCATGATCGATTCCTGGATGTGTGCCATCAGCGGCCGGGCCCGCCAGTTCAACATCGTCGAGTACTTCAAGGACTGCAAATGAGTAAGCGTGCCTTGATGATCGGGGCGGTGCTGGTGATCGTGGTCGTCGCGGCGGTGACGACGGCGGCCGCCGTTGTGCCGCGGGTCTGGCAGCGGAACATCACGGTGACCGCGCACTTCCAGGACGCGGTGGGGTTGTATCCGGGCAACGCGGTCTCGGTACTGGGCATGCAGGTCGGCAAGGTCGACACCGTGGTGAACAAGGGCAATTACGTCGAGGTCACGATGGACATCGACAAGAAGGTCCCGATTCCCAGCGATGTCACGGCCGCCACTGTCTCCGCCTCGATCCTCACCGACCGGCACGTCGAGCTGAACCCGCCGTATCGCGGCGGAAACAAGCTGCGCGATGGCGATCTGATCGCGTTGGGCCACACGAGGACTCCCGTCGAGTTCGACAAGACCCTGTCGATGATCGACAAGCTGGGCACCGCGCTGCGCGGCAACCCCGAGGGCGGTGGTCCGCTGGGAGATCTGGTGAACCTGGGCTCGCGGATCAGCTCCGAGAACAGCAGCCAGATCAAGTCGACGCTCACCAAGTTGTCCGAGGCGCTCAAGGTCGGCCCCGACGGTGGGGCGCAGACCCAGAAGAACCTGCAGGAGATCATCCGCAGCGTCTCCGATCTCACCCAGTCCGCCGCCGAAAACGATGACGCCATCCGCAAATTCGGCGGCAATGTGCATCAGCTGAGCGATATCCTCGCCGACCAGAACCTGGGTTCGGGGCGGACCGGAGCCAAGGCCAACGAAATCCTTGACGAGGTCAGCGGGCTGCTGGAGCGTCACCGCGATCAGCTCAAGGGCGCGTTCGGCGACTTGAACACCGTCGTCGGGTCCTTGTCGGACAACAAGCGTGAGCTGATGGAAACGCTGGATGTGCTGCCGCTGACCCTCGACAACGTCTACAACGTGCTCGACCCGGTGGGTGGCAGCATCCGTGGCCACCTTGTGACCGACAAGCTGTTGGCGTACAACCAGCTGAACAAGGAACTGTGCAACCTGATGGGCCTCAAGCAGTTGGGTTGCGCGACAGGCACATTGCAGGATTACGGCCCGGACTTCGGCCTGACCTCGATGATGGACCTGATGGCCAACGGCATCGGTCCGTCCGGCCAGGGCGAACCGCCCAAGCCGGGTGCTGCCGCGCCGACGCCGTCGGCGGCGCCCGCACCGGGAGGCCCGACCCGATGAGCGTGAAATCCGTTGTGCGCGGGGCGCGGTGGGCCGGAGCCCTCGGCAGTGTGCTGTTGATGACCGGCTGCGCCGCGGGCCTCGACAGCGTGCCGTTGCCGTCACCAGGGTCAAGCGGTGCGACCTACAACCTCAACGCGGTGTTCTCGGACGCGCTGAACCTGCCGTCGAAGGCGAAAGTGCGCCTATATGGTGCGGACATCGGAGAGGTCACCTCGATCGAGGCCGTGGACTTCACCGCGAAGGTGTCCATGCGCATCCGCCAGGACGTGCCGCTGCCGGTGGGCAGTACCGCCGAATTGCGTTCGGCCACACCGCTGGGCGACGTGTTCCTGCAGATTCGCCCGCCGAGCGACAATGCCGACGGCGGCGCGCTGCTGCACAATGGTGACACCATCGGATTGGCGTCGACGGCTGCGGCGCCGACGGTGGAGGAGCTGCTCAACTCCCTGGCGATGTTGGTCAACGGCGGCGCCATCCGGGCGTTGACCACCGATGTCAATGGCGCCGGCCGGGTGGTCGGTGGGCGCGGCGAGAAGCTGGCCGGGCTGATCGCCGAGACCAACCAGTTCCTGTCGAAGATGACGGCGCGCTCCGCTCAGTTGGACGCGACCTTGCGCAGCACGTCGAACATGGCGGCTGAGGTGGCTCGCCACCAACAGACCATCGATACGGCGCTGGCCGCCGGTGCCCCGGCTTTGGCCGTCGTCTCCGACAACACCACGCGGATCATGGATGTCATCGACAACGTCGGCCGGATCACGCGACAACTGTCCAAGTTCCCGTCGATGCAGGGCACCGACACCCGCAGTGTCGCTGCCGATGTCAACAAGTTGTCGCAGGCGTTCAACGAGATCGCGATGGACCCGAACATCTCGCTGACCGCGTTCAACCGACTGATCGGAATCCTGGTCAAGTCCACCGATTCCACCGCGGTGCACCTGCGGGCGGAGATCGCGAAGATCGCCATCGGTGCGCTGCCCGACAAGAACTACGCGGGCGACCCGGGCATGCACGGACCCGACGGCACCGACTGGCACCTGATGATCGGCAGCCTGCGCTACGAGTGGAACATGCTGCTCGGTCGCATCTACGGATCGGACCGCACCCGATGAACGCGCTGAACAGCCTGGTGGCGTTCGTGATTCGGGTCATCAAGGCGGTGGCCGGCCGCAAGGTCGTCCTCGCGCTCTTCGGCCTGCTGCTCACCGCGGTGATCGCGTTCGGCTACATCGCGATCGACGGGTTGCGGTTCAACCCGTTCCACCGCACCATGGCGATCCGCATCATGCTGCCCGAGTCCGGTGGGCTGCTGGCCAATCAGGACGTCACGTTGCGCGGCATCCCGATCGGCCATGTCAGTGCCGTCAACCTCACCAAGAACGGTGTCGAGGCGGTCGCCTCCGTCGACTCGTCGGCCCACATCCCGATGGACAGCCCGGTGCGGGTGTCCGGCCTGTCGGCGGCGGGGGAGCAGTACCTGGACTTCCGACCCGAGCACGGTGGCGGTCCGTATCTCACTGATGGCGCGGTCATTTCGGGCAAGCAGGCCGGCATCCCGGTGACGCTGCCGCACATCATCGACCACAGCCGCGGCGCGCTGGCACAGCTCGATGCCGACAAACTCGGCAAGATGTTCAACGAACTGCACGTCACCAAGGACGGCCCGCGCAAGCTGGCGGCCATCCTCGACGGCGCCAGCCTGCTGGCCAATACCGTCGATTCGGTGCTACCCGAGACGGTCAGCATGATTCGTACCACCCGCGTCGTGTTCAGCACGGTGGCCGATGTCCGTCCGGGTCTGGCCGCCACCACGAACGACCTGACCGCCGTGCTCGGCGGCGTGAACAAGATGGACGGCGGCTTCCGTACCCTCGTCGATCGCGGTGAGCCGCAGCTGGCCACGTTGGACAACCTGATCGCCGACAACCGGCAGAACGTCGTGCAGATCCTCGGCAACCTCACCACGGTGTCGCAGATCATCTATCAGCGCATTCCGGCGCTGCAGTACATCTGGCGGCCGGACCGGGATCCGTTCATCGACCGCTTCGCGACCGTCGTTCATGATGGCGGCGTCTGGGCGATCGGTGACATCTACCCCAAGTACCGGTGCGACTACAACCTGCCCCGGCATGCTCCGTCCGACGCGAGTTTCCCCGAGCCGTACAAGTACACCTACTGTGAGGACAAGGATCCATCGTTGTTGGTTCGCGGCGCCCGCAATGCGCCGCGGCCGCCGGGTGACGACACTGCCGGTCCGCCGCCGGGGTATGACCCCCACGCGGTGACCGACAAGACGCCGCACTACCCGGGTTACACGATCGACACCCCATACGGGGGTCCGTCGTACCCGATCCCGATGCCGAACTGACGGGCCACGAGAAGTGATGAGTAAACAAACTGCCAGTGCCGATGTATTCGAGCAGGTGCAAGACACCGAGGCCGACGAGAGCCGATCGACGGTCGAAGCGGAGGCCACCGACGTGACCGAGGCGGATGCGTCCGCCGAGGCCGCGGAGTCGGCCGCTGCAGTGGCGAAGCGCCGAGTCCGCCTCGCCACGCTGGTGTGCGCCCTGCTGTTCGCGATACTGGTGACAGCGCTGGGATACTTGGGCTGGCGCCAGTACCAGCAGTACCAGGTCAACGCCGCGAGCGAGGCCGGGCTGCAGGCCGCCAAGGACTACGCCGTGGTGCTGACCACGTTGGACGCCAAGAACATCGACGAGAACTACCGCAAGTCGCTCGACGGGTCCACCGGGGAGTTCAAGGACGCGTACAGCCAGGGCGCCACCCAGTTGCGGCAGGTACTGATCGACAACAAGGCGTCGGGAACGGGCATCGTCGTCACGGCGGCCGTGAAGTCCGCGACGCCCGACAAGGTCGAGGTGCTGTTGTTCGTCGACCAGTCGATCACCAACGCGAACAACCCGAGCCCGCGCATCGACCGCAACCGCATCGACATGACCATGGAGAAGGTCGGCGACCGCTGGCTGGCCAGTAAGGTCGAAATCCTGTGACCGACAGGAAGACCGACGTCGCGGAGGCTGAGGAGGTCACTGAGGTCGCGGAGGTCGAGCCGCCCACGGCGGCAGACCCCGAGGCGCCCGAGGTCGCGAAGACCTATGCGATCCGGCGCAGCCTCTGCTGGGCCGCCGCGGCCTTGATCGTCGCGCTGTCCGCCGCAGCGGGGACGGCATGGGCACTGGTGTACGCCCAGCATCAGCACGATGCGGAGGCGGCCGGTGCCCTCGCGGCGGCGCGTGGCTATGCGGTGATGCTGACCACGACCGACCAGAACACGATCGACAAGAACTTCGCCGACGTCCTGGGCGGGGCGACCGGCGAGTTCAAGGATGCCTACAGCAAGGCCGCGGCGACCATGCGAAAGATGTTGATCGACAACAAGGTCAGCACGACCGGCGTCGTCGAGGATGCGGCGGTCAAGGCCGTGCGCGGCGATGACGTGGACGTGCTGTTGTCGGTGAAGCAGGACGTCACCAGCGCCGCCGCGAAAGACAAGCGGACCGACTACGTCAGCGTGTCGATGACGATGCGCAAGGTGGGCGATCGATGGCTGGCCGCCGAGGTGCTGCTCGCCGGAGCGGACGGTAAACGTGGCAGGTAGAGTCCGGGCCGCACTGGCCGCCTTGGGCGGGGCGGTCGTCGCTACGACATGGGTCACCGGTGCACCCGCCGCCCACGCGGCCATCGACAGCTTCTGCTCGCAACTCGGCGCGGTCTGGGACGGCGGTGCTTGCACCGCCGTGGTCAAATCCCAGCGTGAAGCCGAAATGCTGCTGTCCCTGCGGGTTCCGGTCGAACTGATCGACAACCCGACCGCCGGGCCCGTGCTGCGTGACTACTACACCCGGCTGTTCAACGGCTGGCGCGCCACCGGCAACACGACGCCGCGCGACAGCAGCGCCCGGGCCGACTACGAGATTATTCCCGGGCCCGGCGGGCTGCAGTCGGTGGTGGTCCACGAAACGTTCGAGCCGTTCGGTATTCAGGCCAACAACGCCTACCGATCGTTCCTCTTCGACATGAATACCGGGCGGCGGCTGTTCCTTCCCGATCTGTTCCGGCCGGGAGTCAATGCGAATCAAGCGGTTTCGGCCGCCGCCGCTCCGATCCTGCCGCCGGTGCTCGACGCGGCGTTGCCGCCGCATGCGCCCGGCACCTACCCGTTCACCGTGGCGGAGTTCCAGCCCGATGGCGACGGCCCCGGGTACTCGGGTAACTACCGAGCCTTCGCCGTGACCGGCGATTCACTGCGCCTCTACATGCCCGACCAACCGCTGTCCCGCGAAAGCCCAAGCCCGCGAGACCGATTCAGCTGGTCCATGGACGGCGGCACAGTGGTGGCAAACGTACCGCTGGCCGCGTTGGCGGGTCAGCTGAAACCGCAGTACGGCGGCTGAAGTACCCGCTGGCGACTCGGGTCGTCAGGGCGCACACTGTGAGCGGTACTCCCGGGACCGATCGGGTATTCCAGTATTGAGGGCTCCTGCCGGCCACCCATTCCGGTTCCTGGTTGGGGCCGGGGCGGTAGCATCGGCGCGGGCGGGTTGAAGGGGACATTCGAGGGAGCGTGAGCAGTGGTGCCGCCAGCAGGTGAGAACGATGTGCACGCGCGTCTTCGCGACGCCGAAGCAATGCTCGACGCGATCATTGAACACGCGATCATCCAGCTTGATCTGGCCGGTACCGTCGTCCGGTGGGGCCCCGGGGCGGAGCTGATGACCGGCTATTCAGCAGCCGAGATGGTCGGTAAATCGGTGTCGGTGCTCTACACCGACGAAGACCGCGCCGCTGGATTGGTTGATCGCGAGTTGGCGGCTGTCCGCGAGGCCGGTCGATTCGAGTTCGAGGGTTGGCGGGTACGCAAGGATGGGCGGCGGTTCCGGGCCGCGGTCGTTGTGACGGCGATCCGAGACGCGGCTGGCGTGGTGACGGGCCTGACGAAGGTGCTCCGCGATCTGACTGCCGAGCAGCAGCGCGCCGATTCGATGTTCCATGGCCTTTTGGAGTCGGCGCCGGACGCCATGGTCATCGTGGCATCCGATGGGCGGATCGCGCTGGCCAACGCACAGGCCGATCGGTTGTTCGGGTATCGCCGCGAGGACCTGATCGGCCGTGAGGTCGAGACGCTGATACCACCCCGGTTTCGGGGCGGTCATGAGCGATATCGCAGTAGCTTTTTCGCGGACCCTCGTCCTCGGCAGATGGGTGTCGGTCTGGAGCTGTGGGGCCTGCGCCGGGACGGCACCGAATTCCCGATCGATGTCAGTCTGAGCCCGTTGCGTACCGATGAGGGATTGCTGGTGTCGGCCGCGATCCGCGACGTCACTGAGCGCCGCGAGCAGGAGCAGCGACTACGCCGCCAGCACGAAGAAATCATGGAGCTGTCGACTCCGGTGATTCAGGTGTGGGACAAGGTCCTGACCTTGCCGGTGATCGGCACATTGGATTCAGCACGTGCCGCGAGGTTGACCGAAGGGCTGTTGTTCAAGATCGCTGAGACACAGGCCGAGGTCGTCATCTTCGATATCTCGGGAGTGCCCACCATCGACACCCAGGTTGCACAGCATCTGTTGGGCACGGTGCAGGCGGCGGCGCTGATGGGAACGACCAGCATCATGTGCGGGGTGCGGCCCGAGACCGCGCAATCGATGGTGCATCTGGGTATCGACATCGGCCAACTCCGGTCTCGCACGACGTTGCGCCACGCGCTGCAGCTGGCTCTGACACTGCTGGCCGAGCGTGCAGAAGCCGCGGCGGGAGTCGCCACGCTGATGGGGCCGGCGGGAGCAGGGTGAACGACGACGTCATCCCGGTGATGCGCATCGCTGACACGCTGCTTGTCACGCTGCAGGGCGATCTCGACGACGCCACCGTGATCCGCATCGAGAATCAACTCACTCATGAGGTCGCTCGCACCGGCGCGGCCGGGATGCTGATCGATGTCAGTGGACTCACTGCCGTCGACTCGTTCGTTGCGCGGGTATTGGCTCGGATCGTGGGCATGATCCAACTGCTCGGAGCGCAAGCCGCCGTTGTGGGCATTCAACCCGCGGTGGCCATCACACTCGTTGAGCTCGGTGTTCCGATGGGGCACCTGAAAACCGCGCTGAACGCCCAACAAGGCTTGGCTCTGCTGCATCGGCTGCGCCGAAACGACGCTCACCCAACCAACTGACATGGATCAGACCCTCCCGGATAGCACCATCGATCAGGCTGCCGTCACCATCACCGACGAAACGGATCTGATCGGAGTCCGCCACACGCTGCGGGCACATGCGCGCGCCGCGGGACTGTCATTGGTCGATGAAACGAAGTTGATCACCGCGGGCAGCGAACTGGCCCGCAACATCCTGGTCCATGCCGCGGGCGCAGGCGGTCGACTCGACGTTCAACAGGTCATGCGCGACCGTCGTCGAGGGGTGCGAGCCACCTTCACCGACGAAGGTCCCGGTATCGAAGATTTGGACGCAGCACTCACGGACGGGTTCAGCACCGCGGGCAGCCTCGGACTGGGTTTGCCCGGTTCGCGCCGATTGGTCGATGAGCTGACGATCAGCTCCTCGCCGGGCTCGGGCACCACGGTAACGATCGTGAAGTGGCAGCGGCGGTGAGACAGCCGCAGCATCACCGGCACCCCATCAACATGCCCGAAGACGTGGGCGCCCTGCGCAGGGCGGTGGCCCGGCTGGCCGCAACGCAATCCGCCGTACGCCTCGGTGAGGCCGAGCTCGTGGCCACCGAGCTGGGCACGAACCTGCTGCGGCATGCCGATCCGGGCGGCTACGTGCTGTATCGACAATTCGGCGACGGCATCGAGCTGCTATCGGTCGATACGGGTCCCGGCATGACCCCGCACGACATTCCCAGCGCAGCCGAGACGGTGCCGATTCGCCGAAGTTCCAGCCGTCGGGATGGCGGCAGCGGCGGGCTATCTGTAGGGCTGGCCAGCATCCGGCGGATAGCGACCGACTTCGGCTGCTATTCCACCCCAAGCGGGACCATTGTGCTGGCCCGGTTGCATGGTGCCGGCCCATCGACTGATGGGGGGTGGCGCTTCGGCGCGGTCAACGTGCCGCGCAAGGATGACGAAACCAGCGGCGATGCATGGGCGGTAACCGCCGGGCCGCAGTTGGCCGCACTTCTCGTCGACGGCCTCGGGCACGGTGACTCGGCCGCCACCGCAGCACAGGCCGCGGTCACTGTCTTCGATCAGCGACCGGTGACCGATCCGCGGGACTTTCTGCAACGGGCACACGAAGCCATGCGGGTCACCCGAGGCGGCGTGGCCGCGGTGTGCGTGATCGATCCACACAACGAACAGCTCACGTTTGCCGGGATAGGCAACATTGCAGGGCAAGTGATTCGCGGCAGCGATAAACAACACCTGATGAGCTATCCCGGAACGCTGGGTACGCACCTGCCCACTCCACGCATCCGCGTGGAACACTGCCGCTGGCCGCACGGGGCGACCCTCGTCATGGCCTCTGACGGACTGCGCTCCGGCTGGCGTCTGGATACCTACTCCGGGCTGCTACGCCATGACCCTTCCGTCATCGCCGCGACCCTGCACCGGGATTTCACCCGATCCACCGACGATGCGTGCGTGCTGGTGGTGCGCCATGATGACGAGATGTCCCGCGTTGAGCGCGATACGAGATGACTGCCATGAACAACGCTCCTGAGCCTGCGACATTGGCCGATGCGCTGAACGCGCTTCGCGAGCGCGACACCGCGCTGCGTCAGGCACACCGGCAGCTATCCGAGGCACACCAAGAACTCGAGGACACCAACCGCGGCATCATCGCGCTACACACCGAACTCGAAGCCGCCCGACACGCGGAATCCCGGTTGGCCGCCATCGTGCTGTCCTCTGATGACGCCATGATCTCCATGACACCGCAATGCGTGATCCAAACCTGGAATCCCGGCGCACAACAGTTGTTGGGCTATGCCGAAACTGAGATCGTCGGCCAATCCATGCGGACGCTGCTACCCCGGGCCTCTGAGGACGACTTCACTGAGTCATTGCAGCGAGTCCGCCGGGGCGACCATGCCCAGGCCTATGACACTCAATGGCACCGCGCCAACGGCACGGTGGTCGATGTGGTCGTTACTGTGTCGGCGCTTCGTGACAGTACCGACGAACTCATCGGTTACTCGGCGGTGGCCCATGACATTACCGAGCGGCTGCGTACACAGGCCGAGTTGGTTGCCGCGCGGGCCGAGTCCGACGTGCTGGCCGAACGTGACCGCATCGCCCGCGACCTGCACGACCACGTTATCCAGCGAGTCTTCGCCGTCGGAATCACATTGCAGGGCACCATCCCTCGCACACGCGGCGTCGATGTGCAGCAGCGTCTCGCTACTGCGGTCGATGATCTGCAGGGGGTTATCCAAGACATCCGTACGGTGATTTTCCAGCTGCACGGCGGATCCTCTGACATCACCCGGCTGCGCCAGCGACTCGATGAGGCAATCGCACAGATGTCGGGTGAACTGAACACCACCGTGCGGTACAGCGGACCCCTCTCGGTCATCGACGCGACCCTCGCCGATCACGCCGAAGCGGTCGTCAAAGAAGCGACCAGCAACGCGGTACGCCATGCGCATGCCACCACACTCACGGTCACCATCGACGTCGCAGATCTGCTGTGTGTCGATATCACCGACGACGGCCAAGGCATGCCTGAAAACATCACGACCAGCGGCCTGACGAACCTACGCCAGCGCGCCGAATCCCTTGGGGGAACGCTCACCATCGAGGAGCCGCCGGGCGGCGGCACCCGCCTGCGGTGGTCAGCGCCTCTGCCCGAGTAGCACTATGGCCAGCGATGTCCCTCGCCTGCTCCGGTTCGGACACCGATTCGGCGCTGTTGCTGACGTAGCCGTGGTCACCTTTGACCGCCACTCCTGCCGGCCCCCGGGCGACGGTGCTGGCATCGGCTTGTTTGCCGAACACCTACGCATCATGTGACTTTTGCCCCTAGGTTTCCCGCTGCGTCGGGACCATATTCGCTGCACGCATCCGGTAGCGCTGCCCGTCGTAGATCGGGAATCGGTAGCTATCTGTAGGGGAGACATGGAGCTGAAGCGAAGCAGATTTGAAGGGCGTCGCCATGAAGCAGCACCCCGACGATCGGAATGAGATCAATCTAGGAGGGCGACAATGACTTTGACCGTTTTCAGCATCAACGGGTACCAAGGCGACATGTGGACCGGTCCGCAGGCGGACGTGGCGCGGTACCTGTCAAATCAAGGCCTGAACCTCGGCTACTGGCAGCCTGTCGGCTACAACTGTGGCGCGTTCCCGCTGTCGGTCGGTGTGCAGTCGGGGCTGGCGGAATTCCAGCGGCTGCGGCTGCAGTGCCCGGGGCCCTACCTGCTGTCCTGTTGGAGTGAAGGGGCGATCATCGGCACGCTGGCTGTCAAAGCCGAACTGGCGGCAGGGATCACCGACTGCAAAGGTGCCGTCGCGTTCGGCAACCCGTACCGCGCGGCGGGCCACTGGAACCCCTCTGGCAGTGCTCCCGGCTCGGTCGGAGACCCCGGCGGGGCAGGCATCGGCGGTCCGAACAACAATTGGACGAATTCACCCGACTGGTGGCACAACTACGCTCACGGCCCCAACCAACCCAGCTACGACGGCAAGCCCGGCGTGGACATCTACACGTGCTGCCCGACCGACAAGACGGGCGACGTGATGAGGGTCATCTTCGACTTCGTGCTGACGCAGTGGAACGGTGCAATACAAGACCTGTGGGCTTTCGGGCAGGGGCTGATAGCCAATGGTGTATTCGAAGTTTTGGCAGTCATCAACGCCATCAATATGGCCATCGCGTTCTACTGCGGCGACCGGCAACAGTCACACCAGGACTACAGCCCGAATGCAGGGATGAACTACCTGGCCGGTATCGCGCGAGGCCTGGCCGGTTCGCTGACGGCGATGGTTTGACGGCTGTTACGGGCTGCCAACCCGGGCCGCGGACCTTCGGGCTGGGGCGAAGCTCTGGTTAGGTCTACCCGGTATGGATCGGTGAATCTCTCAGAGGTGGCGGGCGATGAGGTCCTTCATGACTTCGTTGGCGCCGGCGTAGATCCGAGAGATTCGACTGTCGACGAACAAGCGGGAAATCGGGTACTCCTCCATGTACCCGTAGCCGCCGTGTAGTTGCAGGCAGCGGTCAACGATCTCTGTCTGTTGTTCGGAGCACCAGAGTTTGACCTGAGCGGCGCGCTTGACGTCGAGCTCGCCGCGGACGTGACGCTGAATCGCGTCGTCGACGAACGTGCGCATCACATCGATGACGGTAGCGATGTCGGCCAGTTCGAAACGCGTATTCTGCAGGGCGAAAAGGGGTTTCCCGAACACGTGGCGTTCCTTGACGTATGCCACGGTGTGATCGTATGCGGCTTCGACCGCACCCAACGCGGCGACGCCCACGATGAGTCGTTCCTGCGGCAACTGCTGCATCAGCTGGACGAAGCCGCGCCCCTCGATGCCGCCGAGCAGGTTTTCCGCCGGTACCCGGAGTTCATCGAAGAACAATTCGGTGGTGTCCTGTCCTTTCTGGCCGATCTTCTTCAATTTGCGCCCGCGCTGGAATCCGGGAGTGTCGTCGCCGACCTCGGCAGCAAGCAGCGACAATCCGGCCGCACCCTGTCCTGGATCAGTCTTGGCCGCAATGATGATCAGGTCGCATGTCGCACCATTCGAGATGAACGTCTTCGCACCGGAGATCACGTACTCGTCTCCGACGCGTACCGCCCTGGTCGAAATGGCCTGCAAATCGGAGCCGGTGCCCGGCTCGGTCATGGCGATCGCCCCGATCCATTCGCCGGAAGCGAGCTTGGGGAGCCAGCGCCGCTTCTGCTCGGGGCTGGAGTAGGTGTTCAGGTAATGCGGGACGATGCCCGCGTGTACCCCCAACTGCATCGAGAGGTCACCCGCATAGGCCTGCTCCCGGAACAGTACCGCCTCGTGCGCGAAAGTTGCTCCGCCGCCGCCGAATTCCTCAGGTATGGACATCAGCAGCAAGCCCAAGTCGCCGGCACGGCGATACAACGCCCGGTCGGGCTCTCCGGCGGCGGCGAACTCCTCGTGGCGCGGGGCGACTTCTTTGGTGAAGAAGTCCCGGGCCAAGCCGGACAGGTCCGCCAGTTCGGTCGTCAATGCGTGGGTCACTGTCGTGTTCCTTTCAACTCAGGCGCGCGTACAGCGCGTCGATCTGCGCTGCGTACTTCTCGGCGATCGGCGCACGGCGCAGCTTGAGCGTGGGCGTCAGCTCATCACTGCCGGGAATCCAATACTGCGGCAGGACTTTCCAGCTGCGTATCTGTTCAACCCGGGATAGGCGAGCGTTCGCCAGCGTCACTGCCTCGGAAACAGCGCGCTGGATGGCTTCGCTGTCGACGAGCTCAGCTATTGCGGTGTCGCGGAGTCCGTGCCGGTCTGCGAACTCCGCGGCCGCGTCGGGGTCGAGCGTGATGAGCGCGGCGATGTGTGGCCGGTTGTCGCCGATGGCTGCGACAGCGCCGATCAGGGAGCTCGCGGCCTTCAATGCGCCCTCGATGTTGCTGGGCGACATGTTCTTTCCGCCGGAGTTGATGATCAACTCCTTCTTCCGGTCGACGATGCGCAGATACCCCTCGGCATCGAGCGAGCCGATGTCGCCGGTGTGGATCCAGCCGTTGGTATCCAGAATGTCCGCGGTGCGGTCGGGATCGCGATGGTATCCGCGCATCACGCCGCACCCGCGCACCAGAATCTCGCCGTCGGAATCGAGTTTGATCTGAGTGCCCGGGATCGGTTTACCGACCGTGCCCAGTTTGATCCGGTCTCTCGGGTTCACGGTCGTGACCGCCGAGGTCTCTGACATGCCCCAGGCCTCCAGCACCGGTACGCCGATCGCGAGCATGAACTCGAGAACGGAAACATCGATGGGTGCAGCGCCCGACACCGCAGCACTCAGCTGGTCCAGCCCCAGGCGCGAGCGAATCTTCGACAACACCAACACATCTGCCGCGGCGGCGGCCGCTTCGTCGAGCAGTCCCAGCCGGCCTCCAGCCAGGGTGGCTGCAGCCTTCTTCTTGCCGGCGGTCAACGCCCAGCGCGCCAAAGCCCCGGCCGGTCCAGCTTGCTCCGCTATGAGCGCCTCGATTCGGGCCCGAATCTTGTACCACAGCATCGGTACGGCGACGAAGAACGTCGGGTGTACCCGGCCCAGCACGTCGACCAAGGTCTTCGGGTCGCCGACGTCGGTGACCGTGATGCCGAAGTACATCGGCGCGTACTGGCCGATCCATCGATTGATCAGGTGCGCATCCGGCAGGTAGGACAGCACGCGGCCGCTGGCGAGGTTGCCGACCACACTGGGGATCACCTCGAGTTGGTACAGCAGGTTGGCGTGTGTCAGCTCTACGCCCTTGGGGTGCCCGGTGGTCCCGCTGGTGTAGATGAGGGTCAAGATATCGTCGCGCTGAACGGCCTTCCAGGCCGCGTCGAAGTCGAAATCGTCAGCACCGCAAGCGGTCACCTCGTCGAGGGTGAGTACACCGTGGCTTGATTCATCGACGGAGACGACATGGCGCACACCGGTGCCCGATGCGGCGGCGAGCACCTTCTCCAGATACTGCGCCTCGCTGACCACGACCACCGGCTCGGCGTTTTCGAACAGGTAGCTGATCTGTGCCGTGGCGCTGGTGTTGTACACCGAGAAGCCGACCGCGCCCAGGTGCATGACCGCGGCATCAACAACGTGGAATTCGCTGCGATTGGTCAGCATCATCGCAACCACGTCACCCCGGCGCACACCCAGCCCGGCCAATCCCGCGGCGACGCGTCGAACCTCGGCGCCGTACTGCGACCACGTCAATGCCACTGTGCCGTCAGCGTGGCAGATTGCTGCGGTGTCACCGAGCTCGGCAACGCGCCGTTGGAAATGCGCGCACAGGCTTTCGCTCATCACTGCCTTCCTCGGGATTTTCCTGCGTAATCCAGACCGCTTGCGGCGCAGCTGCGGTGCGCCGCGTATCGACGGCGGCAGGGTCGCCACCGTTGGCTCTGAAACAGTAGAACATATCGAGTATGATTGTTTCAAGGCTGTGCAGTGGCCGCACCGCGCACGCCATCCAATTTGCCCGGATCTGCGTGAAATACCTTGCCCGACAGAAAGAGCGCCGTGTTGACAACTCAGCGTCGACCGGGCGGCGCTTCGTGTCCGGTGAGTGCGGCCGCTACCGATAGCCCCAGGCGGACCACCGGGGACCGCGCCATGACCACAAACCGGGGTGATCACGCCCGTGCGGCAATCTTGACGGCGCTGCGCGCATTGCTGGAGCTGAACCCGATCTCTGAGACTTCGGTGCAGGCGATCACTCGGCAGGCGGGGGTCACTCGAACCGCGTTCTACTTCTATTTCGATTCCAAGTACTCCGCGCTGGCCGAACTGTTGCACGGCCGCACCACTGCCGCCATGCTCGATCGGTCGTTTGCGGTGCGGATGCCCGGGGAATCGACGCGAGCGTTGATCGCGCGGGTCATCACCGGCATACGTGCCGCGCTGGCGGCCGACGATCCGGTGTGGGCGTCGTGTCGCGCATCGGCAGGCTATGAACCTGAGATCGCCGAAATCGTCGCTGACGTGGAGGACGCCATCACCCGCCGGATCGTGGCGATTGTGGTCACCGAAGTATGCCAAGGCGCCCAACCGATCTCGGCCGACCTGCCGGCGCTGGTCCGTGTTCTGACCACCGCGACGGTCACCGGTTGTGCTCCCGCGCGTTTCGGAGCACCGTCTGGCCAACCCGATCCCGCTACTGACGTGGTGCCGGCCCTGTGGCTGAATGCATTGTGGCCCAGGTAGTTCGGGAAATCGTGATCCCTACGGGGAATCGTTGCCCATTGATATCGTCCACAGCTCGTGCCCGAGTTCGGACAGACGCAGACTGAGCTGCTCGACCCGAGCTGAATGCCGCGCCGCCTCGGCGTCGGCGATGGCACGCGTGACGCTGGGTTCTGCCATGAGTACCTCGTACCCGGCTTCCGATTGGTCTGCCTGCGGTCCGATTTCAACCAAACCGAGTTGCAGCAGGTTGGCGACGTACGTCGGCACCATGGTCGGCAATGTGACGCCTGCGGTGCGGCCGATGAGAGACGTGTTGGTCAGGACGGCCCGAGGCGACGACCACCATCGAGACTGCGAATAGACGTTGACAAGCGGCGAGGCGGTGCCGTCTGACAGCGCACGGAGAATCCGTGCCTCGTCGGCGACAAGCTGGTCGACGATACGGGTGTACAGCTCCAGCCGGGTCTCGCAGGTGCTCTGTTCGACCGAACGATCCAACAGCCCGGCCATCTTGGTGTGAAGCGCATCGTTCAGTTGGGGCACGTCATTCGGTGTCGTAACGGCACCATCGGCGGGCCGCGATTGCGAGTTCGAATGCGCGGCGGCGTGCCCCTGCGACGGCACCCCCCGCATGGGGAGGCCGGCGTTTCCCGCGATGCGTAGGCCTCGCCGGGCGAATGTGGTGACGGTCCCGATCAGGCCGTGCACATCGGAGGTGGTGACCATCGTTTCATCTCATTTCTCGAAGGCGGTTCTTTCGGCTGGTTGGTGTTCGGGGTTCCGGGCGAGAGCCAGCATGTCACCGCTCCAGTTGCCGGATGATGTTGGCGACCGTCGGGTTGGCCGCGAGCTGCTGATCCAGGATCACGTTGATGACACCGCGAAGCCAGGCATAGGGAATCCATGCTCGCGGAGCGATGCTGCTTGCTTTGCGTTGCCTGACCGCATCGACAATGCGTGCGGCGGCGTAGTCCGCGTCGATGCGTTGGTTCAACGGCCAGGGCAGCAGTTCGCCGATTCGCCGGCCCACCGGATCGTCATCGAGTGTCGTGCGGGCCAGCGCGGTGTCGACGATGCCGAAGTAGGAGATTCCGACCGTTACGTGATGCGCTGCCAGCTCGATTCGCAACGCACGCCCGAGCTGCTCGACCCCGGCCTTGCTGATCATGTACGCCGCACCGCCCATCCCCGGTGCGAACGCTGCGCACGAACCGATGAGCTGAATGTGTCCGCGGCTGGAGATGATGTGCTCGGTCGCCGCGCGGACGGTGTGCACCGCACCGAGCAAGTTGATGTCGATAACCCGTTGGAACGCATCGGGTTCAATCGTGCGCAGGGTCGCCGGCGGTGGTGTGACGCCGGCGTTGGCGACCACCACGTCGATACGTCCCCAGGTGCCGACCGCTTGGTCGACCGCGGCGGTCAACGCCTCGGCATCACGCACATCAGCCACGACGCCGATGGTGTTGCTCCCCAGCAGCGCCTGGGCCTTCCCGAGTTGCTCGTCGTCGACGTCGACAAGGACGACTCGGGATCCGGCCGCGACGAACCGGGTCGCCGCCTCGAAGCCGATTCCCTGTGCCGCGCCGGTGATGAAAACCACTGCGCCGGAGAGGTTCATCGCTGGATGTGCGGTCATCGCCCGACCACCAACTCGGTATCGGTAGCCGCGGGTGGTGCGGTCGCATAGCGGATGTCGAACTCTCCGAGACGAATTCGGCGCATCTGATGCCGGAAGGTGAAGACGAAGCCGGGCCAGAAGGTGAAATTGCGGCCAGATGGGCTCAGGTAGTAGCTCTGACAACCGCCAGAGTTCCACACGGAGTCGGCGAGGCGGCGGTCGACGTACTCGACAAAGTTGTCGAGGGTCTCGTCCGACACCTCGATACTGCGGATCTGGCGGTGGCGCATCTGCGCGAGGGCGTCGAGAACGAAGTCGAGCTGCGCTTCGATCGTCACGATTTGCGACGTGTACACCACCGAGTTCGGGCCGAGAATCATGAACAGATTCGGAAAACCTGGAATGACGGTGCCGAGGTGCGCTTTCATCTCGCCGCCGGCCCATACCTCCGCGAGGCTACGGCCGTCTCGACCGTGGATGCGGGTGAAGCCCTCGTTGTGGGCCAGCTTGAACCCGGTTCCGAACACGATGGCGTCGAGGCGATGGTGGGTGCCGTCGGCAGTCTCGATCCCGTCCGCGGTGACGCGCCGGATCGCCGAGGTTTCCACGACGGTGTTGTCCGCTGCGAGCGCGGGGTAGTACGTGTTGGAGAACGTCGGGCGTTTGCAGCCGAACGCGTATTGCGGTGTCAGCTTTGCGCGGAGGTCCTCGTCGCGAACCTGTCGACGGAGATGCCACATCCCGACGGCCGCCATCGGCTGCAGCAGCGTCGGGAGATGGACCAGACCGGGCACCATCGCCTCCTGAACCAGGCTGACCGCCGAGCGTGCCACGCGCTGGACGAGTGGGGCCGTGCGGAACGCCGAACGCACCGCGGGCCCGACCGGGCGGTCCGGGTGGGGCAGTATCCACGTTGGTGTCCGTTGAAACACAACCAGTTTGGCGACGTCGGGCTGAATCTGCGGGATGAATTGCACGGCCGAAGCGCCGGTGCCGATGACACCGACTGCCTTTCCCCGCAGGTCGACATCGTGGCGCCATTGCGCTGAGTGAAATGCCGGGCCCGAGAAGTCTTCGAGCCCTGGGAGATCCGGGATCGACGGTTCGCTGAATGGTCCGGTGGCGACCACGAGAACGGTAGCGGTGAAACGTTGACCGCCTGCGACGATCTGCCACACCTGCGCCAGGTCGTCCCATGAGGCGTCGGTGACATCATGCCCGAGTCGAATGTGCGGCCGGATGCCGCTGCCATCGACACATTTTTCGATGTACGACTTCAGTTCTCGCTGCAGCGGATAGAGGCGGGTCCACTCCGGATTCGGTGCAAAAGAGTAGGAATACAGCACCGACGGGATATCGCACTGCGCTCCCGGGTACGTGTTCGCCTGCCATGTGCCCCCGATGTCGGTGGCCCGCTCGAACACGAGAAAGTCGCTGTCGCCGGAATCCTTGAGTCGCATTGCCGCGCCGATCCCGCCGAATCCGGCACCGATGATCGCGGTATGAACGTGTGTGGGGGCGGATTTGGTCATGGTGTGTCCTTGCTGTGTGCCGGTGGATGACTAGAGAGCAACGGAGATCGAGTCACCCTGGGCACGGGAAACGCAGATCATCATCGAGTCGCTGTGCTGATCGGGAGTCAGCACCCGATCCCGGTGCTCGACAACGCCGTCCACCAGCTGCACGCGGCAGGCTCCGCAGAAACCCTGCTGGCACGAGTACTGCACGTCCGGTTTGACCCGGCGGATCGCGGCGAGAGCAGACTCGTCCGCGCCGACGTCGACAGTGAGCCTCGATTCGGTGAGCGTCACGGTGAAGGCCCTGCCATCGACGATGGGTGCGGCACTGAACCGTTCACTGTGGAATTCCGCAGTTGTGCCTGCCCCGGCCGCGACGGTGGCGACATTACGAGCCCGTTCGATCATGGCCGGAGGGCCACACACATAGAACGCCGCGCGGGGTGAATCGGCCACACACAACTCGGCCAAATTCGGTGTGCCGTACTGGTCGTCGGGCCGGATCAGGACCTGGCCGTGCCCGAGCTCGGTGAGCTCGTCGATGAAGGGCATCGACTCGCGTGACCGTCCGGTGTACACCAGGCGCCAGGGAGACGTGCCGGATGCCACCTCGCGCACCATCGGCAAGATCGGCGTGATGCCGATCCCGCCTGCGATGAATACGTAGTCGTCGGCCGGGGCAAGGCTGAACGCGTTGCGGGGACCCCGGATGCGAAGCGTGTCGCCGACACGGACGCGATGCAGTTCGGTCGAACCCGCTCCGTCGGGTATCTGCCGCACGGCGATCCGGTAGTGGAGTGGATCGAATCGGTCACCGGTCAGCGAGTAATGCCGTTGCCGCCCCGATGGGGTGAACACATCGATGTGCGCACCCGGCGTCCACCGGGGGAGCGGTGAACGGTCGGGCCGGCTCAGGGTCAGGCCGACCACATCGGCCGCCAGGCGATCCACCGCAACAACTTCGAGCCGTGCGTCGTATCCCGCGCGGCGTACCGGGCGGGCCGGAGACAAGCGGTCCGCAATCCTGCTCTCGGTGAACAGCCGCGAATAGCCGCGGGCCACCTGCCCCATCGCCTTGAGCGCAGGAGTCGGGTCGTCGACGGCTGCCGGCCGGCCGAGCAGCCGGCTCATGCGTGCGCCGCCTGCGCCGCGGGCGATTGCGCCAGGTAACGCACTGCCTTGCTGATATCGCCCATCGTCGACGGATGAAAGCCCGGGCGCAGGTAGGTGTACATCTGTGAGAACAAGAACGACACGCCTGGTACCAACCCGTTACGGGCCGCACGGAGGTACTCGAAGGGCCACGGACGACGCCGCTGCACCGTCGAGTCGTTATCGTAGAGATACGACGCTGTCGAAAACCAAAGCAGCGCAAGACCTGAACACGCGATGACGGCCGTTCGGGCGCGGCGGGCGTACCCCCCGTCGACGTATTGGTAGGCATCGAACGCGACATTGCGATGTTCGAGTTCCTCGGCGCCGTGCCATCGCAGCAAGTCGAGCATCGTCGGGTCGATACCCGCGCGATCGAAAGCGTCGTTGTCCAACAGCCATTCACCGATCACAGCGGTGAAATGCTCTGCCGCTGCGTAGACCCCCAGACGCTCGCTCAACCACGCTTTGCGGGCAGGGCCGGTAATGCCGTGGTCGCCGAAGATCTTCTCTACCGCGAACTCGATACGACGCAGCACGACGCCGACCTCGACGCCGTTTGCCCGCAGGTAGTCGCGGAAGCCCTCGTGTGAAGCCGCGTGCGTTGCCTCCTGTCCGACGAATCCGACGATTTCCTCTCTGAGACGCTCGTCATCGATGTATGGCAGCGCCTGACTGAAGACGTCGGCCATGGCCCGCTCGCCTTCCGGCAAGACCAGGTGCATCACGTTCCAGAAGTGAGTGGCGTAGGCCTCGCCCGGGATGTACTCCAACGGGACGCCGGACCAATCGAAGTGGACATGACGAGCGTTGATCGCCAACGCCTCGTCGTTGTATTCACGCACCACGCGCCCCGGTTGTTTGCTCGCCATCACACGCCTTCCTCGGCTCTGAGTCCTTCGTGCTACAGTGAAACATAATACATACAATTGTTTCAATGTTGCAGCGTCGACTATGGTCAGGTACGTGCACACCGATCTCTTCGCTCCTGACACCGCGCGTGATGAGGGTGTCGAAGAGATCCTCGATGCCGCGCTCGATGTCTTCGCCAAGATCGGCATACGGCGGGCTACCGTCGACGAAATTGCCCAGCGTGCAGGGCTGGGCCGGGTCACGATCTATCGCCGCGTCGGCGGGAAGAACGAGATTGTCAGCGCGGTACTCATCCGGGAATCCCAAAAGCTGTTCGAAGCCGTGCGCGCCGCCGCGGCGCGCACCGACAATTTCGCGGATCGAGTGGTCCACAGTTTTGCCACGACGATCGAGACAGTGCGCACGAATGCCGTCTGGAACAGGCTTCTCGAAATCGAACCCGACACAGTGCTGCCGCGGCTGACCCTCGAAGCCAGCCCGCTGTTGGCCGGCGCCGTCGCGGCGACCGCCGAGGTGCTCCGCGGTCCGGACGTAGCGGCGGTCCCTGAACCCGACCTACTCGCCCGGGCCGAAATCCTTGTCCGCATCACCCATTCGATCCTCCTCACGCCTGCGGTGCTGGCGCCGTTGGAGACCTACGAACAGGTTGCGCAATTCGCCCGGAAGAACCTGCTGCCGATCGCCGCAACGCCGGCACCGTAGTGCCGCGAACGCGTGAGTCAACCGTCGGTTGTGCACGCGATTGTCACGGCCCGAGCGTGGGGAGTCAGAAACGCCATCAACGCATCCGGGTCTGTCACTCGATGTGCGGGCGCGGAGGCCGCGAGTACGGCAATCAGACTGTCATCGGCGCCGCGGATCGGGAGCGCGAGACATCCGTGGCCGGGCAACAAGATCCCGTGCTGCGTGGAGAAGGCCGGACGTTCACCGCGGGCGTTCGCGGCAATCATGCGTCCGATGGCCGAGCAGTCCGGCTCGGCCATCACCCGGGCCGGATCAGATAGCGGGAAATCTGGATCGATGTCGAACAGTTCCAACGCCGGCAACCGGGTGGGCCGGTGCAGCACCAGGTGTATCCCGAACCGGGCTTCGGCCCGAACAGCGTCAACGGCTTCGCGTAACCGGTCCGCCGGAGTGGAGGGGATACCGACCAATCGGTCGATGCGGCGCCCGAGCGCGAACCCGCCCAAATCGGGCGTGCGGACGAGGTATTCGCTGTCGACCAAGACGGCGAGCAACCGGTACGCGGCGGACCGCGACATTCGTAGTCGATAGGTGATGTCCAGAGCCGTGATGCCGGGTCCGGCGGCGGCGACCTCTTCGATGATGGCGAGGGCCGCGAGCGCCGAACGCGACCCGGCGTCCGGGCGCAACGCTCGGGTCATGACGTGCTCCGCAGATAGCCGCGCCACACCGACGACCTGACGGTTCCGGCGTGTGCGCCCATCGACGCGAACGCGTCAGGGCGGCGCCCGCGCAGCCGAAAACCAACGAGGGTCCATGCCAGCATCCAGGCTGCGGACGTCAGCGCACCGGTCCACAACGGGCCGGCCAGGGTCAGGCCCCAGAACCCGGCCAGGACCGCGGTGAGTGCCAGCGCGCAGGCCGGCCCTATCACCCATGCCACCCGGCTGGGTTCGCCCAGCCGCCGCAGCAGCGCGGGCATCGCGCCGGCCAGCGCGGCGTACGCCAGCAGGAAACCGCACACGGCGGCGGCCACGAGCGAGCCACATACCGCTTCCGCGTCGGCGCCGCATGCACTCACGGCGAACGGCACGCCGAACACGATCGCGGTGCACAACCAGATCCCCACGGTGGGTGCTTTACTGCGCAGATCGGTGTGCCCAAGGGCCGCAGGCAGGACGCCTTCGCGCGACAGCGACAGCAAGACGCGGGCCGCTGCCGTCGTAGATGCCAGCGCGCAGGCAAAGAATGACAGCGCCGCCGCCAGATACACGGCAGGAACCAACGCCCGCCCGCCCGGATCGGCGGTCAGTGCCTGGAACCACGAAGTGGTCGTTGTGCCGCTGAGGGTCTCGGCTTGGGCCAGGGTCGCGAGCAGCACGACCGCGCCGCCCACCAGCAGTGAGCCGCGGACCGCCGCCGGCACCGTCCGCAGCGGGTTTCGGGTCTCGACCGCCAGCACCGTGGCGCTCTCGAAGCCGACGAACGCTGTCATCGCGACGGCCACACTGGAGGCCAAACGGCCGAGGTCGGGGATGGGTGCCAGCACGGCGTCGTGCAATCGACGTTCGTCGCCGTGACAGAGCAACCACACCGAAACTGCCACCACGAGCAGTACCGCGACGGTCTCGGTCACCAGCGAGACCCGGGCCGACAGCCGAATACCGCGAACCAGTACCACCCCACTGAGTGCCGCGAACCCGAGTGCGGCGGCAGCGACCAGCCAGCCGTGCGCCGTCATTCCGACCGAGGACGCCAACCTGAGCCAGAACGCCGAAGTCTCAGTGACGGCGAACATCCCGATGCCGAGGTAGCCGAGCAACAGTGCACCAGCTGTGATGAAGCCCGACATCGGCCCAACCCCAACGGCTGCGCACGTGTAGAGCGAGCCGGCGGCAGGTACCCGCCGCGCGAATCCCCGGACCAGCCAGGACACGATCAGTGCGAGCACGAACGCGACGGCCATGCTCAGCACTACCGGACCACCCTGCCCCGCAACCAATACGGGAATCGCGGCCGCGGCACCGCACGGTGCCATGGCCGAAACAGACTGTGCCGCAACATCGGCGGCGCCCAACGCACCGCGATCCAAGCCGCCCAGACGCGTGCGCGGGCCCAGGCCGTGCAGCGGCGGGTGGTTGTCCGAGATGACCATCGCCGAGTATAGGAACCGCGCTGTTTCTGCGACGTTTCGCCTCAGTGTCATCCGCATATCCCACACTGGGACAACGCTTCCCACGCGAAGAGCCGTCGCCGCAACGCGGCTGACACCGTCACGCAAATGCCTGGCAGCACGCTCGTCGGCATCCCGACCCCTTCGATACCAACGGAGGTCATGCCATGACTGTGGGCTTCACCGCACACGCCCCCGCCGAATCGGCCAGATCACACCTGCGCGCCGGCACGCCGGCCGAACTCGATGCCGGCATCGCCGCAACGCTCTGCCGGGCGAGTACCCGTCGGCGTTTCGATCCGTTTATCGACATCGACTGGGATGCAGCCGAAAACACGCTGGACCAGGATGACCCGCGTTGGCAGCTCGACCCCGACATCGCTCCGCTCGCGGCGACTGAATGGTATGCGCGGCAACCCGTTGAACAGCGCATCGCGATGGGGCGCTGGCTCACCGCGAACATCCTCAAGGTGACGTTGCAGTTCGAGATGATGCTGATCCGCGGGGTGATTCACCACGCCGGCACCCTGCCCAACGGTTCGGTGGTGTTTCAGTACTTGCTTCATGAGCTGACCGATGAATGCCACCACATTCAGATGTTCCAGGAGTTCGTGAACCGCACTGGCGCCGACGTTCCCGGTATGCGCAGAGGGTCACGGTTTTTCGGGCCGATTCTGGGATTCATCGGCGGCTACGCCAATATCTTCCTGTTCATCGGGGTGCTGTGCGGGGAACAGCCGCTGCACTTCCAACAGACGCTGCAGCATCGGGGCGCGGCGGCGGTGCCGCCGTTGCTGAACAAGATCACTTCCATTCATCTCGCGGAGGAAGCCCGCCACATCTCATTCGCCGACCACTATCTGACGCACCGAATCGCGGCAGTGGGACGGTTGCGGCGGCTGTTGTACGCCTTGGCATTTCCGATCTATCTGCGGTGGCTGATCGGCGAGATGATCGCACCACCGCGTGCATTCGCCCGGCAGTTCGGAATCCCGAGGCGCACCTTCAAGGCCGCCTACTGGCGCAGCGCTCGATCCCGGCAGATGTTGGCAGAATCGGCCGCCGACGTCCGACGTGTTGCCGAAGACCTCGGTCTGCGCACGGTCTGGACGCGGTGGATGTGGCGGCTCTTGGGTATTGATGGGCGGCTACCCCGGTACCGCGGTGAGCCCGATCGCAGTCAACCGTGGACCGCGGCAACTGCAGTTCGGGCAGTGGTGTGGGGGCGGGTAGCGGCCGCTGTGGTCGCGGCGGGTATTGCGATGGTGGCGACGCCGGTCGGGCTGCGGATCGTCATTGTGGCGGCGGCGGCCACGGCGGTGTGGGCGTCCTACCACGGGCTCCGGGCTCACTTCGGGAGCGTGGTCGGCAACCAATCGTTCGAGTGGTCGAGGCTGGCCGTTTGGATCGTGGTGTGCAGCACGATGATTCCTGCGGGTGGGCTGATCGGACTCGCCTTGGTCGTGCTCACCATCCTTGCCGTGGCTGAGTTCATGCCGACCCTATGACACCTTGCCGATGGGTAGACCGATCGGTATATTCACGATATCGGGTCCATCGCTCGGCCACGGCTGGCAAGGAGGAAATTCGTGGACACAGGTCACACTCGGGCGGCGCGCCGACAGTTCCGGGTATTCCGCGCGGTTGGGCGTTACCTGCTCAACCCGACGGTGCGGGGTCTTGCCCGGCTGGGGGCGGTGCGCCCAACGCAGGTAAGCGAATTGGAAACCCTTGGCCGCAAAACCGGGCAGCTGCGACGGGTGCCGGTGTCGCCGATTTTTGATGAATCGGGCGCGTGGGTGATCTGCGGTCACGGTACGTTGTCCGGCTGGGGTGCCAACATCGAGGCCAATCCGAATGTGCGCATCCAGCAAGGGAATCGATGGCGCGCTGGCATCGCGTCCTTTGTGCCGGACGACGACGTGCGTGCGCGCGTGCGGCTGTCCGGTGCGGCGGGACCGAAAATCGCGTCCTACGGAACCGCGCCCGTATCTGTGCGCATCGACTTCACTGACTAGACCCTTCACGGCGCTGCCCAGAAGGTCAGGGCTCACACCATCGGATCAGGAGGATTGAAACGCTCCGCGTCGGCGGAAGCGCTGCCGACTTGCTGCAGGTCGGAACGGATTCGGGCGAGTTCCTTCCGCAGCGGTGACGACGCTGCGGCGCCGTCGACGCCCCGAATCCCGTCGATGCCGGTGTTACGTTGCGGGCCGTCACGCAGGTCTGCAAGGGAAGATGGATGGTATCGACACCATGGCCACCGCGGTGCGCGTGCTCGAAGCCGCTGTGCGCGGGTATTTTTCGCCCGCCGGCTTCACTTAGTGCGATGCCAGGTGGTCGTGGACGCAGGCGATGAACGCCTGGCATGCGGCCGAACGCAGCTGCGGTCGTGGTGCCACGAGGTGCACCTGACGCTGCATCTCGACGCCGGTTACCGGGCGCAGCGCCAAGGTGCTGTCGGTGTCGGCGCGGGTCCGCGCCACCGATTCCGGCAGCAGTGCCACGCCGAGATTCTGGCGGACGAAATGCACGACCTCGTCGACACGTGTGACCTCGAAGGCGACCCGCCGTGGCACACCGGCGAAGCCGCGGTCGGTTTCGTGTCGAAGACCGTACCCGGGTGGAAAGTCGATGAACGGCAACGCCGCCAGGTCGGTCAGCGACACTGCCCGCGCTCTGGTCAGCGGGTGATCGCACGGCATCACCGCGATCAACGACTCGGTGAACAAGTGGGTGAAATCCAACTGGTCGCTGGCCGGGGAGACGTTGGAGCCGACGATGGCCGCGTCCAGTTTGCGGTCGCGGGTCGCGGTCAGCAGTACGTCGCTACCGCCGCTGCGCAGGGTCACGCTCACTTGGGGGTAGCGGGAGTGGAACGTCGCCATCAGCGTTGCCGCGTCGAGGCTTTCGGAGGGCACCTCCATCATCCCGACGGTCAGGCGTCCGGTGACGGTGCCGCTGAGGGCCTGGGCATCGACCTTGATCTGGTCGATGCCGGCGACCACCTGGTACAGCAGCGGCATGAGCGCCTCGCCTGCCGGAGTCAGCGAGACCGAACGAGTCGTGCGCTCGAAGAGGGCCACGCCGAGCTCTTCCTCGAATCTCCGGACCTGCTGGCTGAGTGCGGATTGCACGACGAAGGAACTTTCGGCTGCCTTGGTGAAGCTCTTGGCCTCAGCCAGGGCGACCGTGTAACGCAGTTGCTGCAGATTCATCTTTATTCACTTTCAATGATGAATCGCATCATATCTATTAACTGGACTCCTAGGTGTATTGCGGAAAGGATGGATTGATGCCCCGCGTTCCACTCCGTCCGCAGAGCCCGTTGAACAGCAATGACTGCTCGGTGACTGCTGTGCGGGACGCCATCACGGCGGAATTCGACGCAGTGCCGTTCCTCGGCCAGCTGCGCTGCTCACACACGTCGGTGGTCGCCGGCACGGTGGACGAGATCGTCTTTACCTACACCGTCGGCCGGTCGGGTATCGCCGACAGCGGCTGGCTGAAGTTGTGCTTCCGCTACTACTCGGATTGGGACCTGCAGACCGCTGATCCGGCCGGGCGCGACTACGCGACCGCACAGTTGGTCAGCCGATCGCTGGTGGGGCGTGCATCCGAAGCCGGCGCGGCCACTGTGCAGCGGTTGGCCGTCCGTTATGACGTCAAAGGCGGGGAGCGGCCGTTCCAGAAATCGCTGCTCATCCACGCCGTCGACGGCTACCTGCGCCCCGGCGACGTGATCGAAATCCGCCTCGGGGACAAGCGATTCGGCGGCCCGGGGACCCGCGTCCAGACCTTTGTCGAGGACGAGTTCGAAGTGCATCTGTTCGTCGACCCGTTGGGCACCTCCCGGATGGCCCGGGCGGGCGTCAATCGACTGGCCATCGTGCCCGGCCCGCCGGAGCGGGTGGTGGTACGCGGCCCGCGCCTCGTCCGCAGCGACACCACCGCTGTCACGCTCCGCGCTCACCTGCAGGATCGGTGGGGCAACGCCTGCACTGATACTGCCGCCACGTTGCGCGCGCTCGTCGATGGCACCACGGTGGCCGAGGCGCAGACCCCGTCCACCGGCTGGGCGAGTGTGGCGCTGGTGGTGCCGGCACTCGCCGGGCACATCCAGGTCCTCGCGGAACCCGATGTGGACGTGCAGCCCGCCGAGGCTATCTTGGATGTGATCGACGACTTGCCCGCCCCACGTGCGTTCTTCACCGACCTGCACGTACATTCCAACGACACGGTCGGCACTCAGGACACCGGGTGGAACCTGCGCTATGCCCGCGATATCGGCGCGCTCGACGTTGTCGGCTACACCGCCAACGACTTCCAGATCACCGACGAAGCCTGGGTCGACGTGGTCGCCGCCTGCCGGGCCATCTCGAGCGACGGCAGCCTGGTCTGCTACCCCGGCGTCGAATGGTGTGGCACGGCAGGTGTCGGCGGTGATCACAACGTCGTCTTTCTCGGGGAGGACACCACGCTGGCACGCTCGCTGGAGTGGCGCCAGGGGATGGCCAGCACCGTACCGACACCCCAAACGTGGCCCATCACCGAGCTTTACGCCGCTTACGAAAAGGACCCGGATTCCTACTTGCTGATCCCACACGTGGGTGGCCGGCGCGCGATCCTGGACTGGCACCATCCCGAGCTGGAACGGCTGATCGAAGTGCACTCGTCCTGGGGAAGCAGCCCGTGGTTCCTGGAAGATGCGCTGGCCCGCGGCCTTCGTCTGGGTGCCAGCGCCGCCAGCGACGAGCACCGTGGCCGCCCGGGCGGTGGGGCACCCGGAGCGAACATCTTCGGTGGATTCGGCGGCCTGACCGGAGTTCTCGCGCCGGAGCTCACCAAAGCTGATGTGGGCCGGGGGCTGCGCGCGCGCCGGACCTGGGCGACGACCGGAGCGCGGGCCGTCGCCCTGTTACGCAGCGGCGAAGCCTGGATGGGCGACGAGATCGACACCGAAGATGCCGAATTGAGCGTCGGCTACGCGCTTTACGGTACATCCGGCTGGGATGAAGTTGCCATCTACGACAGCGCAGGACGGGTATGGCAGCGCAACTTGCATGCCGAGACGGGGCTGTCTGACGAGCTCGTCCGCATCCGGTGGGGTGGAGCGCGGCACCGCGACCGGTACCGGTGGGCTACGTGGTCTGGTGAGCTGCGGGTGGCGGGTACCGAGATGTTCGACGTAACACCTTGGGCCGCGGCGCATCCGGAACAGAGCTTCGACGTCGCCGGCGAGACGGTGCACTGGCGGACCACGACCTACGGTTCCGACATCGGCATCGTGGTGCGGTTGGCGGACCTTGCGGCGGCCGGCTTCCGAATCCAAGCGTCGCTGCACGAGGATGGTCTGCGGGTGGACCACGAGTTCTCGGGCGCCGAGTTGATTCGTGATGGCCACGTCGAAACCGCTGTGGGCGGACTCAATCTGCGGTTGCGTGCCGAACGGGTGGCCGAGTTCTCCGCGCTGCCCACCACGGTAACCGGCGACCTCGCCCTCGACCTGCCGCATGGCACCAGCGCCACGTACCTGCGCGCCACCCAGTCCGATGGCCATCAGGTGTGGACCAGCCCGCTGTTCGTCACCCGTTCGAGCGGCCAGGCGCGATGTCCCGAGTCGGCCTGACCTCGCGTCTCACCCCGCTCGATCGACATCAAGGAAAACCGTGTTCTCACAACGTCATTTCACCAGGCTGCTTACGCTGGGCGCCGCCGTCACCGTGATCGTCGCAGTCGCGGGATGCTCCCCGTCGACCAAGTCGGCATCGTCTTCTCCTGTGCCGCTGCGACTGGGATATCTGACCCGTGTCACCCATGCACCCGCGCTCATCGGCGTCAATGACGGACTGTTCGCCCAGCAGCTCGGCTCGGGGGTCACCTTTACCGCGCAACCGTTCAGCACCGGCACCGAAGAGATCACCGCGCTGTTGTCGGGCCATCTCGACGCGGCATACGTGGGACCCAACCCGGCTTTCAACGCCTGGCAGAAATCGAATGGCAAAGCCATCAAGATCATTTCGGGCGCCGCCAGTGGCGGTACCTCGATGGTCGTCCAACCCGGCATCACGTCCGCCCAGGACCTCAGGGGCAAGACGGTGGCCGATCCTGCCCTCGGCGGTACCCAGGACGTCAGCCTCCGCGATTGGCTTTCGAAGAACGGATTGAAGACCGATACCCAAGGCGGAGGGGATGTTTCGGTCAAGCCGACAAACCCTGAGTCGGCGATTGTCCAGCAGTTCGTGAGCAAGCAGATCGCCGGTGCGCTGGATTCCGCGCCCTTCGACGTGCAGATGATCAAGGCCGGCGGCGTGCGGTTGTGGTCGGACCCGAACACCATCACCGTGCTGGTTGTCCGTCAGGACTTCCTCGCCGCACATCCTGATGCGGTGGCCGGACTGCTGCGCGGCCAGGTCCAGGCCAACGACAAGATCGGTGCCGATCCCACGGCGGCGGTGCAGTCCGCCAACGCCGCACTCGCGAAAACCCTTGGCAAGGGTCTGGATCCGGAAGTTCTGGCCGAGTCGTTCAAAGAGACCAGGTTCACCAACGATCCGGGGATCGCTTCGCTGCGCGACCAGGTGGGCAAGGCCGTGGCCATCGGCTTGTTGCAGCCGCTGAACATCGACGGCCTATTTGATCCGGCTCCGCTCAATGCGGTGCTTGCGGCGTCGGGTAAACCGGCGGTCGCGGCGTGAGCCGCTGCGCGCAAGCCGGTGAGAGCGTCGTGGCCATGACCATGCCGCCGTCGGTGCCGCAGCCGGTGTTGGAGTTGGTGGAGGTCACCAAGCTCTACGGAAGAGGCCGCACCGCGGTAGCGGCCTTGGACACCATCGATTTGACGGTCTCCGAGGGCGAATTCGTGTGTCTGGTAGGCAGTTCGGGCTGCGGCAAGAGCACGCTGCTGTCGATCATCGCCGGATTGGATGCCCCGTCGACCGGCAGTGTTGACACCTATGACCGGCGGATTGCCCTGATGTTCCAGGAGCCGGCGTTGTTCCCGTGGCTGACCGCGGCGGCCAACGTCGACCTGGCGCTGAGGGCACGTGCGGTGCCACGGGACGTGCGTCGCGAGCGGGTGGCGCGATTGTTGGCCACGGTCGGACTGAGCGATTTCGCCGACAAGCGTCCACATCAGTTGTCCGGCGGCATGCGGCAGCGGGTTGCGCTGGCCCGAGCGCTCGCGCAGGACGCCGACGTGCTGTTGATGGACGAACCGTTCGGGGCGCTGGATGCCCTGACCCGGGACCGGCTGCACGAGGAGCTCGAGCGGATCGTCGAATCACGCGGACTGACAGTGGTATTCGTGACGCACAATGTGCGCGAGGCGGTGCGGTTGGCGGACCGGGTGATTCTGCTCGGTGCACGCCCGGGCCGCGTCGTGGAGGAGTTCCGGGTGCCGGTACCGCGTCCCCGCCAGATCAATACCGCGGACGTCGCCGAGCTGGCGGCACACATCACCGCTCGGTTGCACGAGGAAGGCAACGGTCGTCGTGATCAACAGTGAGGTGGCGACATCCCGGCTGTCAGCGCCGCACCGGCCTGGACGGCTGCAGTCGGTGCTTGCGTCGGTGCGCGTGAAAACGCTGGCATTGCTGATGCTGTTGGGAGCTTGGCAGCTGGTGTACCTGAGCGGCTGGAAATCGGCGGTGGTCCTGCCTGGCCCGGCGACGGTCGGTGCCACGCTGTGGCGGCAGTTGCAGGACGCGCTGCTGTGGACGGCGGTATCGACGACGATGGCGCGCGCCCTCATCGGATTTGGGCTGGCACTGCTCCTTGGCGCCGCCGTGGGCAGTGTGCTGTCCCGAAACAGGCTGCTGCGAAATACCTTTGGACCAATCATTGCCGGGCTGCAGACTATGCCGGCGATCGCCTGGTTTCCGTTTGCGATCATCTTCTTCGGCCTGAACACGTCGGCCATCCTGTTCGTGATCGTCATCGGCGCGGCACCGTCGGTGGCACTCGGCGTGATCGCGGGTGCCGATCACATCCCACCGCTGCAGTTGCGGGCGGCAAGAATCATGGGATTGAGGCGGTTTGCGCTGTATCGCCACGTGATCCTGCCGGCATCGCTGCCCACGTTCGTCAGCGGGTTGCGGCAGGCCTGGGCGTTCGCATGGCGCAGCCTCATGGCCGGTGAACTGGTGGTGATGGTCGCCGGCTCCGCATCCATCGGAGTCCTGCTGGAGAACGCGCAAAACATGAGTGACATGCCGTTGGCCATTGCCGTCATGATCGTCGTGCTGGTGATCGGTGTCGTAGTCGATTCGGTATTCGGATTGGTGGACAGGCAGATTCGCCGCTACTGGGGGTTGGTGGACGGTGACAACGAATGACCGGCTACGCGAATCTGTTCCGGCTCTGGACGTTCGGTGACGCACATGTGGGCACCGACCGCCGCTTCGACAGAGACAGTCTGGCTGAGGCGATCTCACAATCGGAACTCGGCGGGTCCGACGGTGGCGCCGCGTTCGACTGGGACATCGCACTAGATGTCGGCGACATGTCCGGCGCCCACCATCACCTGCCGGACGACGCCGAAGGTCGTGAGGTGCAGCGGCAGTTCGGCAGCCTGCGCCGCCACCGGCGTGAAGACATCTACAGTGTTTGTGGCAACCATGACCGCAGTGGCCTGGACGAACCCGAGGCCTGGTGGTGGCAGAAGTGGATCGACCCGCTCGGACAGCACACCGCATCTTCCGGCGTCGACAACGCCCGTCGGCCCTTTCCGGTCGACGGGGTGTGGCAGCACTACTCGTTCCGGGTGGGGAACCTGCTGTTCCTCATGTTGAGTGACCGCAATGAACCAACCCAGACTGTCGGTCGGGGCACGTTGGGCGGTAACCCCGGGGGAGTGGTCAGCGGCGAGACGTTCCGATGGTGGAAACACATGGTGCTGGCCAATCCGGACGCGATCATCGTGACGGTGCACCACTACGTCCTCAAGGACACCACGGTCGCCTCCGGAGACTGGGAAGGCGTGCGTCGCGACGCCGACGGCGAGTTGGTGGAGCACTATCACCGGCCGTTCGCCGCAGGCACACCGCAGGGCGCGTCATACCTGTACTGGGTGGACAGTCAGCCGGACTCCGGCGCATTCGAACAATTTCTGGCCGCGCATCCGGGCCGGGTGCAGCTGTGGATCGCAGGGCACACCCATACCCATCCCGATGACAATTTCGGCGGCAAGAGTCATATCGAACAGCGCTGGGGGACATGGTTCCTCAATGTCGCCTCGTTGAGTCGGCACCATATGCCGATCACGACCCTGCCGCTGAGTCGGTTGTTGACGTTCACCCCGGGCAGCGCGGAAGTCCGTGTGCAGTGTTACCTGCACACCAGCCAGCACGCTCCGCAGGGTTGGTACGACAAAGCCGAGAAGGTGATTGCGCTCCAGACGCCGTTTCGATGGACGCCCGGCTCACAGGCCGAATGACGCGCGGCCCAACCGAAGCGGTACCGGGCAAAATGATGCGTAGGTCACAGTGTCCTGCGTCACACTCTGAGCAGTCTGCTCAACATTTCCGCTGGCTATTGACGTGACGCGGCCATCACGGCAGATTTCGCGGCACCGATTGCTCGTTGTTTGGCATTGCAGGTCCTGATCTGCGTTGGAGAGATTGCGGGACGAGGGGATCGGCGGTGCGTGAGCGGTCAGCGACCGCCGGCACCAGACCATTGCACGCAACAACACACTGAGGAAATTGATGTCCCGTTCAGGTCTGAAGAACGCCGCCACCGTCCGTCGCATCGCGGCCGCAATCGGCGCCAGTGCCCTTGTGGCCATGGCTGTCGCCTCCGTGGCAGATGCGCAGCCCGTGCCGAACAAGCCGGTGAGCACCGATGGCGCGACTACGACCAGCACAGTCCCGCCGACTGCGCCGCTGACCCCCTCGGCCAGCCCGGTGGTCAAGGCGACGTTCTACGGGAAGGGCTAGACCGCAGACCCTGAAAGGCCGGATATTGCAGGCACATTGCGAAATCGCAGGCAATAGCCGGCCTTTGCCTTTGGGTGAGACCAGCCCCGCGGGCTGTGCGGTTTCGCCATTCGGTCCCGTTTCAGATCTGTATCGGTCTGTATCGGCGGCACTGCGCTCACAGGTACCGCAAGGTTGTGCCGGTATCGTCGCACGCACTCCGCGGCGGACGGGGCGTTGACGGTGGAGATTGATGATGTGGCCCGCAGTGTGGTCGGAAGTGCGGTGGGCGTTCACCCCGCCGCGCAGCTGGCTGCTGGGTGTGGCGGCCAACGTCGTGTTCGCCCTGCTGTGGCTTGCCGTGGAGCCGTTGACCTCCGGGGGCCGTCACCACCATGACTGGGTGATTCTGGTTGGCACCTATTTCTCGTCGTTTGTGCTCGCCGACACCACGACGACCAATGTGCTTGGTGCCGACCATGATCGGGTCCAACAAGGGCTGGCGGAGTCGGTCGCGCCGTGGCGGATCCTGCTGCACAAGAACCTGGCATTGCTCATCCTCATCGGACTTCCGACACTCGGGGCCGCCGCGGTGCTGACCGTTTGGTTGGAAACCCCCGCCCGGCTCGGTGTGACGATCCCGAATGTCGCGGTGCCGATCCTGTCCTGGCTGGGAGTGGGGAATGCGGTGTCGGTGCTGCTGCCGGTGGCCGAAGTTCCGTTGGTGCAGCGGTGGAGCCAGCGCCATGATCGGCGCCGGATCGCGCTGTGGCTGTCGTCGTTGACGTTGCCGTACGCGCTGTACTTCATCGCTGACCCGATCGGTGGGGTCGAACACCGCGAGCTGTGGCGGGCGCTCCCGACCGCCGTGGCCCGTGTCGTCGGCCCCGTCCTTGGCCGCGATACCAAAAGTGCTGTGCACCTTGCTATCGCGGTGGTCGTGTGGATCGCTGGGACGCTGTTCGCGGATTGGTGGGTGCGGCGCCGAGGCGTGCAGTTCCGGTAGCGGTTACTGGGGAACAGTGTCCGGGGTCGGTGCAGGCTGCTCCGGCCCCGGCAACCACGGCGCGCTTGCCGGCATGTGGGCCGGCGCCGCGGTGGTCGGCACAGTCGCGGCCGGGGCGGGCTGACCACGTCCTGCTTGGTCGGCGGCCTGCACCGCCGTTGATGACCACGGCGCAGGCCCGGCCAGCGCATCGGCGGCCCATCCGGCCTGCAGTTGGGCCGCCGCAAAGTTGACGCCCTGGGTCACCAAGCCGCTGTCGATGTAACTGTTGTGGGCATCGAAGCTCGACCCGTGCGCGTCACAGACCAGGTCGTTTGAAACGCACAGATCGGTGGTCTTGGGCTGGTACACCGGGCCGACGGTTACGGAGGGGGAGCCGATGGCCCGCATGAATCGTGCCGAAGGCTTGCCGAACAAGGCAACGGCCGCAACATGATCCGCGATATCCGGCGGCATGGGGGCCGGCACCTCGGCGGCGGAGATCCCCTCGGGAATGGTGCCCGCGGTGACGAAGCCCGCAACGGCAGCGCCCTGTGAGAACCCGCCGAGCACCATCTTGGTGCGGGGACAGGCCGCCGCGGTTGTCACGATCTGCCTACGCGCGTCGCGAATTCCGTCGACGGCGGTGGGGAAGTCGGTGGTCGCGGGGTAGTCGACGGCATACACGTCAAGGGTTTTCGGGCCGATGGCGGTGCGTAGCCCATTGATGAACGCTGTTCCGACCCCGCCCGGTCCGGGTGCTTCTTCGGTGCCGCGGGCGAAGATGACCTGGGCGTCGGGGCAGTCGGCCGCGTGTGCCGCCGGCAGTAGGGCCGCGGCCAGTAATCCTGGCGGTACCAGCAGCATTGCGGCAGTCGTCAGGCTTCTGATTCGGCTTCTGCTTTTGCTTGGCCTCACGTGTCTATGCTGACACACCGGCACCCCGTCTGCTCGTTAGCTGTGCTCGGCGCGTTGGAATCGTGACATACCTAAAGTCCGTTATTGCCTGTTAGCGGTGACGAATTCGGCGATGGCGTGCTGCATCGAGTCCGTGCCGGGATCTACTGGCGGTCGGCTGACGTCCGGGCATGCATAATCCGCGGCCCGACTTGGTGTCGTGTCGCCGAGTGTCGTGTCGCCGGGTTATCTTGCGGGACTGTCACTTTCACCGTCGTCATCGCTATCCTCACCCTCGGTCGGATACAGCGTCGGGTGGTGGTAGTGGTTCGTCCTTGGTTGGCCGATGTCGAGCAGTGGCGGTGGGGTCCAGTGGGGGCGGCCGTTGTTCATGGTGGTGCTCCAGCCGCCGGTATAGGCCAGACAGTTGTCACAGCCGCACGCCAAGCCCAGGTTGGTGATGTCGGTGGGTCCACCGTCACACCAGTCGGTATCGACGTGATGGGCCTGGCAGCGCGAGGCGGGGGCAGTGCAGCCCGGTCGGGTGCAGCCCCGATCGCGGGCGAACAGCATGATCCGCTGACCGGGTGAGGCGGTACGACGCGTCCGGCCCAGATACAGGGGCACGTTGGTGTGTTGGTCGAACACCGCCAGGTAGTGGTGGGCGCCTTGGCCGGCCATGCGGATCAGGTCCGGGATGGGTAACCGGCTGCCCGTATGGGTGACGGCGACGCCGGCGCCGCGTTCGAGTTCCTGCACCGTGGTGGTCGCCACCACGGACACCGGCAGCCCGTTGTGCTCACCCAGCATCCCGGAGGACAGCATCAGTCGGCAGACCACCTTGAACGCGTCATGCTGACGCTGCGCCGGGGTGCGGGTGTCGCCCGCGATCTGCTCCTGCGTGGGAGTTCCCGAGATACAGGGCACCTCGTCGGCGGGGTTGCACATCCCCGGAGCGGCCAGCTTCTCCGACAGCGCCTGCCAGTAGGCGCGGGCCTCGGGATCGAGCTGCCCGGTGACCTCGCAGCGGCCGTCGGGCTGCTGTTTCCCCATCACGAACGAGCGCTTGGGGTCGGGCTCGTCGTCATCGGGTTCGGGGCCGTCTTGATCGAGCCGGTACAACAGGTCCGCCGCCGCCCGCCGCAACTCCTCGGGAGTCTGATGCCGGGCCGCGGCCACCAGATCACGCTCGCACTGCAGCAGCGTGGCCGGGTCCACCCACAGCGGCACCTTGATGAAGAACGCCGTGATCACCTGCACGTGCTCGACGTTGATCGCACCCTCGGCCTGCGCCTGAGCCACCAACGCCCACACCGGGCCCAACGCCTCGCCGGTGATCGCCGACCGCGGACCCAAATAATCGGCATCCCGGACCCGACGGCGGGCTTCCTCCCGGCTGATCCGGTGCCGGACATGCAGCACCTCAACCCAGTCTTTCGCGCCGATGTCTTTGGCGGTGGCCTGGGTCTGAGCGGCAGCCAGGATCTGGTGATCAACCGCCTCAGCGGAGCATGTCAACGTTTAAAAGTGGCTTATGGGGCTGAACGTGTTGTCCAGCAATATGTTCCGTCAGCTGCGGCAACTCGAGCTGGCAGGCCGTCAACCGTGGCCAGGCTGGTGGAGTGGCCACACAGCAGCGAGCACCGCGCGGATTTCCGCAAGCCGGAGTTTTGGCTCAATTGTCTTGGGATGCTGGGACTGTCGGTCGGTGTGTTCGTCGTGTGACCGGCTACCGCAGCATCATCACCGTGAACGCGACGATGCTGACCACCACGATGCAGGCACGCAAGGCGTTGGGCGGCAGCCGGCGTCCGATGCGCGCCCCGAGGTAACCGCCGACCGTGGAGCCGACGGCCAACAGCAACGCCGGTAGCCAGGCCACCTGGCCGACGGCGATGAAGATGATGGCGGCGACCGAATTGACCAGCCCCACTGAGATGTTCTTGACGCCGTTGAGCCGTTGCAGATCTTCGGACACGAACAACCCGAATAGGGCCATCATGATGATGCCTTGCGCCGCACCGAAGTACCCGCCGTACACCGCGCAGCCGAAGACGCCGGCGTATAGCGGCGCGGCATGGTCAGTGGTCCGTACCGCGCCGTGCCGCGCGTCCAGCGCCCGGCGCAACCAGGGCTGTGCCAGTACCAGGACGCCGGCGAGCAGGATCAGCCACGGCACCACCGCGGTGAACGCACCGGGTGGAAGTTTGAGCAGCAGCACCGCCCCGACGATGGCCCCGGCCAGCGAAACCACGCCGAGCCGGAGGATGCGGGCGCCCTGGCCGCCGAGCTCGTGCCGGTAGCCGTAGGCGCCGGTGAAGTTGCCCGGGACCAACCCGACGGAGTTGGACATGTTGGCCACCAGTGGCGGGTAACCGACCGCCATCAGGACGGGGAAGGTGATGAGGCTGCCCGAGCCGACCACCGCGTTGATCAACCCCGCGGCGACGCCGGCCAGCAGCACCGCGGTGATCGCGAGGGCGGTCAGGGGCGCGTCTTACTGTGCGGTCTCACGTCCTGAATTCTTCACCGGGCCGGCGCGGCCGTCGCAGCGGCCTGGAAGAACTGCTCGACATCGGTGGTGGTCAGCGACGCGACGCCGATGAGTGCCAGGTCGGCGAGTCGCTCCGGCGTCACCTGCGAGGTGGCATCGGTGACCAGCGCGGCGCGGTAGTCGCGCTCGGAGGCGTCGAACAGGGTTGCGCGCGGACAGTTCGGCAGGTTGCAGCCGGCCACCACGACGGTGTTGACCGCCAGGTCGCGGAGATGCTCGTCGAGCGACGTGCGGTAGAACGCCGACCACCGCGGCTTGAACATGACGACCTCACCCGCCGCCACGTGCTGGATACCGCCGGCCAGGAGTGAGTCGTAGTCGAGAGGATGTGCCAGCAGGTCGGCGGGTACCGCGGCGCCGTCGGTGTGCGGTGCGGCGATCTGCCGGCCAGCCTCGATGGCGGCCCGGCGCGGCGGATCGGCGTCGCTGCCGCCGGGGACGTACAGCCGCACGATATGCACGATCGGTCGGTGCGCTGCGCGGAACGCCGCGAGCAGTCGCGCCATGGCGGGCAGCAGTTCGGCGGTGCCGTCGACTTGCGACGGCCCCGAGACGAAGTCGTTCTGCACGTCGATCAGCACCAGGGCGCTGCGTGCCAGGTCAGGGGAGGTGTAGTCGTGGCCGGCAGACACGTTCCCGATCTTTCCAGACAACCCGCCGACGCGAGCCACTCTTGACGACCTGATGACCGCAATGCTAAGCAACTGCACAGCATTTGTTGCGTGCCCACCCCGGGGCGCGCGCTGCTGACGATGAGAGGCACGCGATGACGCTGCAGTCGGTCTTGGAGGACATCCAGAAGCGCCCGGGGACGGGTGATGTCATCCCGATCATCGATCCGGTGAGCGAGGAGCAGATTGGCGAGTTCACCGATTGCGGGCCTGAGTTCGTCGACGAGGCCGTCGCCCGCGCCAAGTCGTCCTTCGAGTCGGGTATCTGGTCCGGTCTGCCCGGCCGTGAGCGCGCAAAGATCCTGTGGCGCATCGCCGACCTGATCGACGAGCACGCGGCTGAGTTCGCGGCCATCGACTCGGCCAACACCGGCATGATGAAGATGCAGTCGGAGTTGGTGGTCCCGACCTGTGCCGAGTTCTTTCGCTACTACGCCGGCTGGTGTTCGAAGATCAACGGCACCGCCTACGACATCCGCACCAGCGGCATCGCCTCGGATGCCTATGTCGACCAGCACGGCTACACGCTGCGTGAGCCCTACGGCGTCGTCGGCCTGATCTTCCCGTGGAACGGGCCGATCTTCAACGCCTGCGCCAAAATTGCCCCTGCGCTGGCCGCTGGCTGCAGCAGCCTGGTGAAACCGGCTGAGGAGACGCCCCTTTCGGCGCTGCTGCTGGACCGCCTGATTCACGAGGCCGGCGTGCCCGAAGGCGTTGTCAACCTGATCACCGGGTACGGCCACACCGCGGGCGCCGCCATCACCGCGCATACCGATGTCGAGAAGGTTGCCTTCACAGGTTCGACAGAAGTCGGCAAGGAGATCGTCAAGGCCTCGGCGGGCAACCTCAAGAAGGTCATGCTGGAACTCGGTGGCAAGTCGCCGGTGCTGATCTTCGACGACGCCGATCTGGACAAGGCCATCTTCGGTGCGGCCATGGGTATCTTCATTCACTCCGGCCAGGGATGTGTCTGCGGCTCAAGGATTTTCGTGCAGCGCGGCGTCTATGACCAAGTGGTCGAGGGTATCGCGGGCGTCGCCAACTTCATGAAGTACGGCGGGCCGGATGAAGAGGGCGTGATGAGCGGCCCGCTGATCAGTGCCAAGCAGCTGAACCGCGTCCTGGGCTTCATCGACGAAGGCCGCAGCGACGGCGTCGAGATCGTCGCGGGTGGCTACCGGCTGGACCGCAAGGGCTACTTCGTGCACCCGACGGTGCTGACCAACGTCGATCCCGGAATGCGCCTCTATCAGCAGGAGATCTTCGGGCCCGTGGTGAGCATCCTGCCGTTCGACACCGAAGACGAGGCCGTCGCCATGGCCAACGACACCAGCTACGGCCTGGCGGCCACCGCGTGGACCACCAACGTCAGCCGGGCGCACCGCATCGTCAAGCGCCTGCAGGCCGGCAGCGTTCAGGTCAACTGCCAGTTGGTCTTTGACCATGATCTGCCCTTCGGTGGTTACAAGCAGTCCGGTTGGGGTCAGGAATTCGGTCGCGAAGGGCTCGAGGCCTACCTCAAGAACAAGAGCGTCATCGTCCAGCTGTGAGCCATTGCCCGCAGATGTGACGGAGGTCACGTCGGCGCGTGACCTCGCACCCTTCGGGTCCGTAACCGTAAGTTGTCGCAACCTACGGTTGCGTACCTTGCGGGGCGGCGCGGATCCTGAGCCGCGTGAGCCACTACATCGCCAACGTGCGCGATATCGAATTCAATCTGTTCGAGGTGCTGCCACTGCGCGCGGCGCTCGATGCGGGCAGTTACGGCGATCTCGACGCCGATACGGCTCGCGCAATGCTCGAAGAGGTCGCGCGGTTCGCCGAAGGCGTGATCGCGGAGCCGTTCGTCGAAGGCGATCGCAACCCGCCGGTGTTCCTTCCCGATGAGCACCGCATCACCATTGCCGATCAGTTGGCCAAGACCGTGCGGGCGGTCAAGGAAGCAGAGTGGTGGCGCGTCGGCCTGGACGAGCGTGCCGGCGGCACACCGGCGCCGGCGGCGTTGGTGTGGGCGATGCAAGAAATGATCATCTGCGCCAACCCCGCGGCCATGTTCCTTTACGGCCTCGGCCCGGCGATGGCTCATACGCTCGCTGAGGTCGGCACGGAAGAGCAGCAGCATTGGGCTCGCGTCGCGATGGACAAAGGCTGGGCGGGCACCATGGTGCTGACCGAGCCCGACGCCGGCTCCGACGTCGGGGCGGGACGGGCCAAGGCGATCGCGCAGCCGGACGGCACCTGGCACATCGAAGGTGTCAAGCGCTTCATCTCCGGCGGCGATGTCGGTGACACCGCCGAAAACGTCTTCCACCTGGTGCTGGCCCGCCCCGAGGGAGCAGGCCCCGGTACCAAGGGGCTCAGCCTGTTCTTCGTACCCAACTTCCTGTTCGACCCGGACACCCTCGAACTGGGCGAGCGCAACGGCGTGTTCGTCACCGGCCTCGAGCACAAGATGGGCATCAAGTCCTCACCCACCTGCGAGCTGACGTTCGGCGCCCACGGAAAGCCTGCCATCGGTTATCTCGTCGGCGGCGTGCACAACGGCATCGCGCAGATGTTCAAGGTGATTGAGAACGCGCGGATGACGGTGGGTGTCAAGGCCGCCGGAACGCTGTCCACCGGCTACCTCAACGCGCTGGCCTACGCCAAGGAACGCATTCAGGGCGCGGACCTCACCCACATGGCCGACAAGACCGCGCCGCGGGTGGCGATCATCGAACATCCCGATGTTCGTCGCAGCCTGATGACGCAGAAGGCGTATGCCGAGGGGCTGCGGTCGGTCTATCTGTATACCGCGGCATATCAGAACCCCGATGTCGCGCAACTCGTTTCGGGTGCTGACGCCGATCTGGCGCAACGCGTGAACGACCTGCTGTTGCCCGTCGTCAAAGGCGTCGGGTCCGAGCGCGCCTACGAGATGCTCTCCGAGTCGTTGCAGACCCTGGGTGGTTCCGGGTTCTTACAGGACTACCCGATCGAGCAGTACGTCCGTGATGCGCGGATCGACGCACTCTACGAGGGCACCACGGCCATCCAGTCCCTGGACTTCTTCTTCCGCAAGATCATCCGAGATCAAGGGGCGGCCCTGGCCCACGTGTCGAGCCAGATCTCGGCCACCATCGATAATGCCGGCCCGGACCTGAAACCCGAAACAGACCGGCTGGCAACGGCGCTGGCGGATGTCCAGGCGATGGCCGCGGCATTGACGGGCTATCTCATGGCCGCCCAGGGAAACTCCGAACAGTTGTACAAGGTGGGCCTGGGTTCGGTGCGTTTCCTGCTGGCGGTGGGCGATCTGCTGATCGGCTGGCGGTTGATCCTCGCCGCGGGGGTTGCGCAGGCTGCACTGGAGGGTGCCGCCGAGCGTGACCAGGCGTTCTACAGCGGCAAAGTCGCGGTGGCGAAGTTCTTCGCGAAGAACATGCTGCCGTTGTTGTCGTCGGTGCGAGAGGTGATCGAGACGCTGGACACCGACGTCATGGAGCTGGAGATCGCGGCTTTTTAGGGATTTGTGCACGATTTTCCGCGCCAACCGCGAAAAATCGTGCACAAATCCCTACCCCACACGCGGTTTTGTGCCGGGCATTTGCGCGGGCCGGCTCTGCGGTACCGGCGGCACCGCCGGCAGTGGAAGCTGGTCGGAGGCGTTGGCGCGCAACACTTCCTGGTCGACACCGGGGAAGACGACAGGCTGCCCGGACGGCTGGTCGAGCCGCAGGGCGGACCGCAGATCGCCGAACGTCCGGCGCCGCCAGGCCGAGATGTTGGGTTCACGCACACCGGTGAACCACTCCAGGAACCGCAGGGTCGAGGTGTGGTCGAACGTCTCTCCGGCCACCCAGCCGCCCGAGGTCCATGGCGAGACGATGATGCACGGCACCCGGTAGCCACCGCCGATCGGTTGGCCGCGTACGAATTCGTCCGGAGTGCCGGCTGGAGGCAGCGGCGGGATCACATGGTCGAACAGGCCGTCGTTCTCGTCGTAGCTGAGGATGAAGACCGTCTTGGCCCATGCCTCGGGATTGGCTGCGATGGCGTTGATCCGGTCAGCGATGAATTCGGCGCCGTCGGCGGGACGAAAGTCGGGATGCTCGCACGCCGCCGCGCTCGGAATGATCCAGGACACCGCCGGCAGTCGGCCGGCGCGGGCATCTTCGTCGAACGAGCCGGCAGGAGAGACCGCAATTCCTTTGCGGTACAACGCTGAATCGTGTGGGGCTTGCTGGAACTGGCGGAACCGCGACAACACGTTCAAGCCGTAGTCGTCGGTCTCGCTGTAGACCTTCCAGCTGACGCCGGCAGCCTCGAGGCGTTCCGGGTAGGTGGTCCACGAATAACCGCCGGGCGGCACGACGTTCTTGATGATCGGTCCGCCGCCGAGGCCGGCAGGGTCGATCGTGCCGGTCATCCACATCATCCGGTTCGGCCAGGTGGGCCCCAGTACCGAGCTGTGATAGGCGTCGCACACCGTGAAGGCATCGGCCAGGGCGAAGTGGAACGGGATGTCCTCGCGCTGGTAGTACCCCATGACGTACGGGCCGTTCGCACCGTCGGCCTTGCGGTGCGCGGGCAGCCAGCCGTCCATGCGGCCGCCGGCCAGTGCTTCGTGCTGCACCGACCAGGCGTGTGAGGTGGACGGGATCTTCTGCACGCTGTTGGTCGCGCTGTCCAGGTGGAACGGCAGGGTGTAGCCGTCGGGGTTCTCCGGGTCGGGTTGTTGAAACACGCTGGCGCCGTTCGGAAGAGTGGCTGCGTTGGGATCCCCGAATCCGCGGACGCCCGGCATGGTGCCGAAATAGTGGTCGAACGAGCGGTTCTCCTGCATCAGCAGCACGACGTGCTCGATCGGTTTCGGCGCCACTGGTTCGGAGAGGGCCTGCTGCACGTTGCCCGGCATGGCGCCGAACGCCGCGGCCAGCGCGGAGCTGCCGAGGAAGCGTCGCCGCGTCAACATCGGTCCGCCCATGTTCGTCCCTCCGTGGGCTTCCTGCCCCGTCGATCAGATCACAGTTCCGGCCCTGAATTGCTGTGGATGTGCTGCTGCCGTGGAAAATGGGTCCAGACCCCCGACCCACGAGGAGACTGCGACGTGCGACGCGACACCCTGGCGTGGCTCGGTGCCCGCGCACTGACCCGCCGCTTGGGTCTGCCGCGAGCCAAGAGTTTCCGGGTGGAACGGTCGCTGCCGGTGCCGATGCGCGACGGTGCGGTGTTGCTGGCCGATCACTACGCGCCGCGGACCCGGAAACCGGCCGGCACGTTGTTGATGCGGGGGCCGTACGGCCGTGACGGGCTGCCCAACCGGGTGTTCGCCGGGCTGTACGCGGGGCAGGGTTTTCACGTCATACTGCAGAGCACCCGCGGTACCTTCGGTTCCGAAGGAGCCTTCGAGCCGGGTCGCCATGAGGTCGACGACGGCGCCGACACCGTCGAGTGGCTGCGTAAACAGCCTTGGTACACAGGGGAATTCGCCACTGTTGGCGCCTCCTACCTGGGTTTCACCCAGCTGGCGCTCCTGGTCGACCAGCCTGCCGACCTGACCACTTCGGTGATCACCATGGCGCCGCACGATTTCGGTCATTCGGTGTGGAGCACAGGATCATTCGCGCTCGGCGACTTCCTGGGCTGGAGCTATCAGGTCGCCTGGCAGCACCGTGGCGGTTGGATCCGTCAGATCCTTCGCGGCATGGCGACGCCGCGAACCCTGAAGCCGGTATTGGAGACGCTGCCGCTCGATCCGGCGGCGGCCGAATTGCTGGGCGGCCGCACCCCGTGGTTCAACGCGTGGCTCGAACAGCCGGATCCGTCGTCGCCCTACTGGGCAGAGAACGGTGTGGCTGCCGCACTCGACAACCTGCGCGGCCCGGTACTGCTGATCACCGGGTGGCAGGACGTGTTCGTGGACCAGACGCTCGAGCAGTACCGGCGGCTGCGGGCCCGCGGCGTCGATGTGGCGCTCACGGTAGGGCCATGGACTCACGGGTCGGGCGGCACCGAAGCGATCAAAGAATCCGTGCTGTGGTTGGACGGGTCGCGCCGCGCCGCGGCTCCGGTGCGCATCTGCGTCGCCGGCGGTGACTGGCTCGACATGCAGGAGTGGCCGCCACCGGTCGCGGAAATGGTGTGGCATCTGCACCCTGGAGCGGCGCTGGCCGAGACGCCGCCCGACAGCGGCGCACCCTCGACATTTGTCTACGACCCGGCCGATCCCACGCCGAGCGTCGGTGGACGCCTGCTGGTTTCCGGAAAGTCGGGCTACATCGACGACACCGAGCTGGCCGAGCGCTCGGATGTCCTGTCCTTCACCAGCCCCGTGCTGCCCGCGGATCTCGACGTCATCGGTACGCCCTACGTCGAACTGGACCACCGCACCGACAACCCGCACGCCGACGTGTTCGTTCGGATCAGCGACGTTGCGCCCGACGGACATTCGACAAATGTCACCGATGGATACCTGCGGCTCACCGCGGCTGACACCCCGGAGGCGCGGCTGCGCCTCGAGCTCGACGCGACTGCGTACCGATTCGCCGCCGGCCACCGGATCCGGCTGCTGATCGCCGGTGGCTGTTTCCCACGGTTCGCCAGAAATCTCGGGACCGGCGATCCGCTGGCCACCGCCACCCGGATGGTGCCGTCCGTACACACCGTCGCGCACGGCGACGGCGGGCAGTCTCGGCTGGTGCTGCCGGTCAGCGCACCGTGACGACTACTTTGCCCTTGGCCGAACGGTTTTCCAGCGACGCGATGGCATCCGCGGCGCGCTCCAGCGGATACGCCTCGGGTGCCGGCGGGATGATGGCACCGGACGCCAGCAGCGGCTCCAGTTCCTCCCATTGCTCGGCGAGGTAGCCCGGGTGGGTCATGGCCCACGCACCCCAGCCGACACCCACCGCGTCGACGTTGTTGAGCAGCAGCCGGTTCACCTTCACCGTCGGGATATCGCCACCGGTGAATCCCACCACCAAGAGTCGACCACCCGGTGCCAGCGACCGGAGGGAGTCCGTGAACCGATCGCCACCCACCGGATCGAGAACCACATCGACGCCCCGGCCACCCGTCAGCTCACTCACCGCATCCTTGAATCCATCGGCCAGCACCACATCGGAAGCGCCTGCAGCACGGGCGATTTCGGCCTTGTCCTCCGAGCTCACCACCGCGATGGTGCGGGCCGCCCCGAACGCCGGGGCCAACCGCAGCGTCGACGTGCCGATGCCGCCGGCGGCACCGTGCACCAGCACCGTCTCGCCCGGTGCCAGCCGACCGCGGGTGCGCAGCGCGCAATGCACCGTCAGGTCGTTGAACAGCAGCCCGGCGCCGGCCTCGAAGGACACGGTGTCGGGCAGCTTGAAGACCCGATCGGCCGGTAGCGCAACGACTTCGGCCATCGCACCGGACAGCATGGTCAGAGCGGCCACCCGGTCTCCGGCCACCACGTGCGCTCCGGCGGGTGCGCTGCGCACGACACCTGCGAGCTCGGCGCCCGGGGTGTACGGCAACTCGGGCTTGTGCTGATAGAGACCGCGGGACTGCAGCGCGTCGGGGAAGGCGACACCGGCGGCGTGCACCTCGATCACCACGGCGCCGCTGCCGTCGGGTTCGGGAATCTCGTTGAGTTCGGCTGCTGACGGGCCGTCCAACCGGGCGATCTGAATGGCGCGCATAGTGTCCTCAATTCCGTCGCGGGATGTCACCATCTAACATCCCGGCATGATCGACGCACGTGCCGCGGTGTTGCTTCGCCCGGGTTCGACCCCTGAACTCACCGACGTCCAGATTCGCGAGCCGCGGGGCAACGAGGTGCTGGTCGGCATCAATGCGGTCGGCATCTGCCATACCGACATCAGCACTGCGGCACGCTGGCCGGAGAAGCGACTGCCCATGGTTTTCGGCCACGAGGGCGCCGGCACCGTCCTGGCCGCCGGCCCGGACGCCCGCATCGACGTCGGCCGGCAGGTCGTCCTGACCTTCGCGAGCTGCTCGCAATGCGCCGCCTGCTCGTCCGACACGCCCGCCTACTGCGACAACGCGACCCGCTTGAACATGGCCGGCGATCGTGGTGACGACACGAGCGCCTTGCGGCTGGACGGTCAGCCGGTTCGCGGCGGATTCTTCGGTCAGTCGAGCTTCGCCACCCATGCGCTGGCCAACACGTCCAACGTGGTGGTGCTGCCGGACGGTATCGACGCGCAGCTGGCGGCGCCACTGGCCTGCAGTGTGCAGACCGGTGTCGGAGCCGTGCTGAACACCTTGACGGCACGGCCCGACGACGTCCTGGTGGTGTGGGGTGCGGGCGCGGTGGGCCTCTCGGCGGTGATGGGTGCGCGCATCGCCGGGTGCCGCACGATCATCGCTGTCGACCCGATCGCCGAACGGCGGGCGCTGGCAATCGAATTGGGTGCCACCGGGGCCGTCGACCCGGCTTCGGAGAGCCTTGTGGCCGAGCTCATGGAACTCACCGGAGGTGGGGCGGCGCTCGCCGTCGACACCACCGCGCGGGCGGATGTCATCAGCACGGCGCTGACCCTGCTGCGCAAATGCGGCACCCTCGCGCTCGTCGGGTTGGGCGCGCTGACCGCCGAGCTACCTGTCGGACTGATCCTGGCCAACGGGCTCCGGGTACAAGGGGTCATCGAAGGCGACAGTGCGCCGCACACCTTCATCCCGCAGCTGGCCGGGCACGTCCTGCGGGGCGAGTTGCCCGTCGACAAACTGGTTCGGACATACCGGTTCGACCGCTTCGCCGACGCCTGGTCGGACGCCACGGCCGGTCGCGCTGTGAAGCCTGTGCTGGTTATTTAGGTAGGCTCGCTGGTACGGGATGTCCCGCCGGCAACGTCGCCGAACCCGAACGGAGCAGTATGACCGCCTTCAGTCAATCCCAGCTGGTCAGACCCGGGCGTCCCGCAGCGCTGCCACCAGGCCGTTCCATGGAGATCGAGGCCGTTGACGGCACCCGGCTGCACGCCGAGGTCTTCGGCCCCGAACATGGCCGGCCGATCGTCTTCGCTCACGGCATCACCTGCGCCATCGGTGTGTGGGGCAACCAGATCGCGGACCTGGCGACCGACTACCGGGTCATTGCCTACGACCACCGCGGGCACGGGCAGAGCGGGGCGCCCAAGGGCCGCCACAAGTACAACCTGGACTTTCTCGCGGCCGACCTCGACTCGGTGTTGACGGCGACGCTCAGGCCGGGGGAGCGGGCCGTCATCGCCGGCCACTCGATGGGCGGTATCGCGATCACGTCCTGGGCGCAGCGCTACCCGCGGCGCGTCACCGAATGCGCACATGCCGTCGCTCTGCTCAACACCACCACCGGGGACCTGCTCAAGCTGGTTCAGCTGGCGCAGGTCCCGAACTCGCTCGCGAAGTCCCGGGCCTACGCCGCCGGCCGCATCCTCAAGACCTTCGGCGGGGCGCCGCTGGTGCCGGGTTCGCGCAAGGCGGCCCGCCAGTTCGTGGCGATGATCGCGGTCGGTCGTGACGCCGACCCGGCGGTTGCCGACTACGTCTATGAACTGTTCATGGGCACCTCCGCCGCCGGCCGCAGCGGGTGGGTCAACGCTCTGGTGGACAACCTCGATGCTCACCACATCGGCCTCGACAACCTGACGGTTCCGACGCTGGTCATCGGCAGCACGAAGGACCGGCTCCTGCCCATCGCGGCGTCACGGCGGATTGCCAGGAACGTCCCCAATCTCTGGTCGTTCGTCGAGCTGGGCGGTGGGCACTGTGCGAACCTCGAGCGCCCCGAGCAGGTCAATCAGCATTTGCGGGCGCTGCTCGCCGGGTCGGCTCACAGCTCGACTGCCTAGGGCCGCGATGTCCTAAGGTGGAACCGGCGGTACCGGATCAGATCAAGGGAGATTCATGACGGGTAGCGACGGCGGCGAATTTTTCGACGTGCTGATCATCGGCGCCGGCATCTCCGGCATCGGGGCCGCATACCGGCTGCACCAACGCAGCCCCCAGACCACCTATGCGGTCCTGGAGCGGCGCGCACGCATCGGCGGCACCTGGGACTTGTTCCGCTATCCAGGAATCCGTTCGGACAGCGACATCTTCACGCTGAGCTTCCCGTATCAGCCGTGGACCAGGCCGGAGAACATCGCCGATGGCGATCACATCCGGGAGTACCTGACCACCGCGGCGCACACCTACGGCATCGACCGTCACATCACCTTCGACACCCATGTGCTCTCGGCCAATTGGGATTCGGCGACCGACACGTGGACGGTGCAGACCAGGCAGAACGGCGAGGCCAAGGCCTACCGCGCCCGATTCCTGTTCTGCGGCACCGGCTACTACAACTACGACCAGGGGTACACCCCGGATTTCCCCGGCATCGATACCTTCACCGGTGACGTCGTCCATCCTCAGTTCTGGCCCGAGTCGCTCGAATACGCCGGTAAGAAGGTGGTGGTGATCGGCAGTGGTGCGACGGCCATCAGCCTGGTGCCCGCCATGGCCAAGACTGCCGCGAAGGTGACCATGTTGCAGCGGTCGCCCACCTACCTGATGTCCCAGTGGCAGGTCGACCCGATGGTCAACCTGATCCGGAAGCTGTTGCCCCGCAAGGTCGCCCACCGGATCGTGTGGTTCCGCAACGTACTCATCGGGGTGCTGAGCTACAACCTGCTGCGTAAATTCCCCAAGGGCGGCCGCCGCCTCATCCGCAACCGGGCCATGGCCGCGTTGCCGCCGGGCTACCCCGTGGACGTGCACTTCAACCCGAAGTACGACCCGTGGGATCAACGCCTCTGTGCGGTGCTCGACCGGGACATCTTCACCGCCATCGGTGACGGCCGCGCCGAGGTTGTCACCGACCACATCTCTCATGTCGATGCCACCGGCATCGTGCTGAAATCCGGTGCGCGCGTTGATGCCGACATCATCGTGACCGCGACGGGGCTGGAGTTGCAGGCCCTCGGCGGCATCTCGTTGGCTGTCGACGGTGTCCCGATCACGCCGTCCGACCGGTATGTCTACAAGGAGTTCCTGCTCGAGGACGTGCCGAACATGGCGTGGTGCCTGGGTTACACGAACGCGTCGTGGACGCTGCGCGCCGACATGACGGCGCGCGCCTTCGCAAAGCTGGTGACGTACATGGACACGCACGGGTACACCCATGCGTACCCGCATCTGGGTGCCGCCCCGATGGACGAGAAGAAGACGTTCGACCTCGATGCCGGCTACATCAACCGCAACCCCCACGCGCTGCCCAAGTCCGGTACCCACCGGCCGTGGCATGTGCGGCACAACTACGTGCTCGACGTCATCGACCACCGCTTCGACCGCATCGAAGAGTCCATGGTCTTCGGCCGGGTGGCGCAGCGGGTCTGACTTTCAGGATTCCTCTTGCTCGATGAGTCTGGCCGGGGCTGCCTGGCGCCAGGAATCGGTGAGAATGTCGCTCAGTTCCTGCACGTCCTCGAGGGCGGCCAGCCGAACGCGAACCCAGGCCGACGCGGCCTCGTGCCGCGGCACCCAGAATTTGTGCGGTTCGGCAGCGATCAGCTCTTCGCGGTCAAACCTGGGGCAGCGCACCGCAAAAGAGGTCTCATCGTCGGGCACGGTGACGAACATCTTGCGCGCGACGTCGAACGTCGGATGGCCCCAACGCTCCTTCTCGGTGGTTTCGGGGAGGGACAGCGCGATGCGGCGCACGTCATCGGCGTCGGGCACGGTACCGAACCTTCCGGGGCTATCGAGGCGGAGCTTGTCTGCCGAGGCAGCCTACCGCTGGGCGCTGACACGTAACGGCGAGAGTGGGACCATCAGAGCTCGGCGAGGCTGGTGACGAGCTGCTCGACGACCGCTTCGACTTCGGCGGGGTCGGCCAGCCGGTCCGGCGCCCAGGCCAGCGCGATTTTGGCCGGCGCCCAGGTGCTTTCATCGATCGGGATCAGCTTGAATTCGGGCGGCGAGAAGATGCGGCCGAGTGCCGATGCCGGTGCATAGCTGACCAGCGCGACGAGATAGCGATTGAACACGTGGCTGGCCATCTCCAGCTCGCCGCCCAGCTGACCGAGCGTCCGCACGATGCGCGTGACGCCGCGCTCGTTGAGGCCCCGGGTCATCTGGGCCAGCACGATCGGATTGGGCCTGGCGAAATCGATCACGACGTCGCGGTCGCGGAGGTCCTCGATGGCGATGATGTCATTGGTGGCCAATGGATCGTCGAACCGCACCGCCGCCGCGCCCGGATAGCTGGCCACGACGCGATGACGTATGCGTTTGTCCGCGGACGGCAAGTGGATCAGGCCGAGGTCGACGTGCCCAGAGACGAGTTTGGCGATGACCTCCGCCGCCGACCCGGGCATGCTGTACTCGGTGGGCATCGCCAGGCCGGCCACTGCCTGCTCGAACCTGGACAGGAAATCCGATGGTGCGTAGGCGGTCGCCCCGATACGAATGGGATTGGTCGCCTGCGTGATTCGTGACGCGGTGGCCTTCAGGTCCTCGACCCGGCGCAGGATGTCGCGTGCCGGTTCCAGCAGCTGCGCGCCCAGCGGTGTCAGGCGGACCTCGTGGTACGTCCGCTCGAACAGCTCCCCACCGAGTTCGCGCTCCAGTAGCTTGATCTGCTTGCTCAGCGGCGGTGGGGTGATCATCAACCGGTCGGCGGCGCGTTTGAAGTGCAGCTCTTCCGCGACAGCGACGAAGTAGCGAAGCCGGGTGAAGTCGATTTCCATTGCGGGTGTCGGCTACCGTCCCGAATGTGCCGCTGCCGCAGGTACTTCGAGCACGCCGCGGGTAATGAGTTCGTCGATCATGTCGTCGTCCAGCCCGAGCAGTTCGGCCGCGACCTCGCGAGTCTGCTCCCCGAGCAGCGGCGCCTGCCCCAGCGGGGGATCCGGGATGAGGTCAGCATGGATTTGCACGTTCTCCATCATGAACGGTGCCGCGCCGTGCGGATGCAGTTCCTCGCGGAATGCCCGGCGCTCCACGTAGTAATCCCAGGTGGGGACCTCGGCGGCATGCAGCACGGCCCCGGCAGGCACACGCGCGGCCTGCAACTGAGCCATCGCGTCCACCGGGGTGCGCTGAGAGGTCCATGCGCTGAGTGCCTCATCGATCCGTGCGCGCTGACGGTCCCGCCCGCCGCGCGAACCCAGCTCGGCATCGGCGCCGAGGTCGGGCCGGTCGATCACCGTGCACAGGGCGGACCAGTCGGTGTCATCGCGGACCGTCACGGCGATCCAGGTGTCCTCACTCGCGCCCGGAAACAGGCCCCATGGCGCGTCGTGTGCCGGCTGGTCGTCGGGAACATGACCACGACTTGTCAGCACCGCGCCGGCGATGTCGTCGGCCAGGTGACTGAGCATCACTTCGGCCTGGGCAATGCTCGCCGCGCCACCGCCGCCGCTGCGTTCGCGGCGCAGCAGCAGCGCAAGCGCACTCAGCGCGCCGATCCGCGCAGCCACGTGATCGGGGTACACGGTGACGGTGTCGCAGAAGGCATCCGGATCGTCGGGGTACGTCCACAAGTCGGTGAAGCCCGCCGCGGCACGGACCAACGGGCCGTAGCCGAGTCGCTTCGCCCACGGCCCGGTGGGTCCGTAGGCCGAGCTGTCGACGACGACGATGCCCGGATTGATCTGCTGCAGCGTGGCGAAGTCCATGCCCAGTGCGGCCGCCACACCGGGTTTGAAGTTGCTCAAGACGACGTCGGACTGCGCGACCAGTCGGTGTGCCAACACCCGGCCTTCGTCGGACCGGAGGTCGATGCCGATCGACCGTTTGTTCCGGTGGCCTGCGGCGTAGGCCTGCGTCATGCGGGTGAGGCTGATCCGCAACCCGTCCGGGAAGGCCGAATTCTCGATTTTGACCACGTCCGCGCCGAGATCGGCGAACAGCCGGCCGGTGTCACTGCCGACGACGATGACGCCGAGGTCCAGTATGCGCAGCCCCTCCAGCGGCAGCCCCAGACCGCCGCGGTCGCGCGTGGTGAGCGTGGGCGCGTCGCGGAGTCGGCGACGGCTCGGTGTCTTGATGTTCAGCCCGCTGGCCCGGTGCCCGTCGATCTCCACCACGCCGACCGGCACCGGTGCGCTCAGGCCAGGGGAGAGCTCTGTCTCGCGGAAGAAGCCGCGCGCCGCAACCTGTTCCGTGGACAGCGACTCGGCCAGGCTCAGCACCGCCGCCGTCGGCACCCCGTGCCGTTGCCCCGCGAGTTCCAGTTCCGCGCGGGTCTTGTCGGAACAGAACTGCTCGATGGCCCCGAACAAGGTCGCGGATGCGAAACGCTCGCGGAGACTGTTGAATTTCGGATCGGCGAACTCCTCGGGGCGCCCCATCCAGTTGAACATGCCCTGCCACTGGCGCTTTGCCAGGACACAGATGCGGATGTGGCCGTCCTTGCATTTGATGATCGGGTAGCGCTGCTGCTCGGCGATCCAGTCCCGTTTCTGTTCGCTGATCGGTACACCCGCGGCGGCGCTGCCCGCCGTGCCGAACGGCGGGTCGAGGGTCTGCATCGCCCCTTCGAGTACGGAGAAATCGATGAGATCGCCGGTGCCCGTGCGTAACCGGTCCAGAAACACGCACAGTGTGAAGAAGGCGGCCTGGGCTGCGGCGACGTGATAGGGCAGGTCCGCGCTCGGCGGCACCAGCGGTGCCTGGCCCGGGATTCCCGAGCGGGACAGCTCGCTGGTCAACGCGTGCAGTACGGGCGTGGTGGCCTGCCAGTTGCGATAACGCGTGTCGCGCCCGAAGTCGCTGACGGACAGGATGACCAGTGACGGATGGTCAGCATGAATTTGCTTGACCGCCAACGACTCTTCGGCCACCGACCCGGGGCGCGTGTTCTCGATGAGGATGTCCGCTGTCGCCAGCATGTCCGCCCATGACTGCTGTCCGGCCGGTGTCGACGGATCGATCTCCACCGTGGGGCTGCCATGGCGGTTGATGGCCGTGCCGATGGGCACCCCGTCGACGCGTGGTCCGGTGGTGTCTGCCGCGGTCACGCCGGCCAGGTGCACGGACGTCACGTGGGCACCGAGATCGGCCAGAAGCCGGCCGATGGCCGTGATGGGTCCGGCGGTCAGGTCGAGAATCTCGATCCCCGAGAGCGGTGGGTCGTAGGCCACGTTCGTCAACTGCGCCGCGCTTGCCGGAACGGGATGTCTCGGTCGGTCTCGGGTTCCTTCGCGAGCCCCAGTACGCGTTCGCCGATGATGGTGCGCTGGATCTGGTCGGTGCCGCCGCCGATCGAGGTGAAGAACGCGTTGAGGGACAGGAAGTTGACGTCGTCGGCCTCCGGGTTGTCGGAACCCGCCAACAGTGACTCGGTACCGATGATCTCGGTCTTCAACGCCGCTTCCGAGTGCAGGATTCGTGACATCGCGAGTTTGCCGAGCGACATGATCGAACTCGACGTGCCCTGGCTGGTGGCCGCTTTGGCGCGAAGGTTGTTGAGCCGGTTGAGTTCCCGCAGGGCCAGGACGTTCGCCAGCTTCTCCCGCACGACGGCGTCGTCGAGGCGTCCGTGGTCCCGCGCCAGTTCGATGAGGCTGTCGGCCTTGGACTTGTTGCGTGACCCGCGGCCGCCGTCGCCCATGATGGAGCGTTCGTACGCGAGAGCGGTCTGCAGCACCCGCCACCCATTGCCCTCTCCACCAATGAGATTCGCGTGCGGCACGCTCGCGTCGGAGATGAACACCTCGTTGAAGTGTGCCTCGCCGGTGATCTGGACCAGTGGCCGTACCTCGATGCCGGGCTGACGCATCGGGATGATGAAGTAGCTCATGCCCTTGTGCTTGGGCACATCCCAGTCGGTGCGCGCGATCAGCAGACCGTACTCGGACGTCGCCGCGCCCGAGGTCCACACTTTCTGCCCGTTGACCACCCAGCGGTCGCCGTCGCGCACCGCGGTGGTGCTCACTGCCGCCAGGTCGGAACCGGCGCCGGGCTCGCTGTAGAGCAGGCAGGTGCGGGCCGCTCCGGTCAGAAAATTATGCAGCAGTTCGTGTTTCAGCTCGTCGGACCCGAATGCGAACAGCGTGTTCGCGGGGATGTTGTGCTTGTCCTGGCAGGCGCCGGGGGCCTTGACGGCGCGGAACTCCTGCTGGATGACGGCCGCGAGCTTGCTCGGGTAGCCGCGCCCGAACCATTCGGCCGGATAAGTCGGCACGGCATATCCGGCGTCGAGAACCTTTCCCCGCCAGGCGATTTCCTCGGGCGAGCTGACCCAGGGATCGTCCGTTGGCGGCAGTGCGGTCCAGTTCTGCGCGAGCCAGTCACGCACCTCGGTGCGCAGGTCGTCGTCCGTCGGTGCGGCGATGGTCATGTCAAGCCCCTTTCGAGGCGAGGTAGCGCTCACGGTGATCACGTGAGCTGCCGAACAGTTGGCGGCCGGAGCGCGCCCGGCGCAGGAACAAGTGGGCGGGGTGCTCCCAGGTGAAGCCGATGCCGCCGTGCATCTGGATCGATTGCATGGCGGTGGTGTGATAGGCGTCCGCACAAGCGAATCCGGCCAACGCTACGGGACCGTCGGCGCCCGCCGGATCGGCATCGAATTGCGCGGCGGCGTACTGCGCGGCCGAGGTGGCGGATTCGACCTCCAGCAGCAGGTCGGCCGCCATATGCTTGATTGATTGGAAGCTGCCGATGGGCCGGCCGAATTGGATGCGGGTCTTGAGGTATTCGACGGTGATGTCGAACAGCCGGCGAGTGCCGCCGACCTGTTCCCCTGCCAGGGCAATGACCGTGAGGGACAGGGCATGTTCGACGGCGGCCCAGCCGCCGCTGCCGATGCGACGCGCCGGGGTTTGACGGAAGGCATAGGTCGACAGCCGGACCGTGGGATCGAAAACTGTTGCGGCGGTCCGGTCGAAGCCGGGTGCATCGACGGGAACCTCGAAGAGTGCGATGCCCTCTTCGGGTTTCGCAACGACGATGACGACGTCGGCGATCTGCCCGTCCAGTACGTAGTGTGCGCTGCCGGTGAGGCGGTACTCCGCATCCTGCTGGACTGCCTGTACCGCGACACCGTCGGGCGCCCACGTGCCACGGGGCCCGGTGGCCGCCACGGTTCCGATCGACGAACCGTCGGCCAACCCGGGCAAGAGCCGCGCCTTGTCGTCGTCGCTGCCGGCGGCCTGAATCAGTGCCGTGGCGAAGACCGCACTCGAGAGGAACGGGGCGGGCAGCAAGGCCGCGCCCGTCGCCTCGGCGACGGCCTCCAACTCCTGCGCGCCCAACCCGACGCCGCCGTAATCGGGGTCGATGATCAACCCCGCCACGCCCTGGGCAGCCAGCTTGTTCCATAGATCGCGATCGAAGCCCTCGTCAGTGCGCATGACGCGGCGCACGTCGGCTTCGGTGCAATGCTCACGGAGCAGGTCTCTCACGGCTGCGGCGAGTTCGGCGCGTTCAACCACGCTCATTGTCATGTGTTCACCCTTCGGCATGTCAGGTCTATGCACCGTGTCAGTTCCATGCAATGGCGTCGCCGCCGCCCTGTAAATCGCATTGTGCGACACCTGTACGTTTCCGTTGGGGACATTTGCGGTACCGGACGGCGACTGGATGTCCCGAACGCTCATGTGTGGGTTTCCGTGCTGGTCGTTTACAGTGCCGCCCGGATGCCGCCAATGTGGAGGTATCCCGGAGAAGGGTCCGGCGCCAGAAGAGGAAATATCAGTGTCACTTGATCCCAGAACCCCGGTGCTCGTCGGCTATGGCCAGGTCAACCAGCACGACGAGAACCCGGGTTGCGAGCCGGTCGACCTGATGGAAGCGGCGGCCCGGGCTGCCGCCGATCCGCGCGTCCTCGAGGCGGTCGACGCCGTCCGGATCGTCAACCTGCTGTCGGTGCGCTACCGGGACCCCGGTCTGCTGTTGGCTCAGCGCATCGGCGCACCTGACGCCGCGACTCGGTACACCCCGGTCGGCGGCAACGTGCCGCAGTCCCTGGTGAACCAGGCCTGCCTGGACATCCAGCAGGGCCGCACCGAGGTGGTGCTGATCGCCGGTGGCGAAACCTGGCGTACCCGCAGCCGTTTGAAGGCCCGCGGCGAGCGACTGGCCGGCACCGAGCAGGACGAGTCTGTGCCGCTCGCGCCCAGCGATCCCGAGTTCACCATGGCCGGTCCCGCCGAACTGCGGATCGGTCTGGTGGCCCCGTCGCATGTGTACCCGATGTTCGAGCAGGCGTTGCGGATCGCCGCGGGAGAGACGTCGGACGAGCACCGCCGCCGGATCGGCGAGCTGTGGTCGCGGTTCAGTCAAGTGGCACAAGGTAATCCGCATGCCTGGAGTCGGGAAGCCGTTTCCGCCGAAGAGATCTGGCAGCCCGGCCCGGACAACCGGATGATCAGCTGGCCGTACACCAAGCTGATGAACTCCAACAACATGGTCGACCAGGGCGCGGCTCTCATCCTCACCTCCGTGGGCAAGGCGGAGGAACTGCAGATACCAAGGGAACGGTGGGTTTTCCCGTATGCGGGGACCGACGCCCACGACACCTATCTGATCGGGGAGCGCGCGAGCTTCTCGGGGTCACCGGCGATTCGGATCGCGGGCCGCCGGGTGCTGGAGCTGACGGGGCTCGGTATCGACGATATCGACGCAGTCGACGTGTACTCCTGCTTCCCGTCGGCGGTGCAGGTCGCGGCGCGCGAGTTGGGCCTGGCGCTCGACGATCCGGCGCGTCCGCTGACCGTCACCGGCGGCCTGACCTTCGCCGGCGGCCCGTGGAACAACTACGTCTCGCATTCCATCGCCACCATGGCCGAACGGCTCGTCGCCGATCCGGGCCAGGTCGGGCTCATCACCGCCAACGGTGGGTACCTGACCAAGCACAGCTTCGGCGTTTACAGCACCGAGCCGCCCGCGCAGGAATTCCGTTGGGAGGACGTGCAATCGGCGGTCGATGCGGAGCCGACGGTGGTGGCCGAGAACGACTGGTCGGGTACCGGGACCATCGAGACGTGGACGACGCCGGTGACGCGGGAGGGTGCGCCCGAGAAGGTTTTTGTCGCCGTCCGCACTCCGAACGGCGGCCGAGCGTTGGCGGTGATCACCGATGCGTCGCAGGCCGAGGCCAGCACTCGCGAGGATCTCGCCGGGGCCGCCGTGACGGTCAAGCCGGACGGCACCGCGGGACTGGAGTAAGCAGGGGGCGAACTCCGACACCGCTGCGGGAATAGATTGACGACCTCCGTCGCTGAACGTGAGCACTAGAGCTGACGTTGCTCGTCGCCCAGGAAGTGCGGTCTCACAAGCATCGTCGGAGTTCGTGAAGGGAAACCGCGATGGCCACCGACTCTGCTTCTGTTGGCTTTAACCCCGCCGCGGCCGCGATGCACTGGTGGTCGGACATGACCGCAGCGATGGCGACCCGGATGCATCTGGCCACGAAAGTGCGTCAGCCGGAGACTTTTCGTCACCGGGCGTTCGAACAGGCCGCCACCGAGCGCGAAATGTGGCGGCTCTGAACCGTTTCGCGTGACGGCATGACTCGCGTGCGTCATGCTGGTTGCCTCGCCATCGTCGTCAGGAGGTAACGGTGTCAGTCGCTGCGAACGTCGTGGTGGGCATCAACGCGGTGTTTTTCGCGGGCATGGGTGTGCGGGCCCTCACCGCGCCGGCGCAGATGCTGCGCCCTTTCGGAATCACGTTGGGTGACGCGGCATCTCGTGCCGAGGTGCGTGCGGTCTACGGCGGTTTCGGGCTGGCCATCGCCGTCATCCTGGGGTACGCGATCAGCGCGCCGGAGCAGGTGCGCACCGGCATCCTGCTGGCCGTGAGCGCGGCATTAATCGGCATGGCGTTCGGGCGGGTGTGTTCGGCGGTCGCCGGCGACCGAACGTCGTTCTACCCCAACTGGTTCTACGGATTGGTCGAAGTGATCTTGGCGGCGTCCCTGTGGTGGGCCGGCTAGCGTGAGCCACCTCCCGCTTGCGGGAGAACACAAATGTCCCCGGCACACCGTTGTACCGAGGACATTTCTGTTTGCCCGTGACGAGCAAAACTAGGGGGCCATGGTCAGCCAGTCCGGGAAGCCCGACGGATCGTGCCGGCCCAGCGCGCCGTGCTCGAACAGACCCCAGCCTTCGGCCGGTGGTTTGTTGCCCTCATGGCACACCGCACGACCGACATGGTCGATGACGCCGAAGCCGGAGCGGGCGATGATCCCGGGGTCGGTCATGTCGTAGGTGAGTCGTTCGGTGAAGTTCTCACCTTTCCACGTGCCGTGTAGCCAGTCTGCGTCGCCGCCGTAGCCGCCGCCCACGTGAATCGGCACGGGCAGCTTGGATTCCACATCGAAGCGGACGGGTGTGCCGTCCAGTGCCGTCGCTTCGATGGTGGCCCCGGTGGGGATGCGGGTACCGGAGACGTAGTGAATCTTCACCCGCGGCCAGCCCAGCTGCTCAACCCGGCCGTCCTTCCACACGCGGCTGCAGTCGTTGAGCGAGCGGAAGCCGTCGGGGGCCTCTTGGATGATCATCACGAGCGAGAACTCATCGAACGCGAGCGGTACGTACAGCCACCACATGCCCTCGAACGGCGGATCGGCCGGGCGGCCGGCGGGCTCGGCTTCACCGACGGGGCGGATGCCCCACGAGCGGTCCCTGGAACCGATCCACGTGTCGGGGCTGACCTTGATCTCTTCGCCATCGATGGCGAGAGAGCCGCTCCAGGAACCCAATTGGGCGAAGCGCTGGGCATCTAACGTCACCCGGTTGCCCTGGCGCATGAGGTGCGGCTGCTCCTGCACGACGTCGAACAGGCCGTTCCACGTCAGGTCGGCGGCGATGCCCTCGGTTTCGTCGAGCACGATGCGCACCTGGTGCAGCGGCTCGGTGACCTCGATGCGGTAGCCCACGACGTGCTGGTTCAGCCGGTCCTGATCGATCGCGTCGGACAGGTGCACGGCGGTCTGGGTATCACCGCGGCGGACCAGGAAGTAGGCGTCTTTCACGCCGAGGTTGGGGTAGTAGCCCATTCCGGTGATGACAAAGATGTCGCCGGTGCGGTCGTGGGCGTTGAAGTAGCAGCGGTCGTAGAAGTTTCGGTCGCTGGACCCGGGCCACGCGATGGGCTGCGGGACCTGGTGGACCGGATATTCATCCATGGGGCCGAGCATCAGGCAGTTCCTTCCAGGAGCTTCTCCAGCAGTGACTTGTGGTAGAAGAGCGACTCGAGGTCGTCTGGCTGTTCCATCTCGCCGAAGTGCACCCGCCGCGCACCGGTGCGCATGAACACGCAACACCACACCACGGCGGAGTAGATGTAGAACCAGTGCAGATCACCGACCTCGACGCCGGTGAATTTCTCGTAGGTCGCGCGCACATCTTCTTCGCGCAGCACATCTGGCAGGCCGGGCAGCCCAGCCAGACCGCAAAGTTCCTGGAACACCTTGTGCGCGAAGATGATCCACGAGACGTCGAACTCGCGGGGGCCGACGGTAGCCATTTCCCAGTCCAGCACCGCGGACGGCCGGAAGTCCTGGTACATCACATTGCCGATGCGCGAATCACCCCACACCAGAACCGATTCGGACGCCGCGACGTCCTCGGGGAAGTTCTCCTCCAGCCAGACGAGGGCCCGCTCGACCAGCGGTGAGCGGCCCAGGCCCGACGCCGCGAACTGGTACCAGTCCTTGAGCCAACCGAAGTGTCGCCGCAAGGCGGTGTCGCCGGGCGGGTCGATCTCTTGGAGGAAACCGAAGGTCTTGTCGGCATCGGGGATCGAGTGCAGCTTGGCGATGGCCTCGACGGTGCTGTCCTGCAGGGTGCGCTGCTGTTCGGGGGTGGCGTCGGCGAACCAGTTGCCGCCGAAGGTGTACGGCATGACGTCCGGCGGGACCACACCGTCGACACAGTCCATCAGAAAGAACGGTGAACCGAGCACCTCTCCCGTGTTCTCCAGCCAGCGGACGCGGGGGACCGGCACGTCAGTGAGCTCGCCGGCCAGCCGCATGACATCGAACTGGTGGTCCAGGCGGTAGGAGGAGAATACGGGAACGTCCTCGGTGGTCGGCGCGACCCGAGCGACCCATTTCTGCTCCACCGGCGTGCCGTCCTCGGTCCAGCGGCCGGTGAGAATGATTGTTTCCGAAGACATTCCGTTGGAGTCCACACCGCTCTCGACGGTGATGTCGGGCTTGATGCCACCTTCCATCACGGTGGACAACCACTGTGACAGGATGTCCGGAACTGTTGTCACGTCGCGGCTGGAGCGCTGAATATGGTCGACGTTCGTTTCGACCGTGACGGAGCCTTCCGCCGGTTGGTTCGGCACTGAACCTTCCTTCCCGAGGTAATTACGATACGATGCGTAGCGTTATGAAATCAGACCTGCAACCGCTTGACAAGCCCTCCGGTGCGGGGCGTCCTCGCGATCCACGGATCGATGCCGCCGTACTGGCCGCTGCCGCCGCGCTACTGCCCGAAGTCGGGTACGCCAACCTGACGATGGCGGCGATCGCCGAACGTGCGGGAACCACGAAGACGGCCCTGTACCGCCGCTGGTCGAGCAAGGCGGAGTTGGTGCATGAAGCGGCCTTCCCGACGTCGCCCACGGCGCTCGCCACCCCGGAAGGGGACATCGTCGGCGACATCCGCGCCATGATCGCCGCGGCGCGTGACGTGTTCACCAGCCCCGCCGTGCGGGCGGCACTGCCCGGCCTGATGGCGGACATGAGCGCCGACGAGGAACTCAATACGCGGGTCGTCGCACGCTTCCACGGCCTGTTCGACGTGGTGCGAGTCCGGCTTGAGCACGGCATCGAACGCGGCGAGGTCCAGGCTGATGTCAAGCCCGAACGGCTGATCGAAATCATCGGTGGGGCAACGATGTTGCGGATGTTGCTACATCCGGAGAGCGAACTCGACGAGCTTTGGGTCGACGAGACGGCGGCCATCGTCACGCACGGTGTGGTCAGCGGAGTTTGACACTGCCGGCGAGCTCCCGCTTCGAACCCCGGCTTGCGCCGTGAAACCAATTCTGACCCGAGAACGCGTTTACGGCTCCGTAGTGGGGCTGGTCGTCCGATGGCCAGTAGAACTTCGCCGCATTTAGGAGTGGCTGGGAGCAACGGGTCGCGAGGGAATTTGGTGCGACCTTCTCGGGATATCCATTACCGCAGCCCGCAGCTGGGCGTCCACCGCCGGGTTCGCTCGCAACGGATACGCGGCAGAACTCGCCCGCCAATAACGCTCATTCCAGGGCGTGCGGGGTCGTGGTCACAGTTGAATCCGGCCTTTCACGGCCGTCACCAATCGCACTGCGCCGCGTCGCGACTCGTAGGTTGACTCGAGAGCACACGCATTTGAGGGAGGCCGGATTAAAGCTGTTCAATCTGATTGATACGCCAATCATTTTTCAGCTTGACCATGTTGAATCGAAATTCAACATTGGTGGGAACTTTATCGCGGCGCGTGGAGACCACAATGCTGGCACGCATATCTCTTTGAGCAGAAAATTCGCCGTACCCTAGAATTGTGACCTTGCCATTCTTGGCCAGATTCTCGACAATGTTCGTTTGGTAGGCTTCTCCTTTGTCTTGAATTCCCGCCAACACATAGCCAAAAGACACCTTCGACATGGCGTCAACGTCCGCATTGTTATACGCGGAAAAGTAATTTTTTATGACGGATTCTATGTCTTGCTGGTTCACACCTGTCACCGATTGTGTAGTAGTTGTCGGCGTCGCGGATTGTTCGGACGCCTGCTGTGGAGCACCACAGGCGCAACCTATGCACACAACCGCGACAGCGAGGGTGGCCACACGTCCCATGACCCTGTGGAGAAACACGCCGATCATGTTGTCAGAGCTCCTCGTGCGCATCCACCCCAGTCATTTCGAGGACCTTTGGTGTAGGTGGTAACAATGACCTTCGTGACCGGGTCGAAGACAACAACGGCGGTACCTCGACCATAATCATACTGGAATGAACCCAATGCAACGTTACTAGCTGCCTCCTCGATATTCGCATTCAACACGGCTGATACACACACAAACCAGTTTGTTGGGTCATTCCGAGGATCGTGATCCTCGGCAAGGTGGATAAAACTCGCTTGGGTGCACAGCACTTTGTATGCGATCTGCGTCTTTTCGAGCGTCCGCGTATCCGTCAACGTCCAACGCTCTATCTCACCACCGTAGCCAACTGCGTTGGCCGCCGACACCACGTCGTCAGGGCGGTCACCCAAACACGAAGTCATTTTCTGGTACAGATCGGTTTTCTTGTTCGCATCGTCGCACGAATCGAAGGGGTTCAGATCACCAGATTCAAAACAGCTGGCCTTCTGAATGCGCTCACTCCGCTGGTTCTGCTGCGGTTGTTCTCGAGGCTGGTGCTGGGTGGGTTGCGCTTGTGGTGTCTGCGGGGACACCGACTGCAGCGCTTGATGGTTGGGCTGTGGTTGTTGTTGCAGTGGGGCGTCGTAGTCCGGTGGTTGTTGGCCGTTGGCGGGCTGTAGTTGTTGGGGATTGCTCTGCTGGGAGTTGGGTTGTTGTTGCGCCGCTTGCGCGGGCTGTTCAGCGGGGTTGTTGATGTCGATGCCGTTGCCCTGGTACGGGGCCGGGTAGGAGCCGCCGTTGAATGGCGCTGGAGCGTCGGGCATTGCCGGTGGCTGCAGCGGGAAAGGTGGTCCGCCTCCGTTGCCGCCTGAGCCGCCTGATCCGCCGCCGGGGACGCTGGGTTGGGCGGTGGCTCCTGGTAATGCCGCAATAGTTGATCCGTGCTCATCGCGAGTCGTCGTGATGAGCGCGGCCAGCAGCAACGCCACGATCGAGACGATGGCGAGTACGTGTCGGTAGCCGCACGCACGCACCCTCGGTCGCTTCATCGGTGTCATCGCCGAATTCCCCTTTGAACCAATAACTCTGCGGGCGAACCAGTGCGAAACGCGCGTCGGCCTATTCGGGTCCGCCGGCCATGTTGGCCTTGGCCCAAGTGACTTCGTCGGAGGCGGTGCGGATGCAGGCGTCGTAGTCGTCGCCGGTTTGGCCGAACACCGTCACGCAAGAGATGGACATGTGCGCGAGTAGCCGGTCGTTGCAGGAGTCGACCGATGTGCGTGCGGGAGTGCCTGCGAGGCAGAGTTGTTGGGTTTGGCACGCGGCTACGAAGTTCGCGGCACGCCCGTCGCTGCTGGCGTAGGTGTCGGGGCCGCCTTGGCAGTGCCCGGAGTGGCGCTGCGCATAGACGGTGGGGTCAACACCGTCGGGTCGGTGTGCGCCCGACGGGTCGGTCACGTACCCGGTAGGAACCGGGGGAGTCACCGCGGCAGCGGGTGTTCCGGGCGGCAGGCCGCCCCAGTTGGTGGTTGGCGCGCCGGTGGTGGCCGCGTCGGAGGCCCGGTAGGACACGGTGATGGTGACAGGGAACGCGAAAATGCTTGTCGGGCCGAGATCGATGGTGAGGTTGGATTGTCCTGGCGGGAAGCCCGGCCCGAGCGTGGGGGTGACGCCGACGAGGGCTTGGTTGGCGTCGGTGGCGGCCGGGATGCTGAAGGTGCCGATGACGCGGGCCGGATTGCCCGGTGCGGCATCGGTTTCCACCAGCACCACGTTGTTGCCTTGTCGAAGATGCGTGGCTGCAGGCATTTTCACGCCAAAGGGGATCGTGGAAGCGGAGAACACGGTCTTGCGGGTCACGGTGATATCGACCCCGCCTCCGGCGTAAGGGATGACTTGATAGTCAACATCGTTGGAGCCGTAGATGGCGCCGCCGCCGGGTAGCCAGGCGGCCGGGCCCAGTGTGACTTCGCCGGGTAGGTGGATGGCGATCTGCCGGTTGGGGTGCGCGGTGGGGGCGAATATGCCGTCTTTGGCCCACATCGGTACCGTCGCCGCGCCGCGTTCGGCTTGGGCGGCCAGGGGCCGCTCCATGCCAGCGGTCTCACCTTGCGGGGTGGTGGACGAAACACGCGCGCCGCCAATCGGATTGACCCGGCCGGGATCTTCAGGCATGGGCCGCGACACCGGCACCGGTACGGGGGGCGGTGCCGGTGTCGCGGGATCCGCGCCGGCGGTGCCGGCGACGCTGACGGCACCGCCGACGCTGGTCATGGTGAGGCACACCGCTGCGGTGACCGCCGCCCGCCGACTAACGGACTGCCGCTGGTGTCCTGAACGCAATGCGGTTGCCACGATCACAAGTCCTTGGGTTCGCCGTAGAGGGTTTGGGTGTCGTTGCCGTTGTCGGTGCGCACCCGAATGGTGGTGTAGGACTGGATCTTCACCTGGCCACCACAGCCGTCGGCTTCGATGTTTTGATCGCGCAGGTTGGACACCGCGTGCATGCTGCGCAAGCTGATCCGGTCCATCGGAACCTGGGCCAGCCCACCGGGTTTCAACAACACTCGGATGTAGCCGCCGAGGTGTTCTTGTACCCCGAGGGTGGCCCCGGCCGAGGCGCCGGCGAAACCGCCTCCGCCACCACCACCGCCACCGGCGCCGCCTTGACCCTGCCCGTAGCCGCCGCCGTAGACCTGGCCGTTGATCTGCTGATACGGGTTGATCCCGATATCGGCGCCGACCTCGACACCGGGCGAGGAGTCGGTGCGGCACCCCACGAAATACCCGGATTCGAGTTGGGCGTCCTGAATCACCGCGCCGCCGGTGCCGGTAATGCGGGCTTCGGAGCGCAGCGTCACCCGCGCCTGCCAGGAGTTGGATGCCCCGGCGAGGTTGTCGATGTGGTTGATCACCTCGTTGGTGGTGTTCACGTCCACCACCCAGCCGTCATCGGTGACGAACTGCGTCCACCGGTCCGGCATCGGCTGCGGATCGGCGGCCGCGGTGCCGGCCGTCCACACGCACAAGGCTGCCGATACAGCGAACACTATGAGCGTCGCGGCGCCACGCCGCGACGGCTCTTGACGGCCGAGCATGCACAAATCCCCCCTTGTGAAGACCAGTCCTAAGCCCCCCGGCTTGCATGGTCTTTCACCGATGTCGCGAACTTTGGCATATGCGGACTGATACGTCAACCGGTAGCGTGTGTGGGGATGGCGAGCAAACCACCTACGTCAGCTAAGGAACGGTGGAGTGTGCTATTGCTAGCTGGCAAATGGTGACGGGGGCGCTGGGGGTGTCGATGGTAGGCGGATCGATTTCGGGTTGGCGGGTTTGGGATGAATGACATCTTGGCGCGCGCCAGCATTTTCCAAGACGTAGGGCCAGACGCTTTGGCCGCAGCGGTCGCGCAGCTTGACTGGGTGTCGTTTCCGCAGAGGCACAACGTGTTTCGCGAAGGGGATGCCGGCGACCGGCTCTACGTCATCACCGCCGGCCGGGTGAAAGTGGCCTGCGCAACGCGACACTCTGACAGCCTGATCGCCGTGCTGGGGCCCTCCGAGGTTTTCGGTGAACTTGCCCTCCTCGACCCGGGTCCGCGCACATCCACCGTCACCACAATCTCGGCCGTGCGGGCTGCGACGATGACTCGGCCAGCACTGCTGTCCTGGATACGCCAGGAACCCCAAGCAGCCGAACAGATGCTTCGCGTGCTGGCGCGGCGGCTGCGCCGGACCAACAACAAGCTGTGTGATCAGACGTTCAACGACGTCCCCGGGCGCCTGGCCACACTGCTACTGGACCTGGCGAACCGATTCGGCGAGTCGGACAACGGCACACTGCGCGTCGACCACCAGCTCAACCAGAACGAACTTGCTCAGCTCGCCGGCTCGACCCGCGAATCAGCCAACAAGGCTCTTGCTTCGTTCGTCGATCGAGGCTGGATCCGCATACACGGCAAGGTGGTCAGCATTGTTGATCCAGCAGCACTGGCCAAGCGCGCCAGATGATCTCCTGCGAATAATCACCAAACTGACACTCGGCACCGTCATCGACGCCTCCTCGCAGGTGCCGTGTTCAGAACTGTCGCCGGTTGTGGGCTAGATCACCGTTCGGTTCTGCCACTGATTCCCGACTACACCTTGCACAGGCTCGTCATCGGTGATGAGTACGGTCGGTCTGTTGGACAGGGGGATGTGGTCATGGGTGATTTCTCGCCGACGAAGGTGGCGCCCGCACCGCGCGCGTCGGGACCTGCCGGGACCTGACGTCGATGGCCGAAGTATCACCGGACCGACCCGCCGGGCCGGACGGTCACCAGGATTGGGCACCCTACTCGGACTTGGTACAAGCAGCGGAGGCGTACCTGCGTGACCCCGCGATCGCGGTGGAGGCGTTGAACCGCGTGATGGATCCGACGGTGATCAAGGCATTCGTCATGGAACGGACGCTCGAACACGAGGATTCGCGCGATTCGTTGTACCAGGAGGTCGCTGTGACCGACGGCCGGACATTGCTGCTGTGGATGGGTGCCGATGAACTCACCGACGACGACGATCCCGAGCCCGGCGCACCCTTGCTGACATCCACGCTGCGCTCGATTCCGTTGTCCGCGTTGACCGATCGCAATCTCAAAGTTGGATATCGCATCGATCACAGTGGCGGACGGTCCCTGCACAGTGTTGAACTGCGGCTGGTGACCACGACGGCCGACTACACCCTCGCAAAGACCCCATCGAGGACCGAGGCCTTCAGTGAAGAGCTGCTATTCACGAAGTCTGTCACCGACGGCGGACGAGCACAGATGGAACGGCTGATTCAATTCGGAAGGGCGCTCGCCGCACATGGCTGATTGGGCATCGCACAGGCATCTCCAGCAGGCGGTATTGCTCGGCATCCGCAATCCCGAAGCGGCACTGAACAATTTGCGCGCTTTCATCAACTTCGACGCTGCCTACTCATTCGTGCTTACGCAGCGTCCGACCTGGCAGGAGGTCGCGGTCACCGACGGTTCGCGTTTGATCTTGTGGCACGGCTCTGACGCAGAATGTGCCGGCCACGATGAGCGATTGCCGCACCCAATGTTCCAGTCCACGGTGCGGACCGTTCTCCTCTCGCGACTCAGTGACCAGGCATTGCACACCGACTACGACGTCCTGCCCGACGGTTCTCGCGAGCTGGTGTCGGTGCGCCTCCGGCTGTACACGACGACAGTCAACAGCACAATCCGGACCACTCCCGAGGACAGTCAGCACTACGTCGAGTGCTACCTCTTCGACAAGAACGCCGACGATGGTCAGGACGAAATGGAACGACTTCTCGAATTCGCGGCCGCGCTATCGATTTCGACCAACGTGTGACTGGCCTTCAGACCGGAAAGGAACCGCTGCCGATGATGGGGATCATCCCTATCCCTACCGCGAGTGGGCATACGTCTACTTCCATGCGCAGGACGCGGACCACCTCGGCGCCCCAGACCCCGTCTTGTACATCGCTTACAGTGCGTGGACCTACCACTCGCAATTGCCAAGAGAATTCGTCGATGCAGCCTCGCGCGGTGAGGAAACCGCCATGAGGGATGCCTTTGAGCGCACCGAAGTTCTACTCGGTAAACAGATCGTAGCCGCAGCCAGAAACAGTGACCTCACAGCGCGATGGTCCGGATCACGACGCGAACGCGTCTGCTTGCAAATCCGCGACCGGCGAAAGCCCTTGCCGCCAAGGGCTGTGTGAGGCCGCTCAAATCACCAGAGAACCAAGGGGGACAAAATGTTTCGTGACGTGCCGCGGATTCTGCGGTGTCTCACATCAATACCAACGATGTTCTGGGCAACGATCACGGCTGCCACTCGTCAGCCGGGAGGAAAAGCAGCCGACCGCAGAATTCCCCAGAACCCTGGGCAGTACCACGCCGACGATCCGTGGGTGGATTGAGCGGCATTGACCATCGCCCGGCATGAGGCGACCGCCCCGGTCGATACCGTGTGCCCTGCTGTGGACATCGTTTGCGTCTGAAGATGTTTCATCGGACGGTGACGTCGAATCCTACTGCGGATCGCAGTCTGCACGTGGATGTGACTGCCATATTTGGCTGCGAAAGAGGAGACATGGCCGTGCGAACGGCGACGAACAAGCTGCTGTGCGACATCATGATCGCACCCGATGGCGGCGTCGTGGTCATTGAAGATGCTGGGGCGAAAGGAATTACAGGCACCTACGTGCACGCCGATATCGAACCCGAGCCCGCGGCAGAGCAGCGAGCACTGTGGGTACGGACCATGAGTGCCGACGAGTGCGACGTCGTCGGCCGGCAGGTTCGGGTTCGCGTGCTCTCTGGTTCGGACACCGGCGGACTCGGTGTCCGAGCATTCGATGGCCACCTCAACATCGCCAGCGGACTGCTGGCTATCGGTGCTCGCCGCAACCCCGGCCGTCAATTGCTGGTTGGCCCATCGGGTGTGATCGGCGTCAGCGTGTTTGTGGGCAACGACGTCGACGCCATCTGTTTCGACGACTCCGGCGTCAGCTATCCAACATCAGGTCCCAGCGAGGTCACCCTGCTGCTGCATGGAGATGCCTGGCACACCTACACATTGCGCAATACGGTCGCCCGGTGGCGGCTCCGGTGTTAGCAGTTCTGCGGCACGCAAAGCCCGAGATCGCGGAGATGCGCCCTACGGGCCACTCGCGCGGCTAGGCAGACTACGGGCCTGAGCCAGATCAACCCCGGATCTTCGGGCAGTGTGCTATGCAAAGTCATGCTGCCGAAAATTTGTGCGCTGTCGGCGTTGGCACTGATGGTGACGGCTCCGCAGGCACATGCCGACCGTGCCGAACCGGTACCGCTCTACGGGAACTATGACGCCTTTCTCGACCATTCGCGTCAGACGTTCAACGGGCGTCCGGACGCGTCGGACCCGTCGACCCAGGCGGCCATGTTCCGGACGGTGTGCGACGCCGGCGGCTGTGTCGCGCATTGGTTGAGAGTGACCGAGCTGAAAGAGAATCCGAACGCACCGGCACTGTTCGACTACCGCTGGACGGGTGACCGCTGGGAGTCCTCGGGGGACTATCCGTTCCATTGCGGCCCGAATGGCACTGCAGTAACGGCGTTTCGGTCCGACTTCCTGAAGCCCAATGGCGACGGAAGTTTCACCGGCGAGCGGACGTTCACCGTGGCGGCACCGGGCTGCCCTGGTGATGGAGCGGGGACCTACTGGCTGCCGTTCACCGTGACGCCCACGTAGTTGGTTGGTCGCTACATTTCCGCCAGATGTTTGAAGTTCAGCAGTTGCCGCCGCGCCATCACCAGGTCACCCAGTGACAGCAGCGGGGCGACGAGTCGCAATGACTGCGGCGCTGCGACTTTCAGCACCAGCCGCGTTCTGCGGTCATCGATCGGGGTGAGCTGATAAGACATGTGGGCACCTATGATCTGCGCGGTCAACTGCACCTGATGGTCGACAGCGACGATTCTGCCCAGCGGCCGCCCGGCGCTGGCGCTGAACGGATCGCCGGGCTCAGGGTCGGTGAGGTTGCGCAGCTCGCGCGGTGATCGATGCCCCAGGTTGTCGATCCAGTCGTACGAGTACGGCGCGAGGCGAACCTGAAGGAGCCAAGGCCACAAGCGTTCTCGCGTCGCATTCACCGTGACACCGCGCCACGCTTCGAGCGATGGGTTGGCCACGTAGCGGTCACAGTCGTACTCAGCGCGAGTTTCAGCGTCGGTGACGCCCCAACGATCTCCGAGCACCGGACGCTCACCTCCTCAGCGGCTCACCGCAGGAACTGGCCGGCGTGGTTGGCCAGGTCGAGCACGGGCTGCGGGACGGCTCCCAGTGCGAGGGTCACGAACGCCGTCAGCCCGATCATCGCCGTACTCAGGCTGCCCGACTGCACTTCTGGGCCGTCCTCGACCGGATCGGTGAAGAACATCAGGACGATCACCCGGACATAGAAGTACGCGGCGACGGCACTGGCGATCACACCGATAACCACCAAGGACGCGGCACCACCTTCGGCCGCGGCTTTGAAGACCGCGAACTTGCTGACGAATCCACTGGTCAGCGGAATGCCGGCGAACGCCAGCAGAAACAGCGCGAACACCACACCGAAGAAAGGATGCCGACGGCCCAGCCCGGCCCACCGGCGCAGGTCGCCTTCCTCGTCACCGTCGGCCCGCCGCACCACGCTCACCACCGCGAACGCACCGAGTGTGCTGAACCCGTACGCGAACAAGTAGAACAACGATGCCGACAGGCCGTTGTCGTTGAGTGCGATCACGCCGGTGAGGATGAAACCGGTGTGGGCGACCGACGAATACGCCAGCATGCGCTTGACGTCGTCCTGCGCGATGGCGATCATCGTGCCCACCGCCATGGACAACACCGCGATGATCGACAGCACCGGCCGCCAGTCGTTGGCGAGCGCCGGCAGCGCCACGTAGCAGACCCGCAGCAGCGCGCCGAAGGCGGCGATCTTGGTGGCCGATGCCATGAAGGCCGTCACCGGCGTGGGCGCCCCCTGATAGACGTCGGGCACCCAGGAATGGAACGGCGCCGCACCGACTTTGAACAACAGGCCGACGCACAGGAGCGCTATCCCGATGAGCCCCAAGGAGGCCGGTCCGCGGCCTGCCGCGACGCCCGACAAGCTCAGGCTGCCCGAATAGCCGTACAGCATCGCGACACCGAAGAGGAAGAACGCGGAGGAAAAGGCGCCCAGCAGAAAGTACTTGAGCGACGCTTCCTGGGAAAGCAGCCGATTCCGGCGCGCGAGGCCGCACATCAGGTACAGCGGCAGCGATAGCACCTCGAGGGCGACGAACATCGTCAGCAGATCATCCGATGCGCCGAACAGCATCATGCCGCCGAGTGCGAACATCGCCAGCGGGAACACCTCGGTCTGGACCACGCCCGCTTTGAGCGCGACCTGCTCGGCGGCGCTGCCCGGCACCGTCGCGGCCTGCGGGGTGAACGCGGCCAGCCCGCTGCCCTCCGAAACCCGTTGAGCCATCAGCAAGGTCGCCAACAGACTGACGCCCAGCAGAGTCCCCTGCAGGAAGAGTGCCGGACGGTCGATGGCGATCGCCCCGAGGACTGCGGGCCGGCCGATCGCCGGACCCAGGTGCAGCGCTTGGGAAACCACGGCGATCAATGCGACCGCCTGGCCGCCGATGCTCAAGGTGACCTGGGCGCGGTACCGCGCCGAGCGCGGCGCGAAAGCCTCCACGAGCACGCCTGCCAGCGCGATGCCGAACACGATCAGCATCGGGGACAGCAGGCCGTACTCGACGGACGGCGCGGGGATGGGTGTCATCGGACCACCCCCTGGGCGGTGCTCGACGAGGTGTGTCCGACAGCGGGATTGATGATGTCGAGGGCCGGCTTGGGGTAGATGCCCAGCACGAGCAGAAGGACGACCAGCGGTACCACCACGGCCAGTTCGCGAGGTACCAGGTCGCGCAGCTTGTCGTTGCCGACGGCGACAGGGCCGGTCATCATGCGCTGGTACATCCACAGGATGTAGAGCGCGGAGAGCACCAGGGCCGTGGCCGCGACGGCCGTGACCGCCGGGTAGTGGATGAATGTGCCGACCAGGACCAGGAATTCGCTGATGAACGGTGCCAGGCCAGGTAGCGACAGCGTGGCCAACCCGGCGACCAGGAACGTGCCGGCCAGAACGGGCGCGACGGTCTGCACGCCACCGTAGTCGGCGATGGCTCGAGATCCCCGGCGGGACACCAGGAAGCCGGCGATCAGGAACAGTGCGGCAGTCGAGAGGCCGTGGTTGACCATGTAGAGCGCGGCGCCGGACTGCGCCTGCTCGGTCATGGCGAAGATACCCAGGATGATGAAGCCGAAGTGTGAGATCGAGGTGTACGAGATCAGCCGCATCACGTCGGTCTGACCGATGGCCACGATGGCCCCGTAGACGATGCCGATGACCGCCAGCGCAATGATCAACGGCCGGAACGTCGCCGCGGACTGGGGGAAGAGCTGGAGGCAGTACCGGAGCATGCCGAAGGTGCCCACCTTGTCGACGACAGCCATCATCAGGACCGCGGTGGCCGGCGTGGCGTGCACTGCCGCGTCGGGCAACCACCGGTGCAGCGGCCACAGCGGTGCCTTGACCGCGAACGCAAACATGAATCCGCCGAACAGCGCATTGGCCAAACCCGGGCTGACGTTCAGCGTGCCGTCGCGCACAGCGTCCGCGACGGCACGGAAATCGAACGTGCCGTGGGCGAACAGCGGGCTGTTGGCGGTGGCCACGTACAGCCCGATGACCGCGGCCAGCATGATCAAGCCACCGAACAGGTTGTACAGCAGGAACTTCACCGCGGCTTTCGACGCCGAGGGACGGTCCGCGCCGAAACCGCCGATGAGGAAGTACATCGGGATCAGCATGGCCTCGAAGAAGACGTAGAACAGCAGGATGTCCAGCGACACCAGGGAAATCAGCACCATCGACTCGACGGCGAGGATCAATGCGAAATAGGCATGCGTCGACTTGGCTTGCGCGCCTGCGTCGTTCGCGTCACCGTCATTCCATCCGGCGATGATCAGCAGCGGCACCAGGACCGCCGTCAGTGCGACCAGCACGAGGGCCACACCGTCGACCCCGAGGATGTATCCGGTGCCGAACGATGGTATCCACGGGTGGTTCTCGACGAACTGGTAGCGCTCCCCGGCCGGATCGAACCGCAGCGCCAGCATCAGCGCGACGGCCAACACCACCAGCGACACCGCGAGTGCCGTCCAGCGCGCGAAAGCCCGTGCCGTGGCAGGCAACAGGATCACTGTCGCACCGCCGGCCATCGGGACGGCCCACAACGCCGTCAGCCACCACATTCCGGTCACCACACCCTCACCGTGAGAATGGCGGCCGCAATCAATGCCGCTCCGGCCAACATGGACAACGCATAGGACCGGGCGAACCCGTTCTGCGAGCGCCGAAGATCCTGCGATCCGCTGCGCACCAGCGCCGCCAGCTCGCGGGTGACACCGTCGACCGCGACGTCGTCGAAGTCAACCAGGTCATCGGTCAGCCGCCGCCCCGGCACCATCAGCGCCCGCTCGTTGAACGCGTCGCCGTACAGATCATTGCGGGCAGCGACCGTCAGCCCGGAGACGTTGACCGGCGCACTCAGCGGGATGGGTTGCCGCGCATACATCCGATACGCGATCGCGACGCCGACACCGACCACCGCGAGCGTGACGACGGTGAGCAGCCAGGCGGGAACGGTGTGCTCGAGTTCCTGGTAACCGACGATCGGTTCGAGCCAATGTTCCAACGCTCCGCCGGCGGCGAGCAGCGCGCCCGCGCCGATGGACCCGGCGGCGAGCAGCACCATGGGCCAGCCCATGACCGACGGAGATTCATGGGGATGCGCCTCGGCCCGCCAACGCTTTTCCCCGAAGAACGTCATCAGCATGACGCGGGTCATGTAGAACGCGGTGATGCCCGCGCCCAGCAGCGCGGCACCGCCGAACAGCAGCCCTCTGGTGCCGCCGGCGGCGAACGCGGCCTCGATGATCGGGTCTTTCGAGAAGAACCCGGACAGCGGCGGCACCCCGATGATCGCGAGATACCCCATGCCGAACGTGGCGAACGTGACGGGCATGGCGCTGCGCAGTCCGCCGTAGCGGCGCATATCGGTCTCGTCATCCATGGCGTGCATCACCGAACCGGCGCCCAGGAACAGACCGGCCTTGAAGAAGCCGTGCGCCAGCAGATGCATGATCGCGAGCGCGTAGCCGGCCGGGCCGAGCCCCGCCGCCAGCATCATGTAGCCGATCTGGCTCATGGTCGACGCCGCAAGGGCCTTCTTGATGTCGTCCTTGGCACAGCCGATCACCGCGCCGAACAACAGCGTCACCGCCCCGACGCTGGCGACCGCCAGCCGGGCATCGGCGGACTGGTTGAAGATCGGTGCCGACCGCACGACGAGGTAGACGCCTGCGGTCACCATGGTGGCCGCGTGGATCAGCGCCGAAACCGGCGTCGGGCCCTCCATGGCATCCCCGAGCCAGGACTGCAGCGGCACCTGAGCCGACTTGCCGCACGCCGCCAGCAGCAGCAGCAGGCCGATGAGTGTGGCGGTAGCCGCGGCAAGATGCGGGGCCTTGGCGAAAACACCCGAGTACGAGAGCGTTCCGGTGTGGGCGAACATGGCTGCCAGGGCCAGCGCCAGCCCGATGTCACCGACCCGGTTGACGACGAACGCCTTCTTCGCGGCCGTCGCCGCCGACGGCTTGTGCGACCAGAACCCGATCAGCAGGTACGACGCCAGGCCGACGCCTTCCCATCCGACGTACAGGCCCAGGTAGTTGTCGGCCAGGACGAGCAGCAGCATCGCCGCGACGAACAGGTTGAGATAGGCGAAAAAGCGGCGCCGGGCCGGGTCATGCGCCGTGTAGCCGATCGAATAGATGTGGATGAGAGCGCCGACGCCGGTGATCAGCAGGACGAAGCAGACGGACAGCTGGTCCAGCCGCAGCCCGAAGTCGACCTGGAGCTGGGCGACCGGAACCCACGAGAACAACGTCTCGTGCACCATCCGGAAGTCGTTGTCGCGAGCGGTCATTGCCATGAACTGGGTGGCGCCGACGAGAAAGGCGCTGACCACCGTGGCGCAACCGAGCAGGTGGCCCCACGCGTCGGTGGCCTTCCCGCCGAGCAGCAGTATTGCCGCACCCGCCAGCGGCAGCGCGATGAGCAACCACACCGATGTCGTCATGGTCATTGCTTCAGCAGGCTCGCGGCGTCCACCGACGCCGATCGTCGGGAACGGAAGATGGTCATGATGATCGCCAGCCCCACCACCACCTCACATGCGGCCACCACCATGGTGAAGAACGCCACCACCTGACCGTCGAGCTCACCGTGTATCCGGGAGAACGTGACGAACGCCAGATTTGCGGCATTGAGCATCAATTCGACGCACATGAACATGACGATGGCGTTGCGGCGCACCAGCACTCCGGCCGCGCCGATGGTGAACAGCAGCGCGGCGAGATAGAGGTAATTGGTGGGATTCATGAGCCTCCCTGCTCCTCGCGTGCGCTGACGGCATTCCCATCATCGGTGGAGACGCTGCGCCGGGGCAGGACGGCGCTGACGGACATGTCGGCGTCCGAACCGTCGGGAAGCTTGGCCAGGATGTCGACGGCGTTGTGCCGTGCGTACACCCCGGGGTTCGGTCGGGGCGTCGGATGCCCGCCCGCGGCGAACCGCTCAATTGACAGCTCGCGCTGGGTCTTTCGGTGCTCGAACCGTTCGCGGTGGGTCAGCACCATGGCGCCCAGTGCGGCAGTGATCAGTAGCGCGCTGGTGGTCTCGAACGCCCACAGGTAGCGGGTGAAGATCAGCACCGCCAGACCCTGGACGTTGCCGGCTCGGTTCGCGTGCTCCAGACCGACAAAATTCGCACTGAGACCACCGATTCCGGCCATCACCGCAATGCCGAAGCCGACGCCGGCCACGACGGTGGCAATGCGTTGTCCGCGAATCGTTTCCACCAGGGAGTCCGCGGAATCGACACCGATCAGCATCAGGACGAACAGGAAGAGCATCATGACCGCGCCCGTGTAGACCACCACCTGCACGACGCCGAGAAACACCGCGTCCTGGGCAATGTAGAGGATGGCGAGGCTGATCATGGTGCTGGCCAAGAACATTGCCGAGTACACCGCTTTGGGCGCAGCCACCATGGCGATGGCGCCGAGCACCGACACCGTGCCGAGCACCCAGAACGTCACGGCCTCTCCGGTCACTTGGCCGCCTCACGCCGAGTCGCTCCGTCCGCGGCGGGCCGCGAAACACCTGACGCGGTGATGTTGCCGCGGTAGTAGTCCTCGTCGGTACTGCCTTCGGCCATCGCGTGTGGCGGTGCGGTCATGTCGGGCTTCAGCGGAGCCAGCAGCTTGTCCTTGCCGTAGATCAGGTCGGACCTGTTGTCGTCGGCCATTTCGTAGTCGTTGGTCATGGTCAGCGCGCGGGTCGGGCAGGCCTCGATGCAGAGCCCACAGCCGATGCACCGCAGATAGTTGATCTGGTACACCCGGCCATACCGTTCGCCGGGTGAAAACCGTTCTTCCGCAGTATTGTCCGCGCCTTCGACGAAGATGGCGTCCGCCGGGCAGGCCCACGCGCACAGTTCGCAGCCGATGCACTTTTCCAAGCCGTCGTCGTAGCGGTTGAGCTGATGCCGGCCGTGATAGCGAGGCGCTACCGGGCCGGGTTCCTCGGGATACTGTTCGGTGACCGACTTTTTAAACATGGTTCCGAAGGTGACGCCGAAGCCGGCGAGGGCGTCGACAAATTTGGGCCTGATGAACTTGGGCCTACCGGGCATGGTCTACCTCCTTGGCCGGGATGGGCGGCACCGGGAACGCGCCGGGCTGGGGTTCGGCGGCCGGGACCGGGGTGTGAGCTGACTTGCGCCGTACGGTGTTCCACAGTGCGCCGGCGATCGCCACCACGGCGATGGCGGCGGCGAACGCCAGCACGACGGGCCAGCTGTCGTAGCCGTGCAGTCGCAGCGTCCGCACGACGCTGACGATCATGATCCAGGCCAGTGAGATCGGGATGAGCACCTTCCAGCCCAGCGCCATGAACTGGTCGTACCGCAATCGGGGGAGCGTGGCCCGCAGCCACATGAACAGGAACAGGAAGGCCCACACCTTCCCGATGAACCACAGCAGCGGCCACCATCCGGTGTTGGCACCGGGGATGAGGCTCAGCGGCCACGGGGCCTGCCAACCACCGAGGAACAGGGTGGTGGCCAGTGCCGACACCGTCGTCATGTTGACGTACTCGGCGAGCATGAACATCGCGAACTTCAGCGACGAGTACTCGGTGTGGAAACCGCCGACCAACTCGCCCTCGGCTTCGGGCAGATCGAAAGGCGCCCGGTTGGTTTCGCCGACCATGGCGACCACGTAGATCAGGAACGACGGCAGCAGCAGGAAGACGTACCAGCGGCCCTGCTGCGCGGCGACGATCTGCGATGTCGACATGGTGCCGGCGTACAGGAACACCGCGGCGAACGACAGCGCCATCGCGATCTCGTACGAGATCACCTGCGCGCTGGACCGCAGCCCGCCGAGCAGGGGATAGGTGGAGCCAGAGGCCCAGCCCGCCAACACGATTCCGTAGACCCCGATCGACGTGACCGCGAGGACGTACAACACCGCGACCGGCAGGTCGGTCAATTGCAACGGGGTCTCATGTCCGAAGACGCGGACCAGTGGCCCCATCGGGATGACGGCGAATGCCATGATCGCCGGGATCACCGAGATGATCGGCGCCAGCAGGTAAATCGGTTTGTCCACCCCGGCCGGGACCAGCCCTTCCTTCAGGGCGAGCTTGATGCCGTCGGCCAGGCTCTGGAGCAACCCGAACGGGCCCACCCGGTTGGGTCCGATGCGCATCTGCATCCAGCTCAGTACCCGGCGTTCGAGCAAGATGGCGACGAGCACCGTGAGCAACAGGAACACAAAAATGCCAAGCGCTTTGGCGAGGACCAGCCACCATGGGTCGAGGCCGAAGGAGGAGAGGTCGGGATAGTTCATGGCCTGGTCCCGTCACTGGCCGCACTGATCGAGACGAGTGCGCCCGGGGCGACGCGTAGCGTCGCGTGCACAGTCGATCCGGGCGAGTTCACCGGCAGCCACACCACACCGGTCGGCATATCGGTGATCTCGAGCGGCAGGGTGACGCTGCCGTGCGCCGTACTCACTGTGAGCGTGTCCTCGGCTCCGACGCTCGTGGCGGTGTCAGGCGACAGTCGGGCGACCGCCGGACGCGCGGTGGCAGCCAGGTTCGGTTCGCCGTCCTGCATCCTCCCGGCGTCCAACAGCATCCGCCAGCCCGCGAGGACGGCCTGGCCGGGTCCTGGTACCGGGTTCGGCGGAGCGGTGAATTCCGGTGCGGCGGGGCGTGGTCCGGTCCAGCACCCGAGTCGGTTCATCTCGTTGCGGACCGTGGCGACATCGCGCAACCCCAGATCGATGCAGTGCTCGTCGGCCAGCGCGGCCAGCACCCCCATGTCCGCACGGGTGGCCGGCGGCAGGGCCGCGCCGAACGACCGGCCGCGCCCTTCCCAGTTCACGAAGCTGCCGGCTTTCTCGACCACCGGCGCCACCGGGAACACGACGTGCGCGAGGTCGGTGACGGCGCTGCGCCGTACCTCCATGCTCACCACGAACTTCGCAGCGGTGAGTGACCGCTGAGCCTGTTCCGGGTCGGGCAGGTCGGCCAGTTCGACGCCGGCGACCAGGACGGCCTCCAGGTCGCCATCGGCGGCGGCGGCCAGGATCGCGGCGGTGTCGCGGCCCGGTGCGTCGGGGAGTTCGTCCACATGCCAGGCGACGGCCACCTCGGTCCGGGACGGCAGATCGGTGACCAAGCGTCCGCCGGGCAACAGATTCGGCGCTGCACCGGCTTCCAGCGCACCGCGCTCGCCGGCCCGCCGCGGCACCCAGCCGACGCCCGCGCCCGTGCGTTCGGCCAGCCGGGCCACGGCGGAAAACCCTCCGGGGACACCGGCCAGCCGCTCGCCGGTCAGGATGACCGAGCCGGGCGGCAACACCTCGATGGCGTCGAGAGCGCGGGGTTCGCGGCCGGGTGCGGCGGAGATCAGGGTGCCGCCCATCTTCTCCAGGCCGCGCGTGCTGAATGGCGCTACCGCAACCACTTTCAGGCCGTGCTTGCGGAATGACTTGCGCAGCCGCAGGTAGACGATCGGCGATTCTTCTTCCGGCTCGAACGCGACGAGCAGCACGACGGGCGCCTTGTCCAGATCGGTGTACGTCACCTGCATCGGCTGACCGGCGACGTGAGCAGCCAGGAACTCGGCTTCCTCGTCGCTGTGCACCCGGTTGCGGAAGTCGATGTCATTGGTGCCCAGCACGATCCGCGCGTACTTGGCGTAGGCGTAGGCGTCTTCGGCGGTGAGTCGTCCGCCGACGAGCACGCCGGTTCGGGCACCGGCGGCCGACAGCCCGCGCACGGCGACGGCGACGGCTTCGGGCCACGAGGCCGGGCGCTGGCTGCCGTCGGCGTCCCGGATCAGCGGCGTGGTGATGCGGTCACCCTGCGTCGCGTAGGTGAAGGCCCAGCGACCTTTGTCGCAGTTCCATTCCTCGTTGACCTCCGGGTCGTCACCGGCCAGGCGGCGCAACACTGTTCCGCGCCGGTGGTCGGTGCGTTGCGCGCAACCCGAGGCGCAATGTTCGCACACGCTGGGGGAGGAGACCAGATCGAAAGGCCGGGCCCGGAACCGGTACGCGGTGCCCGTCAGCGCGCCGACGGGGCAGATCTGCACGGTGTTACCGGAGAAGTACGAGTCGAACGGGTCGCCACCGTCGGGTCCTGCGCCGACGCCGACTTGTTGCAGCGCCCCGCGTTCCAGCAGTTCGATGAACGGGTCGCCGGCAATCTGATTCGAGAACCGGGTGCAGCGCGCGCACAGCACACAGCGTTCCCGGTCGAGCAAGACCTGCGCGGACAGGTTGATGGGTTTCGGGTAGGTGCGCTTGACATCCTCGAAGCGAGAATCGGCGCGGCCGTTGGACATCGCCTGGTTCTGCAGCGGGCATTCACCGCCCTTGTCACATACCGGGCAGTCCAGCGGATGGTTGATCAGCAGCAGTTCCATCACGCCGTGCTGTGCCTTGTCGGCGGCTTCCGACGTCAGCTGGGTGCGCACGATCATGTCCGGGGTGACCGTGGTGGTGCATGACGCCAACGGTTTCCGCTGACCTTCGACCTCGACCAGGCATTGCCGACAGGCACCCACCGGGTCGAGGAGGGGGTGGTCACAGAATCGGGGAATCTGGATCCCGATGAGCTCGGCGGCGCGAATCACCAACGTGCCCTTGGGCACACTGATCTGCTGGTCGTCGATGGTCAGTGAGACCATCTCGACCGCAGTCGCGCCCTTGGCCGGCTCGGTTACCGTCACGCGCCCGCTCCTTCCGTGGCGAAGACCGTGGCGGCGTGCGGATCGAAGGGACAGCCGCCGTTCAGGTGGGCGACGTACTCGTCGCGGAAGTACTTGAGCGAGGACATGATCGGGCTGGCGGCTCCGTCGCCCAGTGCACAGAACGACTTACCCAGGATGGCATCGGAGATGTCGAGCAGCTTGTCCAGATCGGCGGCCTCGGCCTGCCCGCTCTCCAGCCGGGCGTAGATCTGGGCCAGCCAGTACGTGCCTTCCCGGCAGGGTGTGCACTTGCCACAGGATTCGTGCGCGTAGAACTGGGTCCACCGCCGCACCGCGCGCACCACGCAGGTGGTCTCGTCGAAAATCTGCAGTGCCTTGGTGCCCAGCATCGAGCCGACCCCTGCCATGCCTTCATAGTCCAACGGGGTGTCCAGATGTTCGGGTGTCAACATCGGTGTCGACGATCCGCCCGGGGTCCAGAACTTCAATTGGTGTCCGGCACGGACCCCGCCCGCGCACTCCAGGAGCTCACGCAGCGAAATTCCCAGGGGCGCTTCGTATTGTCCTGGTCTCGTGACATGGCCGGACAGCGAGTACAGCGTGAAGCCGGGGGACTTCTCCGACCCCATCGACCGGAACCAGTCGACGCCGTGGCGGATCACGGATGGGACGCTGGCGATCGACTCGACGTTGTTGACCACGGTCGGGCAGGCGTACAGCCCGGCGACCGCGGGAAACGGTGGGCGCAAACGGGGTTGGCCGCGCCGTCCCTCCAGTGAGTCGAGCAGTGCGGTCTCCTCGCCGCAGATGTAGGCGCCCGCGCCGGCGTGGACCACCAGGTCCAGGTCGAAACCGGTACCGGCGATGTTGGTGCCGAGATATCCGTTGGCGTAGGCCTCGGCCACGGCGCCCTGCAGCCGGCGCAGGACCGGAACCACCTCACCGCGCAGATAGATGAAGGCGTGCCGGGCGCCGATGGCGTAGGACGCGATGATGGCGCCTTCCACCAATGCGTGCGGCGTCGCCAGCATCAGCGGGATGTCCTTGCACGTCCCCGGTTCGGATTCGTCGGCGTTGACCACCAGATAATGGGGCCGGCCGTCGTCGGGGGAGATGAACGACCACTTCGTCCCTGTCGGGAAGCCCGCGCCGCCGCGGCCACGGAGTCCCGAATCCTTGACCAGTGCAATGACTTCGGCGGGTTGCTTCCGCAACACCGCGCGTAGGGCCTGGTAGCCGCCGTGCCGAACGTAGCTCTGCAGCGTCCATGACTGCGGCTGATCCCAATGTCTGCTCAGTACCGGCGTCAGTCCTGTCGAGGTCATTGGGGCGCCTCCATCCCGCGCTCCTCGGCGATCCGCAACCCGGCCAGGGTCGCGGCGCCCGGTTCGGAGTCGTTGCTTCCCGGGCGCTCGTCGGGGAAGCCGGCCAGCATGCGCGCCGTTTCCTTGAAGGTGCAGAGAGTCGCGCCGCGCGTCGGGGTCACCGGTTCCCCGGCCCGCAGCGCGTCCACGAGTTCGCGTGCGGAACCGGGGGTTTGGTCGTCGAAGAACTCCCAGTTGACCATGACGACGGGGGCGTAGTCGCAGGCGGCGTTGCATTCGATGTGTTCCAGCGTGACCCGGCCGTCGGCGGTGGTCTCGCCGGCGCCGAGGCCGAGGTGATCCTCGAGTGTCTCCAGAATGGCGTCGCCGCCCATGATGGCGCACAACGTGTTGGTGCAGACTCCGACGAGATACTCGCCGGCGGGGGTGCGCCGGTACATCGAGTAGAAGGTGGCGACGGCGGTGACTTCTGCGGCGCTGAGGTCCAATTGCCCGGCACAGAAGGAGATTCCGGCTGGCGTCAGATAACCGTCCTGCGACTGGACGAGGTGCAGCAGCGGCAACAATGCGGAGCGCGCACTGGGATACCGGGCGATGATCGTGGCCGCATCGGCCGCCAGCGTCGCGCTCACCTCGGTCGAGTAGGACTGCGGCCCTTGGCCGATGGGCGGGCCGGGCTCGTCCGGACGTGGCCCGAGACGGAGTTCGATAGCGGTCATCTGTCGACGCCTCCCATGACCGGATCGATCGACGCCACCGCGGCGATGGCGTCGGCGACCATGGACCCCTCGCACATCACCGACACCGCCTGCAGATTGGTGAACGACGGATCGCGGTAGTGCACTCGGTACGGACGGGTGCCGCCGTCGGAGACCATGTGTACGCCCAGCTCGCCGCGGGGGGATTCGACCGCGATGTACACCTGCCCGGCGGGCACGCGGATGCCCTCGGTGACCAGCTTGAAATGGTGGATCAGGGCCTCCATGGATGAGCCCATGATCTTGGCGATGTGCTCATTGGAGTTACCCAGGCCGTCGGGGCCGACTTTCAGGTCCGCCGGCCAGGCCAGCTTCTTGTCGGTGATCATCACGGGCCCGGGGCCCGTCTTGCCCAATCGATCCACACACTGCTCGATGATCTTGATGGACTCGTGCATCTCGCGGACCCGAATCAGGTAGCGACCGTAGGCGTCACACTGGTCATCGGTGATGACGTCGAAGTCGTACGACTCGTAGCCGCAGTACGGCTGCGACTTGCGCAGGTCATGCGGAAGCCCCGTCGACCGCAATACCGGTCCGGTGATGCCCAGCGCCATGCAGCCTGTCAGGTCCAGGTATCCGACCCCCTGGGTGCGTGCCTTCCAGATGTAGTTCTCGTTGAGCAGGTTTTCCATGTCGCGCAACCGTTTCGGCAGCAACTGCAGTAGTTCCCGCAGCCGCGGCAGCGCGTCGTCGGGTAGGTCGGCGGCCAGCCCGCCCGGGCGGATGTACGCGTGGTTCATCCGGAGTCCCGTGATGGTCTCGAAGATCGACAACACCAGTTCGCGTTCCCGGAACCCGAAGAACATCGCCGACATGGAGCCCAGTTCCATGCCGCCGGTCGCGAGTGCGACGAGGTGCGACGAGATCCGGTTGAGCTCCATGAGCATGACTCGGATGACGTTGGCGCGCTCCGGAATATCGTCGGTGACGCCGAGCAGCTTCTCGACGCCCAGGCAGTACGCGGTTTCGTTGAAGAAGGGGGACAGGTAATCCATCCGCGTCACGAAAGTGACGCCCTGCGTCCACGTGCGGTATTCGAGGTTCTTCTCGATCCCGGTGTGCAGGTAGCCGATTCCACACCTGGCCTCGGTGATGGTCTCGCCGTCGATCTCCAGGATCAGCCGCAGCACGCCGTGGGTGGAGGGATGCTGCGGCCCCATGTTGACCACGATGCGTTCGCCGGCGACAGCGCTCTCGCGGGCCGCGGCGACGACGTCGGCCCAGTCTTGACCGCCGACGGTGACCACACGTTCGCGGCCATCGGGTTCGTTGTCCACAGTCATCAGCTGTAGGCCCGCCGTTCGTCCGGGGGCGGAATCTTCGCGCCGTGGTACTCGACGGGTATGCCGCCGAGCGGGTAGTCCTTGCGCTGCGGATGTCCCACCCAGTCGTCGGGCATTTCGATGCGCGTCAGCGCCGGGTGGCCGTCGAAGATGATGCCGAAGAAGTCGTAGGTCTCCCGCTCGTGCCAGTCGGTGGTCGGGTACACCGAGTACAGCGACGGGACATGCGGATGGGCATCCGGGGCGCACACCTCGACCCGAATACGGCGGTTGTGCGTGATGGACATCAGCGGGTACACGGCGTGCAACTCGCGGTCGGGCTCGTCCGGGTAATGCACCCCGGAAACTCCCAGACACAGCTCGAATCTCAGCTCGTCGCGCAGCGCCTGGGCCACCGCCACCAGGTGCGCGCGGCGTACCTCGATGGTCAGCTCGTCGCGGAACACCACGACGCGTTCGACGGCGGCGGCGAACTGGTCGTCGCCTAGTGCGGCGGCCAACGTGTCGACGACGTCGTCGAAGTAGCCGCCGTACGGCCGTGGCGAGTTGCCGGGCAGCGCCACCTCCCGCACCAACCGGCCGTAACCCGACGTGTCACCGCTGCCGTGCACACCGAACATGCCGCGACGTGTCCCGATGATTTCCGAACCCGTCGCCTCCCCGCCGTTGGGTGTGTCGGTCATGACCGCAGCAGTCCCTTCAGCTCGATGGTGGGCCGTGCCTGCAAGGCAGCTTCCTCGGCCGCGGCGATGGCTTCGGCTCGATTGACGCCCAAGGGCATCTCCTGAATCTTGGCGTGCAGCTTGAGGATTGCGTTGAGCAGCATCTCGGGCCGTGGCGGACAGCCCGGCAGGTAGATGTCGACGGGCACGATGTGGTCGACGCCCTGCACGACGGCGTAGTTGTTGAACATGCCACCGGAGGACGCACACACGCCCATGGCCAGCACCCACTTGGGCTCGGCCATCTGGTCGTACACCTGGCGCAGCACCGGGGCCATCTTCTGGCTGACGCGGCCCGCGACGATCATCAGATCTGCCTGACGCGGCGTCGCGGAGAACCGTTCCATGCCGAAGCGGGCGATGTCGAAGCGCGGGCCGGCGGTGGCCATCATCTCGATGGCGCAGCAGGCCAGGCCGAAGGTGGCGGGCCAGAGCGACCCTTTGCGCACGTACCCTGCGACGGTCTCGACAGTGGACAGCAGGATGCCGCCGGGCAGACGTTCTTCGAGTCCCATCGGTCCGGTCCTCAGTCCCAGCTCAGTCCGCCGCGCCGCCAGATGTACGCATAGGCGACGAACACCGTCAGCATGAACAGCAGCATCTCCACCACCGCGAACACCCCCAGCGATTCGAAGGAAACAGCCCAGGGGTACAGGAAGACGATCTCGATGTCGAAGACGATGAACAACATGGCGGTCAGGTAGTACTTGACCGGGAAACGCTGACCGGTGGTCTCATGTCCAGGAGAGCCCGGCGCCATCGGTTCGATGCCGCATTCGTAGGCCTCCAGCTTGGCCCGGTTGTACCGGCGAGGGCCGATGACCAGTGCGATTCCGACCGAACCCACCGCGAACGCAGCCGCGATCGCGCCGAGTACCAAGATGGGGATGTAGACGTTCATACGTTCGTCATGCCCTGTGAGGCTCCCTCGTCGAGCTGTCGATGTGAGCTGGCCCACAGCTTAGCTCGGTTAACGGAACGGCCGCCGCATTTTGGCTAGGATCATGATCAGTTCCTGACGTTCCCGCGCCCCGCCGCTGCTGGCGCGAAGAGTGAACGGCCACAGGCCATTTCGTGCTGGTTACCGCAGTGTTTCACCGCTGCGGCGACAACACCGCCGCCACTGCCTCGCCGAGCCGGATCGGGTCGATCGGGTGGGGTACCGCAGCCTCTGCGCGAGACCAGGACGCCAGCCAGGCGTCGTCCGGGCGGCCGGTGAGCACCACGATCGGCGGGCAGTTCGCCACCTCGTCCTTGAGCTGTTTGGCCAGCCCCATCCCGCCGGCGGGCGTGGCCTCGCCGTCGAGGATGACCAGGTCGATGTCGCCGGCGTCGACAGAACTCACCACGACCGGTGCCGTTGCCACCTCGAGATACGTCAGGTCGGGCAGATCCGGATGAATGCGCCGCCCCAGGGCAGTGCGCACCTGATCACGGGTGTTTGGATTGTCGCTGTACACCAGGATCTTGAGGGCAGGGTCGGCCACCTGCCCAGGCTACGACAGTCCGGTCAACAGGTAGGCCGGGTTTGGCCTACTCATCCTCGTAGCCCGGGTGGGCCACGTCGAGCCGATGACGCACCAGTGCGCGCAGGGTGGGGAGGAGTTCGTCCTGGCGATCATCGAAGTCGCCGTGGCGGATGGCTTCCGCCAGCGCTTGCTCGTCTTGGTAGCCGAGCAGCCCGGGTTCCTGACCGACCTGGCCGAGCTCGCGTTCGACGATCCGCAGCGCGTTCGCCGCGACGCGGGCGTGGAAGTTCACCGCGCCCACGTCGGCGAGCCGACCATTGGGTCCGGTGGCCTCCCGCACCTCTGTCTCCAGGAACTCGGCCACCGCGGCGACCAGCTCGGCGGCGGTGGGCCGGTAGTGGTTCATCGGGCCTCCAAGAGGCCCAGCAGGTCCCACTCGGTCTCGCACACCCGGCGGCCGATGGCGGCCAACTCCACCGATCTGGTTTGCCCCGAGAGGTGACGCTGCGCCTGGTACCGGCAGATGATGCCCCAACGCAAGGTGGCCGACACTAGCCACCAGTGAAAGGTCTTGCGATCCAGAGTGTTTGCGCTGGATCGTTCGTACGCGGTGAGGAAGTCCTCGATACTGCCCAGGCCGCCGGCGTCCAGCGCACGCGGCGCGCCGAATCGCCAGGCCCTGATGCAGAACCAGGCCAGGTCCTCTGCGCGCGAGCCCTGGTGCGTGAGCTCCCAATCCAGCACCGCCGCAAGGCGGCTGCCATCGACTATCAGGTTGCCCATCCGAAAGTCGCCGTGCACCAGCACCGGATCGCCGATGTCCGCGGGCTGATTGCGCTCCAGCCATCGGAATGCCCACTCGAAAGTCGCTGTCGTGTCGCCGATCTCATCGAGCTCGCGCCGCCATGAACTCAGCTCGTCTGCACGCGACAACCCGATGCCGGCGGGGTCGGCACAGTGGATGGATGCCAGGGCTTCGGCGCATTGTGCGAGCAGAGCGGCCCGGCCTTCGTCATCGAGGGCCCGCTGGATTTTGCGCACGATGGTCTCGCCGGACACGAAGTCGCACACCAGAAATGGATCGCCCAGAGCCTCCGGCGAATTGCTCGCTGCCAGCACCCGCGGCACCGGTGCGCCCGTGGCCGCAGCCCGGGACAGCGCCGCGGCTTCCAGTTCCATGCCGGCGTGGACCTCGTCGGGCGAGCCGACGCGGAGGATCAATGGGCGGACATCGTTGACTGTGGCCGCGGAGAACCCCCACGTGGCTCGGCTCGCACCACCGGTGAGTACGCGCAGATTCTCGATGGTGACCTCGCCCAGTGCGGGTCTGAGTACCGCGGCCAGTGCCGCCGGGTCGATCACTTGCGTCCGAACTTCAACATCCGCTGCGCCACCCGGCGAATCTGAATCTCCTCGGCGCCTTCGGTGATCCGATAGCGGCGGTGATGCCGGTAGATGTGCTCGAACGGCTCGTGCCGGCTGTAGCCGATGCCGCCGTGGATCTGCATGGCCCGGTCGGCGGCCTCGCACACCAGTCGGTTGGCGCGGTAGTTCGCCATCGACACCTTGTCGGAGACCTCCATGTGGTGATCGCGGTCCAGATGCCAGGCGGCGTAATAGACCAGGAGCCGGACCATCTGGGCCTCGGTCTGCAGCTCAGCCAGTGGCCACTGCACGGCTTGGTTGACCGACAGCGGCTTACCGAACACGACGCGTTCGCCGGCATACTGTGCGGCGCGGTCAATGCAGTACTGGGCCGCACCCAGGCTGCTGGCGGCCTGCCGAATCCGGTTCTCGTGCAGGAACGTCTGGCCGACCTCCAGGCCATGGTCCACCTCGCCGAGCACCGCATCATCAGGCACGCGAACGTCATTCAGTTCGACCTCGCCATGGTCGCTGGGCATGTTGAACGTCCACCAGTAGTACGGCACGGTGAAGCCGGGCGTGTCGGTGGGGACAAGGAACGCGGTGATGCCGACCGCCTGTCCGGGTTCACCTGACGTGCGGGCGAAGATGAGATCGTGGGTGGCCCGATGTACGCCGGTGTTCCAGCGCTTGCGGCCGTTGATGATCCAGCCGTCACCGTCGCGGACCGCGGTGGTCTCCAGCCAGGTGGCGTCGCTGCCGTGGTCGGGTTCGGTGAGGCCGAACGCCATGGACCGTTCGCCCGTGATCATCGCCTCGACCCATTCGGCTTGCTGTGCCGGGGTGCCGAACCGGCTCATCATGATGAGCTGCGGGAAATTCCCGACGATCGACGATTCGTCCTGCAGATCGTTGTGTAGGCCGAGTCCCTTGTGCGCCAGGTGTTCCCGGATGACGGCCATGTCCAGGTTGGTGCCGCCGCGGCCGCCGAACTCACGGGGCAGCCCGTATCGCAGCCAGCCGGCGGCGTCGGCGCGGCGGCGCATCTCGTCGAGCAGGTCCTCCCATTCCCGGGTCGGTACGCCACCGTTCTCCAGGTCGGTACGGGCGAATTCGCGCCGCCGGTCGAAGAACTGCATGTTCTCGCGTTCGAGCGGCTTGATCTCGGCCTCGATGAACGCGTCCATCTCGGCCAACAGGCGCGGAAGGTGTTCCGGTAGAGCGAAATCCACGGTGATTCCTCTTTCGGTCAGAAGCCGTACAGGGTTTTCTTCCAGATGGTCGACAGTGTGGAGATGGCGTCCTCGTCGCTGATCTGCAGTTCGGATCCCGGGTTGCCGACCACCACCACGGTGAAATTCTCGAAAAGCAGCGCAATGGCAGCGGCGATGTGTTCGGGGTTGAGGCCCTGCGCATAACCCTGCTCGGCGGCATGGCGCACCGAGTCGCCGACCATGTCCATGCCGAAGCGGCGGAACTCATGCTGCACCTTGGCAAATCGTGGTTGGGTGGCACCCAGCTGGGCGACTGCGATCATGATGCCGATGTTCTGCTTGAAGAGGTTCCAGTACCCCGTGACCACCGTGGTGAAGTAGTCGGTGGTTTCGGGGGACTCCGGCAGTGGCACGCTCATCCCCGAGGGTGTGACGATGTCGTGGAGAAATGACTCGGCCAGCTCCGCAAGCAGGTCTTCCTTGTCATCGAAGTAGCGGTAGAACACTGCTGATGACTTACCTGCCGCCGATGTGATGTCGGCGAGTGTCGTGCCGTGAAAGCCCCGCTCGGCGAACAGCTTCCGCGCCGCGAGTTCGATGGCCTCGCGGGTCTGGCGGCCCTTGGCGGTGAGAGTGTCGGCCGGCATGCTCAGCCCAGCAGCCGGTCGCCGGCGCGCAGCAGGGCGCTCGGTAGCTCATGGCCGACAATCCGCTGTGCCACCATGGCCGCATCGATCGCCAAGTCCACGTTGATGCCGGTGCCGATGTCGCTGTCCCGCAATAGATAGACCAGATCCTCGGTCGCGATGTTCCCCGTCGCGCCGGGGGCGAACGGGCAGCCGCCCAATCCACCCACCGACGCGTCGAGCCGGGTCACGCCGGCCTGCACGGCGGCGTAGGCGCTGGCGAGACCGGCACCGCGGGTGTTGTGGAAATGCGCGCCGAGTGGCAGGGCGCCGATGACCGGGCGGACCCGGGTGATCAGGTCGGTGACCCGTCGCGGGGTGGTGGTCCCGATGGTGTCCGCGATGGCCACTCGATCCGCGCCGAATTCCGATGCAGCTGTGGCGATCTCGACGACTCGGCTCGGATCGGTCGGGCCGTCGAAGGGGCAGTCCCAGGCCGTGGCGATGATGACCTCGGCACTCGCACCGCTGTCATGGGCCAGGGTCACGATGTCGGCGATCAGCGCCGTGGATTCGGTCGTCGACCGCCCGACGTTCGCCTGGCTGTGGCTGTCTGCGGCGGACACCACGTATTCCAGGGACCGCATGCCCGCGGCGAGCGCGCGGCCCGCGCCGCCGGGGCCGGCCACCAGTGCGGAGAACTCGACGCCGGGAAATGCCGCCAGCGCCGCGGCCACCTCGGGGGCATCGGCCAGCGCGGGCACCTTGGACGGTGACACGAATGCGGTGGCCTCGATCTCTTGCACGCCGGTGGCGACGATGGCCTCGAGCAGTTCGAGCTTGGCGGACAACGGAATCGGGTCCTCGAGTTGAAGCCCGTCACGCAGGCAGACTTCGCGGATGGTGACGTAGGACGGCAGGTCCGTCACAACACGCCCTCCTCACGCAGCGCCGCCAACTGCGCGGCGTCGAGACCGAGCAGCCGGCCGTACACCTCGTCGTTGTCCTGCCCCGGTCGCGCCGATCCACCGTTGCGGATGGTTCCGGGAGTGCCCGACAGCACCGGTACGACGCCAGGTCCCTTCACGTTGCGCTGCACACGTTCATCCCAGTGGTCGGCAATCATGTTGCGTGCCTGCAGCTGTGGGTCTTGCACCACCTCGGCGACGGTGTTGATCGGCCCGCTGATCACCCCGGCCGCCGACAACGTGGCGATGATGTCCTGCGGCTGACGCTCGGCAGCCCAGTCGCCGATGAGCTTGTCGAGTTCGTCCTGGTTGCGGCCGCGTGCCAGATGGTCGACGAACCGCTCGTCGGTGGCCAATTCCGGCCGCCCCATCGCCTGGCACAGCCGCCGGAACACGGTGTCCTGATTGGCCGCGATCACGACCCAGCTGCCGTTCGCGCTCTGGTAGATGTTGGACGGTGCGATGCCTTCGAGGCGAGTGCCCGAGGGCCCGCGCACCACGCCACCGATGTCGTAATCGGGGATCGTGGATTCCTGAATGGCCAAACAACTTTCGGTGAGTGCCGTATCTACGACCTGCCCCTCGCCGGTGACACTGCGCCGATAGAGCGCGGCAAGCGCTCCCTGTGCGGCGAACATGCCGGCGAGGCTGTCGCCCAGCGACAGCGCCAACCGCGGGGGAGGGCCGCCGGGAAAGCCGTTCATGTGCCGCAGCCCGCTGGCCGCCTCGGCGACCGACGCGTACCCGGCCTTGCCGGCATCGGGACCGGTCTGCCCGTAGCCCGATACCCGCACCAGGATGATGCCGCGATTGTGTTCGCGCAGAACGTCGTAGCCCAGGTTCCACTTCTCCAGGGTGCCCGGCCGGAAGTTCTCCACGATGACATCGGACTGCTTGACCAGCTCGAGGAACAGCTCCCGGCCGCGTTCGGTGCGCAGGTCCAGGGTCACTGCCTTCTTGTTGCGCGCGTGGACCGTCCAGAAGAAGCGGTGCCCGTCGAGTTCGGCCTGGCCCCAGGTCCGCAGCGGATCGGGGGAGGTCGGCAACTCGATCTTGAGCACCTCTGCGCCCATGTCGCCGAGCAGCCGGCCCGCGAAGGGGCCCGAGATCAGGGTGCCGAGTTCGATGACCCTGATGCCGTCGAGCGCGCCGGTAGCGGTCATCTGGAGAACCCTTGCCGGTGCAGCCAATCCGTGCAGATCCCGACGGCCTGGCGCAGCGTGCCGCGCTGGTCCGGGCCGGAGTAGTAGTGGTTGGCGCCCGGGATCTCGTGCATTTCCTTATCGGGATGGCCGATGGCCTCGTACAACCGCCGCGTGTGGCTCGGGGTGCAGGCGTCATCGGCGAGGTTGCCGATCACCAGGGTCGGCACCGCGATATCCGGGCCGGCCTTCACGGCGTCACCGTTGGCATCGTCATAGCTCCACTGTGACAGCCAGCTGCGCAACGTACAGAACCGGGCGAGGCCCACCGGGCTCATGTTCACCACTTGAGGGTCCCCCAGATAGCACTGCCCCGGGGTGCGTTCGTTGGGATCGACCGTGGGGTCGAGCCAGCGTGGGTCGGCCATGGTGCCGTGGACGACGAACGCGAACTCTTCGACGTCAGCGCCGGGTCGTCCGCTCGCTTTTATCTCGGCGAGTTTGTCCTTGACCCACTTGGTGATTCGCCGATTCCGGGCGACCTGTGCGGCGTGGTACCGCTGCAGGAACTCGGGGGTGTAGGGCGGCTGGTTCGGGTTGTCGGGGTTGTAGAGGTCCAGTTCCGGGTCACGCTTCGACGGGTCGTTCTCGTCGAGGATGGAGGCGTCCATCCACTCGGTCATTGTTCCGTGCCGGCTGATGTGAGCGGCCAGCAGCATGAGGCCGTCCGCCGGGATCAGGCCCAGCTTCGTCAGGTCGGGCCCGTCGCCAGACGGGCTCGACGTCACCGTCGGGTGCTGCGCCTGCTGCTGGTAGAAGACGGACAGCGAGCCGCCGCCGCTCCACCCGGCGAGCACCACCTTCGAGTAACCCAGCCGGTTCTTGGCGTCCTTGATGCACTCGCCGAGGTCCTCGACGACCTTCTCCATCAGCAACGCGGAGTCGGTGCCGCGGAACCGGCTGTTGCAGTAGATGACGTGGTGGCCGGCGCGGGCCAGCGCGTTGATCATCGGCAGGTATGCGCCGCCGCCGATGGGATGCATGAACACCAGGACGGTGTCCGACGTCTTGTTCTTGGGCTTGAGCAGATAGCTCTCCAGCACCACGAGTTCGGCGACGCCGCCGTACACATCGCGGACCGCCGAGTTGTTCTGGTACGCAACCAGATACGGGATGCGGTCATAGTCGTGCTTCACGGGTGAATCGATCGTTGTCATCGCTGTCCTTTGTTCTTCGCGCAAGCGCTCATCACTAGTGCTGCCCCAAATCGTTGGCGAGGATTTCGGCGGATGGTGTGAGACGCCGGCGGGTGTCGATGGCGATCACCGACCAGTCGACGCGGTCGTATTGGTCGAACTTGCGACGGGCACGCTCGCGCGCGGCTTCCGGTGCGCCGTGGTGCACACCTTGCGGCGCATGGGAAACCAGGCCCGGCGGCATCGGGATGCCGTACAGCGACCCGGCGTGGAAGAACGCGATCTCGTCGTAATCGACGTTGCGGTGGTACCACGGGGTGCGCTCGGTGCCCGGCACGCTCTCGGCGGGCTTGGGCAGGAAGTTCATCACGTAGACGCCCGTCGCCTGCATGAACAGGTGCACCGTCGGCGGTAGGTGCACGCTCTCGGACGTGATGACGGTGTAGTCCTCGATGTTGAAGGTGAAGGGGAAGTTGTCGCCCCGCCAACCTTCCACGTCGAGCGGATTATGTTGGTAGAAAAGCGAAGTGGGCCCGCCCTCGTGGATCAGCCGGACCTCGTATTCGTCCCTGCCGTCATCGTCGATGGGGACCGGCTCGGGAATGGTGACCTGCGCGGGATCGAATGGGAAGTGCCGTCCCAGGATGCCCGCGGGCGGCACCCGGAAGTCGTCGGTGGCCTGGATCATGAGCCACGTGCTCTCACTGTCCGGCACCTGCCGGAACGTGCACGCTTTGGGGAGGTAGACCCAGTCACCCTCGCGATAGCGCAGTGGGCCGAACTCGGTCTCCAGCAGCCCAGAACCCTTGTGGACGAAAAGCAGTAGATCGCCGTCGACGTATCGGACGAAGAACGGCATCTCGGCACTCCGGCGGCTCAGCAGGACCTGGCAGTCGGCGTTGGAGAACATCAACAGGGGAGTGCCCTGAGGGTCCGTCGCGTCCGACGGCTTCAGCTCGGACGACAGCACGTCGGTGGGGCGCAGCGGCCCGACGGTGCGATATGCCGTCGGGTCGTTGCGCCGGTACATGTTGGCGGTGCGACCGACGAATCCGCCGCGCCCGAGTTCATCGTCCTTGAGGCCGTCCAGGTCGGCGTGCACCCGCTTCGGGGTCCGGCCTTTTCGCAGGTGGACGAACGATTCCATGCTGGGCTCCTCGTGGCTCACGCAGCAAAACTAAAAGTGACATTACTTTTGGTTAGGTTGGCAGGCAAGGGTGAATTCAGGCCGACCCTCAGACCATCGACGTCCGCGGAATCTTCATCCCGAGTGCGAGTGCTCCGGCCAGCTCGCGGCTGGTGTCGTAGTCGAACACGACGTGTCCGGCCAGCACGTCGACATCGCGCTTGAACCGCTGCATCGGGCTGGACAAGAAGTGGATGCTGGCCCCGGCGGCGCCCATGAGATCGCCGATCACCGCGCGCGATTCGGCGACGATGTGTGCGGCCGCCAGTCGAGCCTGCGCGCGGACGGGCTTGTCCACGGAATCGCCGGCGACGACGATCTCCTCGATCTCACCGACCGTGTCGGCCAGCAGGCCGCGTAGAGATCGCAAGCGCACCTGCGCTCCGGCCAAGTGTGCCTGGGCAATGGGCTTGTCCTTCTGCATGACGCCCTCATACGGCAGCACCCGCTCGGCCAGCCGCCCCGCATAGATCTCGGTGACCCGCTCGGCGCTACCCAGGGCGGGCATGGCCGCCAGTAGCGCCAGAGCCGGCACCATCGGCCAGCGGTAGGTGGCGCTGTCGTGGAGTCTTGCGCCTGGAGCGGTGCCGGCATAGATGTCGGTGACCTTGACCAGGCGGTGCTCGGGCACGAAGACGTCGGTGGCGATCGCGTCGTTTGATCCGGTGGCCCGCATACCGTCGGTGTGCCAGACGTCGTCGACGGTGACGTCGCTGATCGGCAGCAGTGCGAGGGCGGGGTAGATGCCGTCATCCGGGCCGCAGAGTGCCGCGACGATGATCCAGTTTCCGTGCATGACCCCGGTGGCCCAGGACCAGCGCCCGGACAGGCGGATACCGCCGTCGGCCGGCAGCCCTCGGCCTGTCGGGGCCAGCGGCGCCGGCGCGAGGAACGGCCGGCTGTCGAATGCGTCTTGCTGGGCCTGCTCGCCGAACAGCGCCAGCATCCAGTTGTGCAGGGCCAGGAAGCCGATGGTCCAGGCGCTCGAGGTGCAGCCGTGGGCGAGGCGGCGTACCGGATCGAGGATGGCGGGGAACGGTGCCTGCTGCCCTCCGTAGCGGGCCGGCACCAGGAGGTCGGTGAATCCGGAAGCGATCAGGTCGCTCACGGTGTCGTCGGGAAGGCGACGAAGTTCTTCTGCCTCGGCGGCGCGTTCCCCGAGTGCTGTTACGAATCCATCAGTGATGCCGGTCTGCGTACTCAACATGAGCCGGACCGTACCATACCTTTTGGTATGGAAGTCAGGTCGCGAGCATCAGATCGAGAAACCGCTCACTGCGGGCCGCGAGTCGCGGATGCGGTGCATCGCCAGAGAGGTGCAGGAATCCGATGCCGACGGCGAACGTGGCGTCGGCCCGCAGCTCGGCCTCGTCGGCGTCGAAGCCGTAGTCCTCGAAGGCGCGCCGGACCGCCCCGAGAACGCGCCGGTCCGCGGCGCGCACACTCGCGGCGACGGCCTGGTCGGAGCGAGCCCATTCCCGCATCGCGCGTTCCAGCGTCCAGTGCCTGGGGCTGACCAGCGAATTCATCATCTGCACCAGCCGGTCCCGTGGTGCCAGCGAATCGATCTCTTCGATCTGGCTGCGGTCCGCGTCGCGGAGCTCGCTCCAGCCCTGAATGAGAGCTGTCCGGTAGGCGGCGATGTTGTCGAAATGCCAGTAGAAGCTGCCCTTGGTGACCTTCAACCGAGCGCACAACCGGTCGATCTTCAGGGCCTTCAACCCTTCCTCGGCGAGGATCGCGTATCCGGCCGCGAGCCAGTCCTCAATGCCCAGCCGGTTGCCCGATCGGGAGTCCGGCAGCTCGTCGACGTCGTTCCGGTCGCTCGTCACAAACGGCAGCCTACGGCCGGATGAACACCGCACCCCGCGAAGGCAAGGTGATAGCTGAACGGTACGAAGTCCGCAACAACCTGGTCTCAAGCGCGATTCGGGGGTTCCTCGGCATGTCGCATGCGTGTTTTACTGCCCACAGACAACTGAAACCTTCGGTGCGTTCAGTTCCCGTACCAGGCTGAGCCCGCCGCACACGGCTGCGAGAAATCGCGGCCGTGCCACCAGCGCCGTCTGATCGCGCCGAGTGGGCACGATACCCGGTACCTGATACTGAAATGGGATTGTGAATGTTCGTTGACAAGATTCGCGGCCGCCTGGCACGCAGGATCGCCGGTGCCGTCTCGGCCGCCGTCCTGCTCCCGGGTCTCATCGGACTTGCCGGCCAGACAGCCACCGCAGGCGCGTTCTCGCGTCCCGGCCTGCCGGTCGAATACCTCCAGGTCCCGTCGCCGGCGATGGGACGCGACATCAAGATCCAGTTCCAGAGCGGTGGTAACGGGTCGCCGGCGGTGTACCTGCTCGACGGTCTGCGCGCCCAGGACGACTACAACGGCTGGGACATCAACACCGCCGCCTTCGAGTGGTACCTCAACTCCGGTCTGTCGATCGTCATGCCGGTCGGCGGCCAGTCCAGCTTCTACAGCGACTGGTACAAGCCGGCCTGCGGTAAGGCCGGTTGCTCCACCTACAAGTGGGAGACCTTCCTGACCCAGGAGTTGCCGCAGTGGCTGCAGGCCAACCGCGACGTCAAGTCGACGGGCATGGCGGCGGTCGGTCTGTCCATGGCTGGTTCATCCGCGATGACCCTCGCCATCTGGCACCCGCAGCAGTTCATCTACGCCGGCTCGATGTCGGGCTTCCTCAACCCGTCCGAGGGCTGGTGGCCCTTCCTGATCAACGTCTCCATGGGTGACGCCGGTGGTTACAAGGCCGACGACATGTGGGGCTCCACCGGTGACCCGAACAACGCCTGGCAGCGCAACGACCCGATGGTCAACATCGGCAAGCTGGTTGCCAACAACACCCGCTTGTGGGTCTACTGCGGCAATGGCAACCCGAGCGACCTGGGCGGCGACAACGTCCCGGCCAAGTTCCTCGAGGGCCTGACCATCCGCACCAACCGCACCTTCCAGGACAACTACCTGGCCGCGGGCGGCAACAACGCGGTGTTCAACTTCCCCGACAGCGGTACCCACGACTGGGGCTACTGGGGCCAGCAGCTGCAGGCCATGAAGCCTGATCTGCAGCGCGTGCTGGGCGCCAACGCGTCGTCGTAACCGACACCTCAGCGACGAACAGGCCCCGGGAGCAATCCCGGGGCCTGTTCGTTTGTCGCGGTGCATGAGTGAGCGACCGAGACAATGTATGTCTTTGTGCGCTGGGCATTTTCGGTCAGGTGCTCGCGACCAACCGAAGCGCTCGCGACGGTGCTCCGGTAGCCCAGCGGGTGCCGGGCCACCGGAGCGCCGGTCACTTGAGCTGTGCCGACGACAGGCCCAGCAGGCGTCGCGCCACCACGAGCTGCTGAATCTGCTGCGTGCCTTCGAAGATGTCGAGAATCTTCGAGTCGCGGGCCCACTTCTCCAGCAGGGTGGTCTCGGAATAGCCGGTGGTGCCGGCCAATTCGACAGCCTTGAGAGTGACGTCGGTGCCCATGCGCCCGGCCTTGGCCTTGCTCATGGACGCTTCCTTGGAGTTCGGGACCTTGTTGTCGGCCTGCCAGGCGGCGCGCAGTGACAGCAGGTAAGCGGCCTCCCAGTCGGACTCCATCCGCAGGAACTCGGCGGCCGGGGCGCTCTGCGAGTGGGCCGGCTTGTCGTACGAGATCTCGATGCCGGCGTCGGTGAGGATCGCCCGCAGCTCCTCCAGGGCGGCGCGGCCCACGCCGATGGCCATGGCGGCCACCATCGGACGGGTGTTGTCGAAGGTCTCCATGACCCCGCCAAAGCCCTTGTCCACCTTGACCTCCGGATCGCCGAGGAGGCAGTCCTTCGGGATTCGGCAGTTGTCGAATCGGATGACCGCGGTGTCGGACGCCTTGATGCCGAGCTTGTGCTCCAGCCGCTCGACGATGACACCCGGGTGCTCACGCGGCACGACGAACGACTTGATGGCGGCCCGGCCGAGCGACTTGTCGACCGTCGCCCACACCACGATATGGGTGGCGCGCGAGCCGGCGGTGACGAAGATCTTCTCACCGTTGAGGACGTACTCGTCGCCGTCGAGCACGGCGGTGGTCGTGACCGCCGCAGAGTCGGAACCGAAGCTGGGTTCGGTGATGGCCATCGCGGCCCACACCTTGCCCCACTTGCCCAACTGCTCCTTGGTGGCGACGGCGGAGATCGCGGCGTTGCCCAGGCCCTGGAAGGGGACCGTCAGAAGGAGAGCGACATCGCCCCAGCTGACCTCCAGCGCATTCAGCAACGCAGACATGTTGGCGCCGTTGACGTTTGCGTGCTTGCTCTTGGATTCGCTGGCCGAGAAGCCGGCGCCGGCGATCGAGACGGCGTTCGACTCCTGGATGCCCTCGAACAGGCTGGCCAGGGTGTCGAGCTCCGATGGGTAGGCGTGCTCGGCCAGGTCGTACTTGCGGGAGATCGGGCGGAGCATCTCCGCGGCGCCCTGATGGCCCTTTTCCGCGACTGCTTTCAGCTTGCGGGGCAGTTCCAAATTGATTGCCATGATTGGTCTTTCGGGAGAGTTGGAAGATTGAGGACTGGGGGCCGGTCTACAGGACGACGACACCCTCGGCGACGCCGACGGCCCGCAGATCGCGGTACCAGCGCTCAACCGGGTGTTCCTTGGTGTAGCCGTGGCCACCGAGCAGCTGCACGCCGTCGAGGCCGATCTGCATGCCCTTGTCGGTGGCGAACCGCTTGGCCAGGGCACCCTCGCGCAGGAACGGCATGCCCTGCTCGGCCCGGGAGGCGCCGCGCCAGACGATCAGCCGCAGGCCGTCGAGTTCGATGGCGATGTTGGCGCACATGAACGCGACCGACTGGCGGTGGGCGATGGGCTCGCCGAACGCCTCGCGCTCCTTGACGTAAGGCACCACGTAGTCGAGCACCGAGTGCGACGTGCCGACTGCCAGTGCGGCCCAACCCAATCGGGACAGCGCGATGGCCTCGGAGTAGTCGTTGTCGGTGGCCTCGTCCTCGCCGAGACGGTTGGCCAGCGGCACCGCGACGTTGTTCAGCTCGATCTTGCCCAGCGCCGCGGCGCGGATGCCCATGCTCGGGTCGGCCGTGATCGACAGGCCCTCGGAGCCGGACTCGACGATGAAGAGCGCGGGCTTGCCGTCGAGCTGCGCGCCGATGATGAACAGCTCGGCGTCGGCGGCAGCCGGAACCAGCGACTTGACGCCGTTGAGGCGGTAACCGCCGGGGGTCCGGATCGCGGTGGTCCGCAGCGCTGTCGGGTCGAACAGTGCGTGCGGCTCGGCGATGGCCACACAGGCCTGCGGCACGTTCTCGCCGGCGAACGACGGCAGGTAGGTGGCCTGCTGACCGGCGCTGCCCCAACGGGTCAGCGCCGACGCCACGCCGCCGGGTGCCAGGATCGGCAGGGCCAGGCCCATGTCGCCGTAGGCCAGGGCCTCGGCGACCAGTGCCGTGGTGACGGTGCTCTGGGAGGCGGCGATGCCGTCGAATTCCTCGGGCACGTTGATCGCGGTGATGCCCAGCTCGGCAGCCTTGGCGATCAGGTCGGCCGGGTAGACCGCGGCAGCGTCGGCGTCATGAGCAGCCGGCCGCAGGATCTCCTCGGAGAACTCGCGGACGGTCTCGACGATCATTTGCTGGTCTTCGTCCGGAGTCAGGTCGAAGTAGTCCGAACCGCCCGGCTTCAGGCGAGTCGGTGCGCCATTGATCCCGGGAATGCGCTTGAACTGGCGGCCTGCGGCACCGGCGGTGGAGAACGCCGTCTTGACGCCGTACTTCAGGCCGCGGTTCATCGGCTCGCGCAGGTTGTACTTGTCGAGGAATTCCTGGCCGACAAAAGGAGTGATCAGCGCCAGACCGATGTCGGTCGCTGTCCGCTTGTGCCGTTGCAGGCCGATGGCGCTCTCCGGGCCCTTGCGCACGGGGCGCTGGGAGGAACCGGCAGCTGTGCCGTTCTGGGGAAGGGTGTTGGTCATTTCGACAGCCTCGCGTCGTTGGGGCAGTGCGTTATGACCGTATCTTACTCCGGAGTAAGGTACGACGCCCGTGTTATCAACTTCACATTTGCGGGCCGCGGGCCAGACGCCCGAAAACCCGCCCTGAACGCGGGTTTTCGGGCGGACATTGCTCGGTCAGGACAGGGCGGCGAGCACCTTTTCGTGCAGCAAGCCATTCGTCGCGACGGCGCTGCCGCCGTGCGGGCCGGAGGCGCCGGCCAAGTTGGTGAACGCCCCGCCGGCCTCCCGTACGACGACGTCCAGCGCCGCGAGATCCCACAGCTTGACCTCTGGTTCGACGGCGATATCGACCGAACCTTCGGCCAGGAGGCAGTACGACCAGAAGTCGCCGTAGGCCCGCACCCGCCATACCGCGTCGGTCAGCGCGACGAACGCGTCGCGCCGGTCCTCCCAGCCGGTGGTCAGATCCGAATAGGACAGGCTTGCCGCGTCCAGTGCGTCGACACCCGATACCGAGATGCGCCGGGTTTGGCCGCCGAAAGAGCTGAACGCACCTTGTCCGGTGCCGGCCCACCAGCGGCGGCCGAGGGCCGGGGCGCTGACGACGCCGACGACCGGCACGCCGTCCTCCAGCAGGGCGATCAGCGTCGCCCACACCGGGACCCCGCGGACGAAGTTCTTGGTGCCGTCGATGGGGTCGATCACCCATTGCCGCCCGGCGAAAACCGCTGTGCCACCGTATTCTTCACCCAGCAGCGCGTCGTCCGGCCGCGCCGTGGACAGCGTCTCCCGCAGCGCTCGTTCCACCGACTGGTCGGCATCGGTCACCGGCGTCAGATCGGGCTTGGTCTCGATGCGCAGATCCAGTGCGCCGAAGCGGTCCAGCGTTACGGCATCGGCCTCCTCGGCCAATCTCAGGGCAAGGTTGATGTCGGCTTCGGTGGCACTCATGGGTGCAGTCCTACCATGAGTACGTGTGGGAATTCGTCGTGCTCATTGTCTTGCTCGGAGCGCTCGTGCTGCTGGCCGCTCCGTGGCTGCGCCGTACGCGTAGCGGGGAAAGCGGGACGCTGCTGATCACCGGCGTCAGTCCACGGCCCGACGCCGCGGGGGAGCAGTACGTCACCGTCGCCGGAGTTATCAACGGCCCCAGCGTGAATGAGCACGAGGTGTACGGCCGCGTCGCGATCGACGTGGCCAATTGGCCCGCGGTGGGCCAGCTGGTGCCCGTTGTGTACTCGCCCAAGAACCCCGACAACTGGAACTTCGCGCCGCACGCCTCTCAGCCGTAGTCCAGGCGGTTTCCCTCAGGTCGCCTGGAAGTTTGCTCAGCACTCTCTGCGATTTCCGGAAAATAGGCCAATTCATTGGTTGCCCTGTGCTAATAGATTCACTATGCGATCAGCCAGCTATCGCATCGAGCTTGCTGACCTCCGGTTGGCATCGCTCGGAATCGACCGTCAGCCAGAGTTTTCCAAGAAGGGGACACCAACACGCATGGCCAAGTCTCAGCTCTCGCCGTACCGCAGGACCGTGAAAGTACTCGTGATGGGGCTGGTTGCCGGGGGCCTCATGCTCGCTGCGCCGGCCGGCTTCGCATCAGCTGACACCAACCCGCTCGACGGGCTGGGCAGCGCGTTGAGCGGTGAGGCGGGCTTCGCGCAGCACTTCGCCACCCACAACATCGGTGGACTCGAAGGCATTGCCGCGATCAACGCAAACGGACTTCAGGCCGGCGTCGGTTCCTTGAGCTCCGGCGTCCTGTCGGGAACGACGGCCACCTCGTCCCTGCTCAATTCGGGCGGCAGCCTCACGACTTTCGCGGTCCAGGGCATACTGCGCCCCGCCCACTAGGCGGCCGAACGACCGGCGCTGGGGAAGCGCACGGCCTCAGCCGTGCGCCACCCGCAGCATCGCGGCGACATCGGTCAGCTTCACGCGCGGCCTGTTGTTGCCCTCGCCGGCGGACCGCTCGTGCGCATCGATGAGGCGCCAGTGGTCATTGGTGACCAGCGCCGGCTGCCGGGACAGGAACCAGGCCTCCAGGTCCTCGCTGTGAGTCGTCCCGAAATCGGCCAACTCGGCGCCGCAGATGTCCTCGATCAGGGTGTTGACGGTGTCCTGCGAGTCCTTCTTGTTGCTGCCGATGACGCCCGACGGCCCGCGCTTGATCCAGCCGACCACGTACTCGTTGCGGCTGCCCTCGACCCGGCCCTCGGTGTGCGGGATGGTCGCGGCGCGGTCGTCGAACGGCAGGCCTTCGGTCGGGACACCGCGGTAGCCCACCGCACGCACCACCAGCTGGGCCGGCAGTTCCTCGCGGTGGCCGCTGTCCTTGGCGACGATCCGGCCGCCGTCGTCGACCAGCTCGTTGTGGCCCAACACGATTGAGGTGACGCGCGCGCGGCCCTCGATCTCAGCGCCCCTGATCTCGATCGGCGAAGTCTGGAACTTGAACACGATGCGGCGCTCGCGGCCAAGCGCTCCTCGTTCGGCGTAGCCACGCAAGATCTTGATGTTCTGCCGCACGGTCTTGCTTGCGGCTTCCAGTTCCGCGTCGGTGATGCCGTCGACGTCGGCCGGGTCGACGATCACGTCGACATCGGCCATGGCCGCCAGGTCACCGAGCTCACGCAGCTCCAGGGTCGTGAACGGGGCCTGCAGCGGGCCGCGTCGTCCGACGATCACGACCTCCCGGACGCCGCGCGCGCCTAAGGCTGTCAACGCGTGGTCGGCGATGTCGGTGTTCGCGAGTTCGCCCGGATCGCTGACCAGGATCCGGGCCACGTCCAGGGCCACGTTGCCGTTGCCGACCACCACTGCCCGGTCCTGCGTGACATCGGGATTCATGCCCGTGAAATGCGGATGCGCGTTGTACCAACCGACGAAGTCGACGGCGGCCACACTGCCTGCCAGTTCCTCGCCGGGGATGCCGAGCGGCCGGTCCGACTGGGCGCCGATGGCGTAGATGACGGCGTCGTACCGTTCGGAAAGCTCTGCGGCCTGCACGTGATCGCCCACGGTGATGTTGCCGAAGAAGCGGAAACGCGGGTCGTCGGCGATCTTGTCGAACTGCGCCGCCACCGTCTTGATCTTCGGATGGTCCGGAGCCACGCCCGAGCGCACCAGTCCCCACGGGGTGGGCAGCATTTCGAGCATGTCGATGCGCACGTCGATCGGTTCTTCTGAATCGGCCGCGGCGGCCTTGGCATCGGCGAATTTCAACAGTGACGCGGCAGCGAAAAACCCTGACGGGCCGGATCCGACAACCGCCACATGGTAAGGGCGCATATGTATGGTTTGCCTTCTTGTTCTGCTCAGTGCGCGCAAGGGGCTGTCGCGACGCGGCCGAGCGGGTTACACGGCGATGCTAAACCGGTCTACGCGATCAAGGCTTGCAATGTGAAAGTCCGTCTCACTGGTCGGTACCCTCATCCTTTGTGGACCTCGACCGTCAAGCCGACATTGCCGCCCTCGACAGCACACTGACCACTGTGGAGCGGGTGCTCGACGTCGAAGGTCTGCGGGCGCGCATCGCCAAACTCGAAGATGAGGCATCTGACCCCAAGTTGTGGGACGACCAGGCCAACGCCCAGAAGGTGACCAGCAGCCTGTCGCACGCACAGGGCGAGTTGCGCCGGGTCGAGGAACTGCGCGGACGCGTCGAGGACCTGCCCGTGCTCTATGAGCTGGCCGAGGAAGAAGAGGGCGCGGCCAAGACCGACGCCGTCGCCGATGCCGACGCCGAATTGGCCAAGCTCCGCGAGGACATCGAGGCGCTCGAGGTTCGAACACTGCTGTCGGGGGAATACGACGAGCGGGAAGCTGTCGTGACCATCCGCTCCGGCGCCGGTGGCGTGGACGCAGCCGACTGGGCCGAGATGTTGATGCGCATGTACATCCGCTGGGCCGAAAAGCACGGGTATCCGGTCGAGGTCTTCGACACGTCGTACGCAGAGGAGGCGGGCATCAAGAGCGCGACCTTCGCGGTGCACACGCCGTTCGCGTACGGAACGCTGTCGGTCGAGCAGGGCACCCACCGACTCGTGCGCATCAGCCCGTTCGACAACCAGAGCCGCCGTCAGACGTCGTTCGCCGACGTCGAGGTCCTGCCGGTCGTCGAGACCGCAGACTCCATCGACATCCCCGAAGGCGATGTGCGCGTGGATGTCTACCGGTCCAGTGGTCCGGGTGGTCAGTCCGTCAACACCACCGACTCGGCGGTCCGGCTGACGCACATCCCGACGGGCATCGTCGTGACCTGTCAGAACGAAAAATCGCAGCTGCAGAACAAGGTTTCCGCGATGCGGGTGCTCAGCGCCAAGCTGCTGGAACGCAAACGCCAGGAAGAGCGGGCCGAGATGGACGCCCTCAAAGGCGACGGCGGCAGCTCCTGGGGCAACCAGATGCGCTCATATGTGCTGCATCCCTACCAGATGGTGAAGGACCTGCGCACCGAGTTCGAGGTCGGCAACCCGGCCGCGGTGCTCGACGGCGATATCGACGGCTTCCTGGAGGCCGGAATCCGCTGGCGCAACCGAAAAGAAGATGACTAACTATCTCTCTGTGATCGCCGCGAGCCAACCGGAGTCATTCGGTTGGTGGGCCCAGCAGTGGCACGACTTCTGGCGGGGCTCGATCGGCGAATGGATCATCACCCGCGGGCTGCGGATCGTGATGCTCGTCATTGCGGCGATGCTGGTCTCGCGATTCGTCACCTGGGTGACGCACCGGATCACCGCTCGCATCGATGAGCGTTTTCAGGAGAGCGACGCACTGGTCCGGTCGGAGACGACCAAGCACCGGCAGGCCGTCGCCTCGGTGATCTCGTGGGTGACCATCGCGATGGTGTCGGTGGTCGTGCTGGTCGACATCACCGAAATCCTCGGGATACCCATCGGCTCGCTGGTTGCCCCTGCCGCGGTACTAGGCGCAGCGCTCGGCTTCGGCGCCCAGCGCATCGTGCAGGATCTGCTGGCCGGGTTCTTCATCATCACCGAGAAGCAGTACGGCTTCGGTGACCTCGTCGCATTGACCGTCAGCGGTATCACCGTGCCGGCGGAAGGCACCGTCGAAGACGTCACGCTGCGCGTCACCAAGCTGCGCTCCAGCGACGGCGAGGTCTACACGATCCCGAACGGGCAGATCGCCAAGACCGTCAACCTGTCCAAGGACTGGGCGCGCGCGGTGGTCGACATCCCGGTGCCGACGACCGCCGACCTGGGCAAGGTCAACGACGTGCTGAACCGGGTGTGCGAACGTGCGATGGAGGACCTCCAGTTGCGCGCGCTGCTCCTGGACAAGCCCCAGCTGATGGGCGTGGAGAGCATCGAACTCGACACCGTGAACCTGCGGATGGTGGCGCGGACGCTGCCCGGCAAGCAGTTCGAGGTCGGCCGCCGGCTGCGCGTCATGGTCGTCGCCGGGCTGGGCCGAGTCGGCATCGAGAGTCCTGCCGAACACAAACCTGAGGTGGAAGTCATGGTCCATCCCGCCACGGTCGGCGGCGCGGAAGACAAGACCCAGGGGCCGGGGGACGGACCACGATGAATGCGTTGTCCCGCATCGCGGTCAAACACGCTGACCGCGCCTGGCCCGCGTACATCCTCGGGCGGGTGCGGACGTCGACGGCCGCCCTGGTCGTGGCCTTCTTCGTGGCGTACTGGCTACATCAGACCTATGCGCCGCCACCACCACCGCCGACACCGCCGCCCGCGGTGGTGCCGCCCGGCTTCGTGCCCAACCCCGAGTACACCTGGGTGCCGCGTACCGATGTGAACCCGCGCCCGAGGACGACGTACCGGCCGACGCCGACGGAGACCACCACCGATACGACCGAGACGACCGAGACGACGACCAGCACGCCGAGCACCACCAGTACAACCACGTCGAGCCCGTCGGTGCCGCCCACCACGACCGTCATCACTCCCGCTCCGGGCATCCTGCCGCCGCTCACGCTGCCGGTGCTGCCCGGCATGGCCCCGCCTCCACCGCCGGCTCCGGCACCCGCTCCGGCGCCCGGCCCGCTCCCGGCTGCGGCGCCGCCCGACGGCCCCGTCACGACCACCGTCATTTCGCCCGGCGCGGCACCGGCGGCGAGCTAGCGGCATCAGCCTCACCCGTCACACCTCAGCGTCCGACTACACTGGCGTGCCGTGATGATCACCCTCGACCACGTGAGCAAGAACTACAAGTCTTCGGCACGCCCAGCCCTGGACAATGTGTCGCTCAAGATCGACAAGGGTGAGTTCGTCTTCCTCATCGGTCCGTCCGGTTCCGGCAAGTCGACGTTCATGCGTCTGCTGCTCGGTGCCGAGGTGCCGACCTCAGGTGACATCCGGGTCTCGAAGTTCCACGTCAACAAGCTGCCGAGCCGGCACATCCCGAGCCTGCGCCAGGTGCTCGGCTGCGTGTTCCAGGATTTCCGGCTGCTGCAGCAGAAGACGGTGTTCGAGAACGTGGCGTTCGCGCTCGAGGTGATCGGCAAGCGTCCGGACACCATCAACCGCATCGTGCCCGACGTGCTGGAGATGGTGGGCCTGTCGGGCAAGGCCAACCGGCTGCCCGGTGAGCTGTCCGGTGGCGAGCAGCAGCGCGTCGCGATCGCGCGCGCCTTCGTCAACCGGCCGCTGGTGCTGCTGGCCGACGAACCCACCGGAAACTTGGACCCCGAGACGAGCAACGACATCATGGACCTGCTGGAGCGGATCAACCGCACCGGTACGACGGTCGTGATGGCCACCCACGACCATCACATCGTCGACTCGATGCGTCAGCGCGTCATCGAACTCGAACTCGGCCGCCTCATCCGTGATGAGCAGAGCGGCGTCTACGGAATGGATCGCTAAGTGCGCTTCGGCTTTCTTGTCAATGAAGTCCTGACCGGATTTCGTCGCAACGTCACCATGACGGTCGCCATGATCTTGACGACCGCCATCTCCATCGGTCTGTTCGGTGGTGGTTTGTTGATCGTGCGCCTGGCCGACCAGTCCAAGCAGATCTATCTGGACCGCGTGGAGAGCCAGGTCTTCCTGACCGACGACGTCTCGTCCAACGACCCCAACTGCGAAGCCGACCCGTGCAAGTCGCTGCGCAAGCTGATCGACGACCGCAAGGACGTCAAGTCGGTCCGGTACATGAACCGGGACCAGGCGTACGACGACGCGGTCCGCCGAATTCCGGCGTTCAAGGATTACGCCAGCAAGAAGGCGTTCCCGGCCTCGTTCGTCGTCAAGCTCGACAATCCGGAGCAGCACAAGGGATTTGAAGACGCGCTGCGCGGCCGCCCCGGCGTGCGCCAGGTGACCGACCAGAAAGAGTTGGTGGACCGCCTGTTCGGAATCCTCGATGGCATCAGCGCGACGGCCTTCGCCGTGGCGCTGGTCCAAGCCATCGCCGCGACCCTGTTGATCGCCAACACCGTGCTGATCGCCGCGCGTACCCGCAGCACCGAGATCAGCATCATGAGGCTGGTCGGCGCCTCGCGTTGGTACACGCAGTTGCCATTCTTCGTCGAAGCGTTGCTCGCCGCACTGATCGGTGTGGTACTTGCCGTGATCGGGTTGATCATCGTGCGGGCGATGTTCCTCGAGGATGTGCTCAACCAGTTCTATCAAGCGGGGTTGATCGCCAAGGTCGACTACGCCGACGTCCTCGTCTTCTGCGCGCCGTGGATGTTGTTGTTGGGGCTCGGCATGTCCGGCATCACCGCGTACGCCACGCTGCGCGCGTACATAAGGCGATAGCGATGACAAAGAAGAAAGACGCCGACAAGGACAAGTCGGGCAACAACGCCGTCGTCGCCACCAACCGCAAAGCGCGACACAACTATTCGATCATCGACACCTACGAGGCGGGTATCGCTCTGGTCGGTACCGAGGTGAAGAGCCTGCGCGAGGGCCTGGCGTCGTTGGCAGACGCGTTCGCCACCGTCGACGACGGCGAGGTGTGGTTGCGCAATCTCCACATCGCCGAGTACCACCACGGCACCTGGACCAATCACGCACCGCGCCGCAACCGAAAGTTGTTGCTGCACCGGCGGCAGATCGACATGCTGGTCGGCAAGCTGCGGGACGGCAACTTCACCCTGGTGCCGCTGAAGCTGTACTTCTCCGACGGCCGGGTCAAGGTCGAGTTGGCGCTGGCCCGCGGTAAAGAAGCGCACGACAAGCGCCAGGACATCGCCAAGCGCGACGCGCAGCGTGAGATCACCCGCGAGACGGGTCGACGCCTCAAGGGCAGGAGCTGACCGGGGTCCTGCTCGCGCTGTTGTCGGCGCTGGGCTATGGCATCAGCGATTTCGTCGGTGGTATCGCGGCGCGGCGCGTGGCGGCGCTGCGGGTTGTGCTGGTGTCTTACCCCGTCGCCGGCGTGCTGCTGACGGTGATGGCGTGCGTTGTCGGCGGCCAGGTTTCGTCGAGTGCGGTGGCCTGGGGCGTGTTGTGCGGCGTGCTGCAGGCGTTCGGCATCTGGTGGTTTTACGCGGCACTGGGCTCCGGACCGATATCGGTCGTCTCACCGCTGACCGCGATCCTGGTGTCGGCGGGGCCGATCGTCGTCGGGGTCGCGATGGGAGAGCGGCCCAGCGGGGTGGCGATCGCCGGGATCGCGCTGGCGTTGGTCGCGGTCGCGCTGGTGAGTGCGCAGGCCACCGATGAGGACGAGACGCCGCACCGGTTCACCGCCAAGGTCGCCTGGCTGACCATCGGTTCAGGATTGACCTTCGGGCTCAGCTTCGCCGTGATCCATCAGGTGCCGCACGATGCGAAGCTCTGGCCGTTGGTGTTCGCCCGGTTCGCGGCCACCGCCGTGGTGATGGTCGCCGCCTTGGCGACCCGCAATTTCGCTCTGCCGCGCGGACTTCCGGTGAAGCTCGCCCTGGTCGCGGCGGCGCTCGACGTCATCGCGAACGTGGGGATGCTGCTGGCGCTGCAGGCCTCGATGCTGTCGTTGGCGAGCGTGTTGATTTCCCTCTATCCGGCGGCGACCGTCGCGCTGGCCATGGTGGTGCTCAAGGAACGCGTGCGGGCCTGGCAGGCCGTCGGCATGGCGTTGGCACTTGGCTCGGTCGCGATGATCGCCGCCGGGTAGCCGGTTGAACTACAGCTGGTTGATCCGGATCAGGTTGCCGGTCGGATCGCGAAATGCGCAGTCGCGCACGCCGTAATCCTGGTCGGTGGGTTCTTGCAGGACGTCGGCGCCGGCGGCCTCCAAGCGTGCGAACAGCGCGTCGAGATCATCGGTGGCCAGCGTGAGGGCGGCGCCGTAGGAGCCCTTGGCGATCAGTTCCAGGATGGTGCGACGTTCGTCGTCGGTGATGCCGGGGTCCGCGGCGGGCGGGTGCAGCACGATCGATGTGCCGGGCTGCCCGGGCGGGCCGACGGTGATCCACCGCATGTCTTGGTAGCCAACGTCTTTGCGCACCTCGAAGCCGAGGTCGTCGCGGTAGAACTTCAGCGCGGCCTCGGCGTCGGTGTGGGGCAGGAATGCGTAGTGAATGGAGATGTCCATGCCCGCAACGCTAGTGCCGGTCAGTGTGGCGGTGCTTCTTGATTCCTGATCGGTCTGGTGACTTGCCTCGCCAGGCAAGCGGGAATGCCGTTGGCCGCCTGCGAATGGTCGCGGCGATACACACTGGGCGCCACCCCGACCAGCTCGGTGAACCGCGTGCTGAACGTGCCCAGTGAGGAAAAGCCAACGGCGAAGCAGACATCCGTCACGCTGAGGTCACCGCGCCGCAGCAGCGTCATGGCCCGTTCGATGCGTCGCGTCATTAGGTACGAGTACGGTGACTCACCGTAGATGCGCTTGAACTCGCGGCTGAGGTGGCCGGCTGACATGTGCGCGCCACGGGCCAGATCTTCGACATTCAGCGGCTTGGCGTACTCCCGGTCGATCCGGTCCCGCACCCTCCGGATCACTGTGATGTCCCGCAGGCGTTGCGCTTCGGCCCGGTCGTCGCCCATTCGGCCATCGTCGCATGACCATTGATTGAGACGCATCGCGCAATTCGCTGTCCGCGGCGGGGCGGTCGTCGTACGGTCAGCCGGTGAGCAGCTCAACTCGTCCCGTCACTGTCCTGGAGAAGTCCGATGTTCTCCCCGCTCTCTTCGGGGTGTGGGACGACCTGGACCAACTCTTGTCCACCATCTCCGAGGCAGAACTGCTGACCACGCAGACCGAGCTGCCCGGCTGGCATGTCCGGGATGTCGTCGCGCACATCATCGGCACCGAGTTGATGCTCAAGGGTGAGCCCGTGCCGGAGGCCGACATCGATTTCGCCGAGCTGGACCACGTACACAACCCCATCGGCGTGATGAACGAGTGCTGGACCCGCTCGATGGGTCCGCTGTCGAGCGCCGAGTTGTTGGAGAAGTTCCGCGCCGTGACCGGTGACCGGAAGGCCACGCTGACCGCGATGTCTGACGAGGAGTGGAACACCCCCACGATGACCCCGGCCGGCCAGGACAGTGTCGGTCGGTTCATGCGGATCCGGACGTTCGACTCGTGGATGCACGAACAGGACATCCGTGAGTCCGTCGCCCGCCCGGCATCGGACGCGGCGTTGCAGAAGCCGGAAGCACGGCTGTCGCTCGACGAGATCGAGACCATGATGGGGTTCGTCGTCGCCAAGCGCGGGGGAGCCCCTGATGGATCGCGGGTCGCGATCGAGCTGACCGGGCCCATGGCGCGCACCATCCGGGTCGCGGTCGACGGCCGCGCCGCGGTCGTGCCCGACTTCGGGGACGCCGAGCCGACGACGGTGATCCGGATGGACGGCTGGCAGTTCACGCGGCTGTGCGGCGGACGGCCGCTGGGCGCGGTGCGGCCGGTGGGTATCGAGCTCGAGGGTGACGCCGAAGTCGGGCGGCGCATCGTCGAGAACCTGGGTTACGTCATCTGACCTGGTCATTTGGCCGCGGTGGGATATTCGGTGGAGCTTGTCGGAGCAACCGGTATGATGGAGTGTCCTGCCGAAAGTCGGCGGGGGTGCGAGGGGCTGAACGGTTTCGACTTCGCGCATCGAATCAAGGGAAGCGTGCCGGTGCAGGCAAGAGACCACCGTAAGCGTCGTTGTAACCAATTAAGCGCCGATTCTCATCAGCGCGACTACGCCCTCGCTGCCTAAGTAGCGACCGCGTGTCTGTCAGACCGGGAATGCCCTCGGCCCGGACCCTGGCATCGACTAGAGGGACCCACCCACGGGGCCGGTCGCGGGGCCCGTGGGGACATCAAACAGCGACTGGGATCGTCATCTCGGCTTGTTCGCGTGACCGGGAGATCCAAGTAGAGGCATAGCGAACTGCGCACGGAGAAGTCTTGAGGGAATGCCGTAGGACCCGGGTTCAATTCCCGGCAGCTCCACCGGAATAACGACAGGCCAGGCCCTACGGGGCCTGGCCTGTTTTCTTTCCGCGCGGCGACGTTAGCAGCCTAGCCAGACTTGTGCTTTGACAACGACATTCATCGCCCCGTTCTCGGAGATTCCGAGATCCGAAGCCACCATGTTGTAGAGCTGGTCATCGCTCGCCCGGCCGCTCATGCTGCACACTTTGTACCCCTCGGCCAATAGCTGGGCATCGGTGAACGACCGAGAGAAGTAGTCGAGGCGGACTCTTTCGAGGAAACCGTCGTCGTCGGCGTGTGCCGGCGCAGCGATTCCTACCGCAAGAACTGGCATGACGAGAAGCGATGGCCAGCGCATGGCAACCCCCTGCTGATGACGATTTCGCCTTGAAGGATATCTGTGTGGCTCAGCGAGCGCACAGCCGCCTCCAAGGTGGGTAAATCCGTTGGGGTGGAACCGGTTTCCGCGTCGCGAAGGTTGCCGACAGGCCCACGCGACCTCGTCGAGGGCCCCGTAATGACGCGCAGCCGCCAGCACCGCGGCCGTGATCAGAAGACGCGGATCCAGTCGATCAGCATCTCGGCGGGGTATGTGCCCCCACCGGGCTCACGCCCGCCGGAGCCACCGACAGCGAGGTTGAACACCGGGAACAGGGTGTAACCGGGATCGTTGTATGGCCAGTCGTCCAGTGAGTTGGCCGGCACCGTGAAAAACGGCTCCATGCCCGGCGTGTAGTCCTTCCAGAAGTACATACCGGTTGGCTGCCAGGTCACCCGCCAGGTGTGCCAGCCGCCGTCGATCGGGTGCGGGTCGGTGGCAAACGACGTGCCGTCCAACCGGGCATGCACGGTGGTGCCCGATGGCCAGTCCCGGTTGCCGTACCACTCCACCAAGTCGACCTCACCGCCGCGGACGGGATCGTCATTGAGCAACCAGAAGGCCGGCCAGGCGCCGTCGGTCAGGCAGTTCAGCTTGACGCGAGCCTCCCAGGTGGTGCCGATTCCGCCGCGCCAGTTACCGATGATCTTGGCGCTGGCGTAACGCTCCTGGATGTTATTGCCGGGGCCGCGGGTGGCCCGGATGACGAGGTTGCCCTTTCCGTCCTGGAATACGTGCTCCTGGTCGGTCACGTAACGGCCCATGTTGTACGGCTGGTCCCATTCGACGGGATTCCTGATGACCTCACGCGCGGGCACGATGGACCACCAAGCCGGGTCCGGCGGCGCGCCGGCGGGGCCGTTGAATTCGTCTTGGAACAGCATCGCCGGACCGGCTGACTGGCCGGCGGGCGCTGCGGGCGCGGCCGGGCCGGTTCCAGGGCCAGGCCGAACCGGAATCGGCTCGGCGTAGGCCTTCGGGGAGGGCAGCGCGGCCGCTGCCACGCCCAGGCCAATCAACTTCGCGACGCTGCGGCGGTCCATGTCGGGCACCCCAGAATCTTAGGCCATGGGCTAGCGGCACACCCGTAACTGACGGGTGCTTACTCCAGTCGGGCGCGACGTGAGCTGGCCAGATGTCGCCCGATATGTAGAACGAGCCCGCGAACCACGGTCAGCGTGCCGGCGGGAAACCGCCCGTCGCCAGCGGTCCCCAGCGGCTTGGCGTGATCCGGATCAAGCACTTTCCCTGGTCGACCATGGCCTGCCGGTACTCGGGCCAATTCGGATGCTCGCCAGCGATCGTGCGGTAATAATCGACGAGCAATTCGATGGCATCGGGAAGATCGATGACTTCAGCGCCTCCATCGATCTGCACGTAGGCGCCGTTGAATTCGTCCGAGAGTACGAGCACGCTGGCGGTGGGCCGGCGGCGAATGTTCACACACTTGGCTCGTTGCGGATAGCTTGCGATGACCACGCGGCCAGAAGCATCCAAACCGCCGGTGACAGGCGAGCTTTGCAGCGAACCGTTCGCGCGAAACGTCGTCAAGATCATGTGGTGTCTGTCTCGGACGAAGTCGACCAACCCCGGTAGATCGACTTTGTCAGCTGACGCGAATTTTTGTGCCATGACATCGATCATAAGGGGGGAACTTGCCTCGTCGAGGATGAAATGAATTGTGGGGCAATGGTTTTTACGTGACGTCAGATCCGGGTCGCCGCCAGGGGCGCCGGCAGCTGGAGTTTCTCTGCGGACGGGGTCCAGGCTCGGCAGAGACGTGCCGTAGTGCCGGTATCGTCATGTTGCTGGCATGCGTTTACAAGAACTGAAACGTGTTCTAGTGTCGCGTCATGGGCAACTCGGCGGCAATCGAAGACATTCGTCAACTCAAATACCGGTACTTTCGGACCTTGGACCTCAAGGAGTGGGATGCCTTCGGTGATTGTCTCGCTTCAGATGTCGTGACCCGCTATGGCACGCATGCCATGGGAGAACCGGTGCACTACACGGGGCGATCCGACGTCGTTGACTTCATGCGGACGAATCTCGACAACGGAATCATCACGACGCACATCGCCAGCCACCCCGAGATCGAGATGGACTCCGACACCACCGCGCACGGTTCGTGGGTCTTCGAGGACACCGTGATCGTGCCGGGGCACGCGATGATCCGCGGCTCGGGCTATTACTCGGACACGTATAGCAAGGATGAGGACGGTTCGTGGCGGATTGCCAGCACCGAGTACCGGCGGATCTATGAGGCACTGGTGTCGTTGGACGATCTTCCGAGTTTCAAGTTGCTTGCGAACCGCTGGGCCTAGTGCTGTGCGCTTCGGCGCCTTCGGCAGCCCGGTGTGTCAGCCAGGTGTTCGTTGACGTGTTGACGTAGATCACCAGAGGGCCTGCGTGAGCGCATGTTTCACCGCGCCGAGTCGTGCTGTCATGCGCTGCACCTGCCACGAGGAAGGTTAGGCTTCCTCCAGTGTGCACCCGAGTGATCTGGCCCGACGCAGGCGATGCGGTTCTGGTCGGCCGCAACATGGACTTTCACAGAGACCTCATGACGAACTTGTGGAAGCAGCCCCGCGGCGTGACCCGCGATGACGGGGTCGCCGGCAAGCTGACCTGGACCTCCAAGTTCGGCAGCGTGATCGCCACCGCCTTCGACATCATCTCGGTCGACGGCATCAACGAGGCCGGCCTGGCCGGGCACGTGCTGTGGCTGGCCGAATCCACCTACGGGACACCGGATGACACCCGGACCCAGCTGAGTCAGGCGATCTGGCTGCAGTATTTCCTCGACAACTTCGCGACAGTGGCCGAGGCGGTCGCGTGGATCGGCGAGACCAACGTGCAGGTGGTCCAGATGGCTGACCCCACCGGTGGTGACCCGCCCACCATCCATCTGGCGCTCGATGACGCCACCGGTGACTCGGCGATCATCGAGTACCTCGATGGTGAGCCGAAGGTCTACCACAGCAAGGACTTTCGGGTGATGACGAACTCGCCCACCTTCGAACAGCAGCTCGAGCTGGTGAAGAACTTCGACGGCCTCGGTGGCACCGAGCCCTTGCCGGGTTCCACGTTGGCCTCCGACAGGTTCGCGCGAGCCACCTATTACGCCGGTCGGCTGCCCACGCCGTCCAGCCAGGTGGATGCGATCGCGAGCATGTTCTCGGTGATCCGCAACGCGGCGCAGCCCTTCCGGATCCCGGATCCCGGCAAGCCGGATGCCTCGCAGACCATCTGGCAGGTAGTCCTGGACCTGACCAACAAACGGTACGTCTATGAATCCACGACGCGGCCCAACATCGTCTGGGTGGATCTGGCCGACCTCGATTTCAGCGAAGGCAGCCCGCAGCTCAAACTCGACCTCATCAGCGAACTCGCCATCCAGGGCGGCATCGCCGGCAACGTCGGCAGCAAGTTCGAGAACGTAGGGCCGATGACCTTCCTGTCGTTATCCCTTCTGCACGAACTGGCGAAGGCCACGCCGGCCGGTTGAGCGGCACGTCCGCCATTGCCATGACGGGCCGCTGACGCTCTGCCACGCTGTGCGGGTGGATCTGGTGTGGGGTGTCGTCGCGGTGACGGTCGCGACGTTCACCGTGCTGCTTGCGGTACGCCGAGTTGTCATGGTCGTCAGCGGATTGGTGTTCGCGCGCTATGTCGCCGTCGGCGGGTTGGCGGCGTTCTCCGTCGACCGCGACGCGGCTGATGGCTACACCGTGCGGTTCGAGGTCGGTGGGCCGGCCGTGTTCCACAACGTGTCGGTGCAGTTGTCTGGCGGCCAGGGCGCTGAGCCGCCACCACCCCCGTTGCGCCCCACCATGATTGCCGGTGACGATCCGATCGAATGGACCTTTCGGCTTCCTGGCGGCGCGGCGGGGCAGGCTTGGGTGCTGGTCACCTGGGTCCGGCCGTATCTGCAGGGCGTCGAGTCCGAGGCGCTCGCGCACTGGCTGCAGGCCGGTCGGCTGTACGAATGGCGTTGGTACTCGGAGACGAACCGCTACGTGCGGACCGTCATGCGCTTCGTCGCTCGACGGTGGGGCGTCGGTGGAGAGTCGTTGCGTGAGCTGCCGCTGTACGGGCGGTGGCGGCGCACCTCGTCGAACAGCCGCGCTGATCTGCTGGGGCCGGCGGCCACCCCGCCACCGAGCTCCTAGTCATCCTCAGGCCGGCGTTGCGATTTGGTAGCACAGCGATCATGGCAGTGCCAGGATCGCGCCGTGACTGTTGGTGCGGTTGTCGCCACCGGGATTCGGCGCGCCGCTGCCTGTCGGTTTCCCAGCCACCCTCGATTGAACGTCAAAGCCGAACTGGCTCAGGGCAGTACGGTGTGCAGCAGCATCACGTTGTACGCCGACCACAGCGACAGCGTGAAGTACAGATCGCGGCCGTTGGACCACGGGTGCAGGTAAGGCGCGTAGACGCCACCCGGGAACTGCTGAGAAGACACCACCAATTGTTCTGGGCCCCAAGGTCCTTGCGGTGTCGGCGCGGTGCGGATCACCACGTCGGACAGGTTGTTGCAATACATCACCAGGTACTGCTTGAGGTAGGTGTTGTACTGCACCGACATCTCGCCGACCGGGCCGGGGATGATCGGTGACGCCGCACCGGGGTTGTTGGGCACCCACGACTGGCTCTCGTTGTTCCAGTACTCGTACTTGCTCATGTCCGGCAACAGATTCTGCGGCACCCGTGATATGTACGCGGATCCGGCTCGGCCGGAAGGGGTTCCGTACGAGTAGATGTACCCGTCATTGCCCTTGAGGAACGCGCCCTGCTGGAAGTTCTCGTTGCCGGGTAGGTAGGCGACCTGGGACACGCTGTCCGGCGACATCGGCCGGACACTGCTCGGGTACACACCCCAGTTCTGGCCGTTGTCGTTGGAGACGGCGATCGCCGAGTAGTTCGTCGTCCACTGACCGGTGCTATCCCAGTTCTTGATCGACATGAAGCTGGCGTATTGCGTCTTGCCCACGGAGACACCGGAAGTCGGGATGATGCCCTTCTCGACGGGCGCCCAGCGAATGGTGGGGATGGTTTGCTTGGCGAGGTTCGGCTGCCACTCGGGGGAGCCCGAATAGGGGTTGGTCACCGAGCCGGGCGGGACGTGGACGCCGTGCGACAGCGTGCGGTCGCTGGTGCGCAACATGGTGTTGTAGCGCCACTGCTGGTTGGGGGTGGCGCAATAGCCGTACGTGTCCCCGAACATCATCAGGACCTGGTTGTTCACCGGGTCGCCGTTGTCCCACATGATGCCGAGGTCGGTGCCGGAGATGCCGAACCGCTGCAGGGTGTCGCCGCCCGCGCTCTGGTCGCCGGTCACCCAGCCGACCAACGACGTGGTGCCCGCATCGATGGGTGGCGCCGGTTGTGCTCCGGGCTGGGGTTGCGCCGCAGCGGGAGCAGGCTGCGCCACGCGTTGTTGGACCGGTGGCTGTGGCACGCGAGGTGTGCCGGGTAGCACACCGGCCTGTTGCTGCACGGTGCCCTGGGTGAAGACGCTGAGCAGTGATCGCGACAGTTTGCCGAGTGTCGGCAGCGGTGCCTTGTCGTTCGCATTGCTCGGTCGGTGGCCGCCGTTCGTCGGCCGCATGACGCCACTCGACGGCACCCCGTTCGGCGGCAGCATGCCGGCATTGGGACCGGTGCACGGTTCCGCTGCTGCGCGGGGCGGTGCGATGCCTACCGCTCCACCGAGAACGACGGCGGCCGTCAAAGCCACCGATGCAAGTCGAGGACGCGGCGACACGGTCACACCTTTCGGATGGCGGGCGGCGCTCGGACGCCAGCGAGGGGCTTTTGTGACCATAGTTATCAATGGGGTTGTTGAGACCCCTGCTGCGCGGATGGGTACCCATCTGTAACCGCGTCGCGACCGTTCACCTGGCGTTTGCCCAGCGATGGTGACTCGCGTCGCAATGCTCGCGCGGCGCCGTCCGACCTAGACTCACCGCATGACAGCCGCCCAGCGGGAACGCGCCGCACTCGTCGAATCCCTGCGCGTGCACGGGCCTGATGCGCCGACCTTGTGTGAGGGCTGGAACGCCCGCGATCTCGCCGCGCATCTGGTGGTGCGGGAACGCCGGCTCGATGCCGCGCCCGGCATTCTGGTGCCGCAATTGGCCGGCTACACCGATCGGGTGCAGGCGCAGGTGACCGCGTCGACCGATTGGGAAAAGCTGGTGGACATGATTGCCGCGGGTCCGCCGCTGTACTCGCCATTCAAACTGCTCGACCCATTTGTCAACGTCGCCGAGATGTTCATCCACAACGAGGACGTCCGCCGGGCCCAGCCGACCTGGGAGCCGCGCGAGCTCGACGAGCGCCTGGTGTCGGCGCTGGCGGGACAGGTGGCGAACATGGCGCGGATGGGGATGCGGAACTCGCCGGCGCGGATCACCCTTGTGACCCCCGAGGGCCGCCGCCTGGCTGCTGTCGGCCGCGGCGCCGAGGTGACGGTGACCGGCGCGCCTGGCGAGCTACTGCTCTTCGCGGCGGGCCGTGGACCCGCGCAGGTGACCTTTACCGGACCTGACGAGGCTGTGGCCGCGGTCCGGGGCTCGCACCGCGGATTCTGACCACCGGCGCGTACCGCCAGAAAGCACAACGCAGCTCGATCCCGAAGGATTGAGCTGCGTTGTTTTTGCTTCTGGGATCAGAAGTTGTTGCAGGTGTTCGCGACGTTCAGCACCAGGTCGGTGTACCCAGCGGCACCCGGGGTGCTGTACGCCCGCGTGATCAGGGCCTTGCGCTGCTGCGGACCGGAGGCGATCAGCTGGTGCAGGTAGCCGACGCCGATCGGGTTTGCCTGCAGCTCGGCGGCGGCACCCGGGTCGAGCGCGGTCAGCGCGGCGATCACCTGCGGGTAGGTGCAGGTCGAGTACATGATCGGGGTGGGGTCCGGCTGGGCGGTCGCGACAGCGCCGCTGGCCATGACCGCCACCAATGCAGAACCTGCGCCGACCATCATCCGAGTGGTGAAAGACATGGTGTATTCCCCTCCCGCACCAGCTAACCGATGCGACCAAAGTGATTGATGACTACGTTAGCAGCTCTATCGACCTTGGGTGGCTGAGCGTTACAGGGTCCGTCTTGCGCTTTCGGTGCATGTTTTCGGACCCTGGGCCGGCAGGCCGACGCCCGCGCATACAGGCGCGTAGCGAAGCAACAGGCGATTGGATGTAGGCAAAGCTAACCTAAGCAGATCGGGTAGGCTGGCCGCTGAAATGACCGAGATTGATCAGGGGCCGGTCCTGCCGCGCGAGTTGACGTCAGTGTCCGCTGAGGTGCGAGCAGTGGGCGCCCCACCCGTTCCACGGCTCGCAAGCCCGTGGGCAGTGCGTCTTGTCGATGCCGAAGCCGACGCCGAGATGCTGTCCGAATGGATGAATCGTCCGCATCTGGCCGAGGCCTGGGAGTATGACCGGCCGCCGCAATGGTGGCGGCGGCATCTTCAGGCACAGCTCGAGGGTGAGTACTCGCGGCCGCTGTTGGTGAGTTACCAGGACAAGGCCATGGGCTACCTCGAGCTGTACTGGGCAGCGAAGGATTCCATCGCTCCTCGATACGATGCCGATCCCTATGACTTGGGACTGCATGCCGCGATCGCTGACGAGCGCTTCGTGAACCGCGGACTCGGACCGACGCTGATGCCCCAGTTGTTGACGAGTCTGTTCGAACTGGTCCCGTCCTGCCGCCGGGTGATGTTCGATCCCGACCATCGCAATGTCGGTGCGCGCCGGCTGGTCGAGCACGGTGGCGCCGAATTCCTCGGTGAGCATGACATGGCCAACCGCAGGATGGCTCTCTACGCGCTGGCGCGCCCATCCAGCTGACGTCGCACCCGCCCTGTATATAGAGGGAGTGGCAAAAAGGCTTCTGCTGTTGCTGGCAGTGCTCGCCGTCGTGGGGGTGTGCGCCGGACCCTGGTTCTACCGAACCCAGATGGAGGGCCTGCCGGCACCGGTGCTGAGCCTGCCGACGACGCGTCCGGCCAGCACGAACCTCGACGGCAAATGGGTGGTGAGTGCAGGCCCCGATGACGAAGCCAAACGCACCCAGGCCGGTTACCGCGCCCGGCAAAAACTCTTGTGGGAAACCGTCATCGTCACCGGGCGGACCAATTCGGTCAGGGGCGACGCCACGGTTGCGGGCGGCAACTTGCAGGCGGCGAGCTTCGTCGTCGACGTAGGGACCATGCAGTCGGCGCACCGCGGCCGGGACGACAAGTTCCGCAGCACCGACGTGATGGACGCCGCGCAGTTCCCGACAGCCAAGCTCGCTGTGCTCGATCCGGTCAACCTGTCCGCCGTCTCCGGCGACGGCACGCCCACCACCCTGGAGGTGTCGGCGCAACTCACCCTCAAAGGCGTCAGCCGGCAGGTGGCGGTGCGGCTGGAAGTGCAGCGGTCGGGTAGCGGGGTGGTCGCCGTGGGGCAAATTCCCGTCACCTTCGCCGATTACGGGATCGCCCCGCCGCCGCCGCCGGCCGGTCTGCTCGCCGTCGATCCGATCGTCACCATCGAATTCCTGGTGAATCTGGTCAAGCGCTGACCGTCAGCTGAAGCGGCCGAGCGCCATCCCGCCTGACTGGTTTCCGCCGTCGACGGAAACCAACGCAGGCACCCGTTCGCAGGTGACCACTCCGTGAATCGTGGTCACCTCATCGATGAGATCGAATGCGGCAGCGATGTTCTCGGGGCTGTCCACCACGATCGTCGTGACTGGAACCTGGCGCCCGAGTTGAAAGAGCTTGTCGCCGTGAGGTATCCGTCCGTCGTGGAAGCCCCAGATGCCGCGTAGGACGGTGACGCCGCGGCTGTTCTCGTTGGCGCGCAGGCGCCGGACGATCTCCCGGTGTACCGGTTCGCCGTCGTGCAGGGTGTCTTCGGCCGTATGGATCATCAGCTTCTGCCATAACGGAGTTCCATTGGCGTCATGGGACGGTAGCGCGCCGGGGCGGGCCAGCAGCGTCCCGGCCTGTTTGCACAGCTCGGCCCGCTCCACGGTCACCAAGGGGTTGGGCAGCAAGCGCTCCAATTCGGGTAACACCGCGGCGGCGCGGGCACCGTCGCCGACCGCGATGATCATCACCGGAACGTCTGTGTTGGTGTTCAGGAACCGGGCCCGCTCGCGGCGGCCGCGGACCGTGCCGTCGACCCCGAGAAACACCGACGCGCAGGCGAATCCGCTGCGGTGTAGCAGGTCGCACACCGCGATGTGGGCGGGACGGCCGTTGATCCGGTGCTGGCGCCCGACGTAGACGCTGAGTTTGGTGTGCTCGCCGAGGCTCGTCGTGGTGATGAGGCGCGCACGTTCGAGCGTGATGAGTCCGCGGGTCGTCAGCTCCACGGTCCGCTCGGCCAGCCCCGCGATCTTGTCGGCGGTATCCACCGCGGCGATGGCCACCGGCAGGTCCTCGGACTGACTCAGGCTCTGGTCGGTGCGCAGCTGGTGCCGCGGCCCGAATCCGGCGATTCCACGCAGCAGGACACTGGTGGCAACGTTCTCGGCGCCGTAGAGGTCGAGCAACTCCTCGGCCAGGAATCGGCCCTCGTGGCGGCCGGGGCGAGCGAAGCGACGGGAGATACGTTGTCGCTCACCGAAGTACGTCGTGAGTTTCAGGTAGTCCGCGGAGTCGTTCACAGTAAGCCGCCCATCCACAATCCGAGCGCTGCGGCGGCGAGGCCCAGCACCACGCTCGCCACGATATTGGCCAGGGCGAACCAGACCTGCCGTTCCTCCCCGAGGCGCTGGGTTTCCAGCATCCACGTCGAGAACGTCGTATACGCGCCGACGAATGCGGTCCCGGCCAGCAGGGCGACGTTGGGACTCAACGCGAGTCCGCCGAAGAAGCCGAGCAGCCAGGCGCCGCTGAGGTTCACCACGAACGTGCCGTACGGGAAGCTGCTGCTCTTGCGCTTCGACACCGCGCGGTCCACCAGGAAACGCGTCACCGCGCCCACGCCGCCGATGAGGGCCACGCCGAGCCAGATGACCGCCGTCATGCCCGCACCCGGACTCGCCGCACCAGCACCGTGGCCAGGTACACCGCAGCCAGGCCCGCGACGATGCTTGCCACCGTGTAGCCCGCGGCCAGCCCGTAGGCGCCGTGCTCGAGCATCCGGACCGTCTCGACCTGCATGGTGCTGAACGTGGTCAGGCCGCCACACACGCCGGTGCCGAGCAGTGGGCGCTGATAGCTCGACACAGGCAGTCGCTCCAGGAGTCGGGTCGTGAAGTACCCGAGCAGGAACGCGCCCACGATGTTGACGACGAACGTAGGCCATGGCCAGTGCTCGGGATGAGGCACGGCGAAGACGGCCAGAGCGGCACGCGCGACGGTGCCGATGGCGCCCCCGATGAAGACGGCGGCCAATTCTCGGTTGTCGTGGCCGAACATAAGGCAAAAGTATGGTGGCCGAACGCCGACAGGTGCACGCCGGGGGAGAACCGGTAGCAGAATCGAGCTCATGACGGCCAACCCGCGCGCCGGCCAACCGGCCCAGCCAGACGACCTGATCGACGTGGCCCATGTGGTCACCGCCTACTACACGGTGGTGCCGGACCCTGAGAATGTCGACCAGCAGGTGGTGTTCGGCACTTCAGGTCACCGCGGGTCGAGCCTCGACGCGGCGTTCAACGAGCCGCACATCCTGGCCACCACGCAGGCGATCGTCGAATACCGAGCCGCGCAGGGCACCACCGGGCCGTTGTTCATCGGTCGCGACACCCACGCCCTGTCCGAGCCGGCCTGGGTGACGGCGCTCGAAGTGCTGGCCGGCAACGAGGTCGTCGCGATGATCGACACCGCCGACCGCTACACGCCCACCCCGGCGGTCAGCCACGCGATCCTGACCTTCAACCGCGGGCGCGAAGGCGATCTCGCCGACGGCATCGTCGTCACCCCGTCGCACAACCCGCCGCGTGACGGGGGCTTCAAGTACAACCCGCCAAACGGCGGCCCGGCGGACACCGATGCGACGAGCCTGATTGCCAGGCGCGCCAACGAGATTCTGCGCGACGGATTGCGCGACGTGAAGCGGATGCCCCTGGCGCGCGCGCTGGGTTCGACGGAGCGGCACGACTATCTGAATGCCTACGTCGAAGATCTGTCGAATGTTGTTGACCTGCACGCCATTCGCGCCGAGGGTGTGCGCATCGGGGCGGACCCGCTCGGTGGGGCGAGTGTCGATTACTGGGGCGCCATCGCCGAGCGCTACCAACTGGACCTGACCGTCGTCAATCCGCTCGTGGACGCGACGTGGCGGTTCATGACCCTCGACACCGACGGCAAGATCCGGATGGACTGCAGCTCGCCGAATGCCATGGCTGGTCTTCTTCAGAAAGTCATCGGCGAGCCTGGGACCTACCAGATCGCCACCGGCAACGACGCGGACTCGGACCGGCACGGCATCGTCACGCCCGACGGCGGGCTGCTGAACCCTAATCACTACCTGGCCGTGGCCATCGACTACCTGTACACGCATCGCGCGGGCTGGCCCGGTTCTGCGGCGGTGGGTAAGACCGCGGTCAGCTCGTCGATCATCGACCGGGTGGTCGCCGGGCTGGGGCGCCGGCTCGTAGAGGTGCCGGTCGGTTTCAAATGGTTCGTCGATGGATTGATCAGCGGCACAATCGGATTCGGTGGTGAGGAGAGTGCCGGGGCGTCGTTCCTGCGAACCGACGGAACGGTCTGGACCACCGACAAGGACGGCATCATCCTCGCGCTGCTGGCCTCTGAGATTCTCGCGGTCACCGGGCTGTCGCCATCGCAGCGCTACGCAGAGCTGACCGAAAAGTACGGCGCCCCAACCTATGCGCGCATCGACGCGCCTGCCAACCGCGAACAGAAGGCACGGTTGTCGAAGCTGTCGGCCGAGCAGGTGACCGCGACGGAGCTGGCCGGTGAACCGATCGTTGCCAAGCTCACGGCGGCACCCGGCAACGGCGCGCCGCTCGGCGGTCTGAAGGTGACCACCGAGAACGCGTGGTTCGCCGCCCGGCCGTCGGGTACCGAGGATGTCTACAAGATTTATGCCGAGTCCTTCAAGGGGTCCGAGCACCTGGCCGAGGTGCAGAAAGCGGCGCGGGAAGTGGTGAATACAGTTATCGGGTGAACGCTGTCACGGAGGGCGACTGTCCGGCCCCGACCCGACTTCCCACCGAGATCTGGGTCCTGGCCGGAGCCAACGTCGTCATCGCACTCGGTTATGGAGTGGTCGCCCCGGTGCTGCCGGCGTATGCGCGCAACTTCGGCGTCAGCATCGGCGCGGCGACGTTCGTCATCACCGCGTTCGCCGCCATGCGCCTGATCTTCGCGCCGCCCAGCGGTCTGCTGGTGCAGAAGCTCGGCGAGCGGCGCGTCTATCTCACCGGCCTCGTGATCGTCGCGTTGTCGACGCTCGCCTGTGCCTTCGCCCAAAGCTACTGGCAGCTGCTGCTGTTCCGATCTCTCGGCGGTGCCGGGTCGACCATGTTCACGGTGTCGTCCCTGGCGCTGATGATCCGGTTGTCGCCGTTCGACGCGCGCGGCAGGGTGGCCGGCCTGTTCTCCAGCGCCTTCATGATCGGCGGTGTGGCCGGGCCGGTGCTGGGCAGCCTGACCGCCGGGCTGGGCCTGTCCGTGCCGTTCGTCATCTACGGCGCGGCGCTGGCTGTCGCTGCGGCCGTGGTGTTCGTCAGCCTGCGGAACTCGACGCTGGCGGCACGGGAAGAGGAAACCGGGCCGACGGTGTCGGTGCGGACCGTGCTGCGCAACCGCGCCTACCAGGCTGCATTGCTGTCCAATCTGGCGTCCGGATGGGCGGCGCTGGGCCTGCGGGTGGCGCTGGTTCCGCTGTTCGTGGTCGACGTGCTGCACCGCAGCGCGGGCATGGCCGGCCTCGTGCTGGCGGTGTTCGCGGTCGGCAATGTGTGTGCCGTCATTCCAAGTGGGCATCTGTCCGACCGGATCGGCCGGCGCAAGCTGCTGATCGTCGGGCTGGCGGTGTCGTCGGTTTCGACGGTGTTGCTGGGCTGGACGACGTCGCTACCGGTGTTCTTGGTGATCGCGTTCGTGACCGGCGCGGCGAGCGGCATCTTCATCTCGCCGCAGCAGGCCGCCGTCGCGGACATCATCGGCAATCAGGCCCGGGGCGGCACCGCCGTGGCGACCTTCCAGATGATGTCGGATCTCGGCACCATCGTCGGCTCGCTGGCCGCGGGGCAGATCGCCCAGCACGTGTCGTTCACGGCGGCGTTCGGCGCGGGCGGAGTGGTCCTGCTGGCGGCAGCGGTGGGCTGGTGGCTCGCGCCGGAGACGCGTCTTTCTGGTGGCGACGAAGAGACCCCGATCTGTCCGTTGGGCCACGAGCCGGTGGAAGGGTCCCTCTGACCAGCCGTTTTGTTCACCGTGGGGCCGGTGGTGTAGCTTCATCAGGCACCACTTGAGGGGCTATGGCGCAGCTGGTAGCGCACCACACTGGCAGTGTGGGGGTCAGGGGTTCGAATCCCCTTAGCTCCACCCAAGAGAAAACCCGCTTTGACTTCGGTCAAGGCGGGTTTTGTCGTTTTGCTAGCGAGGTCAGTTGTCGGGCCGAATGTCCTAACTTTGTCCTATTGCTGTCGAGAATATGGTCGAAGTAGGGGGCGGTACGCCGCGTGCCAAGGCGCTCACGCGAAATTCCTTTGCGGACACCCAGTGGCGAGGCGCACCATTGGCAATGGTTCATCGGAAATGCACTGATTGACACGACAACGAGGATCGGGCCGTGGCCACAACTTATGAGGTAAGTAGCGACGTCATCTGGCCGGGCAGTCTGCAGTTACCGCACCGGCCACCAGCCTTGGTGTACCTCGACATGTTGGGGTATATCAATTTGAGCGAATTTGCGGCAGGAAACCCCCCGAGACTGGGTATGACGTGCTTCTTCCTGCGGCGCGGCGAGCCAGAAGCGAGGGTCGGGCTGTGTTCCCGCTCTCGTCAACTCACGCGACCGAGCTCAACAACATCGGGGACGTGCAGCGACGTCGGGAGCGCGTCGCGATCATGGAGGAGCTGAGCGGATTCAATTATCTGTTGGGCCGCCCCCAGATTCAGCAGCTCGAACTAGAGGCCGCGCTCAACGACATCGAAGGTGTGAGCATCGCGCCCCAAGGCCCGATCGATCTCATTGGGCCGAGTCTCCTGTGGGCATTCGGTAAGCGCGGTGGGCTTCAAATGGAGGGGTCGGATGATCCAGCCGCGATGGCCAAGCATGTTTGCGAACAAATGGGCATCGATATGGGGACTGACCCGATGGTCTCCTTGAACCTATGGGCGGAACGCCAGCTGCTGACGGGACCCGATGACCACGAAGACCCCAACCTTCTTGCCGACGGGTACGACCGGCAAAAGTGGCGCGACATCGTGGAGAAGCGCGTTGAGCAGGAGCGTTATCTCGTCAGGCAACTTGACCTCGATCCAAAGCTCCGGCAGGGACGGCTGCGAGACGTTGTAAACGCCAGAGAATTAGAGATAGAGCTGGGGCACATGGTGGAACGCCTCACGGCACCCATGGGGACGTCGATCACCCAGCTGCTGAATGACGACCGGGCCAAGGCGCGCGACTTCACCGACCGCATGCCATCGACCCGCGTAGCCGTGTCGTTGAAGGCCGCGTACCACAAGGACAACAGGCATAAGTGGACGACCAACGACATTCATGACATCGACGCGTTGAGCATTGCAGTGCCCTACTGCGATGCAGTTTTCACCGACAAGGCTGCCCGAAATCAGATGGTCAGAAGCCCCGAGCTTGAAGTGTTCGGTACCTTCCTTCCGCGCACTCCAATCGAGCTAGCTGACTGGCTCGACGGCCTGCCGCCAGTCTGACGCCCGCTATGCCGTCTCAATCGCTGCCGAGAACACCGCCGAGGCGGCGGTGAGTCGGTCGTCAGTCACGCGGCCGTAGACCGCCATCGTCATCCGCTCAGTGTGGCCGTGCCAGGCGGCGACGACGTCCGCCGAAACACCCGCTGCCCGCATCCGCGAGATATTCGAGTGACGCAGCTTGCCGAGGGGGATTGCTTTCAATCCCGCCGCCTTGCGCCTGGCGGTGAACTCCCGCGAGTAGTCGCGTACCGGCAGCGGCGTGCCGTCGGCGCGTGAGAGTAATAGGTCACCCCCGGTCAGGGGTCGGCCGATGGCCAGGTGCTCGCGCTGGTGCGCCGTCCGCATCGCCTTGATCATGGCCAGCTCGCGGGGCGGCAGCGGCAGATCGCGGGCTGACCGGTCCGTCTTGGTCGGCACAATGTGATCCTTGCCGTTGACGTCGACCCGAGCCTGCCGGATACGCAGCGCGCCGGTATCTAGGTCGATGTCCTGCCAGCGCAGCCCGCCGACCTCCTCACGCCGCAGCCCGAGCAAGGTCAGGGCGAAACACCCGGCCAGCCGGTGACTGGCGACGTAGTCGAGAAACGCCGCCATCTGCGCCGGGGTCCAGATGTCGCCAGCGGCAGCGGCGGTGATGGCCTTCTGTTCGGGCGTGTCCAGATCAGCCGAAGCGTCATAGGTGACCCAGCGCATCCGCTTGGCGTGCGACATCACCGACTTGAGGCGGACGATTGCCCGCCGTTTGGTAGCCGGTGCCAGTGCCTTGCCACCCTTGCCGGTCAGCGTTGCCGACCAGTCGGCCAGGGCAGGGGGGGTCAGCTTCTGTACCGGCACCGCACCGAACGCCCGGCGTGCGTAGGCCAGCGACTCGCGGTCGGCGCGAACGGTGTTCGGGCCAATGGATGAATCGGCGGCGCGCAACTTGAGCCAGTGATCGGCGACCTCGTCAAACGTCTGTGTCGACTTGCGTGCCCACGACGCTGCCCGCCACTGTTCGCGCTGCTCGGCAACCCAATCCAGTGCGGCCCGTTTGGTATCGAACACCTTGGTAGGCCGGACTTGCTTGCCGGTCACGGGGTCGATGCCGAGGGTCGGACGTGCGCGCCATCTGCCACCCGGCAGTTTCTTGATGCTGCTGTCGGCACGTTCTCCGCGCTGCCGTGGCTGTGAGGCTGTGGTGTCGTCAGACATGGTCAGTTCTCCTGGTCAGGGTCGGCAGTGGCGGCGTCGTTGGTGGCCCAATCGCGGGGGAGGAATTTGCGCTCTTTGGCCTCGGCAATCCATCGGTCAACGGTGGCCACCGAAGCCGGGCCGAGCTGATCGCGGACGTACTTGCGCGGCGGTTCGCCGATTGTGCGTGCGGCGATGAGCAGATCGGCCACCTGGCGGTAATGGATGTCGTCCAGCTTGCGGCGTTTGCCGCCGTCGGCTGGCCGTTCGGGCCGCAGGGTAAGGGTCGGATTGCGTAGCTCTTTCACGCCGATGAACGATCCATCCACGCAGGCGATCCACCGAGCAGCGGCGTTGGCCAGTCGGCGCACCGGCACGTTCCGGATAGTGGCCGGGTCTATCTCGGCGGCGGCGTCATCGTCGGCGGGCAGTAGGTGCAGCTCCACCAGTTTCGGTGCGCCGCTGCCCATCTGGACGCGCACCCGGTAGAGGTGAGGATGGCCGACCAGCCGCAGCTCAATCAGCCCGTCATCCTTGCCGCGCGTGCCACTGACGCGCCGGATGCTGCCGGGCATCACGTCACCTTTGATCGCCCGCTGGCCGGGGCGGCTATCAGAACTCATGTGAAAACAATAGCGGAATGAGGGCGGATCGCCTAGACAGATATCACTCGCATCGTGCACAGTTGTGGAATGACGACGACAACCACCGTACGGACCGCGCCCACCCTGGACGAATTGCGCAGTGGCCCACCGACTTTGAGTGTTACCGAGGCGGGCCCATACCTCGGCGTGAGCAGGGCGTATGCCTACGAAATGGCGCGCGAGGGTCGATTGCCCACGATCAAGTTGGGCACGCGACGGGTCCGTGTACCGGCGGCCGGTCTGCTGCGACTGCTCGGCGACCGCGACTAGTCCACAGACCCGAGAAACGGAAACGCCGCCCGGCCCCACGGTTTTGCCAGGCGGCGTTTTTACCGATGTGAGAGGCCACAACACCATATGACCCAACCACTAGAGAGTACCGCTCTCGCAGTGCCATTCGCTGGTGTGAATGGGCACGACGTCAACCCGTTCGAAACGCCGGAAGTGCTTGAGGCGCACCGGCAGCGCAAGGCCGAGGCGGCGGCGACCGACGACCGCATTAGCCGCTGGAAACCACACTGGTTTGCCGTCGCCGACCTCGCGGCGTCGCCGTATGACTGGGCACAGAAACTGGCGTGGAGCATCGAACGTAAAGACGGTCTGCGCGACCCGATCACCGATCTGCCAAAGCTGATGGTGAACGGGCCGGACTGCGTACAGGCTGGCGCACAAGACGATCACCTGGCCGCGCTGCCGCAGTTGCAGCCGGGCGACACCGCGGTGTTGAAGTTGCGCGCCGCCGCGATCCGGCGAGACTGCCGAACGCAGGTCGACACGCTGGCCCGCCGCCTGGCCACCGAGCGCGAGGCGGTACCGCCGCCCGATCCTGTCGGCCTGGCTGCGCTGCTGGCCGAACCGGATGAAGACGCCGCCTATCGGATCGCCGAGGTTTGGCCGACGGGCGGCCGGGTGCTGCTGGCTGCGCCATACAAGGCGGGCAAGTCGACAACGGTCGGCAACGCGATCCGCAGCCTGGTCGACGGTGACCCGTTCCTCGGACGGTTCGACACAGCACCGGTCGACAAGGTCGTCTTGATCGACACCGAGCTGGATCGTCGCAACCTACGACGCTGGCTGCGTGACCAACGCATACAGAACACCGCAGCTGTCGCGGTGCTGTCGCTGCGGGGCGCGGTGTCGACGTTCGACATCACCGATCCGGCGATTCGTGCCGCCTGGGCACGCAGCCTTGCTGGCGCCGACGTGGTGATCCTGGACTGTCTGCGGCCCGTGCTGGACGCCCTAGGGCTATCGGAGGACAAGGACGCGGGCAAGGTGCTGGTGGCGTTCGACGCACTGCTGGCTGAAATCGGTGCCGGTGAGGGCATGGTGGTCACGCATATGGGCCACCAGAACGGCCCGGCCAGTGAGCGTGCACGTGGCGACTCACGGCTGCTCGACTGGAATGACGCCATGTGGAACATCGTTCTCGGCGGCGACGATGCGGGTGGCACTCGACGTTCGTCCTACTTCTCTGCACTTGGCCGTGATGTCGAACTGGCCGAGGGCAAACTGACGTTTGACCCCGGCACCCGCCACTTGACCTACGAGGGCGGCAGTCGTCGCGATTCCATCGGACGCGAAGCGGTGCCCGAGTTGCTGGCGATGGTCGCTGCCGAGCCGGGCACGCTGTCGCGGCGGGCGGCAGTCGAACGCCTGATGGATAACCACGGTGTGGCGCGATACGTCGCCCGGTCGGCGGTGGACGCCGCCGTTAAAGACGGGTCTCTGGTCGTCACATTGGGGGCGCGTCGGGCGCAATTGTTGTCTCCCGCAGGCACTCCGAACCCGTCCGGAGACCCCTTCAGTTTCGACGGCGAGACCCCGAAATGACATCGAGTGAACGAGTGTGCCGCAGTGTGCCGCCGCACAGTCATGCAGTAGTGCGCCAGTGTGCCTATAGGGCACTGGCACTACCTGCGCACGCACTCGGCAGTGAAATCCCCCGGCGCACTGGCGCACTGGAATATGAACCGAGTGAGGAACCGATGACCGAGACAACCGATACCGCGATGGCGGCGGCGATCCTGGCCGAGCTGACCGACGAGTTGCAGCCGTGGGCGGCGGTGCGATCACGGATACCTGGCAGTGACGAACACAAGGCGGCGGCGATGGTCGATCTTCACGAGCGGCACGCCATCACGGCGGTGAAGCTGCGCGGCGCGACGTTCGTCCGGCTGGCCACCGACTACGACCGTGCCGCCGCTGCCGCTGAGCGCGACCGTCAGACGCAAACCCGGCACCCGCTGCCGGTATCCCGCTGCCGCACTTTCGTCAGCACATAGCGGCGGCGTTGTCCGCTGTCCGCCCTAGAACCCGTCCGACAACTGAAAGGTGCTCACTATGGGCCGACCTGACCGACCCGAACCCGAAGAACGCGAGCGGGCAACCAAGGCCGTCGAGCTGCGGATACAGGGGCTGCCCTATCGCGTCATCGCCGACCGGCTCGACTACGCCGACGAAAGCGGAGCACGTCATGCCGTCTCCCGGCTGCTGGCCCGGCAGGAGGCCGAGGCGGTGACCGAGCTGCGGGCGTTGCAATCCGAACAGTTCGAAACGGTGCTGTCGAAATTCTGGCAGTCGATGACGGGCGGCGACGCGGACGCCGCGAAAATCGTTCTGCGGACGCTCGACAGCCTCGTAAAGCTGTGGGGGACAAACGCACCGACACGGCTGGCCGTGGCACCCGATGACGGGATGAGCGGGATCGAGTTCGCCGAACGCGCAGCCGAGCTGATTGCGGAGCTGCGGCCCGACTCACTGAGGACAGCGTTCGCGACCACGCCCGAGGCGGTGGCGGTGTTCGACGCTGGCAGCCGAACTGCGCCGCCCGAGGGAGATTGCCCGCCGGACGCCGTTTCGACCGCCAGCGGGGCGCACAGCGCCGAAAACACTGCTGCCGCAGCCGTTGACACCGACGGCTGGTCGAATATTGGGGCGGTGGCGCATGTTTCGCCTGCGCAGCCCGAGCCGGACGACGATTTGGCCGACGTGCCGCCCGACGTGCTCGCCGCCGCCGAAGCTGCCGCAGCCGCGATCATCGCCAACCATCGCCGAGGCGGTGCGGAATGAGCCTGTTGTCACGGATCCGATCCAAGCGCGCCGAGGCGGTGAACACCGCACCGCCCGAGCAGGTGGTTTCCGGAATGCACACGTTCTCCGCTGACGCCGACAGGCCGGGAGTGTTCACCGCCGACGCGCCGCCCCAACCCGTGCCGCCCGGCCAGCGACGGGTCGTTCGGATGACCCTTGATGAAGTTCTGGCAGAGCGCGGCGTGAGCGGATACGTGGCCGGGTTCCGGCAGCGGCTCACCGACCCCGCCGACCGCGACCCCCGGCCCGAGCTGGCCCGCCGCGCGGGCTACCTCGGTGACGTCGTGTTTCCCGAACTAGACCCGTAATCGGTTGGGCCACAATGGTGCACGAGCGCTGCATTGTCGAGACGCCGAGCCGTCGCGGTCGTCGCTGCCGTGCACCGTCGCGTGCAATGCTGGCCTCATGGCAACCCTCACGAGCGATCCGGCCAGCCGGTCAGCATCGAGCTGGTCGGCGACATTGGCCAGTCTCAAATCGCGCAATGCACCCGACCATGACCCCCGTGTGCTCGCAGCGCGTCAGGGGCTGGCCTACTGGCGTGTTCGCCGCAGTGTCGAGCGCGAGGCGGGGCAGATAAGCCCTGCCGGTGTCGACCGCCTGCGTGCCGACCTTGCCGAGGCGGTGGCACGGTGAGCCTGCGCAGAACTCCGCAGACTGGACACGCTGCCGCAGATCAGGACGACCAGCGCGACCGGCGACGGAAACGGCTGCCTGTGACGTATGACGGAAAGTTCGATCTGGCGGCCGAGGTCGCCGCCATCGTGTCGCCGCTGGCCTATGAAACCTCCCAGCTCAAGCGACCGCAGGCCGCGCGCCGCGAGGTCGACCACCTGGCCGACGCGGTCGCCGAGGTTGTCCACGTGGCGGCCGGTCTGGTCGCCGAGTCTCGCGCCGCCGACGGCCAGACCCGACAACTTGCCGCTGATCTGGCCGCACGGCCGCGTCAGCCCGCCATCACGGACGACATGCTCACGTCGGGTTCGTGGTCGGCGGCGTTGACCGATTACGCCGACCAGCTGCGGGCCGATCTGGGCCGGATGCTCGGTCACGCGCTGCCGCCTGACGCGCCGGGGCTGCGGGGCGAACCGTCGGCGTCCGAGCGCGTCGAACGGTCACTACGTGAGGTCGACCGGGCCGCGTTGACCCTCGCGGTACGCATCCCGAAAATCCGTGCGCGCCAATCGCTTCCGAGCGTGACCCAGTTCAACGCCGCCCAGCAGGAACGTCGGGACGCCGAACGGGCTGCCTGTCGTCTCGCGCAGATCGGCGCGCGGTGATAGCCCAAGCCACACCCCGACCGGCGCGTCCCCCGGTCGCTGCATGAAGGGCGGCGGCGGGCTGCAAAGAATGGCGAAATCGCCCCTGACCAGCTCGCCGCCGACCTACCCGACCAACTATCGAAGGGCAACAACGTGACTCCCGGCCTGTTCAGAGACCCGGTGCTGCGCACCGCCGTGCATGAGTCGGCCCACGGCATCCTGGCGGCGGTGCATGGTCGGACCGTCAATTTCGCTGAAATTCTGACCACGCCCGCGACATCGTGGGGCGGCAAGCCGCTGAAGCAACACGCAGCCGGAATCACCACATATCGCGCCGATGGCCGAGCTATCACCGAACACGACGCCCTGGTAGCGGCAGCGGGCGCGGCAGGCGAAAGCATCTGGGATTATGGCCAGCCGACATTGAGCGAAGTGCTCAAAGCGCTCTCAGCGCACACCCACGACCACGACGACGTGATGCACCTCAGTCACCGAGCAGGTGAGAACCCGGCGGCGGTGGTTCAACGGTTGCTGCCGTTGGTTGATCGGTTGTGGCGGCCCATCGCCGACCTTGCGTTCGAACTGAAGAAACGGCACCGGGTCGAACATCAGGATGTGCTCGCCGCTCTCGGTATCCCGAGCGCCGAGGATGCGCACCGGTACACCGCCGCCATTCGGGCCGGTGCCGAGCCGGGCAGCTTGAGCGTCGGCCGCATGATGTTCTGACCGGCACGCCGCACAGCTGTTCGACGTGTCCTAACGGTGTCCTAGGACTCTGAGTCACGGGCAAACACGCCGTAGACAGATCGACACGGATCGGACTCTCTGACGTGGACGTTTGGGCGCAGGTTGGACGTCCGAATACGGGCCAGCACAACCCGTTTCACACTGGCAGTGTGGGGGTCAGGGGTTCGAGTCCCCTTAGCTCCACGTTCGAGACCCGCTCTGACTTCGGTCAGGGCGGGTTTTCGCGTTTTGCCGGCACGCGCGCCTGGCGCTCGGCCGCCGAACTTACCGCGCGGTAAGATGCGTCGCATGACTCAGCGCAGCATGCCCACTCTCGATGGCGTGACCCATGAATATGTGCAGGCCGGTGACGTGAAGATTCATGTTGCCGTCGCCGGACCGGAGGGTGGGCGCCCAGTCGTGCTGCTCCACGGCTGGCCGGAGAACTGGTGGATGTGGCACAAGGTCATCCCCGCACTGGCGGATGCCGGTTACCGGGTGCATGCCATGGACCTGCGCGGCGCCGGCTGGAGCGAGGTCACCCCGAAGGGCTACGAAAAGGAGCAGTTCGCCTCCGACGTGCTCGCCGCGGCGACCGCGCTGGGAGTGGAATCCTTTGACTTGGTGGGCCATGACTGGGGTGGCTGGACCGCGCAGCTGGTCGCGCTGAAGGCGCCCGCGCGCGTTCGGCGGTTGGCGATCCTCAACATCCCGCCGGTGTGGCAGGAGCCCGGCCGAGTGGCCCGGCATGCGCACAAGTTGGCGTACCAACTCGTCGTGGGAGCGCCTGTGGCCGGGCCGCTTTCGCACCTGTCGCCGACGTTGTGGTGGTTCATCCGGCGCAGCGGTATGCCCAAGGAGTCGGTGGATTTCTTCCGCAGCTGCTTCCGGGACCGGGACCGTCGGGTGGCGGGCTCCAAGATCTACCGGGCCATGGTCGGCAAGGAGTTCGCCAAACTGGCGCGCGGCCCCTACGACGACCAGAAGCTCGCCATGCCGGTGCGGGTGCTGTTCGGTCTCGACGATGTGGCGGTGCACCCGTCGCTACTGGAGGGCTTCACGGGCCATGCCGACGACCTGAACATCACCGAGGTGCCCGACTGCGGTCACTTCATTGTCGACGAGCAGCCTGACCTCGTGGTGAAGTGGCTCTCGGAGGTGCTGGCGGAGCCGCGGTCCGCTTAGCTCCAGACAGAAAACCCGCTCCGACTTCGGTCGGAGCGGGTTTCTTTTTTTGGCGGCTCGTCAGAGTCGATCGAAAATGCTGTTGACGATGTCGTCGCCGATGCCGAAGCCGGCTCCGCGCACGATCGACTGACCGAAGTTCCCGCCCAGGAATCGCTGCAGCGTGCCGCCGCTCTGAGGCTGATACTGCGGCTCGACGTATGCCGGCTGCTGGTACTGCGGTTGGTACTGCGGGGCCGGCGGCTGGTACTGCGGTTGGTATTGCGGGGCCGGCTGCTGGTACTGCGGCTCAGGGCTCTGCACGTGGTTGGCGACGAGGGCATGAATCGCCTGAAACACCGACCCGGTCGCGCTCTCCTCATCCCGAATGGCCAACGCGATCTCTTTGAGGTCCAGCTGCCACTCCCGCGCGTTCGTATCGCCGGCGGCGGCCGCAGCCGACAGCTTGCCGGCCAGCGCCTGAATCAGCGAGGCGGTCTGCTGAGACTGCTGCTGAAGAGTCGCGTACTGCTGATCGACGGTCTGGACGTCCATGGGCACAGACTCCTCATTCTCTCGTTCGTCCCAGGTGGTCGGTCGCCACGCTAGCGGCGGATCTCCGCGTGAAACTGCCTGTCGGCTGTGAATAACCTGACGGCGCTCAGCCGCGACAGCCGCCGCGCACGAGCACCATGCGGTGGAATCTCGGGTTGCTGCCGCGACCGGGTCCCGGGTGGCCAAGAATGGTCGGATGGCGAATTCCGAGCTCGTACCGTTCGGCGAGCTGTCCAACGAGTTGGCGGAAATAGAAGTAGCGGAACCCCCTGGCCTCCCGGGCAGCAACCCCACCCTGGCGCTGCAGCACATGGAGGCTGCGCTGGTTCGCGCCGACCTCGAATGCCCCGACGCGCTCAGCCCCGAGCAGTTTCGCCGCCTGCGCTACCTGCTGAGCTTCGCGCGGCTCACCGTGTTCGAACCGGGCGCGGCCGGCCCGGGCGGTACCCGCGGCCGCGGCGATGCCACGGTCGGTGACGAGGTCCTCGGATTCCGGCAGCGGGTGATCGACGCGCTGTACAACCCACTCCGTGGGCGCACCACCGCGCCCGAACGCTTGGCCGCGGCCAAGCAGGTGCTCGCGAACTTCTCCGAGGACGTGGAGTACGAGCGTTCGGCGCTGCTGCAGCGCCACGGCAACGACTTCACTGCGGCAGAGCTCGACGCCGAGCTCGGCTACAAGACCTACGTCGCGGTCCTCGGCGGCGGGGGCGGCGCCGGTTACGTCTACCTGGGTGGCATGCAGCGCATGCTCGCGGCCGGCCTGCCGCCGGCCTATATGTTGACCAACTCTTTCGGAGCCATCGTTGGCAGCGTGATGGCCCGCGTGCTGCCGGTGCCCATCGAGGACTACGTCGCCTGGGCCAAGACCGTCACCTATCGCGGGGTCCTCGGGCCGGCCAGGACGCGGCGCCGCCACGGCCTCAACGGCCTGTTCTCGCTGCAATTCGACCAGTTCGCCAAGGAGATGTTCACCCGGGAAGACGGTGAACCGATGCGGCTGACGGACCTCGCGATCCCTTACGAAACCGTCGTCGCCGGTGTCAGGAAACAGTCTTTCGATCGGCTGCCGGGGCGGTTCCATCCGTCGCACTTCACGCTGATGGGGGTGCGGGCACTCGAGCACCTGAAGCTGGGTTACGCGCCGGGTGCCGTCAACCGCCTGTGGCAGATCGGCGCGTTCATCGACTCACGTGTGGTCAAGCCGATCGTTCTGGGCGGCGACGACCTGACGGCCGACTTCAATGTCGTTGACGCTGCAAGTTTTTCGTCGGCGATTCCCGGGATTCTGCATCATGAGTCCAGCGATCCGCGGATGTGGGACCTCCTCGACAAGCTGCTCATCGAGAAGGACGTCGCCGCGTTGGTCGACGGCGGCGCGGCCAGTAACGTGCCAGTTGAATTGGCGTGGAAACGAATTCAGGACGGCCGGCTGGGCACCCGTAACGCGTGCTTCATCGGCTGGGACTGCTTCCATCCGCAATGGAATCCGAGACACCTGTGGCTGCAACCGATTACGCAGGCGCTGCAGCTGCAGATGGTGCGCAACGCACCGTTCGCCGACCGCGTCATCCGGTTCAGTCCGACGCTGTCCCCGGTCACCCTGGCAGCCTCGCCGGAAGCCATCGATCGCGCGATCGAGTGGGGTAACGCGTCGGTCGAGAGTTCGGTGCCGTTCGTGCAGCGGCTGACCGAGCCGGTGTGGTGGGAAGGAAATCGGCCGCCGCAGGTCGATCGCACGCGGCCTCGCATCTCTGCTCCGCTGCAGTCCATGACCACGATTCTGGACGATGCCCGGCGGGCGGCCGAGTACGTACCGCGGGTCACCCGCATACGGCGTCGGGTGGCCGCTGTCGGGGATCGCCTCCGTGGAGCGCAGGCCGGGTCCACTTAGGCGGGTGGGGTGCCTGGCGGGTGGGGTGCCGGCTATTTCCGTACAGTCGTCGTGACTGGAGTGTGGACGATGCCCGTCTTGGTCGGGGGCTTCGGAGTCCCTTGCTGGGGCGTGACGTCGCTGCCCGGGATGCTGTCGTCGCAGAAGCCGTCGGGTCCTGCGCACTGGCCGCTCAGCAACGCGCCGTTGATTTGGTCGGAAGCCCGCTGGTGCCCGGAGTCGACCTGCTGACAGTTCGGGGTGCCCTCGTTGCAGACTGCGAAAGCAGGGGCAGCTGTCCAGCTCGAAGCAATGAACATCAGGGCGGGTGCCGCTGCTGCGCCGACCGCTGCGATGAGCCGGTTTGTCTTGGTGTTGTGGGTGTGGTTCATGTCGGTTCCCATTTCTAGGCTCGGGGGCCCCACGGTGAGGCTCCGCCTATGGGTAGGAGCGGCCACCGAACTGAAACAGGACACTTTTTGCGAAATAGATTTGAGGCACGCGCGGGACGCGGCCCTCCAACGCTTTTCCAACGGCACCTGGCTACCTTCCAGCCATGACCCGATCCACCGGTTTCCTCGGCACCACGCTCATCATCGGAGTTCTCGCGCTGCAGCTCAGCGCTTGCGGTTCAACCATCAAGCCCGACGGGGCCGCGCAGTCGGTGACCGACATGGTGACCAGTAAAACCGGCTTCCACCCGACTGACGTCAAATGCCCCTCCGGGGTCGACGCCAAAGTCGGCGGTGAATTCGACTGCACCTTCACCGGGCCGGAAGGTCCGTACAAGGCGCACATGAAGATCACCAGCGTCGACGGGGAGAAGGTCGGTTTCGACATCAAGACGAGCCGGGCTTAGGCGGGGTCCTCTCAGGCGGAGTACCCGCGCGGCAGGGTGCAGCTGTCGACACACGCACACGCCAGGAGGTCGCCGAGCCGGCCCGCGACGGGCTGCTGCAGGTCGAGCGCCGAGCCGAGCGCGGGCAGCCGCAAGTTCGTGTAGTTGATGTCCCAGTCCAGGACAACTTGGTCGACAATCCGGTCGAGATACTCGCGGAGCTCGGCGGCCGAGGACATCGGGAACAGGGTGAGCGTGCCCATGGGCTCGCCATGGGGGGTGAGGATCGGGTGCCGCCAGGCTTCGCCCGCGGTATGACCGACGTGCGGACGCAGGTAGGCCAGGACGGCTCCGGTCGGATCGTCGAACCGGGCGGCGCCGTCGTGGGGGACGAGCTTGCCGATTTCGGTGCCGGACTCGCTGACAGTGGTGGTGCCGGCGACGTCGATGGTCAGCGTGCGACCCTCTGCTGCGAGGTTGTAGGTGCTGCGCCCGCCGTTCTTGAAGCCGAGGAGGACGCCGAGGCCGGACTTCTGGCGGGCCTCTCCCACGGGCTGTGCCGATGCGTCGGCGAGTTCGACGCGAAGGGCATTGGCGGCGTTGCGTTTTACGGTTGCGACAAGCTTCGTGCGGTTGCTGAGGACTGTCATCTGGTCGGTACACCCTTCGTGATCGCCAGTGCGTTGGCACCGTGAACGCTAGTGACGGACCGTTGGAAAACCGTTGGGAAAGAGAATTGCATTACCGAAAAGGTAGAAGGTGACTTCCCAATCACTTAAAGTGATGAGGTCATGACCGAGTGGTTCCTCTTTCTGCCGCAGGTGCAGCTGAGTATCGATGAGATCGTCGAGCGTGCACGGGTAGCCGAGCGCGCGGGCTTCGACGGCATCGCGTTCATCGACCACCTCGAAGCTCCGGGTGCCCCGGACCGCGGCATCTGGGACGCCACGGCGATCGCCGCATGGGTCGCGGCGCGGACGCAGCGGCTGCGCGTCGGGCATCTCGTGCTGTGCGACGGTTTCCGGCACCCGGCGGTGCTCGCCAAACACGCCGTCACGATGTCCGCCGCGTCGGGCGGGCGATTCGAACTCGGCCTGGGTGCGGGATCGATGCCGGCCGAATTCGAACGTTTCGGTGTCGACAACGCTGATGACCCACCGGCCCGATTCCGCCGGCTGGAACGTGATCTGACTCTGATCCGGCAGTACTGGGGCGACGACGGTGACAACGCCCAATTCCCGCGCCGTGAACATCCGATTCCGCTGGTGCTCGGCGGTGTCGGCAACCGGACCATGGAATTGGTTCGCAGACATGCCGATTGGTGGAACCTGCCGTGCAACCAGCTCGGTCGGCTTGAGCAGCTGCGTCCACATGCGGGCAACGCGCGGGTGTCGGTGCAGCAGATGGTCGGGTTCATCGGATCCGGTGCGGACCGCGCGACGGTCACCGAGACGAGCACCCGCCGGTTCGGTTACCTCGGCGACGGGCTGACGTGCGGAACGTCCGACGAGCTGATCGACCACTTCGGCCGGATGAGCGAGCTTGGCGTGGAACGGTTCTACGTATGGTTCGCCGACTTCGCGCGGCCGGACACCCTGCGAGAGTTCGCCGAGACGGTGGTGACAGCGACATGAGTTTCGAGGACCGCCCCGACTACCGCGTCGACATCCATCGGCGCCGCAATACGATTACGGCCGAGCACGACGGCCGGCTGATCGCCGCGACGACCGCCGCTCTGCTCGTCGACGAGCAGGATCACGGCCTGGTGTTCTACTTCCCGCGCTCGGACGTCCGTACCGAATTGCGCAGAGATCCGGACGCCACCAGCCGCTGCCCATTCAAGGGACAAGCCACCTATTGGCGCTTCGATGGAGACGGGGGCGAACCGGTGTGTTGGAGCTACGAGGATCCGGCTGAACAAGTGGCGCGGCTGCGCGACCACATCGCGTTCTACCAGGACCGGGTGAACGTCCGAGTCGGCCAGGCCCACCCCGCGGTTCTCGGATACGGCCAGGCATGACCACACCGTCCTCCGTCACCGGGATGCTCGAGGTGTTCGATGTCCAGCCGGCAGGGCCCGGGCGCTTCCGTGGCTTCAATGACGGCGGTGAACGAGCGATCGTCGACGGTACCCAACTGCTGGCGCAGTCGATTGTTGCCGTGGCAAAACAGTTGCCCACCAAATCCGTTCGGTCTGCGCACGCGATCTTCGGCCGGGCCGTTCAGGTCGAGTTGCCCGTCGACTTCGTCGTCGACGTGGTCAACGACGGCCGGAGCTTCGCCGCCGCGGTGGTGGCGGTGGAACAGGACGGCCGACGCTGCGCGACGGTGACGGTGCTGACTGACACCCCCACGCCCGACGTGATCCGGCACCACGCAAAACGTCCCGATATCGCGCTGCCGGCAAAGGCGATTCAGAGCCACATGCCGATGACCGGTCGCGAACTCCGCCTCGTCGATGTCGTAGACGTCAACAGCCCCGACGAGGTCGGCCCACCCGAATTGCACGCGTGGCTGCACTATGACCCGATCCCGCGTCGTGACGACCTGGCCAAGGCGCTGCTCGCGCACTTCACCGGCCACTTGTCGATCTCGACGACCATGCGTGCGCACGCCGGCATCGGCACCAGTCAGGCGCACCTCACGGTTTCCACCGCGCCGATGACCGTCACGGTCACCTTTCACGAGCCCGTCGACTGGGATGGGTGGCTGCTGTACTCGCACGAGAGCACCCAGGTCGGCGCCGGAATGTCCTATGTGCGTGGGCAAGTCCACACCGAGGACGGCCGGCTGATCGCGTCGTTCACACAAGAAGGCATGATCCGTCCGCTGCGCACCTCCGACACCGCCGTCGCCGCGACGGCGCGCCTATAAGTCAGGATTGCGTCAACAACTCCCGCAGGCCGGACGCATTCACCTTCCCGGTGGATCCGCGAGGTAGTTCGTCGTCGGAGGTCAGCAGCAGCCACACCGTCGGTACTTTGAAGGAGCTCAATCGTTTTCGCGCCGCCGCGTGCACCTCGCCCACGGTCATGGTGCGACTGACGACGGCTGCTCCGACCGCGCCGGCGACGTCCGTCACCGCTGCGGCGTCGACACCGTCGATGGCGCGCAACGCCTGTTCGACCTCGCTCGGGTAGACGGTCGCGCCATTGACCTTGAACATGTCGTCGGACCGGCCGTGATAGAACACGAAGCCGTCCTCGTCGACATGTGCGAGGTCGCCGGTGGGGTAGTAGCCGTCGGCCGTGAACAGCTCTTCGCTTGTGCGCCCGCAGATTCCGCGCATGAGATGCGGTCCGCGAATCTGGATCATGCCGACCTCGCCGACCTGCACGGGTGTACCGGTCTCCGGATCAGCGATCCGTACCTCCGTGCCGGAGAACGGTTTACCGCAGCTGCCCCATTTCCCGGGCGGCAGGTCGGTGTCGGCCGGATAGCCGCAGTACGGGCCGAACGACTCCGTCATCCCGAACAGGCGTGCGCGCGCTTCAGGTGCGGCGCGCTGCGCTTCCGGCAGGAGCGCGGGCAGGCTGCCCGGCAGGAGCGTGGGTAGCGAGGCCCCGACCGAATCCGCATGGCGGGCAATCGCTTCGGCTTGGTCCGGCCAGCCGCGGAACAGCGTCACGCGCTCGCGCTGCAGCAACGGCAAGGTGGTGTCGGGCCGGGGAACCTCCTCGGTGACCAGCGTCGCGCCGGCCACGAGTGCCGATAGGATGCCGCTGCCGAATCCGCCCACCCAGAAGAATGGCATCGGCAGGTACAGCCGCGTGTCGGTGTCGATGCACCGCGCCGCCAACCCCGCTCGCACGGCGCCGAGCGCATTGCCGTGAGAGTGGATGACACCCTTGGGCGGACCGCTGCTGCCGGAGGTGAACATGATGGCGAGCGTGTCTGCGGGCGTGACGGTTTCGGCCATCGCGTCGACACGATCAGTCGCCGATCCAGCGACCAGCTCGGTGGCCGCCCAGACACGGCGCAGTTGGGGCAGCGCCGCGTGCTCGGCTCGGAGTTCATCCAGATAGCGGTGTCCCCGGAACTCGTCGACGGTGATCAGGTGTTGCACCGACGCAACCCGTAGTTGACCGACCAATTCCGGCCCACGCAGCAGGGTGCTCAGTGGAACCAGCACTGCGCCGATCCGAGTCACCGCAACGGCGATCCGCACCCAGCCGACGGTGTTCGGCATGATCAGGCCGACGCGGGTACCCATGCCGATCCCGGCCTGCACGAACGTCGCGGCCAGGCTGCGGCTAGATGTATCGAGCTCGCCGTAGCTCATCGAGCGGGTGGTGTCGATCACCGCCGGCTTGTCGGGATGTGCCGCGCTGCACGTCCGCACCAGGTGGTCGATGGTGCCCGGATTATTCGGCATGTTGCTCGGCGAAGAATCGGTGGACCTCACTCAGATCCGCCTTGCCGGAGGGCGTGCGGGGAATCTGCTGGACGATCGTGATCGCGCTGGGAATCTCGTACCGTGCCAACCGGGTTCGGAGGTAGTCGACGATGTCGTCGACCTCAGCGGGTGCTCGCAGTTCCACCATGGCGACGGGCGTCTCGCCCAATCGTTCGTCGGGGGAGCCCACCACCGCGGCGCCCGCCACCGCCGGGTGACCCTCAATCGCGGCGCGGACGTCGTCTGGTAGCACCTTGAACCCGCCACGGATGATGGCTTGATCCGCGCGCCCCAGAATCCACACGAATCCGTCGGCGTCGATTCGGGCCAGGTCGGTGGTGCGCATCCAGTCCGTGGACGGCCCGAGTTGGCCCGGCTTGACCTCCAGTAGACCTGGTTCGCCTGGAGTCAGCGGGTTGCCGCGATCGTCGACGACGCGGAGCAAGGCGCCGAGTGTCGCTCGGCCGACGCTGCCGCGCTTCGCTTTCCAGAACCGGTGATAGTCATCGATGGTCCAGCCTGCGACGCCGCCGCCGAATTCCGTTGCCGCATAGGAAGTCAGGACGGGAATGCCGAACTTGGCCGTGAAGGCGTCGGCATCGTCGGGGGACAGCGGGGCGGTACCCGACGTCACCGCGCGGATACTCGCCAGGTCGTCGGCACCCAGGTCCGAATGCAAGACCGCGCGCAGCGCTGCCGGGACCAGCGATACCGCCGCGGGACGGTGCCGGCGGACCGCATCGGCCCATCGGTCGAGGTCGAACCGGTCCAGCAGAGCGAACGACCGTCCCGACGTGATGCACTGCAGCACCCGGAACACCCCGCCGATGTGAACCATGGGCGCGTTGACGATTGCCACGCCGCGCCGCAGTGCTGTCGGTGCCGGACCCATCAGGCTGCGGCTCAGCATGTCGTAAGTGAGGTCGATTCGCTTGGGCGGCCCCGTCGTTCCGCTGGTCAGCATGCGTACCGCAACCGATGGAAGAGTTTCGGCGGTGCCATTGCCCGCCCAGACCCGCAAACCTCCCAAGGATGCTGCGGGCTGGGCGTCCAGGTCGCCGGGATCGCCGATGACGGTCGACAGGTCGAGCGCCGCGAGGTCGGCACGGATCCGCTCGTCGCCGCGCGCCGGGTTGATGGTGACGACGGTGCCACCTGACATCAAGACACCGAGCAGTGCCCCGACGTGATCGGGCCGGTTACGCAGCAGCATCCCGATCTGGCCGCCGGGGGAGATGCCGGCGACCGTCTCGGCGGTATCAGCCAGTTGGCGCCACGAATACCACTGCCTTTGGTATTCAATGGCATTCGCCGCTGGGTCCAGCTGCAGCACCTCGGTGATGCGCGTGCTCAGCGGGTGCGTCACCGGATCCTCGGCGCGTTTCTCTTGGCCGGTTCGGTGCCGAGTTCGGCCGTGCCCAAGGGATTTCCTAGGCGGGTGTAGATCAGGTTCTGTTCCATGGCCGCGCGGTAGGGCTTGTCCAGCGACTCCCAGATGGCCTTGACGGTGCCCTGGGTGGCCGAGGGCGGTTTGGCAGCGATGCCGGCGGCGACGGCGTGTGCACGATCCCATAACTGATCGGCGGGCACCACCTCGGATACCAACCCGATGCGCAGGGCGGTGGCCGCCCCGACGCGTTCGTCGTTGCCCATCAATACGATTCGCAGGGTTTCGGCGAGCCCGATCCGTCGCATCAGCCCGATCGGCTCCAGCGCTGAGACCAGTCCGGCGCTGACATGCGAGTCGAAGAAGGTCGCATCCTCCGAACAGATGACGACGTCGGATTCGTTGACGAAGTAGAACGCGCCGGCGGTGCAGATGCCATTGACGGCGCAGACCACGGGCTTCCACATCTTCTGCCACTTGGGGCTGAGCGCCTCGCCGGGGTCTTCGTGGTTCCACACGTTATCCGGTTGGCCGTAGGGCGTTTTCACGTCGAGTCCGGCGCTGAACGCCCGGTCACCCGCGGCGCGCAGCACCACGGCGTGGACGGTGTCGTCACCTTTGACGGCCTGCCATGCTCGCACCATCTCCTCGCACATGGTGCGGTTGAACGCGTTGAGCGCCTCGGGCCGGTTCAGCGTGATGGTGGCGACGTGGTCGGCGGTGTCCACGTCGAGAGTGATGGTCTCGAACGTCATCGGCACTGCCAGTTCGGTGCGCGCTTCTCGACGAACGCCCTCGGCCCCTCCAGGGAGTCGGCGGTGTGCAGGTTGCGTTCCCGGAAGGACTCGGCGAGCATCTCGGCTTCGTGTAGTGGTAGGTCCAGGCCTTTGAGGACCGCCAGCCGGGTACCCCGAACAGCCAGCGGCGCATTGGAGTTGATGGTGTCGGCGATCTCCTGGGCCCGCTCGAGCAGGCGGTCGTGTTCGACCACCTCGCTGATCATCCCGAGCTCGAACGCGCGTATCGCACTCAGCCGCTCGTGCTTGCCCATCAACGCCATTCGCATGGCAACCGATCGTGGCAACACGCGTGCCAGTCGGACGACTTCGCGGCCGGCGACCAGGCCGATGCTGACGTGTGGATCGAAGAAGGTGGCCCGTTCGGAGGCAATCACGATGTCCGCGGTGGTGACCCAGTCGAGGCCTGCACCGCAGCAGATGCCGTTGATGGCTGCCAGCACCGGCTTCGCCATCCGCCGGAATGGCGGAGTGCCTTCCTGCGGTGCCTCCCATTGGTCATAGGTGGACAGGTAGGGGCGTTCGTCGACGACCTTGCCGTCGCCCGGAATCTCCTTCACGTCCGCGCCGGTGCAGAACCCGCGACCGGTGCCGGTGATGATGAGCAGCCACACGGCGTCGTCGTTCTCGGCCTGGTCGTAGGCCGTGCGCAGCTCGGTGACCATGTGTGGGCTCAGCGCGTTGAGGGCGTCGGGCCGGTTCAGCGTGATGATGGCTTTGTGGCCCTCGACCTCGTACTTGATGGTGTCGAACATCGTCACCGCCCGCCGAACTGTGGCGGGCGATGGTCGCGGAAAGCGGCCATTCCCTCCTTGAAATCGGCTGTACGACAGGATAATTCCACGTTGTACAGCTCCTGGTTCAGCGCTTGGGACAAGGTCGCGTACTGGGCGTGATGGATGGCCTGCTTGGCCAGGCCGATGGCCACGGTCGGGCCCGAGGCCAACCGCTCCGCGAGGGCGGCGGCGGTGTCATCGAGGTCGGCAGGGGCGACGGCGCGGTGGATCATGCCCCAGTTCGCCGCCTCGATCGCGCTGACCTTCTCGCCGAGGAGCAGCATCTCCTTGGCGCGGACCAGGCCGATCAGCCGCGGTAACAACCAGGTGGCGCCGGAGTCCGGGGTGAAGCCGCGCGCGGCGAAGGGTTCCCAGAACGTGGCATCGTTTGCGGCCACGGTGAAGTCGGCCGCCAGCGCCAGGTTGCAGCCGAGACCAACTGCCCAACCGCGGACGCTGCACACCACCGGAAGGTGAATCGTCGCAACGAGTTCGACGAGGCGATGGGCGGTGTGCGGGATGCGCCGGAGTAGGTGACCCGTCCGCGGGCGCGTCGCCGGATCGTTCGTGGCGATCCAGTCTGCGCCACTGCAGAAATCTGTACCGACTGCGCCGATGTGCACGGCGCGCAGGGAATCGTCGCTCGCGGCTGCGGTGAGCTCGCCGACCAACCGGTCGATCATCGAGTGGCTCAACGCGTTTCGATGTGACGGCCGGTCGAGCAGGAGGCGCAGGACGGAACCGGTGCGAAGCACGGTGATCGAACCGTCGTCGCCCACTGTCAGGGTCCTCTCTCATACCGTACTGTGATGCCAACAGTATGTACTACGATTGCATTCGGCAAGCAGGAAAGAGGCATATGTCGACGGTCCAGTACGGCGAACGTCCGCTGGCGCAGACGGTCGCGGCGGCCGGGGCGATGCGGCGCCTGGCCGGGCTGCTGCTGGCACTCGAGCAGGACCATCCGGTGGTGGACGACATGCTCGCCCGGTTCGCCGAGTGGGAGGGTGTGCTGGCCGCGGCAGGCCCGCCGGACTCGACGCCGCGCATCGGTGCGGACGCCGGGGATGCTCAGCGCATCTACCTGGACCACGCCTTCGACATCGGCGCGTACAACCCGTGCTTCCCCGAATACGCCTTCGACCACCTTGATGACGAAACGGCGAGCGGGCGCGTGACGTTCCCGCTGGTGTACGAGGGCCCGCCGGGCCTGGTCAACGGTGGGTTCCTGGCTGTCTTCTTCGACTGCGTCACGCAACATCAGAGCTGTGCCGTGGAACGGACCGGCAAGACCCGGGCGCTGACACTCACTTTCCGCCGGCCGACCCCGATCCTCACGGAACTGCACTTCGACATCGTGCGCGTGGAATCCGACGGCTCGGTCATCTCGACGGCGCGACTGCTGCGCGGTGACGAGGTGCTCTGTATCGGTGAGTTCAGCACTGCGGCCTCGCGGCCGGCGGGGCTCAGTGGTTTCCACTTCGGCAAGCGCGCGGGGCATTCGAGGAATGATGACTGACGATCGCGTTCTCTATTCGGTCGACGACGACCACCGCATCGCGACCATCACGCTCAACGACCCGGCCAAGCGCAACTCCTACGACGCCACCATGCGTGATCAGCTGGCCCGCTATCTCGATCAGGTCGCCGAAGACGACGACATCACCGTGGTCCTGCTGCGCGGCAATGGGGGAGTGTTCAGCACCGGGGCGGACATGAACAACGCCTACGGTTGGTACGGCCCGGGAGAGCGGAAAGCCGGGAGCCGGCCGAGCCAGCGTCGGCGACTCACGGTGGACCGCAAGTCATTCGGCTTCTATCACAACCTGATGGGCTTCCCGAAGGTTACCGTCGGTGAGATCAGCGGATATGCCCTCGGCGGCGGCTTCGAGATGGCGTTGATGGCCGACATCTCCGTCATCGCCCGCGATACCAGGATCGGGATGCCGGCGACCCGATTCCTGGGGCCGGCGCTGGGCAGCCTGCACATGTTCTTCCATCGCCTCGGGCCGGTGTTGGCGCGCAGACTTCTGCTGACCGGAGACGTCGTGGAAGCCGGCGCGGTCGAACATCTCGGTGTCTTCACCGAAACCTGTGCGCCGGAGGCGGTTACCGCACGAGCGCGGTACTGGGCTGCCAAGGCCGCGAAAATGCCTGCTGACGGTGTGGTCATCGCCAAGGAGGCGTTCCGGCTCGTCGAACAGAGCCAGGCCTATCAGGGTGAGGAAGTCGCGAGCTACCTGTTCCACGCATACGGGACGAATCTGCAGTTCGCGCCGGGTGAGTTCAACTTCGTCAAGACGCGTGCCGAACACGGCGCCAAGGAGGCCTTCCGGCTGCGCGACGAACACTTCCATGTCGATGAGCCGCGCTGACCGGTCTCGTATACTGTGAAGGCAACAGTAACTGTTACAACCCGAGAAGCCGAGGTCGAGCATGCCCACACCCGTCATCGTCGGTGCCGTCCGGACGGCGATCGGCCGGTCCTTCAAGGGGACTCTGGTCAACACCCCGCCGGAGACACTGATCACCACGGTGCTTCCAGAGGTGGTGCGGCGCGCCGGCGTCGACCCGAACGCGATCGACGATCTCATCTTCGCTGAATCCCATTACGGTGGTGGCGATCTCGCCCGGTACGCGGCCGATGCGACCGGCATGCAACAGGTTCCCGGTCAGTCCGTGAACCGGCACTGCGCGGGTAGCCTCACCGCGATCGGTAACGCCTCGGCTCAGATCGGCTCGGGCATGGAGCGGGTGCTGATCGCCGGTGGCGTGCAGTCGCTGTCGATGACGCCGCTGGTGAACTGGCGCATCCCGGGGCCGGAGCTGAAATTCGAGGAGCGGTGGATGCCGCCGACTCACGTCGAGACCGCGGACGCGCCGGCCAAGGACATGTCGATCACCGTCGGCTGGAACACCGCGCAGGCCATGGGTATCACCCGCGAAGAGATGGACGCCTGGGCCGCGCGGTCACATCAGCGGGCCATTGCCGCGATGGATGCCGGCAAGTTCCTCGACGAGATCGTGCCTCTCAAGGTGCAACTACCCGATGGCTCGGTGATCGACTTCAGTGTCGATGAGCATCCGCGGCGCGACACCACCGCTGAAAAGCTCGCGGCCTTGAAGCCGCTGCACCCGGAGATCGAGGGCTTCTCGATCACCGCCGGCAACAGCAGTGGTACCAACGACGCGGCCGCCGCGGTCGCGATCGTCGATGCCGCGTATGCCGAGGCGGAGAAACTGACGAAGATGGCCACCGTGCGCGCGTGGGCGGCCGCGGGTGTCGCGCCGCGGGATACCGGCCTGGGTGCGGTGCGGGTCATCGGAAAGGTGTTGCAGCGAGCGGGATTGCAACCGTCTGATGTCGCGCTGTGGGAGGTCAACGAGGCGTTCGCCGCGGTACCGATCGCTGCGTGCAAGGAATTCGGCCTCGACGAGGAGAAGGTCAACTTCTCCGGAAGTGGTTGCAGCCTGGGGCATCCCATCGCGGCGTCGGGCGCGCGGATGGTGACGACACTGATCTATGAACTACAGCGCCGCGGCGGCGGCATCGGGGTTGCCGCGATGTGCGCCGGCGGTGGCCAGGGTGGCGCAGTCGTCATCGAGGTCTGACCCGAACTAGGAGCGCGGCGCCTTGCGGGTGCGGGGCGCCGGCTTCTTGTCGGCCTCGATCAGGCGTTCGGCCTGGTCGAGGATGCACTCGAGGCCGAAGTCGAAATTGTTCTCGTCCGCGGTGCCGAGGTGGTGGCCCTGCTGAACGGCCCGGGCGAGCAGCGGGGTGGTCTCGGCATCGATGGTCATGGCGTCCTGGATGTCGCCCGCCCCTTCGCCGTCGGCCTGCTTCTTGTCGCGAAGGCGTTGCAGCACAGCTGATCCGCGGACGTGAACCGACACCGCCGAGTAGATGTCGAAAGCGTGCTCCGGCGACAGTCCGGCCTCCACCAAGCTCGCGATCGCCTTCTCCACCGCCTGCACGCCCAAGCGTGCGGCCCGCGGGCTCAGTGCCGAGCGGATGAGAATCAGGTCGCACAGGATCGGGTTGCCCACGAACGTCTCACGCATGGTGCGGGCATGATTGCGCAGCGTCGAGCGCCAATCTTTGGCTTCGACGTACGGCGTGGCGAACACGTACTCACGCAGGGCGCGGTCCGTCATCGCATTGAGCAGGTCGTCCTTCTTGCGGAAGTACCAATAGATGCTCGTGACGCCGACACCGAGGTGTTTGCCCAGCAGCGGCATGCTGAGATTGTCGATCGAAACCTGTTCTGCGAGTTCAAATGCGCCATTGATGATGTCATCGGGGTTGATCGAACCTCGCTCACGCCGCTGGCGCTTTTCAGCGGTTGCCACCTTTGCCACTGTGGGCACCTCCATCACGATCGATGCTGCGCAACTGTTGAATCTACCGTGTGCTGCCCTCTCGACTGGCACGTCTGTCTACTGTAAGACATATAGTAAGTGTTTCTGTGGACTATGGAGGGCAAGCGGTGGCAGGCGAAGTTCTCGTCGAGCGGCAGGGTCGCATTCTCGTCATCACGATCAATCGACCGGATTCGCGTAACGCGGTGAATCACGCGGTGAGTCAGGGGCTTGCCGACGCGGTCGACGAACTCGACTCCGACGCAAGCCTGTCGGTGGCCGTGATCACCGGCGCGGGTGGAAACTTCTGCGCCGGAATGGATTTGAAGGCCTTTGCGGCGGGCGAGCGCGTCGACATCCCTGGGCGCGGCATCGGCTTCACCGAACGGCCACCGCGCAAGCCGTTGATCGCAGCTGTCGAGGGCTACGCGCTGGCGGGCGGGACCGAGGTTGTGCTGGCCACTGACCTTGTCGTCGCTTCGCGCACCGCGAAGTTCGGCATCCCCGAGGTGAAGCGCGGTCTGATCGCGGCCGGCGGCGGGTTGTTGCGGCTGCCGCGGCGTATCCCGTTCCAGAAGGCGCTCGAGTTGGCCCTCACCGGCGACAGCTTCACCGCAGAACAGGGAGAGCTGTGGGGTTTCGTCAACGTGTTGGCCGAGCCGGGCGACGCGCTGGCCGAGGCCATCAAGCTCGCGCAACGGATCACTGCCAACGGGCCGCTGGCCGTCGCGGCGACCAAGGAGATTCTGGTGAAGGGCACCAACTGGTCCGACGACGAAATGTGGTCCAAGCAGCTCGAACTCATCATTCCGGTGTTCACGTCCAATGATGCCAAGGAGGGGTCCATCGCGTTCGCCGAGAAACGCGCCCCGAAGTGGACCGGTACGTAACGCCTCATGGAACTAGGTGTTCGCGGCGCCGCTGCGGTGATCGTCGGCGGCGGTCGGGGCATGGGGCTGGCGACCGCCCGGTGCTTGGCCGACGACGGTGCACGCATCGCGGTCGTCGGCCGTACCCGCGAGGTGCTGGACGCGGCTGCGGCGGACCTCGCCCGTCGGGGCAGTCCGGACGCGGTCGGGTTGGTGGCCGATGTGTGCGATGCCGCCCAGGTCGACGACCTCTTCGCACAGGTGGCTGCGCTGTGGGGCGGTGCGCTGAATATGCTCGTCAACGCCGCCGGGCCGACGGTGGTGGGAAACTTCGAAGACCTCAGCGACGATCAATGGCGCACCGCCGTCGACGACGGCGCCATGGGCATGGTGCGGTGTGTCCGCGCGGCACTTCCGTTGCTGCGCAAGGCATCGTGGGCCCGTATCGTCAACTTCTCGGCGCATTCGACTCAGCGGCAGAGCGTCATCCTGCCCGCCTACACGGCGGCGAAGGCGATGGTGACCAGCATCTCGAAGAATCTTTCGCTGCTGCTGGCGCCGGACGAAATCCTTGTCAATGTCGTCTCGCCCGGAAGCATCGCCTCCGAGGCGCTCGTCGGCTGGGCTGAATCGGTCGGCGTCGACGGCGCCGACCCCTATGCGCTCATGGCTGCCGTCGGCGAGCACTTCGGGCACCCCGCGCATCTGCCGCGCGCCGGGCTACCTGACGAAATAGGCCCTGTCGCTGCATTTTTGGTATCTCGTCGCAATTCGTACATGACCGGCGCCAACGTCAACGTCGACGGTGGCAGCGACTTCACCTGAGTAGTGTCGCGGAGATACTGATAGGTGTACAGTATGGCCATACAAACGTCCGAGAGGCGACGTCGAGGAGGCCCATCCGGTGACGGTTCCTGACCGTGTGACGGCCGACGTCCCGAATGCCGTGGTGCTCTACGAGGTGCGGGAATCCGGCGTTGCGGTCGTGACCTTGAATCGGCCCGAGCGGATGAATGCCTGGGGTGACGGTCTCGCCGCCGCCTTCTACGCCGCCCTCGACGCGGCCGAGGCCGACCCGGCGGTCCGAGTGATCGTGCTGACCGGCAGTGGGCGGGCGTTCTGCGCCGGCGCGGACATGGGCGATCTGACGTCGATCAGCGGCGCCGTCATCGATGGCGACACGGACGTCGACAAGCTGGTGGGCGAGCGCCACCCGCTTTTCGTCACGACGTTGCGCAAGCCCGTCATCGCCGCCATCAACGGTGCCTGTGCCGGCATCGGGATGACCCAAGCATTGATGTGCGACGTCCGATTCGCCGCCCGGAGCGCCAAATTCACCACCGCGTTCGCACGACGAGGCCTGATCGCCGAGTACGGAATCTCCTGGATCCTGCCGCGCCTGATCGGTGTCAGTGCCGCGCTGGACCTGCTGCTGAGTGGCCGGAAGGTGGACGCCGAAGAGGCGGCCCTGCTCGGGTTCGTGAAAGCGGTTGTCGCTGACGATGAGCTGCTGCCCCACGCCATCGCGTACGCCGAGGACATGGCCGCGCATTGCTCACCGAGCTCGCTCGCGGTGATCAAAGAGCAGGTCTACTCCGACATCATGCGCGACGCCGCCGGCGCGAGTGCCCGCTCGGAGACACTCATGCACGAATCGTTGCAGCGCCCGGATGTTATCGAAGGCATTACCAGCTTCTTTGAGAAGCGCCCACCCGAGTTTCCGCCGTTGAAGGGGCAGTGCTGATGACGCTGGAGCGAACAGCGGAGCGGATCGCGCATCCGACTCTGGACTACAGGGCAATTGACGTCGACAACCACTACTACGAACCCGTCGACTCCTGTACCCGGTATCTGCCCAAGGAGTTCAAGCGACGCGGCGTCCAGATGGTCCAGGACGGTAAGCGCACCTGGGCTGTGATGGGGGAAAAGATCAACCACTTCATCCCGAATCCCACCTTCGACCCGATCATCGAACCGGGGTGCCTGGATCTGTTGTTCCGTGGCGAGATTCCCGACGGTGTCGATCCGGCGTCGCTGATGAAGGTGGACCGGATGGCGAACCATCCGGAGTACCAGAATCGCGATGCCCGGGTAAAGGTCTTGGACAAGCAGAACCTCGAAACCGCTTTCATGCTGCCCACTTTCGCCTGCGGGGTCGAAGAGGCGCTCAAGGGCGACATCGAGGCGACCATCGCGACGGTGCACGCCTTCAACCTGTGGTTGGACGAGGATTGGGGCTTCCACCGCCCCGACGGCCGGATCATCTCGGCGCCGATCATCTCGCTCGCCGACCCGCACGCGGCGGTCGACGAGGTCGAGTTCGTCCTAGGTCGCGGCGCCAAACTCGTGTTGGTCCGGCCCGCGCCAGTGCCCGGTGTGGCCAAGCCACGGTCCCTCGGCGACCCACTGCACGACCCGGTATGGGCGCGGCTGGCCGAAGCCGGCGTGCCCGTCGGCTTCCACCTGAGCGACAGCGGTTACCTTGCCATCGCCGCACTTTGGGGCGGCAAGGCGACATTCGAGGGGTTCGGCAAGAAGGACCCGCTGGACCAGATTCTGCTCGACGACCGGGCCATCCACGACACGATGGCGTCGATGATCGTCCACCAGGTTTTCACCCGGCACCCGGCGCTGAAGGTGGCCAGCATCGAGAACGGCTCGTACTTCGTGTACCGCTTGATCAAGCGGCTGAAGAAGGCCGCCAACAACGCGCCCTACCACTTCAAGGAGGATCCGGTCGAGCAGTTGCGCAACAACGTCTGGATCGCCCCGTACTACGAGGACGATGTGTTGTTGCTCGCCGAAACCGTTGGCGTGGAGAGGATCTTGTTCGGCTCCGACTGGCCGCACGGTGAAGGACTCGCCGACCCGATGTCGTTCACCGCCGACATTCCGCAGTTTCCCGAGTTCAGCGCCGAGGACACCCGGAAAGTCATGCGCGACAACGCCTTGGACCTCCTGGGTGTCTCGGTGGGAGCGGTCAGTGTGGAGGGGACGGCCCAGCCGTCATACCCGTGAGCGAATGGACTCTCGGCGCCGTCCTCGACGCCATTGCGGACGCGGTGCCCGACCGCGTCATGACGGTCTGCGGTGCTCGCCGGAGTACCTACGCGGAGGTATCGGAACGCACGCGACGACTGGCGAACTTCTTGGCAGGCAGAGGGTTTGGCGCCCAGCGAGAACGTGAGAGCCTGCAGCGGTGGGAGTGCGGCCAGGATCGGGTCGCGCTGATCATGCACAACGATCTGTACCCCGACGTGTTGATCGGTGCGCTGAAGGCGCGAGTCGTCCCCGTCAATGTCAACCACCAGTACACCCCCCGAGAAGTCCGTGAGCTGCTCGACTACCTGAAGCCGCGCGGGGTCATCTATCACCGGTCACTGGGCGCCGAATTCGCCGACGTACTGCCCGCTGTCGGTGCGGACCTGCTGATCTCGGTCGACGACGGCAGTACGGCGCCCGAACTGCCGGGTGCACTCACGCTGAATGACGCACTCGCCCAGGGAGACACCGATGCCGTCATCGAACCGCGTCCCGACGACGTACTGATGATCTGCACCGGTGGCACCACCGGGCGCCCCAAGGGCGTGATGTGGCGACAGAGCGACACCTACGTCGTGTCGATGAACGGCGCCGACCACTCATCCGTCAGGGAGATCCACGACAAGGTGCGCGACTGCGGCCCGCCGTGGTTCGCGGTGTCTCCGCTGATGCACGCCGCGGGCCTGTGGACGACGCTCGCCGCGGTGCTCGGCGGCCAGACGGTCGTGCTCTACGACAACCGGGCGGCGTTCGACGCCCGCACCGTCCTGCAGACCGCTGAGCGCGAGCGGGTGGGCTTGATGACGATGGTCGGTGACGCTTATGCGGGTCCGTTGGTCGAGGAGCTCCGGCGGCACCCTTACGACCTGTCGTCGCTGTCCGCGGTTGCGAGCGGCGGCGCGGCGACGAATCCGAAACACCAACGGGCTCTGCTGGAGCTGCTTCCGGCGATCACCATGGTCAACGGGTACGGATCGTCGGAGACCGGGAACGTCGGATTCGGTCGCAGCCGGCGCGACAGCCAGCAGGACACCTTCGAGTTACGGGCCGGCGCCTCGGTGGTGTCGGCCGACCTGCAACGCTTTCTGCGCCCCGGCGACGCGGAGATCGGATGGGTAGCCCGTGGAGGGCGTATCCCGCTGGGATACTTCGACGATCCACCGGCCACCCGCACCACCTTCCCGGAGATCGACGGCCACCGTGTGGTGATCTCCGGCGACCGGGGGCGACTGGCCGCGGACGGCACCCTCGAACTGTTCGGCCGGGACTCGTTGGTGGTCAACACCGGAGGCGAGAAGGTGTTCGTCGAAGAGGTCGAAGCGCTACTGCGGGCACACCCGGGGGTTGCCGACGCGCTGGTTGTCGGCAGGCCCAGCGAGCGGTGGGGCGAGGAAGTCGTGGCCCTGGTGGCTGCACAGCACGATGCCGAGGTCACGCACGAGCAGTTGCGCGTCGCATGTATGGCGCACTTCGCGCGGTTCAAAGTTCCAAAGGAGTTCCTCTTCGTGGACCAGGTCCGCCGGCTGGGCAATGGCAAGGCCGACTACCGCTGGGCCAAAAATGTTGCCGACGGGCGGGTGATGACATGACACGAGCGATCGACTGTCTGGTGAACGTGCACTTCGGGGAGACCGAGCGACAACCGTCGTGGATGGTCAAGGTGCGGGACGACTATTTCAAGGGACCCGAATCCATGTTCGCGCCCGTGGAGCTGTCGGAACTGCTCGACGAGATGGACGCGCACGGGGTCACCAAGGCGATCCTGATGGACAGCCTGGCCAATCCGTCGGTGACCGCACGCAAATTCGCCCTGGCCCAGCCGGATCGGTTCGCCCTGGCGCTGGGCGGCGTGAACCTGCTGCGCCCGATGCCGTCGTTGCGGGAACTGACCGCCGCCGTGGCTGATCTGCCGGTCGCGTATGCCGTTGTCGGGCCGAGCTTCTGGGGTGACGGACAGTACCCACCCAGTGACGCGGTGTACTACCCGCTCTACACCAAATGCGCGGAGCTGGAGCTGCCGCTGTGCATCAACACCGGAATCCCCGGCCCACCGATTCCCGGGGAAGTGCAGAACCCCATCCACCTGGACCGCGTCTGCGTGCGATTCCCCGAACTGAAGCTCTGCATGATCCACGGTGCGGATCCGTGGTGGGACATCGCGATTCGGCTGCTCATCAAGTATGCCAACCTCCGCCTGATGACGTCGGCGTGGTCACCGAAGCGGTTGCCCGAGAGCCTGCTGCACTACATGCGGACCCGCGGCGGGGACAAGGTGATCTACGCATCGGACTGGCCGGTGCTCAAGATGAGCCGCGTCGTGCCCGAAGCGCGGGTACTCGACCTGCCGCCGGACGTGCTGGAGAACTACCTCTACCGCAACGCGAACGATTTCTTCTTCGGAAACCGGGAGAGCTGAGGCAATGGACCGTTACGAGTTGCGCAAGCTGGACTACAGCCTGTCGCCGGATCACCACGCACTGCAGGCGGCGTATCGAGAGTTCTTCACCGCGCACTGTCCCATCTCGGTCGTGCGCGCCGCCGAGGGGCCGGGGTTCGACAAGAGCCTGTGGGAACGGCTGTGCGGCATGGGCGCAACGACCATGGCTCTGTCTGAGTCGGTGGGCGGCGACGGGGCGACCCTGGTGGACTTGACGCTGGTGGCCGAGGAGATCGGCCGGGTGTTGGCGCCGGTGCCGTGGATCGATCACGTTTGCGCGGCCCGGCTACTGGAGCGGTTCGGCGTACTGGAGGCCGACATCGTCAGTGGCAGGCAGCTGGCCGGGTTCGACCCGGCTCAGGCGAACATGCCTGGTGCCAGGCTGATTCCGAGCGGTTCGGTCGCCGAACACATTCTGATGCGTGACGGCGAGGACATCGTGTGGCTGACGTACGGCATCCGGCCGGCGAAGGTCGAGAACATCGGCCGGTTGCCGATGGCCTGGATCGATCCCGACGCCGCCGACACCAGGACGGTGGTGGCCAGCGGTTCGGTGGCGCGCGCGGAATATCAACGGGCGCTGGATGAATGGCGGTTGCTGACCGCCGCGGCTTTGGTGGGGCTGGTCGAGGCGACCATGACCATCGCGGCGGAGTTCGCGAAGACCCGCTTCACTCTCGGGGTTCCGATCGCGTCGCTGCAGGCGATTTCGCATCCGCTGGCCAATATGGCGATCGTCGTGCAAAGTGGCCGGAACCTGGCGCGGCGGGCGGCGTGGTTCCTCGACAACGAGCCGGACGAGAGAGCGGAACTGGCGCCTGCCGCGTTCGTGTTCATGGCCGACGAGGCGCCCCGCGCGGCGACGATGGCGGTCCACATTCAAGGTGGGCTCGGAGTGTCCGACGAAGCCGCTGCCCCGGCGTATCTCGTGCGGGCGCGGGGATGGGCGCTGGCCGCCGGCGATTCCGGCGCCACCGCCACACGCATCGGTGAGATTCTGGCCGCGCGGGAGAAGGTGAGCTGAGATGGATTTCTCGACGGTTGAATTGTCGGACGAGGACCTGGCATTCCGCGACGAGGTCCGAAAGCTGCTGCGCACCATCGTCACCGACGAGGTGATCCGCCGAGACCGGGAAACCGGTGACAACTTCGACGAGGGAGTCCACCTCGCTCTGGGCGCGGCGGGATACCTTGAGGCCGAATGGAAGTCGGAGGCCGACGGCGGATTCAGCCGGGTCCGTCGGCGAATCTGGCAGCTGGAGAAGCGCCGCTTCCACGTCCCCTGGGTCACCTGGGGGACGACGGCCATGGTGGCCCAGTCCGTGGCGACATTCGGATCGAACGAGCTGCGCGACGAGGTGCTGCCCGGGGTCTTCAGCGGTCATGTCCGGCTGTGCCTGGGCTATACCGAGCCCGAGGGCGGGTCTGACGTGGCAACATGCAAGACCCGCGCCGTGCGCGATGGCGACCAGTGGATCATCAACGGGTCCAAGATGTTCACGACTGGCGCACACAACTGCCGGTACGTCTTCCTCATCACCAACACCGACCCGGATGCGCCGAAGCACAAGAGCCTGACCATGTTCCTGGTGCCGCTGGACACACCGGGCATCGAAATCCAGGGTATCCGGACCGTCGACGGTGACCGCACCAACATCGTGTACTACAGCGACGTACGCGTCGATGACCGCTACCGGCTCGGTGACGTGAACGGCGGCTGGGCGGTGCTGCGTGAACCGCTCAATACCGAACACGGCGCTGTCGCAGCGGATCCCGACGGCCTGCAGGACGTGTCGATCATGATGCACCAGGCCGGCTTCATGGCCACGGCCGTGGACAAGGTCGCCGCGCGGACCGCACAGGCGGGGGCCGGCGGGCGTCGGCTCATCGACGACGCATCCGTGGCTTATCGGCTGGGCCGCAGCGCCGCTCGGATGGAGGCGGCGTTGAGTGCCCCGAGCATCTTCGGCCGGGTGGCGCTTGCGCAGGCGATGCGCGACATCTCCCCGGACCTCATGGACATCCTCGGCGCGGCGTCGGCGTTGCCCGTCGGCGCCGAGGGCGCGGCCGACGACGGAGCGGCCGAATACGTGTACCGGTTCGCACCGCTGGTCGGCATCTACGGCGGCACCCTCGAGGTGTTCCGCAACATGATCGCCCAGCACGTTCTCGGGCTCGGGAAGCCTGCGTACGCACCAATCGGTGCGCAGAAAGGATGAAGTGACAGACCAGATTGCCGACGTCGTACTGATCACCGGCGCCTTCGGGCAAGTCGGGAAGCGGTGTGCCGAGATCTTGCTCAGGCGAGGGCGAACCGTCATCGCGATGGACCTGCAGAACGACAAGACCACCGTGGTCGCCGACGAGCTCGCGACCCGGTCAGACGGTGGCACACTCGTCGTCGCGTACGCCGACCTGCTCGACGCGGACACCATCGCCGAGTGCGTGAGCCGGCACAGGCCTGCGGCCATTGTGCATCTGGCCGCGATGCTGGCCCCCGCGTCGTACCGAAACCCGTTGCTGGCGCGCAGGATCAACGTCGACGGAACCCACAACCTGGTGGCGGCCGCACGTTCGCTCTCCGAACCACCGCTGTTCGTCGACGCGTCGAGCGCGTCGGTCTACGGATCCCGCAATCGGTACACCCATCCGCAGCGCATCACCGCGGACACCCCGGTGAACCCGGTCGACCAGTACGGCGAGGACAAGGTGCTCGCTGAAGAGGTGGTGCGGAGCAGCGGGCTGCCCTACGCGGTGCTGCGCCTCGGGGGAGTGATCTCGACCGACGTCTCGGCCAACTTCAACACCGACTATCTGGTGCTGATGCGCGCCACGCCGCGGGACAATCAGCTGCACACCGTCGACGCCCGCGACGTCGCGCTGGCCTTCGCCAACGCCGTCGACCGTCGGGATGCGGTGAACGGCAAGACGCTGTTGATCGGCGGCGACGACACGCACCTGCACACCTTCCGTGACGTCGAGGACGACATCATGGAGGCGGTCGGTGTCGGGCGGCTCGGCCCTTCGGCGAGTCTTCCCGGTGATCCGGAAGACGACCGGGGCTGGGGCTTCACCGGGTTCTTCGACACCAGCGAAGCGCAGGCGCTACTGGATTTCCAAGAGCATTCGTGGTCCGAGACGCTGGCCTGGGTGGCGGATTCGCTGGGGCGGCTCCGTCCGGTGCTGTGGGCGCTCGGGCCCGCGATCCGTCCGGTGCTGAGGACGATTCTCGCTGTCCAGCGCAAGGTGGAGGGGCGAGGACGCTACGCCGACCCGTGGGCACTGATCGAGAAGAACTACGGTCCAGGGGCTTTGGCGAGCGGTCAGGCCAGATCAGGAGCGGGCGAACCCCGCTAGTTTCGGTGGCCGCGCCCCCGCGGGATCGGGGTTGGCGATGGTCAGCCCCATGAAGCGGCGGGCGTTGTCGCCCATGAAGTCGTAGGTCCGCCGCTCATCCATGTCTTCGGCGTAGCGCCAGAAGCCTTTCGGCTCGGCGAGGCCTTCGGGATGGGGGTAGTCCGAACCGAACATGACCCGATCCCACCCGACGGTGTTCACGACGTCGGCCACACAGCCTTCCCAGAACGGGCTCACCCAGATGTTGCGACGAAACACCTCGTGCGGGTGTTCCGGAAAGTTCTGCGGCATCTTCTTGTACAGGTCGGCAAAGTCGTGGAACAACGGGTAAATCCACGAGCTGCCGTTCTCGACACTGGCAATGCGCAGCTTCGGAAACCGGGTCAGGGTGCCATGACAGATCAGGCTGGTGATCATGTCGGCGATCTCGCGGTGGCCGAGCACCATCCACCGGAACGCGCTCTGCGCCATGAAGCTCTGGGTGTGAGGCGGTTCCCACTGGTTGACGTACGTGTCCAGCGGGGGATAGCTCGCGTGCAGCACCACCGGCAGGCCCGCGGCCTCCAGGTCGCGCCAGAACGGGTCGAATTCCGGTAACGCGGGGGAGCGCCACCCCCGAATCCCGTTGACCGGCCCCGGTTTGACGAGGGCCACGCGCACGCCGCCCGCCAGCAGGTACTCGAGTTCTCGTTGCGCACCGTCGACCTCGGACAGGTTGATGATCGGTGTCGAGTACACCCGGTCCTCGTAGTTGAAAGTCCAGTGCTCGAGCATCCACTGGTTCAGCGCGTGAATCACTGCCAGTGACAGTTCGGGATCGTCGGCGGTGGCGTGTTCGATGAGGCTGGCCAGCGTCGGGTAGTTCAAGGCCTCGACGACGCCCTGGCGGTCGAGCTCCTTGACCCGCTCGGCGGGATTGCGCGTGGCTGCGGGCGCTTCGATTGCGGCACCCTGCATTTCGCGCAGGCTGAGGCCTTCGGCGTTCTCCCCGGCGAAGAATCTCTCGTGCGCCCCGGGTGCGGCGACGCGCTCGAATGTCGGATTGGGGATGAAGTCGTTGACCCGGCCGTTGATCACGATGCGGGTTTGCTTCCCGAACTTCGCGAACTGCACTGCCCGTGCGTATTTTTCGGGCAGGTACTTGGTCAGCGCCTCGGCTGTCTCGTACATGTGCTGGTCGGCGTCGAAGATCGGCGCTGAGGTGAATCGCGTCATGGCAGGATTGCCGTTCCCTTCGGGGCGCCGCGGGCGATCACCTTTGGCATCGACGTTGACGAACTGGTGCTGAGGATCGTCTGCACCACGTTGACCAGGTCTTCGACCGGCATCAATTTGCCGGGCAGACAGCCTCCGGACATCCACAGCGGCAGCGCTTTTGCGGCGAGTTCCAGGTCCCAGTCGGCGTTCATGCCGGTTTGGCTGTCGCCTTTGCCGCCGCCGCATTCGCCGACCACCAGGCACGTGAAGCCGATGTCGGGATGCTCGGCCCGCCAGGCTTCGACAAGCCGCTCGAGCGCGGCCTTGCTCACCCCGTAGGCGCCGAGTCCGGGCCACGGTGGGCCGAAAGTGCCGGCGTCAGAAGACAGATAGACGGCCTTGCCGGCAGCGGCCGTGAGGTGGGGGATGGCAGCTGTCGTCGCGAGCGACGCACCGACCACGTTGGTGTCGAAGACACGCCGCCAGATGTCGGCATCGGTGTCGACGAGCCGCACCACCGGGCCGATGGCGGGGGTGTAGACGAGGTTGTCGATGCCGCCCAGAGCAACGGCTGCCGCGTCGATGGCCGACCGGACCGACGCTTCGTCGGTGACGTCGCATTCGAGTGCGACCGCGTGGGGTCCAGCTTCCTTCGCGGCGTTCTCCAGCCGCGTGAGGCGCCGCGCCAGCAGCGCGACCTGGGCGCCGCGCTGGGCCAGGCCGACGCCGATGCAGCGGCCGAGCCCGCTCGACGCGCCGATGACGACCGTCCTCGACATCGTCGTCACCGCGTGAGAATCGTGGCCGCGGCGGTACCGGGCGCACCGTATAACTGCGCGAAGCCGACCTTCGGCTCGCCGGGTACCTGCCGGTCCCCGGCCTCGCCGCGTAACTGACGGACCAGTTCATGGAGCTGCCGCAGGCCCGATGCACCGATGGGCTCTCCGTTGGCGATCAGGCCGCCGTCGGTGTTGACCGGCATGCTGCCTCCGATCTCGGTGGCGCCGTCGGCGAGGAGCTTTTCCTGGTCTCCGTGTCCGCAGAAACCGCACTCGGCCATGTGGATGATCTCTGCGCCGGCGTCGGTGTCCTGCAGCTGGATCACGTCGACGTCTTCCGGTGCGATAGCCGCCTTTTCGAAGGCGGCCCGCGCCGCGTACACCGTCGGTGCCACGTCTTCCTCGACGGGCGCGAAGGTGGTGTTGACCTCGTAGGCGCCATAGGACCGGGTGCGGATTTCGACGGCGCGCACGTAGACGGGCCTGTCCGTGTAGCGGTGGGCGATCTCGGCGCGGCACATCACCACCGCGGCGGCGCCCTCGTCAGGTGCGCAGAACATGTACTGCGTCAGCGGGTAGTTCAGCATCGGCGAGCCCAGGATGTCATCCTCCGAAATGGGCTTACGCCGGAAGGCATTGGGGTTCAGCGCGCCGTTGCGGAAGTTCTTGGCGGCGACTCTGGCCAGCGTCTGCTGCGATATCCCGTGGTCGTTGAGGTACCGGTTGGCTTTCATCCCGAAGAACTGGGTGGTGAGGTACTGTCCGTTCTCCGCATACCAGCTGGGCATGCCGACCAGGGCGGGGTCTTCGGTGAAGGCGCCACGGGGATGCTTGTCCAGCCCGACGGCTACACCGATCTCGTAGTCGCCCAGGCGAATTCCGTCGGCGCACGCCTTGACCGCGCTGGCCGCGGTCGCGCACGCGTTGAACACGTTGGTGAACGGAATCCCGCTCAAGCCCACCATGCCCACGATGGCATCAGGGTTCGCGACGGTCCAGCTGCCGCCGGTGGCGGCACCGATGTCGCTCCACTCGACGCCGGCGTCGGCGACGGCCGCGAAGATCGCGTCGACGCCCATCTGCATCGCGGACTTGCCCTCGAACCGGCCGAACGGGTGCAGCCCGGCACCGATGATCGCTACGTCGTGCATCAGGCGATGGCTCCTGCCTTCTTGAGGGCGTCGATCCGGTCCCAGTCGATTCCGAGTTCGGACAGGATCAGCTCGGTGTGCTCGGAGGCCTGTGGTGCCCGGGTCGTCTGGAGCGGTTCGTGGTTGAACTGCACCGGCCCGCGGACCACCCGGAACGGTCGCTCACCCACGCCGGCGTCGACTTCGACGATCATGTCGTTGGCGATGGCCTGTTCGTCGGTGGCGAGGTCGAGGAAGCTCTGGAAGGGCGCCCACTGACCCTTCATGGTCTTGAGGTGCGCTCGCCAGTACTCGAACGGCTTGCTGCGGATCGCCTCGCTGATGAGAGCCGCAGCCGCCGGGGCATTCTCGATCAGCGGCAGCACATCGCTGAACCGTGGGTCGTCGGCCAACTCGGCAAGCCCCAGGTGTTCGAAGGCGTCGCGGATGTAGCCGGTCGGGCTGACGATGCACAGGTTGATCGTTCCGCCATCGGACGTCAGATAGTTGGCCATGAAGGGGTTGACGCTCTGGCCGGCGTCGTCGGGCATGAGTGATCGCATGGTCTCGCCCGTCTCCATGCCCTGGGTCATACTCGCGCCGGCGGCCCACCACGCGGTGCTCAGCAGGGACACATCGAGCTCGACGGCCTCGCCCGTGCGCTCGCGGTGAAACAGCGCGGCCGAAATGCCACCGGCGATGTTCGCCCCGCCGATGGAATCCCCGAACGCCGGAATGCCTTGTGACAACGCGCCGCCCAGCGCTTCGGGTGTCAGCGAATGCCCGACCCCACTGCGGGTCCAGAACGCGGTGCCGTCGAAGCCGCCGACGTCGCGCTCAGGGCCTTTGTCGCCGTAGGCACTGCCGCGCGCATAGATGATGTTCGGGTTCACGGCACGAATGTGCTCGATATCGAACTTGTGCCTCTGGCGGGCTGTCGGCAGGTAGTTGGTGAGGAAGACGTCGGCCGTCTTGGCGATCTCGTAGAGGACCTCCTGCCCACCGGACGTGGACACGTCGATGCCGACGCTGCGCTTGCCCCGGTTGGGGTGCTCGATCAGGGGGTGCCGATCGGGATCGAGTTGGAGTCCGCCCATGTTGACGAAGCCGCGCTGGGTATCGCCGCGGACCGGGTGCTCGACCTTGATGACGTCGGCGCCCCAGTCGGCGAGAATGGCGCCGGCCGCGGGAACGAAGGTGAACTGTGCGACTTCGAGGACCCGGACGCCCTGCATCACCTTGACCATGTCGTCATCCCGCCGCGCTGAACGTGACGGGCAGCGCCGTAGGGGAGCGGAACGGATTTCCGGAGATATGTGGGTCGTCGTCGGTGACGAGTTCCATGTCCGTGAGACGGGTGAGCAGACATTCCACCGCCACCCGGGTTTCCATCCGGGCCAGGTGCAGACCCATGCAGGTGTGCTCGCCGGCGGCAAACGAGATGTGCGGCAGACGTTTCCGGAAGATGTCGAATTCCTCGGAGCGTTCCCACCGGCGCTCGTCACGGTTCGCCGAGCCGATGCACACGTCGATCACGGCGCCCGCCGGCACCTCGACACCCCCGAGTTCGGTGTCCTCGGTGGCGAAGCGTTGCACGGTGGTCAGCGGCGTTTCGTACCGCAGGCCCTCTTCGACGGCATCGGCGATGAGTGTGTGGTCGTGCTGAATCGCCTGGAACTGTTCGCGATGAGTCAGCAACAGATACAACAGATTTCCCGACGAGCGGTAGGTGGTCTCCAGCCCCGCGGGCAGTAGCAGCCGCAAGAACGAGTAGATGGCTTCGTCGGTGAGCTTCTCGCCGTCGATGTCTGCGGTGACCAGGTCGCCGATGATGTCTTCGGTCGGGCTGCAGCGACGCTGCTCGATCTGCTGCAGGAAGTAGTCCTTGAGCGCGGCCGACGCTTCGAAGGCGCGCTGGTACTTCACGGTATAGCTGATCAGCTCGACCGCGCGCTGCCGGAACCAGGACAGGTCCTCTTCGGGCAGCCCCAACAGCTTTGAGATGACGCGGGTCGGGAACTCCAGCGTGAAGTCGGCGACCAGATCGGCGGTGCCGGCGTCGGCGAATTCGTCGATGAGCTCATTGACGACAGGGCGGACGATCTCTGGTTCCCACCGCGCCAGCGATTTCGACTTGAACGCCGCGGAGACCAGATTGCGGTGTTGCCAGTGTGCCTTGCCTTCCATCGCCAGGATGGTGGGCCCGATGAACAGCCCTATGGTGCTGTCGTAGATGTGCGAGTTGAAGACCTTGCCGTCCCGGAACACGCGGTTGACGGCGTCGAAAGACACCGCGGCGTAGAGATGTTCGGGCCTGAATGCCTCGGGCGTTTTCGACCAGTCCATGACGCTGCCCCGGAAGGCGCCACCTTCCCTTCGCTTCTGGGCGAAGAAGACGTACGGGTCACGGAGGAGGTCGACACCCTCGTTGACGTCAGTGTCCTGAACGAGACTCACCACCTCTAACTGATGGGCATCCGGCTGCCAATACCGTAAAGCTTACAGTAGATGCCGTTACGGCGTCAGGAAGTTCCCCGAAGTGCTACTGTCCGGCCATGGGCGACGGCGCGGAACCGGCAGCGTTGCGGGTGGTTCTCGACCGCCAGCGGCAGGCGTTCCTGGCCGACGGTTTTCCCGGGGCCGCCCTGCGGCGCAATCGCATCGACCGCCTGGTCGCGCTGGTGTTGGACAACGCTGACGCCTTCGCCGACGCGATGGCGGCGGACTACGGCACGAGGGCCAAAGCCGGTTCATTGTTCACCGAGGTCCTCGGCATGATGTCCGTGATCGAGCACACCAGATCGCATGTGCCGCAATGGATGAAATCAACCACTGCGATGCGCGCGGCCCGGGTGCTGGGCCTGCGGGCCGAGGTGGTGCCGTCCCCGCTGGGGGTCGTCGGGGTCATCGGCCCGTGGAACTTTCCGCTCAATCTTGTGGTACTGCCTGCGACGGCCGCCTTCGCCGCCGGTAATCGGGTGATGGTCAAGATGTCGGAAGTCACCGCACAGACCGCGGCGCTGATGAAGGCACTCACGCCCGAGTACTTCGATGAGACGGAGCTGGCGGTCGTCACGGGCGGACCCGAGGTGGCGGCCGCCTTTTCCGGGTTGCCCTTCGACCACCTCTTTTTCACCGGTTCACCCGCGGTGGGAGCCAAGGTGGCAGAGGCCGCCGGACGCAGCCTGGTGCCGGTGACGCTCGAACTCGGGGGCAAGAACCCCGTGGTGGTGTCGCGGGCCGCGAATCTCACCCGCGCCGCGGCCCGGATCGCGCAAGGCCGGATGATCAACGGGGGGCAGGTCTGCGTGAGCCCCGACTACGTCTTCGTGCCCGACGACCGGGTTGATGACTTTGTCGACGCGGCGCGAAACACGTTGCGGTCCATGTTCGGGTCGATCGTCAGCAACGGGGACTACTGTTCGTCGGTCAACGAGGCGAACTTCGACCGAGTGCTTGCGCTGATCGGGGACGCCAAGGAGAAAGGTGCCATGGTCGAGGCCGTTGCTCCGCCCGGTGAGGTGCTGCCGAACCGGTGCACCCGCAAGATCGCCCCGACCATCGTCCGTGATGTCGACGACCGCATGCGCATCACCACCGAAGAGATCTTCGGTCCGGTGCTGGTGGTGCGGGCGTATTCGAGCGTCCGCGACGTGGTCGATCACCTCAATGGGCGGGCCGCGCCGCTGGTCGCCTACTGGTTCGGGCCGGATGACGACGAGTTCCGGGCCTTCGTGCGCGACACCCGAAGCGGTGGGGTGGCCCGCAATGACTTTGCCGCCCAGATGATTCCGTCGGCCGTGCCGTTCGGTGGCGTCGGCACCAGTGGCAGCGGCGCATATCACGGCAAGGCCGGCTTCGACACGTTCAGCCACTACCGGTCGGTGGTCGGCACCGACCTGCCGTTCAGCATCACCGGTCGCGCGGCACCGCCGTTCACCAGATCGATGCGGTCCGGCACCGAGCTGACGCTCTGGCTGGCGCGCCGCCGAAACCGACGCCGGCTGGGCCCTGATCACGCGGGCGCCTCGTAGAACCGCGTCGCCCATTTGCGCATGGCCATATAGGGTTTCGCGTCTGCTTTGGACAATGCGGGGTGCTCGATGTACTCCTGGTAGCGCCAGATGTCGAGGTCTTCCCACACCGTCTGCAGGAATCGCCTTTCGACGTGCTCACGCACCTCGTCCGGTGGCACGTCGGATATGTCACCAGGACGGCGCGGCCACCAGATCGAGTAGAACATGTCCGAGCAGCCGTCCTCGACCGGCGTGCAGGCGAAGATCAGCCGGTGGTTCGACGAGCCCTCGAAGGCGCTGACCGCGAAGCCGAGGCCCGAGAAATGGCTGTGGATATATAGCGCCATCTTGTCCGGGTCGTCGCTGCGGGCATCCGGCCACCCGGTGAGGAACCGCCACTCTTCGTCGACGACTTCCCAGTTCAGGCACACCGGCGTGACGGTGGCACCGTGCACGTAGCGGAAGTGTGCACTGTCCGGCCCGTTCTCGGCGACGATCTGCGGGTGGACGGGCTCGCGTTCGGCGCGACGCGAAAACTCTGGGTATGGACGGTAATACGCGTCGCGGTCGGTGGGGAACTGCGGGAATTTGCCGAACAGGTCGGGCAATTCCCATTGCGGTTCCTCACCGTGGGGCTGATACCAGGCGAACACGCACCCGTACTGCTCGCGAACCGGGAACACCCGCAGCCGCAACGCCTTGTTGGGCCGGTCCGGCTGGTAGGGGATGTACTGGTTGGAGCCGTCAGGGCCCCACCGCCAGCCGTGGAACGGGCACTCCACACAGTCACCGACCACCTTGCCGCCGTGGCCGATGTGTGCCCCGAGGTGTCGGCAGTGCGCGCTGAGCAGGTGCAGCTCACCCGATTCGTCGCGGTAGGCGACCAGGTCTTCACCGAAGTACCGCAGCGGTTTGACCTCTGCTGCGGCGAACTCCTGCGACCAGCCGATCATGAACCAGCCGGTGACCTTCCAAGTGAAGGGGACTTTCATGATGCACCCGAAATGATGGTTGCGCCAAACCCTTTGATGTAGTCGACGGCCGCGTCGACGCTCGACCCGTCGACGTGGACGACGGCCCAGGTGGCGCCGTAGCCCGCCAATTCATCGAGCAGTTCGCGAGTGCGCCGCACCGCTGACTCGTCGTCGAGATCGACCTCAGGGCACAAGATCTGGACGTCCAGGCCCGCCGGATCGCGCCCGGCCGCGGCGAGCCGGCCACGCAACGTGTCCACTGCGGCGCCGAACTGACGCGCATCGGAAATAGCGACGGTGCGCATGCTCGCCGCGTATTCCGGTGGTGAGATCACGGGCATCCAGCCGGTCCCGTACTCGACGACGCGGCGCATCGCCGCGCCACCGTTGCCGCCGATCCACAGCGGGGGATGCGGCCGTTGCGCGGGGCGCTGCAGCCAGAGTTCACCGACGGCGCCGAAATCACTGCCGGCTACCGGAATCTCGGGGTCCATCCAGATCGACCACAGCGCGGCGAGGGCTTCGTCGAGCAGTTCGGCGCGGCGATCGAAATCTACCCCCAGGGCCGCGAATTCGGATCGGAGGTACCCGGCGCCGACGCCGGCGATGAGCCGGCCGCCCGACACGAGGTCCAGCGACGTGAGCGCCTTGGCGGACAGATATGGATTGCGAAAAGGCAGCACATACAAGTTGGTCACCAGCTTGACCGTCGACGTCACGCCGGCCATGAACCCGAGCGCCGCGATCGGGTCGAGGGTGTCGTGCCCACCGCGGCGCCGCCACTTCGCCGACGGTGCCGGGTGCTCACTGAGCGCCACGGCGGAGAACCACGAGGCCTCCGCCTGCTGGCACACCTGCCGGATGGCCTGGGGATGCAGGAAACCATCTGTGGCCGTGGGTGATTCGATCGGATATTCGAGGGTGAACTTCACTGACGCCAGCTCCTGAAAGGTCTGTTACGGCATGATCGTGGTACGTGACACCGGCTCGGGTGCGGCTTGCCGAGCGCGCACGCCGCGCTCGAGCGCGTGCAACAGCGCGTCGCGCGTTTCGACCGGTGAGATGAGTTCATCGAAGCCGAGGTGGCCCGCCGATCGGAATGATGCTTCGAGTTCCATCCGGCGCAATTTCGCCTCGACGTCCTCGTCGGCGTGCGATGCCCGGCTCAGGGCGGCCGCGCTCATCGCGCCCATGGTCGCGCCCGGGTAGGCGAACGTCGCCCCTTGATTGTCGAAACCCAAGAGCGACATCACCATCGAGCCGAAACCGTAGGCCTTGCGCAACGTCACATGCAGCTTCACGGTCGTCGCCGCGGTCTGGGCGGCGAACATCCGGGCGCCGCTGCGCAGTACGCCGGTGCGCTCGGAGCGGCTGCCGGGCAGCATCCCGGGATTGTCGGCCAGGAAGATGATCGGCAGGTGGAACGAGTCGGCCACCGTGATGAAATGCGCTGCCTTGTCGGCGGCGTCGGCATCGATGGCGCCGGCCAGGACGTTGGGCTGGTTGGCGATGACGGCCACCGGATGGCCGCCGAGGTGGGCCAGCGCGCAGATGATGGCGGGCCCGAACTTGGGTTGCACCTCGAACCAGTCCGGTGTGTCGAACACGATGTCGAGGACGCTGCGCATGTTGTAGGCGCGGCGGTTGTCCCGCGGCACCACGTCGAGCAGTTCAGGTGTCTGCCGTGATGCGCACACGTCGGTCGCCGACAGCTTGGTCGGATACGACCACGCGCTGGACGGGAAGTACGACAGGTAGCGGCGGATGTCCTGGAGGGCGGACTCGTCGTCGGCGGCGCCGTTGTGGATGACGCCACTGGTCAGCGCGACGCCGGGGCCACCGAGCTCTGCTTTCGAAATCTCCTCGCCGGTGGACTCTTTCACGACGGGTGGACCGGCGGTGAAGATGGCGCCCTGCTGACTCATGATCGTCCAGTCGCACACCGGGGCGACGAGCGCGCCGTGTCCGGCGGACGGTCCCAATACCGCCGAGATGGTCGGCACCCGGCCTGAGCAGCGAGCCTGCGCGATCAGGTCGGTGGGTGTGCGGCCGTAATGTTCGCCGCTGGGCCGGAACCCCGCGCCCTCCAGCAACATCACGAGCGGAATCCGGTCGTGCAGAGCGAGTTCGGCGAGCCGGTACCGCTTGGCATTGCCGCCCGGCCCGATGCTGCCGGCCAGCGTGGTGAAGTCCTCTGCCCCCACCATGACCGGTGCGCCATTGATGAGACCCGATCCGGTGACGATGCCGTCCGCGGCGATGTCACCGCCCACCAAGGTGCCGAATTCGCGGAAGGTCCCAGGGTCCAGTAGGTGGTCCAGTCGGCCGCGCGCGTCGAGCTTGCCCTTGCCGTGGTGCTTGGCCAGTCGCTCGGGCCCTCCCATCGCGCGGGTCCGTTCGCGCAGGCCCTCGAGGTCCTCGAGAGTCTGCTTCCAGTCGGGCCGATCCGTCATCGCAGTTCCTCACTGATGGCTTGTCACGTTGACCATACTGAATTGCTTACTGTAGCGTCTACAACATGGTTGGCGACCGCGTTGGCCTGACGGTCGACGGGGGCGTGAACTGCGCTCTCGCCGATGTGCCGCATGCCGCAAGCACCCTGGAGCGGCGCGGGTACAGCGGCTGTTGGACCGCAGAGGTCAACCACGATCCGTTCCTGCCGATGGCACTTGCCGCCGAACACACTTCCAGTATCGAACTCGGCACCGGTATCGCCGTGGCTTTCGCCCGATCGCCCATGACGGTCGCCAACGTAGGGTGGGATCTGCAGGGCTATTCGAGGGGTCGGTTCCTGCTCGGTCTCGGGTCGCAGATCCAGCCCCACATCGAGAACCGGTTCAGCATGCCGTGGAGTCATCCGGTACGCCGCATGCGGGAATTCATCGCTGCACTGCAAGCGATTTGGACGTGCTGGCGCGACGGCGGCACCCTGCGGTTCGAGGGCGATTTCTATACGCACAAGCTGATGACCCCGATGTTCGTCCCGGAACCGCACGAGTACGGATTTCCGAAGGTGTTCGTGGCCGCTGTCGGCGATGCGATGACCGGGCTGGCCGCTGAGGTGGCTGCCGGTCTGGTCGGCCATGCGTTCACCACCCGGCGCTACCTCACGGAAGTCACCGAACCGGCAGTGCGGCGCGGGCTGGAGCGAGCGGGCCGCGACCGTGTCGATTTCGAGCTCGCATTCCCGGTCATGGTCGTTACCGGTACCGACGACGATCAGATGGCCGCCGCTGCAGGACGGGCCCGCAAGCAGATCGCCTTCTACGCATCGACGCCCGCCTACCGCCGGGTGCTCGAGCTGCACGGCTGGGGTGACCTGCAGCCCGAGCTGCGTCGACTGTCGCTGGGCGGCGAATGGGATGCGATGGCTCAGCTCATCGACGACGTCATGCTCGCCGAGATCGCGGTCGTCGCGCCGGTCAACGAGTTGGCCGTCGCGATCACGGAACGGTGTGCCGGTGTCATCGACCGGGTCACCATCGGTCTGCCGCCGCAGCTGCCGGAGGAAACCGTCAAAGCCGTACTCGCAGAGTTGCAACAGTGAGGAGCCGCCCATGAGTGCCCCGACCACCGCCGATGCCGCCGGGGTGTTCGCAGATCCATCCGCTTACGCCGACGAGTCGAAACTCCATGCGGCACTGGCTTTTCTGCGTGCCCATGCACCCGTATCCAAGGTTGACGTCGCCGGCTATAAGCCATTCTGGGCGATCACCAAACACGACGACGTCATGGCGATCGAACGCGCCAACACACAGTTCACCAACTCGCCGCGGCCGGTGTTGATGACCGAAGAGGCCGACGAGCACCAGGCCGCTCTGGGCATCAGCACCCTGATCCACCTGGACGACCCGCAGCATCGGCTGGTGCGGGCGATCGGTGCCGACTGGTTTCGGCCGAAGGCCATGCGGGACTTGCGCGTTCGCGTCGATGAACTCGCGAAGCGGTACGTCGACCGGATGATGGAGTTGGGCGACGAATGCGACTTCGTCCAAGAGGTGGCGGTGAATTACCCGCTGTACGTGATCATGTCGCTCCTCGGTTTGCCCGAATCCGACTTCCCCCGGATGTTGGTGTATACCCAGGAATTGTTCGGCGCCGACGATTCGGAGTTCTCCCGGGGCGTCACTCCCGAGGAAAAGGGTGCCGCGCTGTTCGAGATGTTCAGCTATTTCACCGCGTTGACCGCCGCGCGCCGCGAGAACCCCACCGGCGACCTGGCGTCGGCCATTGCCAACGCCAGGCTCCAGGGGGAGCCGCTCGGTGACATCGACACCGTCTCGTACTACGTGATCATCGCGACGGCCGGCCACGACACCACGAGTGCGGTGGTCTCCGGCGGTCTGCGGGCGCTCATCGAGAATCCGGATCAACTCGAGCGGCTGCGCGCGAACCCCGAACTGATGCCTCTCGCCACCGAGGAGATGATCCGCTGGGTGACGCCGGTGAAGGAGTTCATGCGCACCGCGCGCGAGGATGCCACCATCCGGGGCGTGCCGATCGCGGCGGGGGAGTCGGTACTGCTGTCGTACGTGTCGGCCAACCGCGACGAAGACGTCTTCGACGACCCGTTCCGTTTCGATGCGGGTCGTGACCCCAACAAGCACGTGGCGTTCGGCTACGGCGTTCACTTTTGCTTGGGCGCAGCGCTCGCGCGTATGGAGGTCACCAGTTTCTTCTCGGAGTTGATCCCACGGCTCCGGTCGATCGAGCTGGCGGGCACTCCGCAGCAGGTCGCGACCATCTTCGTCGGCGGCCTCAAACACCTGCCGATCCGTTACTCGCTGACTTCGGGGAAGTGACGTTCTCCTATCTGATAATGTGCTTCTCATGGTCAAAACAGGTAGTCGCCTGCGGAGTCAGGTGTGCGACACCCAGGTGATCGTCGTCCGCACTGGTGACAGCCTGGACGACCTGCGGTGCGGAGGCGCCCCGATGGTGGCGCTCGATGCCAGTTCCGATGCTCAGGCCGACGGCGCATTGGCTCTCGACCCGGAGCTGTCCGGCGGCGCCGTGATGGGTAAGCGGTATGTCGACGATTCCGCGGCAGAGGTGCTGGTCACCAAGGCCGGTGCGGGCACGCTGAGCGTCGGGTCCACACCGCTTGCGCTCAAGGAAGCCAAACCCCTCCCTGCGAGCGATTAGGACTGATGATGCAGAAGGCGCTTGCCCCGGAAATCTCCACCTGGCCCGATGCGGAGCCGCAGCTCATCGGTAGTCGGTGCGGTGAGTGTTCGGCGACGACGTTCCCGCGCCAGGATCGCTGCCCGAAGTGCAGCAAGGCCGAGATGTCCGAGGTGCTGCTGCCGCGCCGCGGCACCGTGATTGCTTGGACCACACAGGGATTCCCGCCCGGCGCGCCGTACGCCGGTCCCACCGGCAAGGACTTCGTGCCGTTCGGCGTCGGACTGGTACAGCTCGGCGACGTGATCCGCGTCGAGGGCCGGCTCACCGAAAACGACCCTGCCAAGCTGGAATTCGGCATGGAGGTCGAGCTCACGATGATTCCGTTCACCACCGACGCGGATGGCAACGAGATCGTCACCTTCGCGTTCCAGCCGGTTTAGGGGTACAGAAAATGTCCAATGACGTAGCGATCATCGGTGTCGGTATCCACCCGTTCGGCCGGTTCGACAAGACCGCGATGGAGATGGGCGCCGAAGCGATCCAGGGTGCGCTGACCGATGCCAAGCTGGAGTGGAAAGACATCCAGTTCGGGTTCGGCGGCAGCTACGAGGTGTCCAATCCCGATGCGGTGACGCGCCTGGTGGGGCTGACGGGTATCACGTTCACCAACGTGTTCAACGCCTGTGCCACCGCGGCCAGCGCCATCCAGCAGACCGCCGACACGATCCGGCTCGGGAAGTACGACATCGGCATCGCGATCGGCCTGGACAAGCATCCGCGTGGCGCCTTCACCGACGACCCGGCCAAGCTCGCGCTGCCGCAGTGGTACGCCAACAACGGGCAGTTCGTCACCACGAAGTTCTTCGGGATGAAGGCCAACCACTACATCAACAAACACGGCATCTCCGAGGAGACGCTGGCGCGGGTGGCCAACAAGAACTTTCGCAACGGCATCCTGAACCCGAACGCGTTCCGGCGCAAAGAGATCACGGTGGACGAGATCATGGCGTCTCCGGTGCTCAACTACCCGTTGCGGCAGTACATGTTCTGCGCGCCCGATGAGGGTGCCGCCGCGGTCATCATGTGCCGGGCCGACATTGCCCACCGCTACACCGACAAGCCGGTGTACGTGCGTGCCAGTGAGATCCGTACCCGCACCTACGGCGCCTACGAGGTGCACGCCACCTCCGCGCCGCTCGACGAGGATGTGTCGCCCACGGTGTATGCGGCCAAGGCCGCCTACGAAGCCGCCGGCATCGGCCCGGAGGACGTCGACATCGCGCAGCTGCAAGACACCGACGCCGGTGCCGAGGTCATCCACATGGCCGAGACCGGACTGTGTGCCGACGGCGAGCAGGAGAAGTTGTTGGCCGACGGCGCCACCGAAATTCATGGGTCGCTGCCGATCAACACCGACGGCGGTCTGATCGCCAACGGCGAGCCGATCGGTGCATCGGGCCTGCGTCAGATGCACGAGCTGGTGCGCCAGCTTCGCGGCGAGGCAGGGGACCGGCAGGTGCCGGGCAACCCGCGGGTCGGCCTGGCTCAGGTGTACGGTGCGCCGGGTACCGCCTCGGCGACCATTCTGAGCCTTTAGGGGAAGCACGTCATGACCGACTACAAGTACGTCACCTACGAAACCCTCGATGAAGGCACCATCGCCCGGATCATGTTGAACCGTCCGGACACTCGCAATGCGCAGAGCCGTGGCATGCTCACCGAACTGCACGAGGCGTTCCTGCGGGCCGAGGCCGACGACACGGTGCGGGTCGTCATCCTCGGCGGCCTGGGCCCGATGTTCTCCTCCGGCCACGACCTCGGCTCGGCGCAGTCCCGCGCCGAACGGACGCCGGGGCCCGACCAGCATCCGAGTTTCCGGATCAACGGCGCCACTCGTTCGGGTGCCGAGATGCTGATGCTGCAGGAGTGGCACTACTACTTCGAGAACACCCGCCGCTGGCGCAACCTGCGCAAGATCACCGTCGCCCAGGTACACGGTGACGTGTACGCCGCTTCGCTCATGCTGATGTGGGCGTGCGACCTGATCGTCGCGGCCGACAACACCACCTTCGCCGACGTGGTGGGTACTCGGCTCGGTATGTGCGGAGTCGAATACTTCGCGCACCCATGGGAATTCGGTCCCCGCAAGACCAAGGAGCTGATGCTGACCGGCGACAGTCTGTCGGTGGACGAGGCTCATCGGATGGGCATGGTCAGCAAGGTGTTCCCGGCTGACGAACTTGCCGACCGCACACTGGAATTCGCCCGTCGGATCGCCGCTGTGCCGACGATGGCCGCCCTGCTGATCAAAGAATCGGTGAACCAGACGCAGGACAACATGGGCTTCTACAACTCCCTGAATGCCTGCTTCACCCTGCACGAGCTCAACCACAGTCACTGGGCGCAGGTGCACGAGAACGGTTTCCCGGTCGGACTGGAGGAGGACGGTCTGCCGAACTGGCGCACCGCGCCGCCCGTGGTGCCGGCGGTCAAGGATCAGGCGCGCGGCGGGCAGTGATCAGGCCCGGCCTTCCAGCGCCGCGAAGTTGACGGTTGCCGTCGCGGCGAGATCGCCGTTACCGCGCAGGATTTCGACCTGAATGACGGCTGATCGGCGCCCATGGTGCACGATGTGCGCCACCGCGCGGGCCGGCCCGGTGTCGATGCGGCGCAGATAGCGGATGTGCAGATCCGTTGTGGTGATGTGGTTTCCGAACGACATGGTGCGCGAGACCAGAAGGCCGCCGGCGACGTCGGCGATGGTGGCGATCAGCCCGCCCTGCAGACCGCCGTTGGTGTTGACGACCGCCTGCGTCACCGGGAGTTCCATGGCCAGAGTGCCTTCGGGAGAATCCACCTCGGCCAGGCCGAGGTGGTCGAAAAGCTGCTTCAGTGTCGTCAAGCTGGGTGACGCGTCATCGACGGTACTCAAAGGGGTCTCCCGATCATTGGTATTCCCATTGTGCATTATCGAGAGTGGTATTACCGAAATCGGAGAGCGGTTTCAGGGTACGCTCTAGTGATGCGGCGCTTCTCGTGTGCGGTGGGTGCTTTGGCGCTCGTCGGATTGCATTGGCCTGCGGCTGCGTCGGCCGATCCGGTTCGGTGTGATGATCCGTCGTGCGTGCCGGGAATCAACCGCGTTGTGGCATTGGGTGCGGACTGTGACAACGTCACCTACTTCGTGTTCGCCACCACCGACTGGGGCAGGGTCGTCTACTGCGACTCGGCGCGCGGGTTGTCGCCGCGCTATTTCCGGGCACTGCCTGTGGTCGGTATCCGTGAATTCGACACGCCGTGCGATCAACCGTTCAACCAGATGGCTCAGGCGCCCGACGGACTGTTCCTGTTCTGTGGGCCCAAGCTTGATCGCAACGGCTCCGGCGTGACGCGCTGGATTCGCGGCGACAACTACGACAACCCCAACTCGAACTTCTGAGTGATTTGTGCACGATTCGGTGCGCACAGCGCCCAGCGCACCGAATCGTGCACAAATCGCCGGGAAACCTAGCCCAGGAACAGATCCGGGATCGGGTTGGCTCCGCCGCCGTAGGGGGCCAGGTCCCGGCCGGCTCCGGTCAGGACATCGGCATCGATGTAGCAGCCCGCGGTGCACTCTGCGGCCTGTCGGGTCAGGATCTGCACTGCCGCGTCACCCATGATCGCCGGGCTGCGCGACGAGTCCAGGAGTGCGTCGCCGTCGGCCATGTTCGCCACCGCGGAGGTGGCGATATAGGTCTGAGGCCATAGGCAGTTGAACGCGATGCCGGCATCGGCGAATTCGGCTGCCCAGCCCAGTGACAGCAGCGTCATCCCATACTTCGACAGCGTGTAGGACGGGTGTGCGCCCAACCAACGGGGAGTCAGATTCAGGGGTGGTGCAATGGTCAGCACATGGGCGTTGGCCGACTTGCGCAGGTACGGCAGAGCGGACTTCGTCAGCAGGAAGGTGCCCCGGATGTTCACCTGTTGCATCAGGTCGAACTTCTTCGCGGACAACGCCTCTGTCGGCTCGACGCCGATGGCGCTCGCGTTGTTGACGCAGTGCGCCCGCCGAACCTCGACCACACGGGGGGATGTCGGAGCCAGGGGTTGGGAGCAATGTCAGCGACGACGGGCGTCGGCCGTCACCTTGCGCATGGTACGGTTATCCACTGAGCGGACTTCGTCAGCAGGAAGGTGTCACCCGGCCACCGCCACCGGGATTCGGCACTGCCGAGGAGTCGAATCAGCGCTACCGCTACCTGCTGGGTCAGGGTGGGACGGGACTCTCCGTCGCCCTCGACCTGCCGACGCAGTGCGGTTACGACTCCGATGACGACGAGTACGGTGAGGAGGTCGGCCGCGTCGGTGTCGCCGTCGACACGCTGGCCGACGCCGAGGTCCTGTTCGACGGCATCCCGCTGGACAAGATCAGCACGAGCTTCACGATCAACGGCACCGCCGCCATCCTGCTGGCTTTCTACGTCGCGGCCGCCGAGAAGAAGGGTGTGCCGCGCGAAAAGCTCACCGGCACAATCCAGAACGACATCCTCAAGGAGTACGCCTCGCGCGGCACCTGGATCTGGCCACCCGAGCCCTCGCTACGCCTCATCGCCGACACCATCGAGTTCTGCGCCGCCGAGGTGCCGCGATTCAACGCGATCTCGGTGGCTGGCGCGCACTTCCGCGACGCGGGCGCCAATGCCGTGCAGGAGATGGCGTTCACGCTCGCAGACGGGGTCACGTACTGCGACACTGTCGTCGAGCGCGGACGCATGACCATCGACAAGTTCGCGCCCCAAATCTCGTTCTTCTTCTACACGCACGGTGACTTCTTCGAGGAGATCGCCAAATACCGTGCGGGACGGCGCCGTTGGGCCACCGTCGTGCGCGAACGGTACGGCGCCACCACGGAGAAGGCGTCGATGTTCCGGTTCGGCTGCGTCTCCGGCGGCGCGTCCCTCTATGCCCCGCAAGCACAGAACAACCTGGTGCGGGTCGCCTATGAGGCGCTGGCATCGGTCCTCGGCGGCGTGCAGTCGATGTTCACCGCGGCCTGGGATGAGCCGTTCGCGCTGCCCAGTGAGGAGTCCGCGACACTCGCACTGCGGACCCAGCAGATTCTGGCCTACGAGACGGGCGTCGCCAAGGTGGCCGACCCGTTGGGCGGCTCCTATTTCGTCGAAGCGCTCACCGACGCCACCGAAGAGAAGATCATCGAGATCATGCACGATCTCGAATCCCACGGCGGCATGGTCCGCTGCATCGAGGACGGCTACCTGCAGGGGCTGATCGCCGACGAGGCGTTCAAGATCCACCAGGAGACTGAGTCGGGGGAGCGGCCGGTGGTCGGGGTGAACAAGTTCGTCGTCGAGGAACCGGCGCCGGACCTCGCGACGTATGAACTCGACGCCGAGGGCCGCGACAAGCAGCTCAAGCGCCTCGCCAAGGTGAAGGCCGAGCGCGACGACGTTGCCGTGAAGGAATCCCTTGCGGCCCTGGCGCGTTCGGCGGATGGGGACGACAACCTGATGCATCGCCTCATCGACTGCGCGAATGCATACTGCACGGTGGGAGAGATGGTGTCGACATTGAAGTCGGTGTGGGGCGAGTTCCAGCAGCCGGTGGTGTTCTGATGGCGATACGAGTGCTGGTGGCCAAGCCGGGCCTGGACGGTCATGACCGGGGCGCCAAGATCGTCGCCCGAACATTGCGGGATGCGGGCTTCGAGGTGATCTACACCGGCATCCGGCAGCGGATCGAGGACATCGTGTCGATCGCGCTGCAGGAGGACGTCGCCCTCGTCGGGCTGTCGATCCTGTCGGGAGCGCACCTGGCGCTGACGGCCCGTACGGTCGAGGCCCTGCGCGCCGCCGACGCCGGTGACATCGCTGTCGTGGTGGGCGGGACGATCCCGCTCGGGGACGTGCCGAAACTACTGGAAGTCGGTGCCGCGGCGGTGTTTCCGACCGGTACTGGCCTTGACACCCTGGTGGCGGAAGTGCGGAAGCTGACGTCCGAAAGCGCGGTGGGCTGAGATGCGTCTCGGTGTGATGATCGGGGCCGAGCGCGGCGACATGGCGCGCAAGGTCTCCAAGCTGGTCTCCGATATCCAGTGGGCCGAGGGCGCGGGGCTCGACAGCGCGTGGCTGCCCCAGGTTCCCAATGACTTCGACTGCCTGACGATGGTGGCCCTGATGGCGGCGAACACGTCGCGCATCGAACTCGGCACGGCGGTGGTGCCGCTACAGGCTCAGCATCCGATCGCTCTTGCCCGCCAGGCGCTTTCGGTGCACGCCATGTCGGGCGGTCGCCTGGCCCTCGGGGTCGGGCCGTCGCACCACTGGATCGTGCGCGACATGCTGGGCCTGCCCTACGACAGGCCCGCCGCGTACACCCGCGACTATCTGCAGGTGCTGAACACCGCCATCGCCGGGCCGGGACCCGTTGACGTGGAGAACGATTCGTTCACCGTGCACAACCCGACGGTGCTCGCCGCAGACACCCCGATGCCGGTGCTGGTGTCCGCGCTGGGGCCGGTGATGCTGCAGATCGCCGGCGAGCAGGCCGACGGTACGTCGCTGTGGATGGCCGACGAGAAGGCCATCGGTGATCACATTGCGCCCAAGATCAACAAGGCAGCCGCGGAAGCGGGGCGGCCCGCACCGCGCATCGTCGCGGGAATCCCGGTCACCCTGTGCGCGAACTCCGAGATCGAGGCCGCCAAAGACCGGGCCAACCGGGTTCTCGCCGAGGCCGAGACGTCGCCCAACTACCAGAAGCTGCTGGATCGCGGCGACGCGCGTAGCGTCGGCGACTTGTGCGCGGCCGGCGACGAAGAGTCGATTCTCAAGCGGTTCAAGCAGTTCGCCGACGCGGGCGTGACGGATCTGTCGGTGCGGCTGCTGCCCATCGGCGAGAACCGCGACGAACTGATCGCCTCCAAGAACCGCACGCGGGATGTGATCGCCGCGCTGGCCAAGGCAGTCTCGTGATGCGCCGAGATGACGAATTTTCGCGACTTTTCGGCGAAATCACCCCGCAAACCGTAATCTCGGCGCCGAAATGAATGGTCCTCTCGCCGGTATCCGGATTCTCGAGGTCGGCGTCATGCTGGCCGGCCCGTACGCCACTATGCTGCTGGCGGACCTGGGTGCCGAGGTGATCAAGATCGAGCCGCCCGGTGGCGAGATTTCCCGGCAGGTCGGCGACAGCTATTTCGCCAGCCTGAACCGCAACAAGACCAGCATCTGTCTGGACCTGGCGTCGGAGGCCGGCAAAGCCAGGCTCGGTGAGCTGGTCGCCGAATCCCATGCGCTGCTGGTGAATATGAAGCCGTCGGTGATCCGCCGGCTGGGCCTGACCTATGAGGCGCTGTCGCGCTTCAACGAGAAGATCGTCTGCGTGGCGATGACGGGCTTCGGGCTCAACGGTGGCGACGACCCCGCATTCGACTACGTCATCCAGGCGGCGACCGGCGTCGCGGCGATGACCGGTGACCCGGACGGGCCGCCGACGCTGCCGGGCTATTCGTCGGCCGACAACTCGACGGGTATGGCTGCGGCGCTGGGGCTGCTCGCCCAGATCGTCTCCGGTCGCGGCGGTCAGGTCGAGGTCTGTCTGCGCGATGTGATGCTGTCGCAACTGAACTACCGTGCGGCAGCGTATCTGAACGACGGTACCCACCCGCGTCGCCACCCGAACGGCGCCCACTCGTATTACGTTCCGGCGCAACTCTTCGAGACCGCAGACGGGTATCTGGCGCTGTTCATCACCCATGACGGATTCTGGAAATCGTTTGTCGCCGAGGCAGGTTTCGGCGACGGCGATCAGATTCCGTTCGCGACCATGGCCGAACGGGCCGCGCGCCGGGATGAGGTGCTGGCGGTGGTCGAGAAGGTTTTGGCCACCGATACCGCCGCCGGCTGGGAGAAGCGGCTACGGGCACTGGGGATTCCCACGGCCGCGGTCCGCACGTTGCCCGAGGCGCTGGAAGCGACTCCGGAAGTCATCGTCACCGCAGGGGATTTCCGCTTGATCGGCAGCCCGATCAAGGTGGCGGGTTACGACCCGCGGTACCGGCCGCCGCTGGCCGCTGAGTCGGCTCAGTCTTCATAGCGCACGGTCACCGACGCGGTGTCCGGCACTGCCTGACAGGTCAGCACGTAGCCCTCGGCAACCTCGTCGTCGTCGAGAGCCTCGTTGTTGCGCATGGTCGCACGGCCCTCGGTCAGCCGGGCAATGCAGGTGCCGCAGTTGCCGGCCTCACAGGAGAACGGCGGCGCCAGCCCGGCCCGCCGCGCGCTGTCGAGCAACGTTTCGTCGCCGACGCGGTCCACCGACACCTGCTGCCGGTCGAGGTGGATGGTGATCGTGCCCGCGTCCATGCCGGTCTGAGCCGTCGTCGTGGCTGGCCGCATCGGTGTCCTATCGTCGCGTATTGTCGTTCTAACTATAGGAGAATATGATTCTCGGTATCAACCGGAGAACTTCTCACGACCGAGAAAGGGGCGGGCACGACGTGGCTGACGGTGCGGTGCTCGCCTTCGACCAGCGGGAGTACAGCCGGGTGGAGCTCGACGCTCTCGCCGGCGGGATGGCAGCCGAGTTGGCCGAACGCGGCGTCGGAGCCGGTGACCGTGTCGCGGTGATGTCCTCGACCCGCCCGGAGTTCGTCGTCGCGCTGCACGCCATCTGGCGTCTGGGCGCCGCTGCGGTGCTGCTCAGTCCGGCCTGGCGACATGCCGAGGTGCAGCACGCGCTCGCGTTGACGGCGCCTTCGCACGCGGTAGGCGACTGCTCCGTGCTGGCCGAGCTGATGCCGATGGTGCACCTCGACGAGCCGATCGCTCCGGGTGAACTGTCTGGCAGCATGCCCGCGCCGGATTCCGACGCCGTCCTGGCCTTCAGTTCTGGCACCACCGGGATGCCCAAGGCCGTCCGCCATACGCACCGCGGGCTTGCTGCTGCGGTGCGGCAGTGGCGCGCCGCGCTCGGTTTGTCCGCCACGGACCGCCTGCAGGTGATGACACCGCCGTCGCACATCCTGGGCCTACTCAACATCATGACGGTGTTGGACGCGGGTGCGTGGGTCCGGTTGCACCCGCGGTTCGACGTCGAGACCATGCTGCGGCACATTGAATCCGACCGGATCACCATCGAAATGACCGTGGCGCCAATTGCATTGGCCCTCGCGGCCCACCCGCGGCTGGAAACCTACGATCTCTCGTCGCTGCGGTATCTCATGTGGTGCGCGACGCCGGTGACCGCGACGGTGGCCGAGGACGTCACGCGGCGCACCGGCGTGGGCTGGGTGACCGCCTACGGGGCAACGGAATTGGTCGTCATTGCGTGCGATGACCTCAGCGGTGGAGAGCTCGATACCGTGGGGAGGCCGGTGCCCGGCGTCGAGGTGCGCATCGGGGAGTCGGGGGAGATTCAGGTGCGCTCGGAAGCGGTGATGGCCGGCTACCTGCCTGCGGAAGAAACGTCGAGCGTTATCGTCATTGGCTGGTTCCACACCGGAGACATCGGACATCTCGATGAGTCCGGGCGATTGCGGATCACCGACCGCTGCAAGGAAATGGTCAAGGTGCGGGGCTTCCAGGTGGCGCCCGCGGAGATCGAGGCAGTCCTGCACTCGCACCCGGCCGTGGCCGACTGCGCGGTGTTCGGGCTGCCCGACGCGCACGACGGCGAGACGGTGGTGGCCGCAGTTGCCACGAACGCCGCGGTCTCCGATAGCGAATTGGTGGACTTGGTCAGCGACAGGCTGGCCTCCTACAAGCGGCCGAGCCGCATTGTGTTCGTACCCGAAATTCCGCGGCTGCCTTCGGGGAAGGTGTTGCGCCGAGTGCTCAAGGAGCGCCTGTGGACGTCCGTCTGACCGCCGAACAACGGCAACTCGCCGAATCGGCAGCTGAATTGGCCGCTGACTTCGGCCTGCACTCCGTCGCCGATCTCGACGACGCGAATCGTCGCGCGCAACTGGAGAAGGCCGTCGACAGCACCGGTTTCCGGACCCTGCGATCCGACGGGGCCTCCGGCGTCGAGGTGGCCATCGTCGCGGAGGAGTTCGCCCGCGGACTCGTCGACGTGCCATTCCTGGGTCCAGTGCTGGCCGACGATGTGCGGCGGGTGCTCGGCCGCGATCCGGCAGACGCCGGCGCACAACCGGATTCGGTCGACCTGCTGGGTGGCATCTCCGGTGTGGTCGAAGCGCCGCCGGAGCTCAGCGAGGTGTCGGCCGAGGATGCCGGCCGGTGGCATGCGCTCGCCCTCACCGTCACGTGCGCCGATCTCGTCGGCGCCGCACGCGGGGCGCACGCGCTTGCCGTCGACTATGCCAAGGTGCGCGAACAGTACGGCGCTGCCATCGGCTCCTACCAGGCCGTCGCGCATCTCCTGGCCGAAAGCCTCGCGCTCATCGAAGGATCGGTCAGCGTGCTGCGACACGCCGCCTGGGCTGTCGACGCACTGCCCGCAACTGAGGCGATCGAGGCGGCGCGCATCGCCAAGATCTATTGTGCGCGTGCGGCATTGACGGCCTGTGAGACGTCGATCCAGGTGCACGGCGGCATCGGCAACACCTGGGAATGTCTGGCGCACGTGTACCTGCGCCGTGTGCTGACGGCTACCGAACTGTGGCCGGCCAAGTTGGAGGAGCTGACCATTGGACTTTCGTGACTCGCCGGAGGAAGCCGCCTTTCGGGACCGGCTTCGCGCGTGGCTGACCGAGCAGAAGGGTAGGTTCCCGACCTCGGGCGACGAGTACTGGGCTGCTCAGGGTGATTGGCACCGCGCGCTCTACGGTGCCGGCTTCTTCGGCACGTCGTGGCCGAAGGAGTTCGGCGGCCAGGAGCTGCCGCCGGTGTACGACGTGATCGTCGACGAGGAGATCGCCAAGGCGGGCGCGCCGGCGCGGCCGAGCCTCGGCTACCTCGTGGTGGGACTGGGCCATCACGGCAGCAAGGAACTGCAGCAACGGTTTCTGCCCGGGATGATCAACGGCACGCAGCGATGGTGCCAAGGGTTCTCGGAGCCCGGGGCCGGTTCGGATCTCGCGTCGCTGACCACGACGGCGACTCGGGACGGCGACGAGTACGTCATCCACGGGCACAAGGTCTGGACGAGCTATTCCGATGTGGCCGACTGGTGTCTGGTGCTGGCACGCACGGACAAGGCTGAAGCCAAGCAATTGCCCAAACATAAAGGCATCTCGGCGTTCATCGTCTCGATGCACCAGCCCGGCATCGAGCAGCGGCCGTTGAAGATGATCAGCGGTGTCACCAAGGAATTCGGCCAGGTGCTGTTCGACGGCGCGCGGGTGCCGGCGGAGAACATGGTCGGCGCGCCGGGGGAGGGCTGGAAGCTGGCGATGACGGTCGTCAGCCACGAACGTGAGCCCTCGACGCTGGGCTTCTCGGCACGCTACGGAAAGCTGGTGCGGCAGTTGGCCGCCCGGGTCGACGGCACCCCGCCGGAGGCGCTGTCCTGGGCGTGGGTGCAGACCGAGATGCTGCGCCTGCATGTGCGCAGGCGGTTGTCCGAGCAACTCGACGGCATCACCCACGGACCGCAGGGCTCCCTGGACAAGCTGCTGATGACGTGGACCGAACAGTCCGTCGGCCATGCGGCGCTGGCGACCGTGGGTACCGGCGACCCCGAACTGTTCGGTGCCTACATGTACAGCCGTGCGCAGAGCGTGATGGGCGGCACGTCGCAGATTCAGAAGAACATCATCGCGCAACGCATTCTGGGATTAGGAGTCTGACTTGTACGGCATGCCAACGGAAATCGACGTCCGCGCCGACGGTCCGCTGCGGATCATCACGCTGAACCGCCCGGACGAGCTCAATGCGGTCAACGACCCGCTGCACGTTGGGCTGGCAAGTATCTGGGAGGCACTCAACGAGGACGCCGATGCCCGCGTCGCGGTGATCACCGGTGCGGGCCGAGCCTTCTCGGCGGGTGGCGACTTCAACTATCTCAACGAGCTGCGCAACGATGAGGCGTTGCGGCAGAAGACCATCAAGCACGGCCGTGACCTCGTGATCGGCATGGTCCGATGCCGTATCCCGGTCATCGCCGCGGTCAACGGGCCGGCCGTCGGCCTCGGGTGCAGCCTGGCCGCGCTGTCGGACATCGTCTACATGGCCGAGAATGCGTTCTTCGCCGACCCGCACGTGCAGATCGGCCTTGTCGCCGCCGATGGCGGTCCGCTCGTCTGGGGATCACAGATAAGTCTGTTGCAGGCCAAGGAGTTTGCGCTGACCGGTGTGCGGATCAAGGCGGCCCGCGCCCTCGAGCTCGGCCTGGCCAATCACGTCGTCGCCGACCCGGTGGCCGAGGCCATCGCCTGCGCCAAACAGCTCGCCGAGCTTCCCAATCAGGCTGTCGAGGCCACCAAACGCCTGATGAACATCCAGTTGGAGCGTTCGGTGATGGCGTCACTCGACTATGCGAACCTCGCCGAGTACGTGTCCTTCGGCACCGCCGACTTCAACAAGATCGTCGACGGACTGATCGCCAAGGGGTAGTCGCGGTATCAATGTGGGGTTCACGCGACCGGCGTGAACCCCACATTCCATTGAGCAGTCGATTACCGCGGCGGGAAGCGCAGCGCGCCGTCGAGGCGGATGACTTCGCCGTTGAGGTAGTCGTTTTCGATGATGCTCTGGGCCAGCTGTGCGTACTCGGTCGAGCGGCCCATCCGCTTGGGGAACGGGATCTGCGGGGCCCAGTATTTCTCGAGCTGGTCGGCCGACTGACCGTAGGCGGGGGTGTTGATGGTGCCCGGCGCGATGCTGACGACCCGGATGCCGAGAGGTGACAGGTCACGCGCGGCCACCAACGTCATGCCGAGTACGCCACCCTTGGCGGCGGAGTACGGCAGCTGGCCGATCTGGCCTTCCATGCCGGCGATGGACGCGGTGTTGATGATGACGCCACGGGCGCCTTCCTCGAGCGGGTCGGTCTTGGCGATGGCGGCGGCTGCCAGGCGCATCACGTTGAACACCGCGGTCAGGTAAAACTTGATGGTCGTCTCGAAGCCGTCCAGTCCGAGCGGCGAACCATCTTTGCCGATCAGCCGTCCGCCCGCCGCAGGACCGCCGTGCGTGTCCACCGAAATGCGCAGTGGACCAAGCGATTCAGCCTCCGCGATGGCGGCCTGTACCGATTCCTCGGAGGTGGCGTCGGTGTGGACGTAGCGGATGCCCAGCTCGTCCTGGAGCGCCTTGCCCTTGTCGTCGGCGACGTCGGCGACGACAACCTTTGCGCCTGCCGTGACGAGGCGCCGCACCGTCGCTTCGCCGAGCCCGCCGGTGCCCCCGACGACGATGGCCGAACTTCCGCTGATCTCCATACCGCCTACCCTTCGTGCAAGGAATACTCTCTTTAGTGGAGAATAACATTCTCAATCAAGGGGGTCGGTCGGATAGAGTTCGGACGATGACGATCGATGAGCTCATCGCGGCGGCTCGCGGCGGTTCCCTCCGCGCGGCCGGCCGGCTGCTGAGCATGGTCGAGAGTGCGCGCCGGACTGAGGTTCTCGATGCCCTCGGCGCCGCGACTCCGCTGCGGGTGCTGGGTGTCACCGGGCCGCCCGGTGCGGGGAAGTCGACGACCGTCGGGGCACTCGTCGGGGCGTACCGAGAGCAGGGGATGCGGGTGGCGGTGCTGGCTGTCGACCCGTCGTCGCCGTACAGCGGCGGCGCGCTGCTGGGTGACCGGATCCGGATGGCCGCCCACATCAATGATCCGGATGTGTTGATTCGATCGGTCGCCACCCGCGGCCACCTCGGCGGTCTGGCTGCCGCGGTGCCGGCCGCCATCAGGGTGCTCGCCGCGCTGGCCTATGACCTGATCGTGCTCGAAACCGTTGGCGTGGGACAGTCGGAGGTTGAAGTCGCCGCCATCGCGGACCCGACGATCGTGATCCTCAACCCCGGCGCCGGCGATGCGGTGCAGGCCGCCAAGGCCGGTCTGCTCGAGGTCGCGGATATTGTCGTCGTGAACAAGGCCGACCGGGACGGCGCCGACCAGACGGTCCGCGATCTACGTGCGGAAACCGCGGTCCCGATCCTCAAACTCGTTGCCGCGCAGGGGCGGGGGCTGTCCGAACTGGTCGACGCGATCGATGCGCATCACCGGGCCGACAGTCCGGCCCGCCGGACCGCGCGCGCCCGGGCGCAGATTCTGTCGTTGGCGCTCACCCGCCTGCGGGGCCACCCCGATCTCGACCGGCTCGCTGAAACGGTGGCGAGCGGTGGTGACGATCCATATTCGGCCGCCGAGCGACTGTTCGCCGGCGATACCTAGAGGCCCAGCATCCGCCGCGTCATCTCGAGGAGTTGTGCCCGCAGGGTGTCGTCGTCGATGTCGGCCACCAAAGGGTGCATCACCGCCACGCTGATCGCGCTCGACAACATCGCCGCGTGCAGCCTGGCGGCGACGCCGTCGTCGGTGCCGAGCAGCGCGCCGTACAACCGCTCGACGAACCGCTGAAACGGTTCGTGTTCGGCCTGCAGGCGGATGATGACGGGGTCGAATTGCAGTACGTTCACCGCGCCGCGGCGGTCGATGGCCAGGTCGATCACCCTGTCGAGCAACACGTCCCGGGCCTGGGTGGCGTGGCCGGTCGCCTCGGCGGCGTCAAGTGCGTCCTCCAGCTTGCCGAGTTCGCGCTCGGTGATGGCCACGACGATTTCTTCCTTGGTCTTGAATTGTTTGTAGACCGCGGCTTTCGTCACGCCCATGGTGTCGGCGATCATCTGCAGCGAGGTGCCGCTGACCCCGTGCTCGGCGATCAGGGTCAGCGCAGCGTCGAGCACGCGGGTCTGCGCCGCGCTGCGCGTGATCTCGCTGAATCTCCCCACGTGTCACAGCGTAACTGAGGATTGACCACCAGGTTGCCGATCGGCTACCGTCCGAAGTAGCCGATCGGCAACCGATCGGTGGATGGAGGGAGTCCCCGGTGGACTTACGGCCCCAATGGATAAGCCTTTGGCTGGTGCCGGTTTTCGGCGCCATCATGGCGGTGGCGTTCGTTGCCTTCCCGGGCTTTCTGCCGCCGATGCCGCCGAGCCTGACGGCAGTACAGGTTGCGGACTTCTACGCCCAGCACACGGCAGCGATCCGGTTCTCGATGGTCACCTTCAACCTGTGCGCGATCATGCTGATCCCGTTCTTCATGACCATCGCCGTACAGATGAAGCGAATGTCGTTGCCCAGCCACGTCTTGGCGTACAGCTACATCGGGGCGGCCTCGACGGGTGCAACGCTGTTCGCCATCGCCGATATCTTCTGGCTGATCGCTGCCTACCGTCCCGGCCGGGACCCACAGCTGATCCTGCTGCTCAACGACATGGCCTGGCTGGTGTTCACCGCGCCGGTGGGGGCTGTCGTGGTGATGAATCTCGCCCTGGCGCTGGCGGTTTACCTCGACCAGCGACCGGTACCGATCTTCCCGCGCTGGGTGGCGGGATTCAACGTGCTCATCGCCGCCGCCATGGCCCCCGCGGTGGGTGCGGTGATCGTCACAGCCGGACCGTTCGCCTGGAACGGCGCCGTGTCGTTCTGGCTGCGACTGGGCGCATTCTGCCTGTATCTCGTCGTGATGTTCGTGGTGGTGCGGTCGGCGATCAGCGCTCAGGCGGGGGAGCCATGACGCTGGCCCCAGCGTGGACCGCCCCGGCGTGGACCCGGAAGCCGAAGATCGACCAGTGGATCGCGTGGTGGACCATCCCGGTCTTCTACAACATCTTCGGCCTCATCTTCGTGGTGCTGACGCGCGTGATGCCACCGCCGCGGCCCGACATCACGTCAGCCCAGATCGTGCAGTTCTTCGTCGACCACTCGCTGACCATCCGGGTCGGCTTCGCGCTGCTGATGTTCTTCATCGGTTTCGCCAGCGTCGCGAATGGGCTGATCGCACAACAGATCAAACGGATGTCGGTGAGTCCCGTCTTCGCCTACGCGTACATCGGCTCGCTGGTGGTCGGCGGGCTGCCGGGCTGCCTGATTCCGGCGTTCGCGTTCGTGGCGGCGGCGCTGCGGCCCGACCGTGATCCGCAGATCATGGTGATGCTCTACGACTGGTGCCTGTTGTCATTCGTCGGATCGCTGGGATGCTTCTGCACCCAGAACATGGTGCTGGCGTTGGCGATCTTCCTCGACCACAACAACGTGCTGCCGAAATGGCTTGCCTACATGTCGATCTGGATGATCGTGACCGAACTGCTCGCCAGCCCCGTGTTTGTCTTCCGGTCTGGACCGTTGGCCTGGAACGGGTCCATCAGCTTCTACCTCGGCACAGTGGTTTTCGTGGTGTGGGAGTTCTGCATGATCCGGCTGCTCTACGTGGCCATCAAGAATCAGTCGCCGAGCGAACAGGTCCAGGACTGAACCATGGCGCACACCTCTGCGACTTCAGCGACAAAGCACCTGCCCGCCAATAAGGACCTCTGGGTCTTCGTCCTGGGCGACTTCGTCATCTTCGGCAGCTACTTCGTCATCTTCATGATTTCCCGCCACCACGAGCGCGACCTGTTCATCGAGTCGCAGCGGCACCTCAGCCTGAACATCGGTGTGGTCAACACGCTGGTGCTGCTGGCCAGTTCGTGGTTCGTGGCGCGCGCTGTGCAGGTGGCCCGCGGCGGCGACTTCGAGCGGGCCCGGAAACTGACCATCGGCGGTGGGCTGTGCGGGGTGGTGTTCATGCTCGTCAAGGCCTACGAGTGGTCGGCGAAAATCGCTCAGGGACATACTTTTCCGAGCAACAGCTTCTTCATGTACTACTACATGCTCACCGGCGTACACCTGTTTCACGTTGCCATCGGCCTGGTGTTCCTCGCCGTTGCCTACGCCGAACTGGGTAATCGCCAACGCGTCGAGCCGGTCGAGACCGGTGCGACCTACTGGCACATGGTCGACCTGCTCTGGGTCGTCATCTTCGCGCTGCTCTATGTGATGAGGTGAGATGACTGCTGCCGCACGCACCACCGCGGTCTGGGCCGGACTGTCGATGATCACGGTGGTGTCCTGGTTCCTGGCTCCGGCCCGTCACACGGAGCCGGTCGCCGCGAGCACGCCGATAACCATCGGGGTGCTCGTGTTGGCGATCATCAAGACCCGCCTGATCATCCAGGAGTTCATGGAGGTGCGGACCGCACCTGTGTGGCTGAAACTGGCAACCGATGGCTGGCTCGTGGCACTGTTCGGTGCGATCGTTGTCATCTATGTCTGGTGATCGCACGACCGACCCGGCGGCCTGGGCCGACATCGAGGCCATCAAGCAGCTGAAGGCCCGGTACTGCCGGCTGCTCGACACCAAGGACTGGGTGGCGTGGCGGCAGCTGTTCACGGACGACTTCGTGAGTGACACCAGCCAGGCGGGCGGCAAGATCATCTGCGGTGCGGATGAATTCGTGGTCTTCCTCCGGCGGACACTGGGTAAGCCGTCGCAGCCGACCGTGCATCAGGTCCACGCGCCGGAAATCGAGCTGACGTCACCGTTGACCGCCAGTGGCGTGTGGGCGCTGAACGACGTGGTGCGGCTCGCTCCCGGGGTGAACCTGCAGGGCTACGGTCACTACCACGAAACGTACGAGAAGGTCGACGGGCAGTGGCGGATCAAGACGTCCACACTGACGCGATTGCGGGAAGACGTGTTCAATGCTGTCTTCTCGGTGCGGATCTCGCCCCGAGTACGCGACGCTGCCGGCCGTTGGTTCCCGAGCCGCTAACCGTCGACCAACGGTTCGCCCCACCGTGCCCGGATGGCGCCCCACGGGTCGGTATACGGGCCAGGCCGGCCGCGAAACGCGTCATTGCGCTTCATGGCCGCGCGCGCCAGCGGTGCGGCCAAACGCAGGGGATATCGACGCCAGCCGACCTCCCGCCGGTAGTCGGCGATCATCTGGTCCCATGAAACATGTTGGAATCCAAGTGCTTCCTGTGCCCTGCTGGTGTCCATCCAGTCGGCAGCCGGGTACCAGTCGTCGTCGCTGTCGGGATTGCCGGGCCGGCTGGGCGGCGGCGCATCGCCCAGCCCTGCGGCACGCATCATCGCCGCAGTGACCTCCCAGTTGGCGATCTTGTGGGACTCATCGCCTGCGACCAAAAGGATTTCACCCACGATGTCTGCCGTAGTGGCCGCGGCGAGGGCCCACGCCGCATCGCGCGCATCGACGGTGTGCAGTCGGCTGTCGGCGGGCAGCAGACTGGAAAAGTAGGCATTGTCGGTCCCCATCCCCATCGCGCCGGGTTCATGGCTCAATACGCCGCCCAGCCTCAGCACCGTCCAGTCCAGCCGTGACGAGCGCACGATCCGTTCGGATTCGGCCTTCTGCCGTCCGTAGGCGTCGTATGGGCGCAGGGGAGTATCGGCGCGCACCAACTCCTGGCATCGATGGGGATTGCGAGGGCCGTACACACTCATGCTCGACGCATGCACGAATCGTGGCGGCTCCGGCAATGCCTCTGCCGCGCGGACCACGCTCTCGGTGGCCTCGACGTTGACACGGCGGGCGAAGCCGGGGTTCCGGTAGATGTCCGGCGGGATGACCGCTGCCAGATGGACGATCGCGGCAGGCGTCACTGCCGCGATCATCCGGCGTGTTGCGTCGCCATCGGTGAGGTCGGCCCAGTGCACCGTGACGTTGGGCGGAAAGCGCCGTGCGGCTTTGCGATTCGCCTTCGAGTCGCGGCTCGTCGCCACCACCGGCCGGCCCGACGCCGCGACGCGCAGCACCGTCTGCCTGCCCACCAGGCCGAAGGCGCCCGTGACCAGTACGGCGTCGGACGTCATTGTCCGGACCCCTGGGAGACGCTCGCTACTTCAGGCAGCTACCGCCGTCGACCGGCAAGGTGACGCCGGTGATGAAGCGGGACTCGTCGGAAGCCAGGAACAGCACCGCGTTGGCAATGTCCTCGGGTTCGACCCAGCCGATCGGCAACGTGTGCATCAGCTGCGCGACGATCTTCATGTCGTCGGGGCCCGGGTTCTCCAGATCCGGGCGGAACAGCTTCATGGTGCCCTCGTTCATGAACAGCGGGGTGTTCACGTTGGTCGGGTGCACCGAGTTGACCCGGATATTGTGCTGGCCGAGTTCGACGGCGAACGTGCGCATCAGCCCGACGACGCCGTGCTTGGCGGCGATGTAGTGTCCGGTGTGGGGGTAGGCCTTGAGCCCGCCGACAGAACTGGTCAGGATGATCGATCCGCCACGGCCACCGGAAAGTACATGCGGCACTGCGGCTTTTACCGTCTTCCAGACGCCGCTGAGGTTGACGTCGATCATGTCGGTCCAGTCGGTCTCGCTGGTCTTGTCGAGGGTGTCGCCGCCATTACCGATGCCGGCGTTCGCGATGATGATGTCCAGTCGGCCCAGTTCTTCGACACCGGCGTCGACCGCAGACTTGAGGGCGTCGAAGTCCCGCACGTCGACCTCAGCGGTGAAGATGCGGCGGCCCTTGTCCTTGACCAGCGCTGCGGTCTCCGCCAGGTCCTCCCGGGTGGACGGCGGGATCGGGGTGTTCTCGACGATCGACTTGCAAACGTCGACCGCGATGATGTCTGCGCCTTCCTCGGCGAGCCGGACCGCGTGGGCTCGACCCTGGCCGCGGGCCGCTCCGGTGATGAACGCGACCTTGCCTTCAACTCTTCCGGTCATGTGGTGCCTCAATTCCGTACTAGCAGTGGATATTTACCGTCTTGGGGCCGGCGCTACAGCCGGAGAAGAGCTTCTTGCGCGTAGGAGGCGACCAGTACGCCTTCGGCAGTCAGGATGTCGCCGCGGCCGAAGCAGCGGCCGCGTGCGGCCAGTGGGCTGTGCTGACGCAGCAGCAGCCAGTCATCGGTGCGGAACGCGCGATGGAACCACAGCGTGTGTGACGTCACCGCGGACGTGAAGGCGGTGCCGTTGCCACGTTGGCTCAGGCCGTCGAGCGGGCGGATGGCGGTGCCGATCAGCGTCAGGTCCGTGGCGTACGCGGCCAGCGCCGGGGCGAACTCGGCGTCGACAGCGGGGGTGCGCATCCAGAGCGAGTACTCGGCCGGCCCCACCGCGGTCGTGTCGAGGCTGTCTGCGGAGCGGGTCTCCCACGGGATCAGATCGATCTTCGCCTCGTGCTCGGGACCGAGAACGGTTGGGACGTCACCGACGAACTGCTGATCGTGTCCGTCCTCGGGGGCGTGCATCGAGATCGAGGCCGTCGCGACCGCGCCCTTGCTCTGCGAGGCGACGATTGACAGCGTTGCGAACGAGCGGCCCTCGTGGTGGCGCGTCACCTGGTAGGTGATCGGCTCGTCGGCTCGGCCTTCGCGGGGAAAGACCGTGTGGATGGATTTGATCGCCTTACCGGGCGTGGACAGGCAGGCCGCGCGGACGAACTGTCCGAGTAGTTGGCCGCCGAAAACCCGGTGATACTCCAGTGTCTGGTTACGCCCGACGAAGATGTCGGCGTCGTCAGACGACTGCGGAGCCAGATACAGGCAATCGAGAAGATCGGTCCACAGGTCGGGCACCTACGCAGTGTAAGTCAAATTCTTGAAAGTGAGAACCCTATTCTCACTTTTGCGGGATTCTCACTTTTGTGCGGCGAAACCGTTCGCCAGGAAGTCCCAGACTTCGTCGGTGGTGATGGGATGCGTGGTTGCGTCGTCGGTGCCGCCGCTGGATTGCGCGATGAACATCACCGTCTGCATGGTCATTGCCGCCATCCGCCGGGGGTTGACCGTCGAGCGCAGTTCGCCTGCAGCGCTGGCACTTTCCATCAATTCGGTGAGCAATGCGAGCAGGGGTGCGTGGGCGATCTTCACCTCGGCCGGATGGGTGACCAGCAGCCGGGGTGCGAAGTCGGTGAACAACGGACGCTTGGCCAGGGGATCGGGGCGGCACAGTTCGTAGAGCAACTCGACCGCGATCTTCAGCCGCTGCAGGGGGTCGGTCTCGGTCTCGGTGGCGGCCCGAATCTGGTCGGCCGAACGGCTCAGCGCATCTTCGAACAGTGCCAGGAGGAGTTCATGCTTGCCGTCGAACTGCAGGTAGAAGCTCCGCAGGGATTGGCGTGAGCGGTCGACGACCTCCTGGACGGTGAAGTCCGTGCTGCCCTTTTCGATGATGATCGATTGAGCTGCGTCCAGGAATCGTTGGACGCGTTGCGCCGCCCGGAGTTTCGCCGTCTTGATGGAGCGTTCGACAGCGCGCTGCTTCCAGGCGGGATCTTCCGTCGGGCTGGTCACCGTACACCCATGTCATCAGCGGAGAACATGCATGAACTGTACCTGAGAAGGGCCTGGTAACTGTTCGTCACGGGCCTTCTCATACTCCGTGTCAGAGATTGTAACTGTCTCATGCGGAGAATGGTATTCTCATGTGCTGCCTGCTGGAAGGGGTTTGCTGAGATGCAGTTGACGTTCGATGCGGATGTTGAGGCCTTCCGATCCGAGTTCATCGACTTTCTCGAAGCGCATCTGCCATCGGAGGCCGAGTCCGTCGAACGGCCTCGGTCGACCGCGCACATCCCGGACTGGGCGCGCCGCTGGCAATGTCTGCTGTTCGACAATGGCTGGCTGCTGCCCGGCAATCCTCCGGAGTTCGGCGGACGCAACGCCACCTTGTTGCAGCAGTACGTGCACCAAGAGGAGATGTCCAAGCGCCGGATTCACCACAGCTTCAACCCGCAGGGTGTCGGCATCATCGCGGCGTCGCTGCTGACGTTCGGCACTCCGGAGCAGAAACGGCATTGGGCCATACCGATTCTGCGCGCCGCGATGACCGCCGCGCTGGGCATGAGCGAGCCGGGTGCGGGATCAGACCTTGCGTCCCTGTCCACGCGTGCAGTCCGCGACGGCGATCACTTCGTGCTCAATGGGCAAAAGGTGTGGACCTCCGGTGCGCACGACGCGGACGTCATCCTGACGTTCGTCCGAACCGATCCCGACGCACCCAAGCACAAGGGCATCAGCGTGCTGATGGTGCCGACCGACACCCCGGGCGTCGTGCGGCGGCCGTTCGCCTCCGCGTGTGACGTTGACGATCTCGACTTCAACGAAGTGTTCTTCACCGACGCCCGGGTGCCCGTCGAAAATCTCGTCGGGCCCCTGAACGAGGGCTGGCGGGTCGCCAATGGGTCACTGGGCCACGAGCGCACGATGTTGTGGATGGGGTTCGCCGACCGGCTGCAGGACTTCGTGGCGGACATCAAGCCGGCGACTGAGCGGGACCGGTCTCGGTTCGCCACCTTGGTGATGGACAACGTAGCGCTGCGTTGCCTCGGGTCGGCCGCGCTGGCTCGTTCCGCGCGCGGCGAAGACGATGTGGCGCGGATGTCGGTGCTGAAACTCCTTGGCTCCGAGGCGGTGCAGACTGCCTCTGAACTGGCCATGGATGTCGCGGGTTCGGACGCCCTCACCCACCCGGCCATGACGTCCCCGCATGTGCCGCTGAACCTCGACCCGCATGCCGGCAGCTGGTTCGACCGCTACGTCCGCAGCTTCGCCGGCACCATCGCCGGTGGTACCTCGGAAATCCAGCGCAACATCATCGCGCAGCGAGTGCTCGGGTTGCCAAGGTAGGGGATGCCAAACACGTTGGCGCGGAGGTCTTTGCGACGACCCGCTGCGCCCGTTGCCGCGTGCGGCTTCAGCAGGATTGGCGAAGCGGCCGAATTCGACTGATACTGACACACATCGCTACCGGATGTCGAGCGGCAGCTACAGCCAGGGTCACTGTTGAGTTGTCAAGGTGCGCAAAAGGTTCGAGGTTGCGGGTTACGCAGCCACGTCGAGTCGCAGGGTGCGTCGGTTGTAGGTCGGGATGGGCCTGCGGTGTGGGTCGACGGTGGCTGGTGGGATGAGCCAGGGGTGTTTGTCCAGTCCCATGACGACGTCCCAGCCGTCGTGGTGGATGTTGGCGTGGCAGGCCGGGCACAGCAGGCACCCGTTGTTCAGGCTGGTTTCACCGTCGTGGGTCCAGTGCACGATGTGGTGGGCATGGGTGCGCCCGGGCGGCGCACCGCATTTGATGCAGCATTGATCCCGCAGATACAGCGCTTTGCGCAGATGCGCCGGGAACAGGCGTTTGTCCCGACCGACATCGAGTGGTACCTGCTCGCCGTCCACGATCACGGTCGTCACGGCGGTGTCGCAGGTCAGCCGGTCCAGGGTCAGGGTGCTGATTGATCCCATGAACGCCAACTCCGCCAGGTCCGGGGTGTCGGCGGGCACCGTCACCAACAGCTGGGTGCGCGGCGCGGACGCGATATCGCCGCCGCGGGCCGCGATATCCAACACCGCCTCCAGAGCGTCCGCGCGTCGCCTCCCCGCGGAGCGGGTGTCGGGGCTGCCGTCGGGTTCAGGGCGGGGTGCGGACAGCTCATCCATCGCGGCCGCGAGCTTGGCGCCCACTTCGGCGTCCAGATCCGCGCGCACCTGTAGCCGGCCGTCGCTGGTCACTCGGTGGTCGACTGTGTTGATGGACCGGTCCTCGGCCGCGGGCAGACCCCCAGTCGCGGCGGCGTGCCGGTTGCCGAGCCGGCGGGCCCGAGCACCGATCTCCGCCGGGGTGGCCCCGGAGAAGAACTGTCCGAGAAGATCCGTGACCTGACCGAACCGGGCCTCCTCGTCCGGCGGGTCGGGGGAGCGTGCCGCGATGTGGTTGACGCCCTTGACGATCGCGTCGACATGTTCCCCCGAGATCGCGCCGTCGCCGGCATGTGCGGCCAGGGTGGGCAGTGCCGGCAACGCAGCAGCGACCCGTACCAGCCGCTCGGCGACCGCGGGTGCGCACCCCAGCGCGATCAGCAGCTCCCGCGGCGTCCGCCCCTGCGAGGCGGCCACCCCACGCCGATCCAGGGCGCCCGCCACTGTTGCCGCTAGATGATCAACCACGTTCTGCAGCACGGCAAGCATGCGCATCGACTCCAACGCGTCATCTCCAGCCAGGTCGTCGGGGACGTGCACGCCTCGGATGGCGTCGAGGCTGGTGGTGAGACGCTGCGTGATTCCCATACCCCATTTTATCGAACAAACATTCGAACAACAAGGGCGGATTTCCGGTGTGCGGTGGTGATGTATCAGGACATCGGTGACAGTTCTGATCGGCCCGTGGTCCAGCCCGGACTGCTCGAGCGCGGCACGCACCTTGGTGGCCTGTTCGTTGACCTCATCATCGAGCGTCGACGGGCTCGACTTCGGCCGTCGTGTCCGGGGTTCGAGCGCTGCAGCGTGCTCCATCGGTCTTGGCGCGGTTACGCAAGGCGTAGAACGACTTTCGCGAGATTCCATAGTCGGCGCAGAACGTCGAGACCGCCCCGCGGGGCGCGCGCGTCATCAGGCCACTGCGCGATCGCCAGACGGACACGAGGATCGATCGGTTCATGAACAGCCACCACCCGAGCCTGTGGGCGGAAGTGTCACGACCAAGACCTCCGGAACTGTCACCGATGTCCTGATGCAGAACTATCACCGAAGTCCTGATACATCACAATTTCCGGGCCCGGTAGCGCAAGTGGCGTTAGTTACCTACTGTGACCGGCGCAAACAAAGTGACCAAAGCTCTTTGGAGACTAGAGCTGAGCCAGCCGCGGGGCCGAGCCCCGAGCCCGTAGTCCGCCTCCGGCCTTCTTGGTGAGTTCCCTTGAGCTGCCCAGTAATCCGTCGAGTACCAGCACGCGCTTCACGTGGTGGTGCAGATCGTGCTCTGCGGTGAACCCGATACCGGCGAGCACCTGTTGGCAGTTCCTCGCCGCCGTCAGGGCCGCCTTGCCGGCCGCAGCCTTGGCGAGCAGCGCGACCAGGTCGGGGCTGCCCGAGATCGGCAGCGCCAGAGTTGCTTCGGCGCCTTCGATGGCGACGAGCGTCTCGGCGAGCCGGTGGCGGATCGCCTGAAACCCAGCGATCGGTCGGCTGAACTGCACCCGATCCAGCGCATGCTGACGGGCCAGCGACAGCATGCCCCGGGCTGAGCCGACCAGCCACCAGCCCACGGCGATCCGGGCTTCGGCGACGCGGATGGGATAGCCCTCGTCCTCGCGTCGCAGCGGCAACCCGCCGAGTGTCGGGTCGAGGCTCGCGGCGCTGCGGTCCCACACGACCCAGGTATTGCCTGCATACGGCAGCGGCAGTGCCACGGTGTCGCCGATGGTGTTGCCGGTGGCATGTAGCACGACGTCCATGAGAATCGAAGCGTGCGAACCGGTTTCGCCGAGCAGGCGGAACACCATCGGTACCGCCACGTCGGCCATGTCGGTGAGCATCTCGGCCCAACCGAGCTCGATGAGCGTCGCATCCAACTCGGGGCCGGACGACGTCAGCATCGTCTTGCGTAGGGTGTCTTCCAGCAGCGCGAGGGACTCGGCGTCAAGATGTGCGGACATGGTCACTCCTTCCCCAGATCGAGCAGCCGACGGGCGATGATGTTGCGCTGCACTTCGGCGGTTCCCCCGTAGATGGTGGCTGCTCGTGAGTACAGATACTCGGTGCGCCAGGGGGTTTCGTCGAGTTCGACGACCCCGGGCAACAGATCGCGTGCGGCGTCGTACAGCCGCTGCTCGGCGGCGGCCAGTAGCACCTTGTCGATCGACGTGTCCGGGCCCAGCTTCTGTCCCTTGGCCAGCCGGTGCTGGGTGGCTCTGGACCGGCAGCGCAGCGTATGCAGGGCCAGAAAGACTTCGCCCAGATCGGAATCTACGGGCTGGCCCTGATTCTTGACCTCCTGAATCAAGGCGTCGAACCGCGAATACAGGTAGGCGATGCGCTGCCAGAAGCAGGTCGAACGCTCGTAGGGGAGGAGGTCCATCGCGAGTTGCCAGCCGTCGCCGGGCATGCCGAGCATGCGGCTCGCGTCGACCTCGACGTCGTCGAAGTAGACCTCGCAGAACTCGTCCACGTCGTGCATGGTGCGCAGCGGCCGCACCGTGATGCCAGGCGAGTCCATGTCGACGAAGAACGCCGTAATGGCTTGGTGGTTGGGGGTCTCGGCGTCGCCGGTCCGGGTCAGCAGGATGCATCGGTGCGAGTACTGCGCGAAGCTCGTCCACACCTTCTGGCCATTGACGATCCATTTGCTACCGCGCCGCACGGCCCGGGTTGTCAACGACGCTAGGTCACTGCCCGAGCCCGGTTCGGAAAACCCTTGGCACCATTGCTCTTCACCGCTGAGCAGCTTGGGCACCATCTCCGCGGCCAACTCCGGCGACGCGTAGTCGATCATCGTCGGAGCCAGGACTTCGAGCATCGAGTACGGCCCGGGCTCGGCGAGCCGGCGGCCGACGACTTCCTCGCCGACGACGGCCCGCAGCATCGCCGGACCACCGAGCCCGCCGGCGTGCTCGGGCCAGCCGTAGCGGCTCCAGCCGGCGTCGTACAGCGCCTTCTGCACGCGCGCGAACTGGCGGATGTGCCCTTCCAGCGAGTGGTCGGGCCCTGGGGTGAGGTCGGTTTCGTCGAGCCAGGTGGACAGCTTGGCGCGGAACTCGGCTACCTCGGTCACGGGCGGGGGCGACCTACCGCGTGCGGCCGCCCGGAGTCGTGTTCACCACTGCGGCGGATGAAAGTCATTGCCCTGGTGCGTAATCGCCAGCCGTTGTCGGTGCGAACGTAGGTGTCGCGGTAGTAGCCGATCCGCATGTCGTGGGTGGAGTGCTCGACGAAGCACAGGGGCTGGGTTCCCGTCGCGGCGTCGCCATCGAGGTCGACGAGCGCGGTCCCGGTCATGAACAGGCCTTTGGGTGCTGCATCGACCAATTCGGGGAACCGGTCCAGTGGGTAGGTGTCGCCGAACGCGCTGTAGGTGCCGTCGGGAGTGAATACCGACACGAGGCCGTCGATGTCGCCTTGTGTGATGGTGACGGCGTACTTGGCGAGGAGCTGTTGGATCGCGACGATTTCGTCAGTTGTTGACATAGACCTTTCCCCCTTTCATCACGAAGCTGACGTGTTGCGTAACACTGATGTCGGACAACGGATCCGACGGCACGGCGATGATGTCGGCCAGCAGGCCCTCGGCGATCCGGCCGCGGTCGGTGACATTGAGCAGGTCGGCCGCGGTGGTGGTGGCGCCCCGTAGCACCGCCAGCGGTGGCAGTCCCAACTCGACGAGAGTGACGAGTTCGTCGGCGTTCTTGCCGTGCGGGATGGCCGGCGCGTCGGTGCCGACGGCAACCTTCACCCCGGCTTCGTAGGCGGCCAGGATCGACTTGCGGGCAATGGGGAACATTTCGGCTGCTTTGGCCTGCAGTTCGGGTGGGGCGTGCGAGACGTCCATGGCGTCGGCCAGACGTCGGGTGCTGACCAGGAAGGTGCCGTGCTCGACCATCGATGCGATGGCCTCGTCGTCGATCAGGAAGCCGTGCTCGATGCAGTCGATGCCGGCGTCGACTGCGTGCATGACCGCCTCGGCGCCGTGCGTATGTGCCGCGACGCGCAGGCCGCGCCGATGCGCCTCGTCGACGATCGCCCGCAGTTCCTCATCTGAATAGTGTTGTGCACCAGGCGGGCCGGTCATCGACATGACGCCGCCCGAACAGCAGACCTTGATCAGCTGTGCACCATGCTTGATTTGATAGCGGACCGCCTTGCGAATCTCGTCGACACCGTTGGCGATGCCTTCCTCGATGGTCAGCTCAAGCGTGTTGGGGGCGAACGCGGCGAACATCGTGGGGTCGAGGTGGCCGCCGGTCGGGGTGATGGCGTGGCCGGCCGGCACGATGCGTGGTCCGTCGATCCAGCCGGCGTCGATCGCCTTGCCCAGTGCGACGTCGAGCAGATAGCCACCGGTTTTGACGAACAGGCCGAGGTTGCGCACGGTGGTAAACCCTGCGCGCAGGGTGCGGCGTGCGTTGCCGACAGCACGCAGCACGCGCGTCGGCGGGTCGTCCTGTACCTGGGACAGGCCGGGGTTCTCGCCCCGCCCGCCCATCAGGAGGTTGACCTCCATGTCCATCAGTCCAGGCAGCAGGATCGCGTCGCCCAGATCGATGACCTCTCCTTCGACCGGACCGCCCACTCCCACAATCCGGTCGCCGTCGACCCGGACGATGCCGGGGCGAACGATCTCCCCGGCATCGACGTCAAGCAGCCCAGCGGCTTTCAGGGTGAGCACGGGTTAGACCACCGGCTCCTTGATGAGTTCGACCCACGCCGCCCCGCTGTCGAGGACGCGCGGCTGCTTCCACACCTCGACGGGAAAGGACACCATCACCACCGACTGCATGAGATGCATCAACCGTTTGGCGTCATCTGGCATGTCATGCAACGGGAATCGGGCGTCCAGGTAGACCATGACCTCTTCGAGCCGGGCCATCCCGACGTCGTAAAGGTCCTGCATCTCGTCCATGGTGGAGGCCAGACGTTTGGCGTAGCGCTCCGGCTCTGTTGCCAGAATCCAGTCGGAGAACCGCTCGAGATCGGCGAACTCTGCTGGAAGCAAGAGGGTCTCAGACATGTGCAACTCTCCCGTTGGTCTTCACGGACTGTTCGGACTGGTACTTGTCGACGTACTTGTGCGCGGTGTGGTGCAGGTGGCGCAGCAGAATCTCCTGATCGCACAACGGGAATTCGGTGACCGCCCGCGTGCCGATCTGGGTCTGGGTGGCCTCCAGGGTGTTGGCGTCCTGGAGTGCGTACTCCTTGAACGTCACCGCCGCCAACTCCTGGGACAGCCGCTGCCGCGTGTTCTTCGGCGGGACGAAGTAGAGGTTCGCCTCGAAGATGTGGCTGTCGACGCCCGTCGGCCAGTAGTTGTAGGTGAGATACCAACCCGGAACCCACAGCAGCAGGGTGAAGTTGGGGAAGAACTCGAAGGAGTCCTGGCCCCAGGTCTGCTGCCGGGCAGGGTTGACGGCCGGTGGAAGCTCTTCCGGCAGAATGCCTTTGATGTCGGGACGGTCCCATGGACCGAACAGGCCGCTGTGCAAAATCCGTTCGATCGGCTTGACCATGTTGAGGTCCTTGGGCGGGCTCATGCCGCCCCAGGACGAGATCATCGAATGGTCGCCCTTGATGTCGTAGTGCAGCGCCTCGAAGCCGACCTTGGCGAGCTTGTCGGCTTCTTCCTTCGTCGCCTGCTTCATGTGCAGAATCGGTGCGTGGTAGAACTCGACGAAGGCGTCGATGAACAGCTTCCAGTTCGCTTTGATCTCGGAGCGGTAGCTGTAGACCTCGGTCATCTCATGGAATGGATAGCCCTCCAGGCCTTTTGCGAAATCGCCGAGGTATTCGTTCAGCGGCGCGGCGTCGTCGTCGAAGTTGACGAAGATGAACCCCTCCCACACCTCGCAGCGCACCGGCTTGAGCGGGTAGTCGGCCTTGTCGACGTCGAAGAACTCCTGCTCCTGCTGGATGAACGTCAGGTCGCCGTTGAGCGCGTACCGCCAGGCGTGGTACTTGCAGGTGAACTGGCGGCAGGAGCCTGACACCTCCTCGCCCGGATAGTCGTTCCACACCAGCTTGTTTCCGCGGTGCCGGCACAGGTTGTAGAACGCCCGGACGGTCTCGACTCCGCCTTTCTCGTCCTTCACCACGATGATCGACGTACCGGCGCCCACCGACGGCATCTCCCTGGTGAAGTAGCTGCCCCTCTTCGGCAGCCGCTCGACGCGGCCCACATGCAGCCACGTCTTGCGGAAGATGGCCTGCTGCTCCAGCTTCCACTGCTCCGGATCGATGGAGTCGGTGTAGTCGACCGGCGCTGTGCCCAGTTCGGGCCAGTTCTCGGTCCAGCTGCCTGCAGCGGGTTTGGGGAAGTGGGCCATATGTTTACGTCTCCTGTTCTAGCTCTACGCCAAATGTGTTGAAAGCCATGGCCAGCGCCGCATACGAACCGATGGTGAACATCAGGTCCATGAGTTGACGCTCTTCGAGCCGCGTACTCAGCGCTGACCACGTGGCATCGGAAAGGTTGAACTTGTCGAGCAGTTCGTCGGCCGCGATCAGCACCGCTCGCTCGAAGTCGTCGCCGGCCTCGCCGCGGGTGATTGCGTCGATCTCATCGTCGGTCAGTCCCACCTGCCGGCCGATCTTGACGTGCTGGAACCATTCGTACTCGCTACCGGTCCGGTGTGCGACGCGCAGAATGGCGAGCTCGCGAACCCGCTCCGGCAGTGTCGAGGAGTACAGCAGATAGAAGCTGTACCGAAGGTAGGGCCTGGCGAGCTTCGGGTGCCGGGCAAGCGTGCCGATCAGATTGCTCACCCTTTCTGGATCGCGCTGCTCGTCCGATACGAGGCCTGCCAACGCTTTGTCGACCTCGTCGTCCCAGCGGTCTGCGGGAAGCGGGGGGAGGCGCATCAGGCTGGGTCCTCTCGTCGATGAGAATGTGATTCTCATTTCTGACTAATAGATTTGCACGTTTCGTCGCCGCGGTCAACGCCGGGCCGTATTCCGGCTGCCGTGTTGCCTGGTCGACTGGCGTTTGTGACTGTAGACGTTGATTCTCTCTCAACGAGAAGCTAGTTTTCATTGATAGAGAACTGAGCGGGAGGAAGGCGTGTAATGAACAAGGAAGACATGATCCTGATCAGCGTGGACGACCACCTGGTGGAACCGCCGGACATGTTCAAGAACCACCTGCCCGCCAAGTACCTCGATGACGCGCCCCGCCTCGTGCATAACGCCGACGGCAGCGACATGTGGAAGTTCCGCGATGTCGTCATTCCGAACGTCGCGCTCAACGCGGTCGCCGGCCGTCCCAAGGAGGAGTACGGGCTGGAACCGCAGGGGCTCGACGAGATCCGGCCGGGGTGCTACAACGTCGACGAGCGCGTCAAGGACATGAATGCCGGCGGCATCCTGGGCTCGATCTGTTTCCCGTCGTTCCCCGGCTTCGCGGGCCGGCTGTTCGCCACCGAGGACGAGGACTTTTCGCTGGCGCTGGTGCAGGCCTACAACGACTGGCACATCGACGAGTGGTGCGGCGCCTACCCGGCCCGTTTCATCCCGATGGCCATCCCGGTGATCTGGAATGCCGAGAAGTGCGCGCAGGAGGTCCGGCGCGTCGCCAAGAAGGGCGTGCATGCGCTGACCTTCACGGAGAACCCGGCGGCCATGGGATACCCCAGCTTCCACGATCCGTACTGGAACCCGCTCTGGGAAGCGCTGTGCGACACCGGAATGGTGATGAACATCCACATCGGCTCGTCGGGCAAGCTGGTCATGACCGCGCCGGACGCCCCGCTGGACGTCATGATCACCCTGCAGCCCATGAACATCGTGCAGGCTGCCGCCGACCTGCTGTGGTCGCGGCCCATCAAGGAGTACCCGGACCTCAAGATCGCGCTGTCCGAGGGCGGCACCGGGTGGATTCCGTACTTCCTCGAGCGTGCGGACCGCACCTACGAGATGCACTCGACGTGGACAAAGCAGGACTTCAAGGGCAAGGTGCCCAGCGACGTGTTCCGTGAGCACTTCCTGACGTGCTTCATCAGCGACCCCGTGGGTGTCACGCTGCGCAACAACATCGGCATCGACAACATCTGTTGGGAAGCCGACTACCCGCACAGTGACTCGATGTGGCCGGGTGCGCCCGAAGAACTATGGGACGTGTTGACCGCCAACAGTGTTCCGGACGACGAGATCAACAAGATCACCCATGAGAACGCGATGCGCTGGTACAACTTCGACCCGTTCCAGCACATTTCGCGTGAGCAGGCCACCGTGGGTGCGTTGCGCAAGGCGGCCGAGGGCCACGACGTGTCGATCCAGGCGCTCAGTCATCACGACGAAGGCGCTCGGGGTGACGCGCTGCACGCTGCTGCGGAGGCCAACAGTTGATCTCATCCGGCATGAACTTCGCGCTGTCCGAAGATCAGGAGCTCATCAGGTCATCGGTAGCGGAGTTGGCGGCCAAGTTCGACGACCACTACTGGATGGAGAAGGACCAGGCACACGAGTTCCCCCAGGAGTTCTACGACGCCATCGCCAAGGGCGGCTGGCTCGGCATGACCATCCCGGAGGAGTACGGCGGCCACGGTCTGGGCATCACCGAGGCGACGCTCCTGCTCGAGGAGGTGGCCCGATCAGGGGCCGCCATGAACGGTGCCAGCGCCATTCACCTGTCGATCTTCGGCATGCAACCGGTCGTCAAGCACGGCTCCGAGGAGATGAAGAAGGAGACGCTGCCGCGCATCGTCAACGGCGACCTGCACGTCTGCTTCGGTGTTACGGAACCGGGTGCGGGACTGGACACTTCGCGCATCACGACGTTCGCCAAGCGCGAAGGTGACAAGTACCGCATCAACGGCCGAAAAGTATGGATCTCCAAAGCCATCGAGTCGGAGAAGATCCTGCTGCTGACGCGTACCACGCCGTACGACCAGGTCACCAAGAAGACCGACGGCATGACGCTGTTCCTGACCGACCTCGACCGCAACCACGTCGACATTCGGCCGATCCGCAAGATGGGCCGGAACGCCGTCAGCTCCAACGAGGTTTTCATCGACGACCTCATGGTGCCCGAGGCCCATCGGGTCGGCGAGGAGGGTCAGGGGTTCAAGTACATCCTCGACGGCCTCAACCCGGAGCGGATGCTCATCGCTGCCGAGGCGCTCGGGATCGGACGGGTCGCGCTGGAGAAGGCGGTGAAGTACGGCAACGAGCGCCACGTCTTCAACCGCCCCATCGGGATGAATCAGGGCCTGCAGTTCCCGCTGGCCGACTCGCTGGCCCGTCTCGATGCGGCCGAGCTGATCCTGCGTAAGGCGACGTGGCTCTACGACAACGGCAAACCCTGCGGGCGTGAGGCGAATACCGCGAAATACCTCTGTGCCGACGCGGGATTCGCCGCGGCCGACCGGGCCCTGCAACTGCATGGCGGCATGGGATATTCCGAGGAGTACCACGTGTCGCGGTACTTCCGGGAATCCCGCCTGATGAAGATCGCACCGGTGAGCCAGGAGATGATCCTGAATTTCCTCGGCGAACATGTGCTCGGACTGCCGAGGAGCTACTGATGAGGACGTATTTCGACCTGACCGGGCGCGCGGCGTTGGTCACCGGTGCCGCCGGGGGAATCGGCTCGGCAGTGGCGAGCGCACTGGCGGCCGCGGGCGCCGCCGTGTTGGTCACCGATCTCGACAAAGATGCTGCCGCCGCTGTGGCAGAACGTATTTCGCAGGGGGGTGGCCGGGCTGAGTCCGCGGCGCTCGACGTCTCGGACCGCGACTCGGCGGACGCTGCGGTGGCGCAGGCGGCGGCACTGGGCGATGGGGCGCTGCACATCCTGATCAACAACGCGGGCGTCACCAAGCCCGCGATGTTCGAGAAGACGACGCAGGATGCGTTCCGGTTGCTGTTCGACATCCACGTGATGGGCGCGTTCAACGTCACGCAGGCCGCACTTTCGTACCTTCCGACGGACGGTACCGGGCGCATCGTCAATGTCACGTCGGCGGCCGGGCTGACCGGGACGCTCGGCCAGGTGAACTATTCGGCGGCCAAGGCGGGCATCATCGGTTTCACCAAATCGCTTGCGCGCGAACTCGCGACGAAGAGCATCACGGTCAACGCGCTGGCTCCGCTGGCGGCGACGCCGATGACCGAGACCATCCGCACCAACGAGAAGTTCGCGGCGAACATGATGAACCGCATCCCGATGAAGCGCTGGGCCGACCCCGACGAGGTCGCCGGTGCGTTCGTGTTCATGGCCTCGGATGCCGCGTCGTACATCACCGGCCAGGTGCTGGCGGTGGACGGTGGGATGGTCATGTGACACCTCGGGGGCAAGGGCGCAGCGACCGGGGGAAAGACGCCGCACCGCTTTCGGGCGTGACGGTGATCGCCCTCGAACAGGCCGTTTCCGCGCCGATGTGCACCCGCACCCTCGCGGACTTCGGTGCCCGGGTGATCAAGGTGGAGAACCCGAACGGCGGGGACTTCGCGCGCGATTACGACGATGTCGTCAGAGGTCAAGCGGCGCACTTCGTTTGGGCGAATCGTGGCAAGGAGTCGGTGACGCTCGATCTGAAAACCGACGACGGTCTGGCCGTGTTGCATCGACTTCTGGACGGCGCCGACGTCCTGGTGTCCAACTTGGCACCGGGCGCCACCGCGCGGCTGGGCATCTCGCCCGCCGATCTGGCCGGCTCGCATCCCCATGTGATCGCCGTCGAGATCGACGGCTACGGCGCCGGCGGACCGCTGTCCCACAAGCGGGCCTACGACCTGCTGGTGCAGGCCGAGTCGGGGACGTGCGCGATCACCGGGTCGCCCGGCGCGCCGGCCAAGCCCGGCCCACCCGTCGCGGATATCTCGTCGGGACTGTACTCGGCGCTTTCGATTCTGGCGCTGCTGTTTTCGCGTGACGCGCGGACGCGCCGCGGCGCGGCGGTGAACGTCAGCCTGTTCGACACCATGACCGAACTGATGGGCTATCCGCTGACCTACACCCAGCATTCCGGCATCGACCAGCAGCCCCTGGGCATGAGTTCGCCCGCGGTGTCGCCGTATGGGGCGTTCGCCACGGCCGACGGCCAGACCGTGGTGCTGGGCACCACCAACGACCGCGAATGGCAGCGCCTGGCGCGCGACATCATCGAGCGGCCCGACCTCGCCGCCGATGCCAGGTTCGCCACCAACTCCGGCCGGTGCGAACACCGTGACGTGCTGAACGAAGCGATCGGATCATGGTGCGCCGCCAACGATCTGGCCGACATCCAGAAGGTCGCCGACGAGGCCGGCATCGGCAACTCCCGCTACAACCTGCCCAGCGAGGTGCTGGTGCACCCGCAACTGTCCGAGCGCGACCGGTGGCGCCGGGTCGACACGCCCGCGGGTCCGATCGACGCCATCCTGCCGCCGCCCATCATCGAAGGCTTCGAGTTCCCGATGGGTGCGGTGCCCGGTCTCGGCCAGCACACCGACGCCATCCTGACCGAACTCGGGTTCACCGCCGGGGAGATCGCCGGGCTGCGCGGGCGCGGTGCCGTCGGATGAGTGTGCTGCTCCGCGAGGACCGTGACGGCGTCCGCACCTTGACACTGAACCGTCCGGAACGCAAGAACGCCATCAACCCCGAACTATGGGTGCGGCTGGCGGAGGAGCTGCATGCGGCGGACCGCGATCCCGGGCTGCGGGCGGTGGTACTCACCGGCGCCGGGGGAGCATTCTGCTCAGGGGCGGACATCTCCGAGCCCGAGGACATCCACCCACTGCGCAAACTGCAGAAGCTCACCGATGTCGCGGTGGCGCTGCATGAGCTGTCGTTGCCCACCATCGCGAAGGTCACCGGCGTCGCGGTCGGCGCGGGCTGGAACCTGGCGCTCGGGTGCGATTTCGTGGTCGCCACCCCGGAATCGCGGTTTTCCCAGATCTTTTCGAGGCGCGGGCTGTCTCTCGACCTCGGCGGCTCCTGGCTGTTGCCCAAGATCGTCGGCCTCCAGCAGGCCAAAAGGCTTGCACTGCTGGCCGAGACGATCGACGCCGATGAGGCCCAGGCGCTCAGTCTGGTGACCTGGGTGGTGTCGGGGGCCGAGATCGACGGCTTCGTCGACGATCTCGCCGCGCGACTGGCGGCGGGCCCACCGGTGGCGCTCGGTCAGGCCAAGGCCTTGCTGAACCAGGGCGCCGACGCCACCCTCCGGGAAGCGCTGGCCAACGAATCCCGATCCCAGGCAGTCAATTTCGCCACCGCGGATGCCGCGGAGGCGTATGCGGCATTCGCCGCCAAACGCGAACCGACGTTCACCGGCCGGTGGGCCGTGCCCAGATTGGAGTCTTGATGCGCCGCGATCTGTTCACCGAAGACCACGAGTCCTTCCGGAAGTTGGTCCGCGACTTCGTCGCCAAGGAGGTGGAGCCATCCTTCGCCGATTGGGAGAAGGCCGGTCAGATGCCCCGTTCGATCTTCGAGAAGATGGGCTCGCTGGGGATGCTCGGCATGGCCATCCCCGAGGAGTACGGGGGATCGGGACTGCCCGACTACCGCTACAACGTCGTGCTGCAAGAAGAAGCGGCGCGCGCGCTCGTCACGCTCTCGACGGTCCGTACCCAGCTCGACGTGATTCTGCCGTACTTCCTGCGCTACGCCAACGACAAACAGTGCGCTCGTTGGTTTCCCGGCCTGGCGGCCGGCACCTTGCTGACGGCCGTCGCGATGACCGAGCCCGGTACGGGTTCCGATCTCGCCGGGGTGCGGACCACCGCGGTCCGCGACGGTGACACCTTCGTCCTCAACGGCGCCAAGACGTTCATCACCGGTGGGCTGCTGGCCGACCTGGTGATCGTGGTGGCCCGTACCTCTACTGATCCGGAGAACCGCCGGCGCGGATTGTCGTTGATCGTCGTGGAGGACGGCATGCCGGGCTTCGAAAAGGGCCGGGTGCTGGACAAGATGGGCTGTAAGGAGCAGGACACTGTCGAACTCGCCTTCACCGATGTGCGGGTCCCGGCGGCCAACCTGCTGGGGGAGGAGGGCGAGGCGTTCGGCTACCTCGGCCACAACCTGCCGCAGGAGCGGATGACGGTCGCCGTCGGGTCTGTCTGCCAGGCGCGTGCCGCGGTGGCAACGACCATCGAATATGTCAAGGAGCGCAAGGCTTTCGGCACGCCGGTGGCGTCATTCCAGAACACCAAGTTCGAACTCGCCGCGATGTCGGCCGAGATCGAGGCGGCCCAGACCATGATCGACAAGGCCGTCTCCGAGCTGAATGCAGGCGAGCTGTCCGGCGCCGACGCGGCGCGCGTCAAGCTGTTCTGCACCGAGGTTCAGGCCCGCGTGGTCGACCGCTGCGTCCAGTTGTTCGGCGGGTACGGCTACATGCTCGAATACCCGATCACGCGGCTGTACATGAATGCTCGCGTGGCGCGAATCTATGCAGGTACGAGCGAGGTGATGAAGCTGATCATCGCGAAGTCGCTGGGCCTGTGACCGCTCAGCGGAAACAATTCCGCTGAGACCCTTGTCACACCGGCCAAACCAACCTACTGTGTGTTCACTAGGTTGGTTTGGCCGAAGGGAGCAGGCGTGACGGAGCCTCGTCCCTACGCCGCGCTCTTCGCCAAGGGTGACGACCGCAAGGCGCGGATCCTCGAGGTTGCGCAACGTCTGCTGGCCCGAAATGGTTGGCGCAGTACGTCATTGGCTCAGATCGCCCGCGAGGCGGGGGTGACGCCTGCCGGCCTGCTGCACCACTTCGAATCCAAGGAGCAGCTGCTGCATGCAGTGCTCGACGCCCGCGACGCCGACGACGACGCTCATGCCGACCGCAGTGGCGACCTGATCGAAGAACTGATGCACGTACCGGAGCGGTTCGAACGGTCGCCGGAACTCGTCGGCACGTTCGCTGTGCTGTTGGTCGAGAACATCCTGCCCGACGCCCCGTTGCATGACCGCATGCACCTGCGCTACCGGGCCGCGCTCAAAATCCTCAGCGACGGCATCCGGGAAGCCCAAGAGGCGGGCCGCTATCGCAGCGACATGGACCCCGCCGTCAAGGCGGTACAGATTTTGGCCTTTGTCAACGGAATGGAGACATTATGGTTACTCGATCCTTCGATGCCGGTGACCGACGTGTTCAAGGACTACGTGGAGTCGTTGCGCCGGGAGCTCGCTCCGACGGTCCCCTGATGCGGTATCGCCTCGACGTCGTCGCCGCCACGGTGGCGGAGGCCGTCGAGAATGCCGGTGGCTGGTTGTTCGACCGAGTGACGGCAGGCTGGGATGTCACCGTGCTGATCGCTGATGGCGACGAGGATGACCGCCCGCTGCAGATCCTGGGTGTCCATGCCGCGGAACTCGACTCGGCATTCGTCGAGGGCAGGACCCGGCCGCACCCGCAGACGGTCGCCGTCGCGGCCCACCTGTTCGACACCGACGCGCGGGTGCGCACGGGAGTGCTGGCGGCGTTGGCGGCCGGTCAGACCGAGGTCACGTTGTGGGGCGAGGCGTGTCCTGCCGAGTTGCCCGGCATCGATATCGTTCATCATGAATTGAGCGCTGCGGCACGGGCTTTCAAATCGCAAGCGCTGGCCGCCTGTGGCGTTCAGCGGGCGGTGAACTCGGTCGAGACGTTCCGCATCGGCATGATGGCCTCGGTTGCCGCGGACCTCGTTCCGGCGAGCTGACGTCCGAGCGAGACTGCTCGCGCTAGCTGGTGACCTCGATGAGGACCTTGCCGATGGCCTTGCCGTCGGCAACCAGGCGCAGGGCCCGCGCGGCGTCGTCGAGCGGGAAGACGGCGCCGACGTGGGGCACGACCTGCCCAGCGGTCAGTAGTTCGGTGAGTTCCGTTCGGTTGCGATGGAATTCGCCGGGCGGGATGTCGCGGAGCTGGAAGCCGATGATGTGCACGCCCTTGACGAGCACGAGATTCAGTGGGATGCGGGGGATGACACCCGACGCGAAGCCGACGGTGACGAAGCGGCCACCGGGCCGCAATGATCGCAGCGCTGGTTCGGCGACAGCGCCCCCGACCGGGTCGATGACCGCGTGCGCGCCGTCGGGGACGGCCTGACGCAAGGCGCCGCGCAGGTCCGAAGTGCCGTGCTTCACCAGGTGGACGGCGCCGTATGACGCTGCCGCCGAGAGCTTTTCATCCGATGACGCCACCGCCGTGACCGTCGCGCCGAGCAGGACCCCCAGTTGCACGGCAGCCAACCCGACACCGCCCCCGGCGCCCAGCACCACGAGGTCCTGCCCGGCGTCGACTTGCGCCGCGGACCGCAGTGCGTGGTAGGCGGTGCCGTGGGCGACGCCGTATGCGGCGGCGGTCCGGTCGTCGACGCCGTCGGGGATGCGGGTCAGTCCGGCGGCGGGCGCCACCACCTCCTCGGCGAAGGCGCCATGCAGTGCGGCACCGGATACCCGGTCGCCGACCGCGAAATCGCCTGCGGCGTTGGCGACTTCGATGATGATGCCGGCAAATTCGCTACCCGGCACGAACGGGGTGGGCACACTCACCTGGTACTGATTCGCGATGAACAGCACGTCGGGAAAGTTCACCGCGGCAACGTTGACGCGGATCCGCACCTGCCCCGTGTCCAAGGCGGGCGCCGGGACGTCATCGACGCGGACCACCTCTGGCGGCCCGTAACCGGGGCAGACGACGGCTTTCACCGGTAGTCGCTGGACTCGGCGAGTTCGGCCGCTTCGCGCATCAGCGAAGTGATGACAGGTCCATAGGCGAGGAGTTTCTCATTGTCACCGGCTCGCTGGAAGCCCTGCTCCAGCACGATCGCCAGCTTCCACTTGGCCAGCACGAGGTAGTAGTCGAGGTCGTCGACCTGGCGTCCGGAAACCTCGGCGTAGTGGTCGACGATCTTTGTGCGCGAAGGCATCCCGCGCATATCGACGTAGTTCATGGCCGACGGCACATCGGTATTCTCCGGCCAGCTCTGCACCATCCAACCCAGATCCAGCTTGGGATCGCCAACCGTACCCATCTCCCAGTCGACGATCGCGGCCATCGTTGCCGGTGCGCCGTGCCGGTACATCACATTGGCGAACTGGTAGTCGCCGTGCATGAGCCCCGGGATGAAGTCGAGGGGACGGTGATTGCGCAGCCACTCGGTGGTGACGCCCAGGCCGTCGATCTGTCGGCCCTGGATGCGCTCGAAGAAGGCGGTCCAGCGATCGACCTGGCGCTCATGGAAATCGTCGGGGCGACCAAGGTCGTGCAGGCCCTTGGCTTTCCAATCGACCTTGGACAGTAGGGCGATGCCTTCGGCCAGTTGATACGACAGACCGGCACGCGCGTCGACGTCGCTGCGGAATGGGTCGGGCCATACGCCGTGCTGGTCCATGGGCGACCAACCGTCGACATGGCCCATCAAATAGAACGGCCGGCCGAGTACCGTCGCGTCCTCGCACACCCCCACCGCTGCGGTGTGCGGCACCTCGGTGCCGTCGAGGGCTTCGATGATGCGCCACTCACGCAGGATGCCCTTGTCGCGGTCGGCCGGAGCCTCCGGTGGCGGCATGCGGAGGACGCAGGTGTGGTCGCCGCGCGTGATCCGGTAGATGACGTTCTGCGTGCCGCCGGACAGGTATGTGGCTTCGAGGGGTTCGCCTGTGCCGGGTAATCCCGACCGGTCCATCCAATCAGCAAGGTGCGCAACGTCGATCACAGGTTCCCCACTCATTCGACCTCATGACGAGATAGTCGTCTTCTCAGTCATATCGCACTGCCGGGAAAATGTTAAGTACTTGATACCTGCGGTCTAACTGCCCGCCGGTTTCGGTGCGGCCAACTCGCGCAGGGACGACAGGAACAGCTCATCCATGCGCGGGCTCAGCTCGGCCAGGGTGCCGGCACTGGCATGGCTGGCGGAGCCGAAGACGCGTTCGAGGGCTTCGGTCTCACTGGCGCCGCCGATCGAAAGGCACAGGCAGGCAACGCCGTCCAGGCGCAACTCTTCGAGTGCTTTGTGCGCGTCGGCTTCTGCATAGCGGCCCTCGTAGCCGTCGTCGTAGGGGAATCCGTCGGACAGGACGAGGAGCAGCCGGTTCGGTGTGCCCGCCTGCTCCTTGAGGATTTCGCCGCCGCCACGGATCGCGGCGCCCAGCCGGGTATAGCCGGACGGCTCAAGCTGATTCAGCCGAGCGCATCCCACGGCGCCGAACCGCTGCCCGAATGGCTTGATCGCAGGCAGGTGGACGGCGTGGCGGCCCCGCGACCGGAAACCGTAGACGGCCACGCGGTCGCCGAGCTCTTCGAGCACGGCGGCCATGGTGGCAGCCGCCCGGCGCTGGTGTTCATGGACGGCCAGTCCGTCGGAGTCGGTCTCGGTTGCCGAACCCGAGGCATCGACCAAGATGAGCACGCCGAGATTACGCGAGAGCTTGCGCTGCTCCAGATACACGTGCTCAGGCGGCGAGAAGCCGGAGCGGAGGTCGACGAACAGGTCGATCAGCGCTTCGAGGTCCAGCTCGTCGCCGTCGGCTCGGCCACGAAGAACTTTGGGACCGAGCCCGATTCGAGACAGCCGTCGCCGCAGCACATCGTCGTGCGGGACCCCGGCAGCGGACACATCTGCGGCGGCGGTCAGCGGAAAGTCGATGACCCGGCACCAGTCCTCTTTGTACCGGCCCGCGAAGACGTCCCACTCCGGATGGAGAGCGCCGCCGACTCCCAGCGTGGCACCGGGACGGCGGTCGTCGGTGAAGCGGATCTGCGTGGGTAAGGGCCGTGCATCGGGGCCGACCTTGCCGACCCGCCGAACGCTGCCGATCTGCATCTCGGCGCCGGCGTTGTCCTCGCCCTTCGATCGCGAGCTGCCGAACAGCTTGGACAGGAAATCAGACATCGTTCGCGACGCCATTGGCGCTTCGAAAAGCTTGAGGATCTTGCTGTCCTCTGAGTCTTCTGCTTCCCCGTCCGATTCATCGTCGCCCAGTTCCTCCTGAACCTCCGGCACCTCGAATTTCAGCTGCAGGTCCTTGTCGGTCGGGCGCGCGCCGGGACCCATCGGCGAGGCCAGCAGCCGAGAAGGTTTGATGACGCCGAACCAGTCCGGCGCGTCCTCGACGGCCGTGCGGCCCTTGGCGATCCGCAGTGACTGGCCGGCACTGCCCGTGTGAGGTTCGCCGGCACCGAGTTCGGCGGCGAGTGGCAGGTCGCGGGATAGTTCGGCCAGCACCCGGCGACCTTCCAGCGCCAGGTAGCGTCGCGCCACCGCAGGACGGCCGCGGAGCGACTTCAGCATGGCCGCATCGAGGCTGCCCGCGCCGAGTAGCGCGCTCTGCACCAGCACCTCGCTGCGCTGCTGTGCGGGCGGCGCCGCGGAGACGTAGACGACCTGGCCATCGGTATACGCGGCACCACCCTCCCGCGCCGCGGCGATATCGACCGGTCGGCCCGCGACATGGGTGGCGAGGAGCCGAAACTGCTCGGGGCCGGCAGAATCGGTCACGGCCGGGGGAGGACGGCGTCCGCGAGCTCGCCGAGGGCGCGGACGATGTCGTGGTCGTCGGAGAGCACCTTGACGACCGCCGACTGGACGGCAGTGCGCATGCTGAGTCCTTCCGCGACGAGTTCGCCGGCCAGAATCAACATGCGGGTGGACGCCACTTCGCGAAGCGGTGAGCCGTCCAGGTTGCGGATGGCGTTGCCGAATTTGACCAGACCACGTGCGGTTTCGGCATCGATGCCGGCCTCGTGCATCACAATTTCCGTCTCGGCGGCGGCCGGCGGGAAGTCGAGCTCGATGGCGACGAACCGTTGCCGGGTGGACTCCTTGATGTTCTTCAGGACACTCTGATAGCCGGGATTGTAGGAGATGACGAGCTGAAAGCCCGGTGCCGCGGGCAGCGTGACGCCGAGCCGGTCGACCGGCAGCTCGCGGCGGTGGTCGGCGAGTGGATGGATGACGACGGTGGTGTCCTGGCGCGCCTCCACGATCTCGTCGAGGTAGCAGATGGCGCCGTCGCGAACCGCCCGCGTCAACGGCCCGTCCACCCAGACGGTTTCACCGCCCTTCAGCAGGAACCTGCCGACGAGGTCTGCCGACGTCATGTCCTCGTGGCCGGCGACGGTGATCAGGTCTCGCCCGAGTTCGTGCGCCATCGCCTCGACGAAGCGGGTCTTCCCGCATCCCGTCGGGCCTTTCAGCAGCACCGGCAGTCCCCGGCGGGACGCCGCGCGGAAGACCTCCACCTCGTCGCCGATGGCGCGGTAGAACGGTGCGTTCGGCACCGGTCTGACAACTGCAGAAGTGTTGTTCAGCAAGTCATTTGCCCTTCTCGACGGGAACGAGTTTCGGAAGTGTGACACCGTCGGGCGTCACCAGCTGCCCGTGGATGTTGACGTAGCTCGAGTTCTGCAGCGGAATCGGGATCGACGGATCGGGACAGGCCCGGTCGGTGCCGTCGCCGCAGACACCCATCAGGAAGTACGAGCGCTTCAAGAGGTCCTCGGGCCACGGATCCTGATGCATGGCGAACCACTGGGCGGGCAGGTTGTACAGGATGAAGAAGAATGCGCTGCAGGCGGCGAAGATCGCCAGGAAGCGCGTGATCTGTTGCGTCACAAAGCTACCGCGCACGGTGTCCAGCCCGCGTTCGACGAAGGTGCGGCCGCGGTCGTCGGTGAAGTAGCGCAGGCAGCACAGGCCCGCCTGCACGCCGCCCCACATGAGCCCTTCGTAGATCGGCCACTGATAGTAGGTTCCGGGATTGACCGACAGGGCCCGGATGGCACCCGGATAGGTGAACAGCCCCATCGGCATGAGGAACAGGCCCTCGATCACGAAATCGAAGAAGAACGTCCACACGATCACGACGCCGATCAGACCGAGCATATTGATTCTGGGCCACTTGGACTTTGCCTTGCGCATCACCCAGCAGCCGAGCATCGTGCACAGCAGGACGAAGCAGTAGCCGGGTGCGTTCATCAGGAATGGTTCGGCCATCATGCGGCCGGGCTCGCCGAACGACATCCAGCCGGGGACGTCCTGCACCCACGAACCTCGGTTCCACATCCAGGTGTTGTAGGTGCTCCACGTGTTGACGTAGTTCAGCAACGGATCCTGGAAGAACAGCAGGCCGCACGCGATCAGTAGCATGCCGTCGAGCGTGATGCGCCGCTCCCGCCGCCAGGGGCGGATGATGAACCACCACACCGCAACCGGCAATCCGACGATGATGACACCCGTCCAGGTGAACAGGATGGCCTTCATATACGTCGGTGGGTCACTCGGCCCTGCCGGGACGCGCTCGAAGTTCGGCCCCGTCACCCACCGGGTCCAGACGTAGAGCTGGAACGCCAGGATCGCCCCGCCGACCGCGGCCCAGATGCGCACGGGAGTGATCTTGGGAGGTGAGCCGAGGGCTACCCCGCTGAGCGGTTCGGTGACGACTGCCCGTTTCTGCGACAGATCACTCATGCGGCCTCACTTCCCGGTTTGGACGGGGGCGTCCTTGGGCATCTCTGTGCCCGGTGGGAGGACGAGCTTGCCGTCGACGTTGATGTATCCGGAGCGCTTGGTCGGCATGGGCAGCACCGGGTTCGGGCACGGAGTGTTCTCGTCGCAGACGCTCTGGCTGAAGTACGACCGCTTCTGCACGTCCTCGGGCCACGGGTCGGAGTGCAGGCCGAACCACTGGGCGGGCACGTTGTACAGGAAGAAGAACGCGGCACTGCAGGCGGCGAAGATCGCCAGGAACCGGACCATCTGCTGCCGGAACACCCCGCCGCGAACGTGGTCCAGCCCGCGCTCGACGACCGTGCGACCGCGGTCATCGGTGAAGAACCGCAGGCAGCACAGCGTTGTCATGACGGCGCCCCACATGAGTCCTTCGTATACCGGCCATTGGTAGTAGGTACCGGCATTGATCGACACTGCGCGAATCGCGCCGGGATATACGAAGAGCCCGATCGGCGCCAGGATCAGTCCCTCCATGACGAAGTCGAAGAAGAAGCAGAAAACGTATGTCGCACAGATCAATCGGAAGTTGCTGATGTTCGGCCAGCGCGACTTGATCTTGCGCATCGCGAAACAGCCGACCATCAACGTCACCAGCACCATGCCGTAGCCGGGCATGTTGATGGGAAGCGGTTCGCCCACTTGGTGTCCCGGCGATTCGGGGGAGACCCAGCTGGGGATATTCGACGTCCAGGAGCCCATGTTCCAGATCCACATGTTGTACGTGCACCAGGTGTTGGTGTAGTTGAGCAGGGGATCCTGGAAGAAGAACAGGGCGCACGAGACGAACAGCATGCCGTCGAGCGTGATGCGCCGCTCGCGCAGCCAGGGCCTGATGAGGAACCACCAGACGGCGGTGGGGAATGCCACCACCATGAAGGCGCAGTTCACCATGAGCATGACCTTCATGTAGGTCGGCGGGTCGGTCGGGCCGCCGGGTACCCGGACGAAATATGGCCCGGTGACCCAGCGGGTCCAGACATAAATCTGGAAGAGCAGCAGGGCGCCGCCGAAGAACGCCCAGATCTTGACTGGCGCCGACGGGGCTTGGCTGCCACCGAGATTCGCGGATCCGTCCAGCGACTCGGTGACAGTGGATTTCTTGCTCAGCAGTTCACTCACGAGGCCTCCTCGAGTTCGTGTTGTCTTGAAGATACTCACTGGTATCTCAGTTTCCAATAGGAATCTGGGAATCTATGGCAGAATTTTTTCATGGTGGAGCGTTGGACGCGGGAGCGGCGACTGGAACACACGCGTTCGCTGCTGTTGAATGCAGCTGAGGACGTCTTCGCCGAAAAGGGCTTCACGCCAGCAACTCTCGATGAGATCGCGTCGGTTGCCGGCTATACCAAGGGGGCGATTTACAAGCACTTCGCCACCAAGGAAGATCTGTTCCTCGCGGTCAACGACCGCTACTGGCGCCAATACTTCGACAAATTCGCGGAAGTGATGTCGAGGTCGGAACGTGTCGGAGCGCACGAGCGCGACGAGATCGCCGAACGCTGGCTGGAGCTGAGCCGTGGCCGCGGTGCCGAGCATGCCGCATTGGGGTACGAGTTCACCCTCTATCTCCTGCGCAACCCAGAGGTGCGAGATCGAGTGGCGGCCAGGCGATCTGAGGTGGTGGAGGCGTTGGCCGGCTTCATCGTCGAGGGTGTCGACCGCCTGGGCGGGACGCTGCTGATACCGGCGGTCACGTTCGCCCAGATTCTCCTCGCCACCAGCGATGCCATCGTCTTGAGCAACGAGCTCGACGGCGTCGACCTGTTCCGGCCGGTCGTCGACATGTACGTGTCGGCGATCAAGTTCGCCTGACGAGGCGCTGGCGACGTCGAGTATCAACTACTTGTCATTGGGGCATCGGGCAGATACCGTCGGCTGTGTCGTCACGTCGAGGAGGAGTGCGCCATGGCCCGGTTCCCCAAACCGCCCGAAGGCAGTTGGACTGAACACTATCCGCGACTGGGCACCGAACCGGTGTCGTACGAGGACTCCATCAGTCCCGAGCAGTACGAGATCGAACGCAAGGCGGTGTTCAAGCGTGCGTGGCTGAATGTCGGTCGTGTCGAACAACTTCCGCGCAAAGGCAGCTACTTCACCAAAGAGCTCAAGGTCGTGAACACCTCGATCATCGTGGTCCGCAACAATGCCGGCGAGGTGAAGGCCTTTCACAACATCTGCCGCCACCGGGGCAACAAGCTGGTGTGGAACGACATGCCGCTGGAGGAGACCAAGGGCTTCTGTAAGCAGTTCACCTGCAAGTACCACGCCTGGCGGTACGACCTCGACGGCAACCTGACGTTCGTGCAGCAGGAGGGTGAGTTCTTCGACCTGGACAAAGGCCGGTACGGGCTGGTGCCCGTGCACTGTGACGTCTGGGAGGGCTTCATCTTCGTCAACTTCGCCTCCCAACCGGAGCAGTCGCTGCGCGATTTTCTCGGCCCCATGATCCTGGGTCTGGAGGGCTATCCGTTCGAGAAACTGACCTCGAAGTTCACCTATCGCTCTGAGGTCAAAGCGAATTGGAAGCTCTACATGGACGCGTTCCAGGAGTTCTACCACGCACCGGTACTGCATGCGAACCAGTCGCCGACCAACTATTCGAAGGCAGCGGCCCAGGCCGGTTTCGAGGCGCCGCACTACCGCATCGACGGGCCGCACCGGCTGGTCAGCACCTCCGGTGTCCGCGTCTGGGAGATGGGCGCCGAGATGCGCAAGCCCATGGAGGACATCTGCCAGAGCGGGTTGTTCGGGCCGTGGGATTCACCCGATCTGGGGGAGCTGCCCGCCGGCCTGAATCCGGCGAAATGTGATCCGTGGGGCCTGGATTCGTTCCAGTTGTTCCCGAACTTCGTCGTGCTGTTCTGGGGGCAGGGCTGGTACCTGACCTATCACTACTGGCCGACGTCGTACAACACGCATCTCTTCGAATGCACGCTGTACTTCCCGCAGGCACGCAGTCCCCGCGAACGCATCGGGCAGGAGCTCGCGGCGGTGACGTTCAAGGAGTACGGCCTGCAGGACGCCAACACGCTGGAGGCCACCCAGACCATGGTCGAGTCCCGCACCGTCAACGAATTCCTGTTGTGTGACCAAGAAGTACTGATCCGGCACCTGCACCACGAAACCGCCGCCTGGATCGAGGAGTACCAGCGCAAGACCGCGGGGGTCTGACCATGACGGTGAATCTGCCGGCCGAATTTGCCGACCTGGAGCCATTTTCCGAGTGGTGCCTGCCGACCGAGGCCCAGCGCTACGCCAAGCGGTTGGACAGCTCCATGGCGCAGATGCAGGCGTTCTACGACGCGATCACCCCACGAGCAGAAGATGCCATCGCGTTCTGTGACAAGTTCAGCCTCGACGACATGCCCGAGGACGTCCTGAACCTCATGCACCTGCTCTACTCCATGATCATGGTGTCGTTCCCCGTCGAGTGCTGGAAACAGCCCCGCGTTCCCGACTCCGGGGCCACGAAGCTCGACTGCGTCTACGAACCGATCCCATGACGGCGCCAGTGGCAGAGCTGACTGTGCTGCGGGCTGCCCGGTGGGCCGACGTCGACAGCGGCGAGGTGCGGTCACCGGCCGTCATCGTGGTCGAGGGCAACCGCATCAAGGCCGTCAATCCTGTTGAGCCATTGCCGGATTCGGCCGTCGTCATCGATCTCGGTGACGTGACGTTGCTGCCGGGCCTGATGGACATGGAGCTCAACCTGCTGATCGGTGGCCCCGGAGGGCCGGAAGGGCTGCCGAGCCCGATGCACGGCGTGCAGGATGATCCGGCATACCGGACGCTGCGCGGCGCCGTCAATGCCCGCGCCACGCTGGACGCCGGTTTCACCACCGTGCGCAACCTCGGGTTGATGGTCAAGACTGGTGGCTACCTGCTGGATGTCGCCCTCATGCGGGCCATCGACCAGGGCTGGCATGTCGGCCCTCGCATCTATCCGGCCGGACACGCGGTGACGCCGTACGGTGGCCACCTCGACCCGACGGTGTTCCAGCGCCTGGCGCCGGGCATCATGCCGCTGTCGGTCGGGGAGGGCATCGCCAACGGCGTCGATGAGGTCCGGGCCTGCGTGCGCTACCAGGTTCGGCACGGCGCCAAGCTGATCAAGGTGTCCGCCTCGGGTGGCGTGATGTCACACAGCACCGCTCCGGGTGCGCAGCAGTATTCCGACGACGAGTTCGCCGCGATCGCCGACGAGGCGCACCGCGCGGGAGTGCGCGTGGCTGCACACGCGGTGGGGGACACTGCGATTCGGGCCTGCATCCGCGCCGGCATCGACTGCATCGAGCACGGCTTCCTGGCGACCGACGACACCATCCAATTGATGGCCGACACCGGCACGTTCCTGGTTTCGACCACCTACCTCACCGAGGCCATGGCCGTCGACCGCATCGCGCCCGAGCTGCGCAGAAAGGCCGAGGTGGTGTTTCCGCAGGCGCAGGCGATGCTGCCGAAGGCCATCGCCGCCGGCGTACGCATCGCCTGCGGAACCGATGCGCCGGCCGTTCCACACGGGCAGAACGCGAAGGAGTTGTGCGCGCTCGTCGACCGCGGCATGACGCCGATGCAGGCCATCCGCGCGGCCACGGTGACCAGCGCCGAGCTCATTGACGCCGACGACGAACTCGGACGTCTGGCCGCCGGCTACCGCGCGGATATCGTGGCCGTCCCCGGCGACGTCTCCCGCAATATCGCCAGTACGCTGGACGTGCGCTTCGTGATGAAAGACGGGCAAATCTACAAGCAGGTGGACGGAGGTGCGTAGTGGACTTGGACCAAAACCTCCTCTGGTACCTCAAGCAGGCCTTCTACTTCTCGCTGACGTCGGTGAACGAAGCCGTCAGTAGTCACGGGGTCAGCACTGCCCAGATCGGTGTCCTGCGCCAACTCGCCAACGAGCCGGGGCTGTCCGGCGCGGACCTGGCGCGCCGTTTGCTCATCACGCCGCAGGGCGTGCAGTTGGCGCTGAAGGCACTCGAAGACCGTGGACTCGTGGAGCGCAAGGCCGATCCCCAACATGCCCGCATCTTGCAGGCCTTCCTGACCGATCAGGGGCGCAAGACCGCCGCCGCGGTCGTCAGCGACGCGGTGCAGGCGCACGAAGCGGTGTTCGGCGTGCTCACCGCCGACGAGCAGGAGACCCTGAAGCGGCTGCTCACGCGCGTCGTCGAGCAGGGCACCGGGCACAAGCTGATCGACGATCACGTGGGCGACTGAGCGCTACCGCGCAATCGACTGCCCGTCGCGTTCACCCTCACATCTCGGTGCGCACCACTCGCACTTTTGCGCCCTGAATACAGGGTCAACGACGTGGGCCAACCCAATAAACGTGGACCAACCCAACAAGTCAGTATCAAGTGCTTGATATCAATAACAAGTACTTGATACTCTCGACGAGATGGCTGATCTTGTGGACGACTTCGCGTCACTGCGCATCAAGCGGGTGGTGCGGGAAACCGGCGACGCGGTGTCGCTGGTTCTCGACATCCCGGAGGACTGCGCGCCCCGATTCCGTTACCAGGCAGGGCAATTCCTGACCCTGCGGGTGCACCTGGCCGGGGACCAGCACCGGCGGTGCTACTCGATGTCGTCGTCGCCACACAACGGCGACGACTTGCAGATCACCGTCAAGCGGGACGGGGGCGGCCTCGTCTCGAACTGGCTGAACGACACCGCCGCGGCGGGCGATCACATCGATGCCGCCCCGCCGGAAGGGCGGTTCGTCCTGAGAGAGGGGGAGCGCGACATCGTCGCCTTCGCCGGTGGCAGCGGGATCACGCCGATCCACTCACTGATCGGCGCCGCGCTGGCGGGGACCTCGCGCCGCATCCGGTTGTTCTACGCCAACCGCAGTCGTGACTCGGTGATCTTCGCCGATTCCCTTGGTGCACTGGTGCAGTCGCATCCCGACCGCCTGACGGTGCGTCACCACCTCGACGACGTCGATGGCATCGTGCAGCCGGAGGCCATCGCGTCCTTCATCGCCGATGCCGGCGATGCCGAGTTCTACATCTGCGGGCCGGGGCCGTTCATGGACGCGGTGGAATCCGCCGTCATGCAGACTGGCACGCCGCGCAGCCGAATTCACCTGGAGCGCTTTCAGATCGTCGCGGTCACTGCCGCTGATGCGGCTGCGTCGGACACCGAGGAAGTCACGATCGAACTCGACCGCCGCAAGACGACCGTGGAGTACCGGGCGGGCAACACGCTGCTGCAGACGGCGCGCATTGCCGGGCTGCGGGCGCCCTCCTCGTGTGAAACCGGTTCCTGCGGAACGTGTATGGCCCGCATCGTCGAAGGCAGCGCACGCATGCTCAACAACGACGCCCTTGACGATGACGAGGTCGCCGACGGCTGGGTGCTGACCTGTCAGTCGCTGCCGACCAGCAAGACCGTCCGAGTGGTTTACGAGTAGGAGTGCACATGACACGCGTGGCAGTGGTGACCGGTGGCGCATCGGGCATGGGTGAGGCGACCTGTCACGAACTGGGGCGGCGGGGACACAAGGTGGCCGTCCTCGACCTGAACAGTGGAGCGGCGCAGCGAGTCGCCGAAGACCTGCGCGCCGACGGGGTGGAGGCGCTCGGGATCGCCGTCGATGTCGGCGACCGCGCGTCGGTGGAAGAAGCCTTCGCCAAGGTGCGTAGCGAGTTCGGACCCGTGCACATCCTGGTCACCAGCGCCGGCGTGGTTGATTTCGCGGCGTTCACCGACATCACCGTCGATTCGTGGCAGCGGCTCATCGACGTCAATCTGACCGGTACGTTCCACTGTTGTCAGGTCGCGGTGCCCGACATGCTGGCCGCCGGGTGGGGGCGCATCGTGATGATCTCCTCGTCCAGCGCGCAGCGCGGGTCGCCTGGCATGGCGCACTATGCCGCGTCCAAGGGCGCGCTGCTGTCGCTGACGAAATCGCTCGCCCGCGAATACGGTCCGTCCGGAATCACCGTGAACAACGTGCCGCCTTCGGGCATCGAGACGCCGATGCAGCACCAGTCGCAGGCGGCGGGCAACCTGCCGCCCAACGAGCAGATGGCGGCGAGCATCCCGGTGGGCCACCTCGGCACCGGTGACGACATCGCCGCCGCGGTCGGCTTCCTGTGCTCGCCGGAGGCCGGCTTCATCACCGGGCAGACCCTCGGTGTCAACGGCGGGGCTGTGATGTGACGGAAAACGATGTGACACAACCACTTCGAGGAGGAGTTCATGGCCAAGTGGCCCAAGCCGGCTGAAGGCAGCTGGACTGAGCACTACCCCGAACTCGGCACGGGGCCGATTTCCTTCCGCGACTCGATCTCACCGGAATTCTACGAACTCGAACGTGAGGCGGTCTTCAAACGGGCGTGGCTCAACGTCGGGCGGATCGAGGAGGTGCCGCGCGTCGGCAGCTACTTCACCAAGGAGATCGACGCCGCCAGGACCTCGGTGATCGTGGTGAAGGGTCGCGACGAACAGATCCGCGCCTTCCACAACATCTGCCGGCACCGCGGAAACAAGCTGGTGTGGAACGACTTTCCCAACGAAGAGACCAAAGGCGGCTGTCGGCAGTTCACCTGCAAGTACCACGGCTGGCGCTACGATCTCAAAGGCGACCTGACGTTCGTGCAGCAGGAAGGGGAGTTCTTCGGGCTGGACAGCTCCCGGTACGGGTTGAAGCCCGTGCACTGCGAGGTATGGAACGGCTTCATCTTCATCAACTTCGATCCCGAGCCCCAGTGGAGCCTGCGGGAGTTCCTCGGCCCGATGATCACCGCGCTCGACGACTACCCGTTCGGGTTGATGACCGAGCGTTACGACTTCGCGGCGGAGAACAACAGCAATTGGAAGATCTTCGCCGACGCGTTCCAGGAGTACTACCATGTGCCGTCGCTGCACTCCCAGCAGGTGCCCAGCGCGGTGCGTCAACCCAACGCCACCTTCGAATGCGGGCACTTCCAGATCGACGGACCACACCGATTGGTGTCGACAGCGGGTACCCGCCGCTGGAAGCTCGACCCCGACTACATGTACCCGGTCGAAAGGGTGACGCGCAGCGGCCTGGTGGGGCCCTGGCGGACCCCGGAGACCCGCTTCTCGGCCGGCTTGAATCCGGGCGGCATCGAACCGTGGGGCATCACGAACTTCCAGATCTTCCCCAACCTGGAGATCTTGATCTACCACGGCTGGTATCTGCTGTACCGCTACTGGCCGACGTCGCACAACACCCATAAGTTCGAGGCGTACAACGCGTTTCACCCGGCGCGCACCATACGGGAGCGCATCGAGCACGAGGTCGCCTCGGTGGTGCTCAAGGAGTTCGCTCTCCAGGACGCCGGCATGCTCGGCGGGACCCAGGCGGCACTCGAGTACGACGTCGTCGACGACTACCCGCTGTCGGACCAGGAGATCCTGGTGCGCCATCTGCACAAGGTATCGGTCGACTGGGTTGAGGAATACCAGGCCCGGCGCACCCCGGCGGGGGTGTGATCGTGGCCGAGTCCCGACTGCCCAGTGCCTTCGCCGAGTTCGAGTCGTTCGCCGAGCAGTGGTGCCTGGCAACCGAACCCGAACGCTGGGAGATGCGCATGCAGACCCCGATGGCCGAGATCCGTCGGTTCTACGACGCATTCACGCCCCGCTTCGAGGAGGCCATCGACTACTGCGACAAGTACGGACTCGACGACCTGCCGGACGACGCGCTCAACCTGCTACACCTGATCTACTCGATGATCATGGTTTCGATGGCCGTCGAGATCTTCGGCACGCAGAAGCCGGCCGACTCCGCCGACGCCATCATGAATCGTCTCGGAGCGCCGGTGCCGTGAGTCTGCTGACGCTCAACAAGTTGACGTCGTCGGTCGGCGCCGAAGTGGTCGGCGTCGATGCGGGGCGACTGGTCGCCGATGATGCCCTGGCCGCGGCAGTGCTCGATGCCTTGGAGGACAACGGCGTACTGGTCTTTCCCGGTCTGCACCTCGATCCGGACGAGCAGGTCGCGTTCAGTCGCAGACTCGGCGCTGTCGATCACTCATCGGACGGCCACCACCCGGTCGCGGGAATCTATCCGATCACTCTCGACACGTCCAAGAACGCCTCGGCGGCCTATCTCCGCGCGACGTTCGACTGGCACATCGACGGCTGCACCCCTATCGAGGACACCTATCCGCAGAAGGCGACCGTGCTCTCGGCCGTCGCGGTGGCGGCGAGCGGCGGCGAGACCGAGTTCGCCAATTCCTATGACGCATATGACGAGTTGAGCGCCGTTGAACAGGAGCGCTACGGGCAGATGCGGGTGGTGCACTCGCTTGAGGCATCGCAGCGCCGGGTCACTCCCGACCCGTCGCCAGAGCAGTTGGCGGTGTGGCGGTCGCGGCGGACACACGAGCACCCGTTGGTCTGGACGCATCTCAGCGGCCGCAGGTCGCTGGTCCTCGGCGCGTCCGCGGACCACATCGTCGGCATGGACCGGGACGAGGGACGCGCACTGCTCGCCGAACTGCTGGAGCGAGCCACGGTTGCCGAGAAGGTGTACAGCCATACGTGGTCGGTGGGGGACACCGTCATCTGGGACAACCGCGGCGTGCTGCACCGCGCCGCCCCTTACGCCGCCGACTCGCCGCGAGAGATGCTGCGCACCACCGTCCTCGGCGACGAACCGATCCAATGACCGCCAGGCGCATTGACGCCGGCGAACCACTATGGAAATGTAATCACCACATTTGAGAATCACATTCTCATCTGAGCGTGCTTGGAATGGAGGACAGGTGTCGGAAGACCTCAGCGCGGTCGATTTCTTCCGGGATGATCGGCTGACCGACGACCCGTACCCGTTTTACGAGGCGCTGCGCAACAAGTGCCCGGTGGCGCGCGAAGAGCACTACGGCGTCACGATGGTCACCGGCTGGCAGGAAGCGGTCGACGTCTACAACGACGCTGACACGTTCTCGTCATGCATCTCGGTGACAGGCCCGTTCCCGGGCTTCCCGGTGCCGCTGGACGGCGACGACGTCAGCGAGCTCATCGAGAAGCACCGCGACGAGATTCCGTACAGCGACCAGCTGCCCACCCTGGACCCGCCGACGCACACCAATCACCGCGCCCTGCTGATGCGGCTGATCACGCCCAAGCGCCTCAAGGAGAACGAGGACGCGATGTGGCGGATCGCCGACGACATGCTCGGGGAGTTCCTGGCTCCCGGCGAGGGTGAGTTCATCAAGGGTTTCGCCGGGCCGTTCACCCTGCGCGTCATCGCGGACCTGCTCGGTGTACCCGACGAGGATTGCCCCGAACTGCTCGAGCGGCTCGCGAAGGGCACCCACGGCGGTGGACTCGGCAGCACCGACGAAAAGACGCTCTCAAAAACACCTTTCGAGTACCTCTACGAGGCCTTCGCGGTGTATGTGGAGGATCGCCGCCGCGAACCGCGCGATGATGTGCTGACCGGTCTGGCCACCGCGACGTTCCCCGACGGGACCATGCCGACGGTCGACGACGTGGTGCGGGTGGCCACGAACGTCTTCTCGGCCGGGCAGGAGACCACGGTCCGGCTGCTCAGTACGGCGCTGAAGGTGATCGGTGAGCAACCCGACATCCAGTCCAAGCTCCGCGCGGATCGCAGTCTACTGCCGAACTTCATCGAAGAATGCCTGCGTATCGAGAGCCCGGTGAAGGGCGACTTCCGGCTCTCTCGCGTGCCGACCACCATCGGTGACGAGGTGATCGGCGCGGGCTGCACGCTCATGGTGATCAACGGTGCGGCCAACCGTGATCCGCGTCGCTTCGAGGATCCCGACACGTTCGACGCCGAGCGCAAGAACGCCCGGCAGCACCTGGCGTTCGGGCGCGGCATCCACAGCTGCCCGGGCGCCCCATTGGCGCGGGCCGAGACGCGTGTGGCATTGGAGCGGCTCCTGGACCGAACCTCCGACATCCGGATCTCCGAGGCGCACCACGGGCCCGCGGGAAACCGCCGGTACCAATACATTCCGACGTACATCCTGCGTGGCATCATCGATCTGCACCTCGAATTCGATCCTGCGGGGAGCGCGTCATGAAGGTTGTCGTCGACGAGGACCGGTGCCGTGGCCACGGCATGTGCCTGACGTTGTGCCCCGACGTCTTCAGCATGACCGACGACGGTTATGCGGTCGCCGACCCTTCGGAGGTGGCGGCTGATCTCGTCGTTGCGGTTCGCGATGCCATGGCGAACTGTCCCGAACAAGCAATCGTCGAAACCAACGACTAGTCAAGGAGATTCGAGTGGCAAAGGGATATGTGATCCTCACCGAGGACGTCAAGGACCCGGCCGGCATGGCTGAGTACGCCAAGCTGGCCGGCAAGGCGATGTCGTCCGCCACGATCGTGTCGGTGGACCAGAACCCCCAGGTGCTCGAGGGCAGCTGGCACGGCAACCAGACCGTCGTGCTGGAGTTCGAATCGGTGGACGCCGCGCGCGCCTGGTACGAATCCGACGCGTACCAGGCGGCCGCGAAAGTCCGGCAGTCTGCCGCGGACTGCAACGCCGTGATCCTGTCGGGCTTCGGGGCCTGACACGACCTGACGGCTGGCGGGCGTCAGCCCGCCGACCACCCTCCGTCGGCCGCCACGATCGCGCCGTTGACGAATGCGGCGGCATCGGAAGCCAGGAAGACGATCACGTCGGCCATCTGCTCGGGCAGCGCGATATCCGGGGCCGCTGAGATGATCGGCGTCAGGCGCGCCTGACCCGTCTCGTTGAATCCGCTGATACTGCCGGTGATTCCGGTGAGCGTGGGACCGGGCAGGATGGCGTTGCACCGAATCCCGTCCTTGGCGTAGGACCAGGCGATGTTACGGGTCAGGCCGATGACGCCGTGCTTGGAGGCGGTGTACGCGGCGCCCGCTGATCCACCCCGCACTCCGGCGGCCGAGCCGGTGTTGACGATGACGCCGCGCCGTTGGCCGAGCATGTGGGGGAGCACCGCGTGCGTCACGATGAACGTGCCGGTCAGATTGATCCGGATGACCCGGTCCCATTCGGCGAGCGTGGTATCGGCCGGTAGCGCCATGGAGTCGATGACGCCGGCGTTGTTGGACAGCACGTCGATATGGCCGTAGGTGTCGAGGGCGGCAGTCACGGCCCGCGCGACGGACTCCTCGTCAGAGATATCGGAGGCGACGGCAATGGCGGCGTCGCCGATCGATTCTGCGGTTTCGTGGGCCGCGTCGCCGTTGATGTCGGTGGCGACGACGCGGGCGCCCGCCTTGGCGAATGCCAGGGCGGTGGCGCGTCCGATGCCCGAGCCGGCCCCGGTGATCAGGGCGACCCGATTCTCGAATCCTTCTTTCATGCAAGGCCTTTCATGCGCGGTAGGGTCAGTGGCAGGTCGTTGTAGGTGGCGATGCCGGGTGCGGCCGCGACGACGGCCGGGATCGCGTTGATGGCGGGCATCGCCGTCATGATGTGGCCCAGGGTCATGAATTCCGCCATCGTCGTCGCCTGGAAGTCCGGCGGCGGCAGGAAGCCGACCTTCATGGTGACCGTCGGTCGCCCGTCGATGGTGATGGTCCATGCGTCGGCGTCGAGCTCCCAATCGGGCTCGAGTGACTGGCCTTTGCGCCACCGCACCTTGAGCTCGATGACCGTCTTACCGGCGACCACACCTTGCCAGCTCGCGGCGACGCCCGCGACGCAGCCCTTCTCGATGGTCCACGAGCCGAGATCGAGGTCTGCGGTCGTCTGGGCGTATTCGGCTTCGCACCGCACGTCGTCGAGTTCGACGCCCAGCGAGTCGGCCAGTAACCGAACCGCCTCACCGAAGATCGCGGTGCCCGCGGCGGCCATCGGCGGCAGGTCCGGTGAATCGATGGGCATGCCGAAGCCACAGGGGATTTCGGTGGCGGGTGAGTCGTAGAAGGTGGTGTCGGCGGCCTCGGAGACCGTCACCTTGTCCACCCGGTCGCACGCCATCGCGCCGACGATTGCCAGCAGCTCGGCGAAACCCGGGCTGACCCCGGAGCCGAACATGGTCGAGCCGCCGACGCGGCATGCCTCGGTGATGCGCTCCCGGTCGCGGCCCAGGTTGTGTCCGGTGATGAAAGAGGCTGTCGCAACGACATTGACGCCGGCTTCCAGGATGCGCACGACTTCGTCGACGTCGATCCACATCGGGTTGTACACCACGCAATCCGGCTTCTGTGCCAGCAGTGCTGCGACATCATTGGTGGCGGTCACCCCGGTGGGCTCGATCCCGCACAGCTCGCCGACATCCCGGCCGGCCTTGTCCGGTGACCAGGCGTAGCATCCGACGAGTTCCAGGTCTGGATGTGCGGCAACGGCTTTGACCGAGCTCTTGCCGACATTGCCGGTCGTCCATTGAACGACGCGATAGGGCTTCATGCGGGATCCTCCGTGATCGATATCGCCTGGCGGGGACATTGGCGGACGGCTTCGAGGATCCGGTCCCGGTTGGCCGGCGTCACCTCGTCCTGCCGGATGTGCAGGTAGTCCTGGTCATCGAGATGGAACACGTCGGGGATGATTCCCGCACAGACGCCGTTGCTCTCGCACAGCCCGAAGTCGACGCTCACCTTGCTCATCGCAGCACCCGGACCGGGACGTTCTGCCATCCCATCACATTCTGCATGTGGACGCGTCTGCAACCGTCCCAATCGATTTCGTAACGCGGCATGAAGTCCAGTAATGCATCAAGCGCGACGGCACTCTCCATGCGCGCCAGCGCCGCCCCAAGGCAGCTGTGGATGCCATACCCGAAACCGAGGTTCTGGGCCTCGGTGTGGTTGCGGTCGATATCGAAAGTGTCGGCGTCGGTCCACGCCTCGGGGTCTCGGTTGGCGGAACCGCCGAGCAGGAACACCGGAGCGCCCTCGGGAATTGTCGTGCCGTGTAGCTGTACGTCTTTCATACTGCGGCGCACGTTGTACTGCGATGGTGCCTCGTACCGCAACAGCTCCTCGACGGCGGCGGGGATCTTGCTGCGATCTTCCAACAGCTTCTGCCACTGCTCGGGATGACGGGCGAACAGGTAGACCGCGTTACCGACCAACTTGGTCACCGTCTCGGCGCCGGCACCGCCCAGCAATGAAGCGAATCCGGCGATCTCGTAGTCCTCGAGCTTGGTGATGGTGCCGTCTTCGCGTTCGGTCTCGGCCGCCAGGAGGCGGCTGATCAAGTCGTCGCCCGGTGCTTCTTTGCGTTGGCGCGCCAGTTCGAAATAGAAAGCCGCACTGTCGATATAGGCCTGGATACCCTCCTCCGAGCTTTCGACCTGACCGATTTCGCGGTGCAGCGATTCATCGATCCAGTACCGCACCTGCTGGGCCTCCTCCTCGGGCACGCCCATCATGTTGGTGATCACCTCGACGGGGAACGGTCCGGTGAAGTCCTGTACCGCGTCGAATCCGTGGGGATCGAGGCGGTTCAGGTACTTGTCGATCTTCGCGCGGACCATGTCGCCCTGCGACTGGATTGCCCGCGGGGTGAACACCTTGTTCAGCAGGCTACGGATGTGGCGGTGCTCGGGCGGATCCATGAAGATGATCATCCGCATGTTGCCCGGCATCTCGACCCCCGTGCGCACCTGTGCCAGGTCCGCACCGTACGCCGACGAATAGGTCTCGAAGTCGCGGTAGGCAGGAGCGACGTCGTCGTGCCGGGACAGCGCGTAGAAGTCGTGTTCCTCGCTGTAATAGACCGGTGCTTCTGTACGCATTCGCCGGTAGGTCTCCCATGGTCCGTTGAAGAAGTCCTCGGAGAACGGGTCGAACACGAGTTTCGTTGCGGTCATGCTGGATTGCTCCCTCCCGTCGGCGCCATGCCGGTGTCGATGATGGTGTCGAGCACGCCCAGGCCGGTGCCCAACTCAGCCGCGGTGGCTCGGACCGTCGCCACGTCCTTGCTCAGGAACTCGCCGACGACCGCGCGGAACGACGCGGCCGAACCCGCTCGCGAGATGCTGTCCAGCGCGCGGCTGCCCGCGCTGGCGTGGGGCAGGGCGGTCAGCAGCGTAGATTCGGGGACGCCCAGTCGCTCGCCGAGTTCGACTGCGGCGCTGATCAACCCGATCTGAGCCGCGAACAACGCATTGTTGACGAGCTTGACCCGCTGGCCCGTGCCCGGCGGGCCGGTGTGGATGATCGGGTCGCCGTAACACGACAGGACGGGCCTGGCTCGCGCGACCGCGGCGTCGGAGCCGCCGACGAACAACGTCAACCGGCCCGCGGCGATATCGTGCGGACCGCCGCTGACCGCGGCGTCGATGACGTCCACGCCGCGGTCAGCGAGGGTCTCGGCAGTGCGCGGGCTGCAGGTGGTGTGGATGACCAGGACGGTGCCCGGGCGCAGGTCGGCCACCAGGGCATCGGCGACGTCCCGGACCTGCTCGTCGGTGAAGACACAGATGACGACCGTGTCGGCGCCTGCACAGATGGCGGCCAGGTCGATGACCGGGGTCGCGCCGAGTGCGGTGATGGCCGCGCTCTTCTCCGGTGTGCGTGCCAGGACGTTCACCTCGTGGCCGGCCGCGACGAGGCGGCCGACCATGGCGCCACCCATGCGTCCCGCCCCGACGAAGCCGACCGTGTTCACCGCGTTCGGCCCATCAAACCCAGTGCGGCATCGGCGGATTCGAGCACCGCCCCCGGTGTGGCGCCGGCGGCCTCGGCGAGGTCCGCGATCAGGCGCACGTCTTTTGTCAGCAGGTCCGCTGCCACGGATTTGAGGACGTCCAGGCTGCCGCCGAATTGCGCGATGCGGCCGAGCGCGAAGCTGTTGGCCGACCCTTGGGTGATCACCGCGGCGAGGCTGTCCACTGAGACGCCCAGCGCCTGGCCCAGGTCCAGGGTGGATTTCGCGGTCGCGATATTGGCGGTGAACAGCAGGTTGTTCAGCAGTTTGGTCACCTGACCCGAACCGACGTCGCCGAGGTGAACGATCGGGTCGGCGTACGTGGCGAACACCGGTCGACAGCGCTCAACGACGTCAGGCTCGCCGCCGACCATTACGAGGAGACGGCCTGCGGCGGCGGCCGGACCACCGCCGCTGACCGGCGCATCGATCAGTGAAATCCCCCTGTCTGCTGCGGATTTGGCGAGATCGCAGCAGGTGTCTGGATGCACGGTGCTGTGGATGGCGATGATGCCACCGGGTGCCAATCCGGCGAAGATGCCGTTGTCTCCGTCCAGCACCTGGCGCACGTCGTCGTCTCCGACCACGCAGATAGAGACCAGGTCGCTGACTGCAGCCAACTCGGACGGCGTCTCCACGACCTTGGCTGTGGTGTCGGCGAACGGTTCGAGGGAGGCCGCCCGCCGGGCCCACAATGTCAGTGGATATCCCGCTGCCACGATGCGGCGCGCCATCGGCGCGCCCTGGCTGCCGAGACCGATGAACCCGACTCGCACTAACCGACCTCCGATGTGACTGTGGTGCTGCGCTGGTTGGCCAGACATTCCTCGATGAACGCCAGGATGGTGAGGTGGTAGGCCGCAGCCCCTACCGAAACGCTGATGTTGTGGCCCGCCCCAACCTGGTGGTGGACCGTCATCCGCGGTGCGGCGGTGAACAACCCGCTGATGGCCGCGAGGGCATTCGGGTCCGTCTGCCAGACCCGTTCATGCTCGGCGACGGTGAAGTGCACCGGTACCCGGACCTTGGCGGCGAGCGCCGGGAAGTCACTGCGGGGCCAGTCCTGCACCATCGCGGCCTCGTACCGGGCGCCGCTGCGCGCATTGGGGGTGTTCGTCAACGGCGGATAGAGCTCTGCCGGGTGCCACAGCAGTTCGCGCAGCCCGGGCGGGCGGTGGGTGACCGACGCCGACTTGAGCATCTCCATGGCGGCGTCCTGATAGCGCAGGCCGGTACCGGCCAACGCGATGCCGAAAACATCTGCCCGGGGCGCTCGTTCGTCGACGGCCATGCGGAGCGCCAGCTCGCAACCGTTGGAGTGACCGAGCAGGAATACGCCGGCGCCACGGTTCCTGGGCCCGAGCATCGCGTCCACCGCGCCGTAGCCGAGGGCGATCCGCTGCTCCGGCTGCACGATGGCATCGGGGTAGGCGTCGGACGCCCCGTATCCGGGGCGGTCCAGTGCGACGACCGTGTAGCCGAGTGCCGCCGCGGTGCGCATCAGCGACAGTCGTGGGTGCCCCGGACAATCGAAATACGCTGCGCTGCTGCCACCGCCGTGTACGGCGACGATGACGGCGCGTGGCTCCTCAGCTTCGGCGATCAGCCCTGACATCATGACGTCGCCGACGCGGACCATCCGCGGCACAGTGCGGATGGGCGATCCGGATGCGCTACTCGCCGCGCTCATGAGTCGGTCCGTAGGAGAAGCACCCCGCTGGGAGTGAGGCCGCCACTGCTGACCACCGCCACGCGGGCGTCGGCGACCTGACGCTCACCGGCCTCGCCGCGCAACTGCGAAATCGCCTCGTAAACCAGGCCCATACCGTGGGTGCGGCCATGCGACAACTGACCGCCGTGGGTGTTCAGGGGCAGCACGCCATCGCGGGCGATGTTGGTGCCGCTGGCAAGGAAGTCCTTGGCCTCACCGATACCGCAGAACCCGAGTGCTTCGATCCAGGACAGACAGTTGAACGTGAACCCGTCGTACAGTTCGGCGACGTCAACATCCTTGGGCCTCAAGTTGGTTCGGGTCCACAGGTGGGCGGCCTGGCCGAGCACCTGCGGTTCGTGGGTCAGCGTGCTCTGGTCCCACTCGATCGGCTCGAGAATTTGTGTGCCGACCGCTTCGACGCGGATCGGCGGCTTGGCGAGGTCGCGGGCCACGTCGACGGCCGACACGATGACGGCGATGGACGCGTCGCACGGCACGTCGCAGTCGTAGAGCCCGAACGGCGTGGTGATGGGCCGGGCGTTCAGATAGTCGTCCATGGTCATCGGATTGCGGTAGATGGCAGTCGGGTTCAGCGCGGCATTCGCGCGCTGGTTCAACGCAATCCAGCCGAGTGTCTCCCTGGTGGTGCCGTAGCGGCGCATATGGCGTTGCGCGTTCTGCGCCAGGGTGTGTGCGGCCGATGTCGCACCGAACGGCAGCTGCCAGCTGGTGGTGCGGGTACCGCCCATCGGCGCGGCCTTGCCCTGCTTCATGAGTTCGTCGTACGTGGCCTGCCACAGGGTGCGGAAGCACAGCACGTGGCGGGCCAAGCCACCGGCGACGGCCAGCATGGCCGCGATGACCGAGCCGCCGGGCCCGAAGGTCTCGGGTCCGCCGTTGTACCAGGTCGGCTTGAGGCCCAGGGCGGTCTCCAGCGCGGTCACCCCGCCCTCGCCGAAGGGGCCGGGGAGACCCGCGCCGGGCCAGGTCGAGAGCCCGTCGATGTCTGCCATGGTCAACCCGGCATCGGCGATGGCGTTCTCGCACGCCTCGATGGTCAGCGCCAGCGGGTCCAGCATCAGGCGGCGGCCCATCTGCGAGGCGCCGATACCGGTGATGGCGGCCTTGTCTTCGAACTTCTCGGTGGTGGTCATCGGCCGCACGTGCTTGGCGAAGTCCTGCGGTTCGATCTCGTCGGTCGGCAGCGGAGCCGGCGCCGGTTGGGCGGCGACTGGGCGGAACAGCGGCAGCCACACGTCCTCGTGCTGCTCGAAGACGACTTCCACCTGCTGGCCCAGCGCCAACTGCTCGGGATCGCAGTCGATGATGTTGGTGGTCAAGCGGACTCGCGGATCTTCGACCAGCGCCACCTGGGCGACCACATAGGGAGCCGGCAACCCGGGAATGCTGAATCGCTGGTTGAGCGTGAAGCCGATGAGCGTCGCGAGACCGGACACCGTGCGGACGCCCATCTTTCGCTCGCGGCAGTAGCGGCAGACCGGCGCCGGCGGATGGATCAGCGCGTTGCACTTCTCGCATGCGGTGATGCGCAGCGCGCCGTCGGCCCCTGCGGTCCAATAGAACTCGTTCTCAGGCGTCACTTGCGGCAGCGGTATGCGAGTCAACGGACGAATCCCCATTCTGCTTCGTTGGCGTCGGTCTCTGGGTGTGGTTCGGGCGCCTCGCCGTGAATCGGCGCGGGCGTGGGCACTGCGAGTGGACCGCCGGTCATTTCGATGATGGCGTGCACCGGGCAGTCCAGTAGCGCGCGCATGACGGCGGGCTGGTCTGCCTCGGGTACCTCGCCGGTGCCGACGAGTGTCGCGTAGCCCCAGTCGTCGAGGGAGAAGTACGACGGCGCATGCTTGGCGCAGATGCCGAACCCGTCGCACATCGTCCGGTCCAGGCGGATCTTCATGCCATCATCACCGCCTCCACTTCGTATGGTCGCGCAGGGATGACACCGCCGGATTGGCATGCCGGGCAACCGTTCTCCAGGTGACGTGCCACTTCGGCGGGGAATTGATCGAGGAGACTGGCGGCGATGTTGGCGGCGCCGTCCAACGTCGCGCACGCGCCACGCCCGCGCAGCTCCCGGGACCACCTCCGCAGCCGGGCGATGTCGTCGCCGGTCGCGAGGCCGTCGCGCAGACCCGCCGCGGCGGCGGCCATCGCTGCGGTGCCGTTGAAGCACGACCCGCATTGCCCGGCGTTCTCCCGGTCGAAGTACGCCAGCACCGCCGCGGCGACAGCCACCGGGCAATCACCGTTCAGGATCGAGATGGCGCCGCAGCCCAGACCGCTGCCCAAACTGCGCAGGGTTTCATGGTCCAGCGTCGCATCCAACACACCAGGGCCCAGGAGGCCGGCGAAATAGCCGCCCATCAGGGTGCCCGTCGCCATTTCGGCCGGCACGCCATGGAATTCGAGCACCTCGGCGAATCTGACGCCGTGCGGCAGCTCATAGAGGGCGGGCGGTCGGCCGGCGCCGGTGATGGTCGCCAGGAACGAGCCCGGCGACGATGCGGTGCCGACGGATCTGAAGTCCTGGCCGCCATGCGCGTGAATGTGGGGGAGATTCGCCAGGGTCTCCACATTGCTGACGAGCGTGGGCAGCGTGGCGACACCCTGCTCGAACGGGCGCGGTGGTTTGTCGGTGGGCTTGGCCGGACCACCGTTGATGGCACGCACGGCGGCGGTCTCCTCGCCGGCGACATACCCGGGCGTGACAGTCACCACCTCGACGGGTGGCCCCGGGTGCCGCTGCGCGACAGCGGTTTCCACGCTGGCTGCGGAGGCTGGGTCTGAGACATAGACGTACGCCCGCTGGGCGCCGACGATGGTCGCCGCCAGCCGCAAGCCGTCCAGCACCAGATGGGGTCGGTTGCGCAGCAGCCAGCGGTCTTTGATGGACGCCGGTTCGCCCTCTTCGCCATTGGCGACGACGATCGCTCCGCCGCGGTCACGGCCACCCGCCCGGACCGAACGCAGCTTGACCGCCATGGGGAATGCTGCGCCGCCGCGGCCGCGGAGCCCGGAGCGGTCGACCTCGTCGAGCAGCCGCTCGGGGTCGGTGAGATCGCGATAGCCGCCGGCTGCGATGTAGCTGTCGTGGTCCTCGCTGTGGGCGCCGCCGGTGCGCAGCAGCCGCGGGGTGAGCTCCGGCCACGTGGCCACCGTTAGGCTGAGCGGCATGCGCACGGCGGTGGTGCGGGTCGATGTCGATCCGGCGGGTGAACTCACGTCAGAGCAGTTAGCGGACGGCATGGCGGTCCTCAAGGAGCTCGCCGCCGCGGCGGGTCTCGACGTGATCGACGTGAATCTGGCGGCGCTGCCGCCCCGGCGCCGCCAGGTGCAACTGCTGATCGCCGGACGTGGGCCGGATTCCGGTGTCGCCCTGTGCGCCAAGGCATTCGGCACCGCGCCGGAGCTCGGCGTCGTCACCTATGTCAGTCGCGGTACCGATGACGACGCGTACGGCGTGCTGGCGCGATTCGGGATCACCGGAGAAGTGGCACGTGAGCCCGGCTCGGAAGGTTTCGACATCGTCACCGTGACGCTGGCCAAGGTGGACCTGGAACGGATTCCGGAGAGCCGCATCCACACGGCGCTGGAGGCGTCGCTGAACTGTGAGGTGCGCATCCGCACGGTATGAAGTCATCGGCGGAGGAACTCCAGGATCGGCGGCGCGGCCTGCACCCAGGTGTCGAACATGTTGAAGTGTTTGACCTTTCCCGCCGCCCGGGTCTCGTTGGCCCGCTCCCAGGCGTCTTCCGGCCACGGCGGGTCGATCAGTTGGGAACCTTTGATGAGGCAGCTGACTTCCAGTGACGTCCGCTTCGGGTGGTCCAGGTCGTTCTCCCCGCCACGGATGATCAGGGTCGGCACCGTGATGTTGTCGAACATCTCGTCCTCGACCCCCGGGATCGTCTGGCCGGGTTTGGGCACGAACGCACCCAGCCACCGCAGCATCAGCTTGAGGAACTCACCGGCGTCGTAGGACTGCAGGCGGGCGACGTTCGCCGGGTTGTCGGCGATACGGTCGCGCCACTCATCCACTTGGGCAACGCCTTTCATCCCCGCCCCGCGCACTGCCAGGATGCTCGGCACGATGTAGTACGAGCCGAGGACAAAGGAGCCGTACACGCCCCCGACGATGTTCCAGACCACCAGCTTGGTGACGATCTCGGGGTAGAGCATCGCGGTGAGCATCGAGTCCCGGGCCCCGCCCGAGCCGCCGGCGAGGATGCAGGGTCCGATGCCCAGCTTGGAGATGAGCGTGTACAGCGTTTCGGCCCGCATGTGCGATTCGCTCTGGCCATAGAACTGCACATCGGACTTGCCGCAGTTGGGCCGGTCCCACAGCAGCACCCGGTAGCCGCCCTCGACCAGGGCCTGCGCCAGGGGACGCAAACCCGGGATGTCCTTGCTGAACCGGCCTCCGGGCGTCAGGGCGATGAAATCGCCCGTTTTGCCGAGGATTTCGTACACGACGTTGCCGCCGTTGATCTCGATGACCTGCTCGCCGCGCTTGAGTGCGGGGCCGAGTGGCGTTCTCACGATGCACCTCCGCGAACGTGCGCAAAATGCCAGAAATGGGCGGCGTGTCCTGTGCAGACACGCACGCTCGCGCAATAGGGAGTGGTCATGCCTGCACCCACACCTCGTTGCCGATGACCCGCACCGGGTACGTCCGGATGCTCCACTCGGGCTTCACCGCTGTTGTGCCGGTGGCCAATTCGAAGCCCCATTGGTGCCACGGGCAGTAGATGAACTCCAGGTCGCGCACCATCACGGCGTCACCCGGCACACTGTCGTCGACGATCGTCCGCCCGCGCGGGCGGCCAGAACACAACGGACCGCCTTCGTGCGGGCAGTAGTTCGCGATGGCGTAGAAGGTGCCGTGCACGTTGTAGACGCCGACTCCGTGCCGTCCGATGGGCACCAATTTGTGCGTGCCCGGCGGGATTTCGTCGACGGTGGCGACGACGTGCTCGCGCCCCTGCGCCAGCCGGGGCTCTTGTGGTTCGGTCAATTCAGAACACCCGGACCTGTCCCTCGAGCGCCGGCACGGTGCTCGGGAGCTTGTACGTCTCGATGCCGTTGCGGAACATCACGGCTTCCCGCGCGTGCTCGGGCAGGTGCTTGACCAGCCAGCGCGGGTCGTCGAAGGTCCAGTGCGGGTAGTCCGAGCTGAACAGCAGGATCTTCTCGCACTCCATCCACTCGAACGTCCGGGTGAGTTCGGTCTTGTCCTCGGGGTAGTCCAGGGGCTGGGTGGTGAACTTGATGTGGTCCTTGACGTACTCGCTCGGTTTGCGCTTGATGTCGAGCCACGACTTGCGGGCCTCGTAGAGCTTGTCCATGCGCCACATCAGCGGAAGGATCCAGGTGAACGCGTGCTCGACGAAAACGATGCGCAGCGTGGGGAATCGGTCGAACAGCCCCTCGAAGATCATGCTCATCACCTGGTTCGCGGCGAGCAGCGAGTAGGTGACCATGAAGTCGTGGTTGTAGCTGGGCATGCCGACAGGTGGCATGGGTAACTCTTCGTGATGGCTGCGGGAAAGGTGACAGCTCACCGGCATGTCCGCCTTGGTGGCCGCGGCCCAGACCGGATCGTATTTCGGGTCGCCCCACGCGGGACGCGGTTCGGCCTTGATCAGAATCTGGCCCAGGAAGGGGTGGCCGGCCAGTCGCTCGATCTCCGCCGCGGCGGCGTGCGGCTCTTCGATCGCCACGCAGATCGAGCCACGCCAGCGTTCGTGCCAGTTGTTGTGGCTGTCGAGCCAGTGATGGAGCTGCCACTCGTTCAGCGCCACGTTGAGCGCGTGGTTGGCGCCACCGATCCGCGCCGGATACGCGGCGGGTTCCAGGATCGCGATGTCTGCCCCAGCCTGCATGATCAGCTGCTGAAAGGCGAGATCGGGGTCGCTGCAGGCGAATTCACCGTCCGGTGGGAAGGCGTCGACGCGCATCGCGAACGTGTGCGCGTAGTCGGGAGCGTCGTAGTAGATCTGTTCGCCGACGTTACGGCTGAGGAAGTACCTGGTGCGCCAGGGCTCGGGGATGTACTGGATCAACTCGCCCCGGCGCGGGGCGGGGTGCACATCGGAATCGACACATCGGACGGCGATGCGCTCGGCCGCGGGTTTGCGCTGCGTGACAGTCACACTCATTGCGATCCTTCCTTCCTCACACGCCGACCGGTACGGCGATGCCGTACAGTGCGGCGGCGTTTCGCCAGCACAGCTTGTCGCGCTGCTCGGCGGTATAGGAGCTGGGCATTGTGAGGTCGTTGAGCTGCCAGTGCGGGTAGCTGGATCCGTACATCACCATGTCGTCCTTGCCGGTGAAACTCAGCCATTCGCCGGCGAATTCGGTGTCGCCGGGTCCGTCCAGTGCGCCCTGGACGAAATACACGTGGTCGGGCAGGTAGTCGCTGGGCATCTTCGGCGCCCATGGCGTCTGCTCGAGATGCGGCCTGCCGAAACAGTCCATGCGCCACATGAACGGGGTCAGCAGGTCGGCGGCGCCGTCGGCCCACACGAACTTGAGCTCGGGCATCCGCTCGAAGACACCCTCCGCGATCATGTTCATCAGGTGGTAGAGGAAGTTCAGCGCCATGAAGCCGGCGTACTGCTCATAGGTGTTCGGCACGCCGGACGGCGTTGGCGCGGAGGCGATGCCGGCCCCCACCTCGATGTGCGCGGCCACCGGCAGGTTCGCTTCGATCGCCGCTTCCCACAACGGCCAGAACTGTGGCTTGCCGAAGAGTTCGCGCGACTGCAGCGGGATGCCGAGTTGCACCACTCTGGGGTGGTCCTTGTACTTGGCGATCTCGCGCAGGGCTCCGGGAATGTCGTCGGGATTGATGCGGATGGTGCCGCGAAAGCGGTCGCCGAATTCGGGATGCTCCAGCCAGCGTGACACCAGCATTTCGTTGTGCGCGGCGGCCAGCGCGCTGCCGAGGTGCCGGTCGGGCATGATTCCGCGCGACATCGGGTGCAGCACAGCAACATCGACACCGCGGTTGTCGAACAGATGGCGTGCAACGATGTCAGGATCAGAACCGGGGTACTGGCCGTCAGGCCCCTTGGTCCCGGGGGCGTATTCGCCTCCGGGTGCGCCATACCAGTCCATTTCGTAGTCCGGGAAGCCGCGGCTCTTGAACGGTTCGCGCAGCGCATCCCGCAGGTCCCGGTTCGATCCGAAGAAGATGTGCACGCTGGCGTCGATGACGGGGGTACGTGTCCCGTCGTCGTGTTCCATCACAAGGCTGCCCTCCCGAGCTTTCGACCTAGTGTAAATCTTAATTACCTCAAAAGAGAATGCTATTCTCACTTCGCGACCGAATTTAGCCATAGGAGGCGCCGCATGCTTTTGGAGTTCGACGCTGATCAGCGGTTATGGCAGGAGACCGTCCGGGATGCCGTAACCAAGCAGTGCCCACCGACATTGATCCGGGCCATCGCCGAGTACGACGCCGACCCGGCTCCGCTCTGGGGAACATGGGTGGATGCGGGCTGGACCGAGATGGCCGACCCCGAGAACGCGGTCGAGTTGGCGATCGTGCTCGAGGAGCTCGGGCGGGCTACCGACCCCACGCCGTTTCTGGCCACGATGACCCAATTCGCGCCGTTGGCCGGTGATCGCTTCGACCCGCAACAAGCGGGTACTGCGGTCTACCAAGGAGTTTCGGCGCGCCGCGACGGCCGGGGTTGGGCGCTGGACGGCACCGCTCGCTATGTGCTCGACGGCGATCGCGCCGAACGGCTCGCCGTTGTGACGGAGGCCGGCGTCTTCCTCGTCGATGCTTCGGCGGTGGGCGTGCGGCGGGACCTCGTGTTCGACCCGGTGCTGCACCTCGCCGACCTGTCGTTCGACGGAGTGCAGGTGCCCGACTCGGAGCGTCTCGGGACCGATGCCGAGCGCGGCCGTCACGTCGCACTGACCGGTATGGCGGTGCACATGGTCGGTGCCTGCCAGCGCATCCTCGACCTGGTGTTGGAGCACATCAAGGAACGCCAGCAGTTCGGTGTGCCGATCGGGTCGTTCCAGGCGCTGCAGCACAAGGCCGCGGACATGCACGTCGCCATCGAACGGGCCCGGGCGCTCTCCTACTTCGCCGCGCTGACGATCAGTGTCGACGATCCGCGGCGCCGCCTCGCCTCGGCGATGGCCAAGGCATCGGCGGGAGAGTGCCAGGCCCTGGTGTTCCGCCAGGGTCTGCAGTCGTTCGGTGCCATGGGGTTCACCTGGGAGAACGACCTGCAGTTCGCGCTCAAGCGGGCCAAGGCCGGCGAGCTGATGCTCGGCGGCGCCGCAGAACACCGCGCAATGATCGCTGAGGAGTACCGTGCAACTCTCGTATGACGCCGACGTCGAGGCCTTCCGCGCCGAGTTCGCGGCGTTCCTCGATGAGCATCTGCCAACGGAGACAGAGACTTTGGAGCGGCCCCGGTCGGTGTCGCACATGCCGCAGTGGGCGCGTGACTGGCAGCGGCTGCTGTTCGACAACGGCTGGCTACTGCCCGCGCAGCCGCCCGAGTTCGGCGGGCGCAACGCCACGGTGGTGCAGCAATTCGTCCATCTGGACGAGTTGTGCCGCCGCCGGATTTACCACAGCTTCAACCCCCAGGGCGTGAATATCATTGCGGCGTCGTTGCTCACGTTCGGCAACGAGGAACAGAAGCACCGCTGGGCGGTGCCGGTACTCCGCGGCGAGAAGACCGCGTCACTCGGCATGAGCGAGCCGAGCGCCGGATCCGATCTGGCCTCGTTGCGCACGCGCGCGGTGCCGGACGGTGACCACTTCGTCGTCAATGGACAGAAGGTGTGGACGTCGGGCGCACACGACGCGGACTTCCTGCTGACGTTCGTCCGTACCGACCCGGATGCCCCGAAGCACAAGGGCATCAGCGTGCTCATCATCCCGACCGACACCCCCGGTGTGGTGTGCCGGCCGTTCGCGGACCTGTGCAGCCAGGAAAACCTGGACTTCAACGAGGTCTTCTTCACGGACGCAAGGGTTCCGGCGGAGAACCTCGTCGGCCCACTCAATGGCGGCTGGGGTGTGGCCAACGGTTCGCTCGGACACGAGCGCACCATGATGTGGTTGGGTTTCGCCGACCGGATCGCCAACATGATCGCCGACTTCCGGCCGCGCACGGCACTCGAGCGCGACCAGTACGCCACGACCATCATGGATTACCACGCCCTGCGCGCCATGGGTTCGGCGGCGCTGGCCCGGGCCTCCCGAGGCGAGATGGACACGCAGTCGGTGTCGGTACTCAAACTCCTCGGGTCCGAGGCGGAGCGCACCGCCCTCGAGAATGCCCTGTCGGCAGCGGGAATCGAGGGACTCAACCACCCCTCGACGTCGGGCCGGTACGAGCACATGAACCTGGACCACTACTTCGTCAGCTGGTTCGAGCGCTATGCCCGCAGCTTCGGCGGCACCATCGCCGGTGGCACCTCCGAGATTCAGCGCAACATCATCGCCCAGCACGTACTCGGCCTGCCGCGACCACGCTGACGCCGGTGCGCGGCCCGAACCGGTCAGTGGCCGGTTCGGGCCGCGTTCGCGTGGATCGCCTCACGGCAGTAGGCCGCGAGGCCCGGCAGCCCGAATGATTCGTCGTAGGTGGCGACGTACCTGGGATCGCTGACATACATGTCGCCGAGGTTCCGGTGGAAGGCCGGTGGGCAGTCGTAGAACCACCGATTGACGTGGAGCCGGTGCTGCTCCGCCGCGTCCATCGCCTCCTGGGAGTCGGCCGGAAGGCCGGCGCGGAAGGCGTCGGACAGTGCCTTCTCGACAGCCTCTCCCTCGGCCTTGATCCGCACCCAGTCTTCCTTGCCGTAGGACCTGGCCCGGCGCTGCGATTCCTTCCACTCCTCGGTCTCACCCCACTTCTGCTCGGCCTCCGCCTGATAGTCGTCGAACCCGTCACCGAAGAGTTCACGCATGTCGGCGTCGGTCATAGGGTTGTTTGTCATTGCTTTCTCCAATGCCAGATCGATGGCCTCGACGAGAGATTTCATCTCATCGAGCCGGGACATGACGCGTTCGCGCTGGCGCATCAGGTGGCTGACCTCGTTGCCCGCATCGAGCAGACTCGCGATCTCATCGAGAGAAAAATCGAGCCGGCGGTAAACGATGATCTGGGACAAGCGCGTCAGGTCGGCCGAGGTGTACACCCGGTAACCCGAGGCGGTCCGCCGACTGGGGATCAACAGCCCGATGTCGTCGTAGTGGTGAAGGGTCCGGACCGTGATGCCAAATCGCTCAGCGACTTCGCCCACGGTGAGTCCGTCCACCGGCATCTCCTGCGTCACGTCGATCAGCCTGGTCCCTCACGTCGCGTGAGGGTCAAGTCCAAACCTAGTTGACGGACCTAGATGACGGCCGCTTCCTTGCGCTCGGTGATGGGCCGGGCCAGTTCCTGTTCGTTACAGATGCGCTGCAACTTTCCCAGCGTCTCGTCGAGGCCGGGGCCCAGGCGCTCACCAGGGGTGAAGTGGGCCGGCAGATTCCGCATGCCCTGGATGACGCCGATGCTGTCGTAGTGCACAGTGCCTTCGGGTTCACACACGTAGTCGGGCATTCGGTCCAACACCGCCGTCAGCATGGACTTGAACACGGTGCGCGCCACGTTTGATCCGACGCAGCGGTGCACACCGATGCCGAAGCTGAAGTGCCGGTTACCTTTTCGATCCATGACCAGCTCGTTGGGCCGATCGAACACCGCCGGGTCGCGGTTCGCCATCGCCCACGACAGCCACAGCCGCTCGTAGCGCTTGAACTGCTGGCCTTCGACCTCGACATCGTCGGAGAACGTGCGGCCGTCGCCCGGGGCAGGGGTGAAAAAGCGCAGGAATTCCTCGGTGGCGGGGTTGAGCAGAGTGGCGCGGTCGCGGCTGAGTCGCTCGCGCTCGTCCGGGTGTTCGCCGAGCCATTCCAGCGCGTGGGCGGTGAGCGCGGTCGTGGTGTCGAAGCCGCCACCGATGATGAGGCCCAGATTCCCCAGGATTTCCAGGTCGGGGGCCGGTTCGCCGTCGATCCGCAACTGCAGCATCGCGTTGACCAGGCCGGGCCGCGGGTTCTGCCGGATCTCCATCATGTTGTTGATGATGTCGATGCCCATCTCGCGGTGCTGCTCGTTGATCTTCTCGCGTTCGGGCGCGTGCTCGGGCGTGTACACCGATGCGTGCGTGGGCTCGCTGTAGACGTTCCACTTCTTCAGTTCGATACCCATCATCGCCAGCGTGAACACCGCAGGCACCACATTGGCGAGATGCTCGACGAAGTCGATCCGGCCCGACTCGATGTGTTCATCCAGCGCGGCGCGGGTGATCTCGTCGACGAACGGCTCCCACCGCTTGATCGCGGCGGGGGAGAGGTAGGGGTTCAGCGCGCCGCGGTAGGTGCTGTGCTCGGGCTCGTCCATCTCGAGGATGCCACCGCGAACGACGCTGGCGCGGCTGGCTTTTGGAATGGTGATGCCCTGGAACGGTGTCGCACCGCTGACGTCGTGGTGATTGGACACGACGGGACAGCGTGCCAACTCGAAGACATGCCTGCTGTCGGCCGCCACCCAGTGCCCGTTATAGGTGTCTGTCCAGGCCACCGGGCACTGCGCCTGCATCTCCTCGGTGATCTGCTCGAACTGCAGCCGGTACTCCGGGGTGTGCCGGTCGAAGTGGAAGGTGTCCTTCTTGCGCTCGTCCTGGACGCTCAAAGTTCCTGTCTCCCTGCTGGTCTCATGCGCGGTCTGGCTCTCGTTAGTCTTCGATCGTGATGGCCTGCTCGGGGCAGGAGTGCGCGGCCTCGCGGACCGCGTCCTCGAGCCCCGGCGCCACGACCTCGTCAACCGGTGACGACGTGCCGTCGATGTCATTGAGCACGAACGCATCCGGCGCGATCATCGCGCACAGCGTGTGGCCCTGGCAGCGCTGCCCGTCAACCCAAACCTTCACTGTCACTCCCGATCAGACGTGGTAGTCGTACCACTTGAGGTAACCGCCGGCGTCCACCCGCAACTGGGTGCCGGTGATGTAGCGGGCCTCGTCGGAGACCAGCCACAGGATGGCGTTGCTGATGTCCTCCGGCTCCACGAAGTTGACCTTCATGGCCTGCTGGATGCCGAAGGCCGGCTCGGCGTCCTCACGTGTCGGATTCGGCAGATCGGGCCGGAACGACTTGTACATCGGCGGGCTCTGCAGCATCGCGGTGTTCACGTTGGTGGGGTGCACCACGTTCAGGCGGATGCCGCGCGGCGAGAGCTCGGTGGCCAGGTCGTGAGCATATTGGGAGAGCAGCCGTTTCGACGTCATGTAGGCGAAACCGCCGATGTCGTTGCCCGGGTTCATCTTCAGGTGAGCGTCCATCAGAGCGGCGGTCGAGCCGGTGGCGACGATCGCGGCGCCCTCCTTGAGGTGGGGGAGGCAGACCTGGATGGCGTTGATGGTGCCGATCAGGTTGGTGTTGATCGTGTCGATCCAGGCCTGAAGGGGGACATCGCTTTTCATGCCGGCGATACCGGCCTGCGCGAGGACGATGTCGACTTTGCCGAACTCCGACAGGCCCGCCTCGAGGGCCGTCCCCAGTTGCGTCACCTCGCGGACGTCGGCGTGCGCGGTGACGATGCGCTGGCCGGTTTTCTCCACCAGGTTCCTGGTCTCGTCGAGGTCCTCGGGCGAGGCCATCGGGTATCCGATGGACTCGATGTCCTCGCACAGGTCGACGGCGATGATGTCGGCGCCCTCTTCGGCCAGTCGGACCGCGTGACTGCGGCCCTGGCCCCGCGCCGCGCCGGTGATGAAGGCGACTTTGCCCGCTACTCGTCCCGCTGAAGTCATTGAAAAGCCTTCCTTCGCTAGGTGTTTCGTCCGCCGTTGACGCCCAGAATCTGCCCCGTGATGTAGCCGGCCTCGTCGGAGATCAAGAACGCGCATGCGGCAGCGATGTCCTCGGGCCGGCCGATGCGGCGCACGGGTGTCGCTTCGATGCTCTGCTGGACCTTCAGGTACCCGCGCTCTTCGGCCTTGCGCAGCATGGGAGTGTCGATGAAGCCGGGCGGTACGGCGTTCACGGTGATTCCCGCGGGCCCGTACTCCAGCGCCAGCGATTTGGTCAAGCCGTTGACGGCCGACTTGGCGGCTACGTACGGCGACATGTAGGGCTGTCCGGAATGGGTGCTCGACGATGAGATGTTGACGATCCGGCCCCAGCCGGCCGCCAGCATGTCCGGCAGCACCGCCTGGATGCAGTGGAAGACGCCGTTGAGGTTGACGTCGATCACGCGCTGCCAGTCCTGGAATTCCAGGTCGGTGAACCGCTTGAACTTCTCCAGCCCGGCGGAGTTCACCAACACGGTGATGGGGCCGAGCTTGTCCCGGATTCCGTCGAGCGCGGCATCGACCTGAGCGCGGTCGGTGACGTCGGCGGTGAAGCCGAAGTCGTCGTCTGACGGGTTGAGGTCAAGGGTCGCGACGTTCAAGCCATCGGCCCGTAGGCGCGCCACGATGGCGCGACCGATGCCGGACCCACCTCCGGTAACGACGGCATTCTTCATGACGGGGCACCGTTGTAGATCACTGAGAGAAATCTCCCTTCCGATTTTGAGAACGATACTCTCCAGCTTCGCTGTCCCGCAACAGAACCGCCGATAATGGCTCCTAACTGCGCCGAAGGTCTAGGACTGCGTCGCAGACGGTCTTTTCGCTGTCGGTTCCATAGCCGATCACCTGTCGGAAAACATGTTCTGTGCGAGTAAGATTGCCGAAATCGAAGAATTGGGTTCTCAACAGAGGAGGTCGAATGGGGCCCTTGGATGGTGTCCGAGTCCTGGAAGTCGCGATGTACGGGTTCGTGCCGTCGGGCGGTGCGGTGCTCGGCGAATGGGGCGCTGATGTGATCAAGGTCGAGCACGCGGTGACCGGCGATCCGCAGCGCGGCCTCCGGCAGACCGGGACGCTGCGCGTCGAGGGGGACCCGAACCCCAACATCGAACACGCCAATCGCGGCAAGCGGAGCATCGGGCTCGACATGGCGGTCCCCGAGGGGCGTGAGGTCCTGCTGGAGCTGGCGCGTCGTGCCGATGTCTTCCTGACCAGTTTTCTGCCCGGGCACCGCAGGAAGTTCGCCATCGACGTCGACGACATCCGGGCCGTCAACCCGGCGATCATTTATGCGCGCGGCAGCGCGCTGGGTCCGCGCGGGGCGGAGTCCGAGAAGGGCGGCTACGACATGACGGCGTTCTGGTGCCGGGCCGGCACTGCCGCGACCATCACACCGCCCGGCATGCCGGGCATGATCGCGCCGCCGGGACCGGCCTACGGTGACACCATTTCCGGGACCAACCTGGCCGGTGGGATCGCGGCGGCGCTGTTCAAGCGGGAGCGCACCGGCGTGCCGTCGATCGTCGACGTCTCGCTGCTGGGCAGCGGACTGTGGTCCATGGGCCACACCGTCGCGCTGACGTCCCACCTCGGCCAGCTGATGGAGGCGCCGCCCCCTGGCGTGCACGGTTCGCCTGTCAATCCACTTGTGGGCCTTTACGAAACGGCCGACGGGCGGATCATCTCTCTGGTCATGATGCAGCCGACCAAGTTCTGGGCCGACGTGTGCCGGCACATGGAACTGGACGAGTACATCGACGATCCGCGGTTCGCGACGGCGCAGGACATCGCGACCAATACCGCAGTGGCCGTAGAGATTCTGGGCAAGGCGATGGCGACCAAGACGCTGGCAGAGTGGCGCGAGCGGTTCGCCACCCTCTCCGGTCCGTGGGCCCCGGTCCAGGACACACTGCAGGCTGCCAAGGACGCCCAGGTCAGGGCCAACGACTACCTGGTGCAGGCGGGAGAACTCGAATTGGTCGCCAACCCGGTGCAATTCGACGTCGCTCCGCCGCAGACCGGGCCGGCGCCCGGTTTCGCCGAGCAGACCGAGGAGATCCTGCTGGAGCTCGGCATGGACTGGGACCGGATCATCGAACTCAAGTCGGCGGGCGCGGTCACGTGACGCCGGGCCACCGCGAATGTTCGAATAGATCGTCATCGTGCCGAATTTCACGATCTGTGTGCACATTCGCGGTGCCGACCCACGTGCGCCGCCGGCTCAGGCCCTGGCGGCGAGCGGAGTGAAGTTGATGCTGAGGTCGGTGACGCCGCGCAGCACGAAGGTCGGCTCGTAGTTGTAGCGCCGGTTTCCATCGGGACCGTGGGCGGCCTCGTCGAGCTGAATGTCGCCCAGGCGGTCCAGAATCCGCTCCAACGACACCCGGCCTTCGACGCGGGCCAGCGGTGCCCCCGGGCAGGAGTGCACGCCCCGGCTGAAGGCCAGGTGCTCGCGAACGTTCTTGCGGTCCAACTGGAATTCGTGGGGCTGGTCGAACCGCCGTGGATCACGGTTGACCGCGCCGGGGCTGATCATGACCACGGTGCCGGCCGGGGTGTCGATGTCGCCGACCTTCGTCGACTTGCGAACCAACCGGTGCAGCGTTTTGACCGGACTTTCCATGCGCAAGCATTCTTCGACGAAGTTCGGGATGCGGCTGCGGTCCTCACGCAACCGCTTTTGGAGCTCGGGTTGCTCGCCGAGGAAGCGCATGGCCGCGGTGAGCAGCTTGGCCGTCGTTTCCTGGCCGGCGCCGAAGAGGAACGTCGCGGTCTTGACGACGTCGCTGATCTCCGGCGTCGAACCGTCTTCGTACTTGGCCGTGGCCAGCGAGGTCAGCACGTCGTCGCGGGGGTGACTGCGACGTTCTTCGAGGTACTGACCGACTTTCTCGTCGGCCCATTCCAGCGGGTTGGACGCGAGCGGTTCGTGGTCGAGCGCGCCGACGCGGCTGCCGGGGCGCTCGGCGCCGAACGCCTGACGAAACTCCTCGTGGTCCTCCTCGGGGACACCCAGCAGGTCGGCGACGACGAGCAAAGAGAACGGCCGCGCGTACGAAGCCAAAAACTCGCATTTGCCGTCGGCGATGAACTCGTCGATGTGACGGTCGGCGAGCCGCCACATGAAGTCCTCGTTCTCCTTGAGGCGCTTGGGCGTCAGCAGCCGGGACAGCAGCGAGCGGGCGCGGGTGTGCTCGGGCGGATCCATGGTGATCATGTGCTCGTACATCGGGATGGCGGTGCGGTGCTCGGCGAGCTGGGCGCAGATGTCGTCGCCCTCGGGGGTGAACGGGAGTGGGGTGAACGGTCCGGTCACGGCGACACATGCGGAGAACGAGTCGGCATCCTTGTAAACCGCGTTGGCCTCTTCCCAGCCGGTCACGGCTACCACGCCGTAGTGGTTCTCCCGCGTCACCGGGCACTTGTTGCGCAGATGGTCGAAGTACGGGTGCGGGTCGGGCACCAGTGACTGGTCGGTGTAGTAGTCGACCTCGTCGAAGTTCGTCATGTGTGGGCTGGCCTCCAGGCATCGAATTGCAACCAAAGTGCTGGGCACTTGCTTAGCATCTGGGTTGTGGCGTGGTCAAGGTCACACGGCGGGATGTGGACAATTACGATCGGCGCGGCGGCGATCGAGAACGGACTGAGACGGCATGGCATCGGAGCGAAGGATTGGCGGACCCGAGTCGAAGAATCGCGGGGCGCTACTGGATGCCGCAGAGGCGTTGATGCTCGACGAGGGTTACGCCGCGGTGACGTCCCGGCGGGTGGCCGAACGGGCCGGTCTCAAGCCGCAACTGGTCCACTACTACTTCCGCACCATGGACGATCTGTTCCTGGCCGCTTTCCGGCGCAGAACCGAGCAGGGCCTGGCGGCGCAGTCGATGATCCTGCTGGCGCCGAACCCGCTGCGGGCGCTGTGGACCTTCCTCATCGAGAACCGCGACACCGCGCTGATCATGGAATACGCGGCGCTGGCCAACCACCGCAAGGAGCTCGGATCCGAGATTGCCGGTGCCGCGCAGCAGTTCCTGGAAGGGCAGGCCGAGCTGGTCGGCTCGGTTTTGGCGAAATACGGCATCGACGCCGACGAGTTGCCCCCGATCGTGGCGATCTCCCTCATCGTCGGGATGTCGCAGCTGTTGACCATGGAGGCCGCACTCGGGGTCTCCGTCGGTCACGACGAGATCCTCGCGTACTTCGATCGGCACCTTCGCAAGCTCGATCCGGCCACCGAGAACTAGCTGTCCGCTCGGTAACCCCGTGGAAGCGATTGCGTGTTCGCGTCATATGAGAATAAGATTCTCATGATTCGCGAAGGAGAATTTCATGGGACAACTGTCGCATCGGGTCGATATTCCGTTTCCGCTGTTCGACGCGGACAATCACCTCTATGAGCCGCCGGAGGCGCTGACCAAATACCTGCCGAAGGAGTACAAGGACGTCGTCCAGTACGTCGAGGTCAACGGTCGCACCAAGATCGCGATCCGGGGTCAGATCAGCAACTACATCCCGAACCCCACGTTCTCGGTGGTGGCACGGCCGGGCGCTTGGGAGGAGTACTTCAAGTACGGCAACCCGGAGGGCAAGACCCGGCGCGAGCTCTTCGGTGAGCCGATGAAGGCCATCCCTGCCTTCTTCGAGCCGGCTCCGCGTCTCGAGCTCATGGATCAGCTGGGCCTCGACCGCACCCTGATGTTCCCGACCCTGGCCAGCCTGATCGAAGAACGGCTGCGCGACGATCCGGTTGCCATCCACGTTCTCATCCATTCGTTGAACCAGTGGCTGGACGAGGTGTGGGGCTTCAATTACAAGAACCGCATCTTCACCACCCCGGTGATCACGCTTCCCATCGTGGAGAAGGCCATCGAGGAGCTCGAATGGTGCGTCAAGCGCGGTGCGCGCGCCATCCTGGTCTGCCCGGCGCCGGTGCCGGGATTCCGCGGGCCGCGGTCGTTCGCGCTGCCCGAGTTCGATCCGTTCTGGGAGAAGTGCGTCGAGTACGACGTCTTCATCGGCATGCACTCATCCGACAGCGGCTACTCCCGCTACACCTCGGAGTGGGACGGTGCGGCGCAGGAGATGCTGCCGTTCCAGACCAACGCGATGGCCATCCTCAACGAGTGGCGTCCGATCCAGGACGCGGTGGCCTCGTGGGTGATCCACGGTGCGCTGTTCCGGCACCCCAGGCTGAAGGTCGGCATCGTCGAGGCCGGGTCGAAGTGGATGTTCCCGCTGCTCGATCAGATGGCCGAGGTCTACAAGAAGGCGCCCGAGGCCTTCCTCGGTAATCCGATGGAGGAGATCAAGAACCGCATCCACGTCAGCCCCTTCTATGAGGAGGGCATCGACGACTTGATCAACCTCGTGGGCGTGGACCAGGTGCTCTATGGCTCCGACTGGCCACACCCCGAAGGTCTGGCTGAGCCGACGCACTACGTGACCGCGCTGCAGCACCTGCCGGTCGACGATCAGGCAAAGATCATGGGCGGCAACCTCGCCCGGCTCGTCACTGTCTGAGTCGACGCCACCCGCGAGATGGCGCCGCCGGCGAACCTGTCGGCGGCGCCATCTTCGGCTTCGGCGGTCTTTGTGTCTGGTGGTCAGTTCCGCGGCAGCGGATCCGGCGGCCAGGCGCGCTCGGGCTGCACGATCAGTTCCTGGTCCGCCGGCGGCACCTTGTTCAGGAAGAAGCCCGGGCACAACGACCGCGTGGATAGTGCGATGAAGAACCGGGCGTTGCGCTGTGACCACCAGCCGGGCGGGCCGATGCGTCCGGCGACCTCGTCGGCATACGGCACCCCCGCGGCCCAGTCGTTGCAGATGTCGTAGCCGATGCCCAGAATCTCCGGTTCTCCGCCCGGCGCCATCCACTTCAGGTTCGTTTTCCGCAGCTCTTGGAGCAGGTAGTCCTCGCCCTGGTCGGCCATGGCCGGCGGCGCCGCCAGCGTAGCGGCGGCGAGGCACGCGGCGAACGCGAGTCCGCGGAGGTGGAGGGCGATCACCGGCAGCTCCGTCAGGTGGTGGGCCGACCGGATATCGGGTCGGCTCTCAAATTGCGAGAATAACATTCTCGCTCGCTCGGGCGAGTTGATTGGCCTGTCTCAGGCGGCGGTGAGTGCCGCGACCCGGGCGGCCAGCGCATCCTCGGTCATCGGCGAGGTGATGTCGTTGATCAGGTAGCCATCACCGTCGGGGCGGATGAAAGCCCATGCCGGTGGCCACGGAACGAAGAAGGCCTGCCACAGCTGACCGTTGGCATCCGTCAGGTTGGGGAACTTCAGGTTGTTGTCGGCGGCAATGCTGCGCATGCTTCCGACCGCGCCTCGGCCGGCGATCCCGAGGAAGCTGACCTGCGGGTTGGCGGCCGCAACGCGGCTGATGACAGGGGCTTCGGCCAGGCAGATCCCGCAGAGTGACGGTGGCGACCAGAACCAGATGACGGTCGGTTTGCCGATCAAGGTGCGGCCGTCGAACAGGCCGCCGCCCACCTCGGTGCCGTAGAACTTCAGGCGCTCACTGTTGTCGCCCAACGGCTTTTCGTCGGCGGCGGCGAGCGGCGCGGCGGCCATCGGTACCAGGCCCGCCACCGCGATGGTGGCGGCAAATGTTGCGAACTTCTTCAAGACGGTCCAGGCTCGCGGCGTCATAGACATACGGTAGAGCCTCGAAGGCAAATCCGTCCGCACAATCTCGTTCACATTCTCGCTTCTTGAATGTAATGTTTCCACGAAATGAGAATGGCATTCCCGCAAGCGAGGAGGACGGATGCCGCAGGATACCGCTGAGGCAGTCGGCACACGGCAAGGCGATGCACCACCCGGCGCCGCCGACCGACGACTGTTGATCGACGGCCGGCTCCTCACGTCTGAGCGCACGTTCGCCTCCCTGAACCCCGCCACGGGGAAAGTGCTGGGACATGCCCCCGACGCCACCGTGGCCGACGCCGAGGCGGCCGTGGCCGCTGCCCGCCGGGCCTTCGACGCCACCGACTGGTCGACGAACGTCGACTTCCGGGTCCGCTGTCTGGAACAGCTCCATCGCGCTTTGCTCGAGCACCGCGAGGAGCTCGCCGCGCTCACGATCGCCGAGGTCGGTGCCACCGCGGCACTGTGTGCGGGGGCGCAACTCGACCAGCCCATCGACATCGTGCGCTACTACGCCGAACTGCTGAAGACCTTTTCGATGACCGAAGACCTCGGCAACATCGAGATCCGCGGTATGCAGCACCACCGCTGGGTAGAGAAGGAAGCCGGCGGGGTGGTGGCCGCGATCATCGCCTACAACTACCCGAATCAGTTGGCGCTGGCGAAGTTGGCGCCCGCCCTGGCCGCCGGATGCACCGTCATTCTCAAAGGCGCGCCGGACACCCCGCTGGTCACACTGGCGTTGGGGGAGTTGATCGCGGGTCACACCGACATCCCGGCGGGTGTGGTCAACGTGCTCAGCGGCGCCGACCCCGCTGTCGGTGCGGCGCTGACCAGTAGCGCCGACGTCGACATGGTGACGTTCACGGGTTCGACGCCGACGGGCCGGCGCATCATGGCGGCCGCCAGCGACACCCTCAAGCGCGTGTTCCTCGAACTCGGCGGAAAGTCCGCGGCGATCGTGCTCGACGACGCCGACTTCAACACCGCGGCCATGTTCTCCGCGTTCAGCATGGTCACCCACGCCGGCCAGGGCTGTGCCCTGACGTCCCGGCTACTGGTGCCGCGGGCCCACCAGGACGAGATCGTCGAGTTGGTCAAGAACAACTTCGCTCTCGTGCGTTACGGCGACCCGGCTGACGCCACGACCTACATGGGTCCCTTGATCAGTGAAAAGCAGCGGGACAAAGTCGACGGCATGGTCAAGCGCGCCGTCGAGGCCGGGGCGACGCTGGTGACCGGCGGTGAGAAGGTCGACCCCGGCTACTTCTACACACCGACGCTGCTGACGAACGTCGACCCCGACAGCGAGATCGCTCAGGACGAGGTCTTCGGCCCGGTGCTCGCGGTGATCGCGTACGACGATGACGACGACGCGGTGCGGATCGCCAACAACTCCATCTACGGACTCTCGGGCGCGGTGTTCGGCGGCCAGGACCGCGCGCTGGCGGTGGCGCGCCGCATCCGGACCGGAACGTTCTCCATCAACGGCGGCAACTACTTCAGCCCCGACAGCCCATTTGGTGGCTACAAGCAGTCGGGCATCGGACGAGAGATGGGAGCTGCGGGACTCGAGGAGTTCCTCGAGTCGAAGACATTCGCCACGGTGGTCGCATGATGTGCTGCGCCGATGTCTGACGTCCGGTCCGGAGCCCCCGAACACGGATGTGCATTTGTGCCCGAACGGGTGGCTGCGTGAGGAATACTCGCTCCACATCGGGGTTCCCAATGTTGCCGACTGGTGAGGGGGACGTGTGAGAAACGTCGCCACCGCCGGCGCGCGAATCGGGTTGGCTCACAACCTCGGTGGCCCGACCGCGGTGTCCGCGGTGACCACTCTGGAAGGGCCGGCCGATGGTCGCGAATAAAGGACAGGACCACTGGTCGTCCGGGTTGCCGGCGCTCGGCCGTGGCTTCGGCAAGCCGATGCAGGCCGTCGGCGGCCTGTTCTCCATGGGCGCCGATGCCTTCGGGTTCATCTTCCAGCGACCGTTTCATCTCCAGGAGTTCCTGAACCAATCCTGGTTCATCGCAAGGGTTTCGCTGCTCCCGACGTTGCTGGTGGCGATCCCGTTCACCGTGCTGGTGAGCTTCACCCTCAACATCCTGCTGCGTGAGCTCGGCGCTGCCGACCTGTCCGGGGCCGGTGCGGCGTTCGGTGCGGTCACCCAGGTCGGGCCGATGGTCACGGTGCTCATCGTCGCGGGTGCGGGCGCCACCGCGATCTGCGCCGATCTCGGTTCCCGCACCATCCGCGAGGAGATTCAGGCGATGGAGGTGCTGGGCATCAACCCCGTCCAGCGTCTGGTGACACCGCGGATGTTGGCCTCCGGAATCGTGGCCCTGCTGCTGAACAGTCTGGTCTGCATCATCGGAATCCTTGGCGGCTACGTGTTTTCGGTGTTCGTCCAGGATGTGAACCCGGGCGCATTCGGGGCCGGCATCACGCTCCTGACCGGAGTGCCCGAGCTGATCATCTCGTGTATCAAGGCCGCGCTGTTCGGGCTGATCGCCGGGCTGATCGCGTGCTACCGCGGCCTGACGATATCCGGTGGTGGCGCCAAAGCCGTTGGCAATGCGGTCAATGAGACGGTGGTCTACGCGTTCATGGCGTTGTTCGTCGTCAACGTCGTCGTGACCGCGATCGGTATCCGGATGACGGTGAAATGAGGCTGTCATGTCGACACAGGTGATCCTGCGCCACCGGTTCCCGAGGCTGCTGGCGTTGCTACGCAAGCCCGCGGGCGTCCTGGGCAGCATCGGCGACCACGGCATGTTCTATTGGATGGCTCTGGTGGGAGCGCCGTTCGCCGCGCTGCGCTACCGCCGCGAAACCATCCGGCTGGTCGCCGAGATCAGCATGGGCGCAGGCACATTGGCTCTCATCGGCGGAACGGTGGTCATTGTGGGCTTCCTGACCCTGGCGGCCGGCGGCACGCTGGCGGTGCAGGGTTACAGCTCGCTGGGCAATATCGGCATCGAGGCGCTGACCGGATTCCTGGCGGCATTCATCAACGTCCGCATCTCCGCGCCCGTGATCGCCGGCATCGGTTTGGCGGCGACTTTCGGCGCGGGGGCCACCGCGCAACTGGGCGCGATGCGGATCAACGAGGAGATCGACGCCCTGGAGTCCATGGCCATCCCGTCGGTGGCGTATCTGGTCGGGACGCGCATCGTCGCGGGCATGGTCGCGATCGTGCCGCTGTACGCGATCGCCGTGATCCTCTCGTTCCTGGCCAGCCGGTTCGTCACCGTGTACCTGTTCCGTCAGTCCGCCGGCCTCTACGACCATTACTTCGCCACGTTCCTCAATCCGGTCGACCTGCTCTGGTCCTTCGTGCAAGCGATCCTGATGGCGCTCGTGATCTTGCTGATCCACACCTACTACGGATTCTTCGCCTCCGGCGGACCGTCCGGCGTGGGTGTCGCGGTCGGCAACGCCGTGCGTACGTCACTCATCGCGACCGTTTCGGTGACCTTGCTGGTCTCCCTGGCGATCTACGGCACCAACGGCAACTTCAACTTGTCCGGGTGATGAGCGCTTGCGCGAAGGACAGACGGTAGAGGTGGGATGACAAGAAATTCTGCACGGCTGCTGGCCGGGGCCGGGGTCGTCATCGTGATCGCGGCCCTCGTCGCCTTCGCCTTGGCCCGGTTCAGCGGAGAGTTCACCGGGTCGGTGCCGGTGACGGTACTGGCCGAGCGAGCAGGCCTTGTGATGAACCCGGACGCGAAGGTGAAGATGCGCGGCGTGGAGGTCGGCCGCGTCGCCTCGATCGACGAGCGGACCGATGGCAAGGCCGAGCTGCACCTGGAGATGAACCCCGATCAACTCGGGCTCATCCCGGCGAACGCCACGGTCGACATCGCCTCATCCACCGCGTTCGGTGCGAAATTCGTCGAATTCAAAGCGCCCGAGACCCCGTCGCCGAAACCCCTGGTGGCGGGCGCGGTGGTGTCGGCCGACCACGTCACCGTGGAGATCAACACAGTGTTCGAACAACTGACCTCGGTCCTGGCCGAAGTCGAACCCGCCAAGTTGAACGAAACCCTCGGCGCGCTCTCGCGCGGAATGTCCGGCCGCGGCAACGATTTCGGGCAGACGCTTGTCAACGCCGACAACCTGCTTGCCACGATCGAACCGGCACTGCCGACCATGCAGTCGGAGATATCCACTGCGCCAACGGTGCTCGACTCCTACAACGCCGCCGCGAATGATCTCGTGCAGATCACCCGCAACGCGACCAGGATCAGCAAGTCCATCGTCGAGAAGCAGAAGGACCTCGATGCCACGCTGAAGAGCATGAGCACTTTCGCCGACACCGGCAACGAGTTCATCGCCGCGAACCACCAGGGGCTGGCCAACGTGTTACGCCTCTTCCTGCCGCTCTCCGGGCTGTTCGACGAGTACAACCCCGCACTCACCTGTTCACTGAAGGGATTGGCGGACTTCGGGTCTCAGCCCCAGGATCCCGCCCCCGGTGGGTTGCCGCTGTCGGCGAGCTTCTTGTGGGGCCATGAGCGGTACCGCTACCCGGGCGATCTGCCGAAGGTGGCCGCCAAAGGCGGTCCACGTTGCGAGGTGTTGCCCGTGGCCTTCGAACAGCATCCGAACTACGTCGTGACCGACACCGGCACCAACCCGTTCAAGTACGGCAACCAGAACATCATTCTCAACAGCGACGGCCTCAAGCAGCTGCTGTACGGCCCCATCGATGGGCCGCCGCGCAACACCCCACAGATCGGACAACCCGGACGATGAACGCACGTGGGGCAGCGGTCAAGTTCGCCATCTTCGCCGTGGTCATGATGATCGCGTCGGGGTTCCTGTTCATGGTGCTCGGCGAGACGCGAACCGGATCCACCAAGGAATACAAGGCGGTGTTCGCCGACGCATCGAGCCTGCGGGCCGGGAACTCTGTCCGGGTCGCCGGCATCCGGGTCGGCACCGTCACCGGCCTCGATCTCGGTGACGACCGCAAGGTCACCGTCTCGTTCAACGCCGACAACTCCATCCCGGTCACCGCCGGCACCCGCGCCGAGGTGCGGTACCTGAATCTCGTCGGTGATCGCTATCTCGACCTCGTCGACGGGCCCGGACCCACCCAGGTGCTGCCCGCCGGATCCACGATCCCGCTGGAGCGGACAGCACCGGCACTCGACCTGGATCTCCTGCTGGGCGGTCTGAAGCCTGTCGTGCAGGGCCTCAACCCTCAGGATGTCAACGCCTTGACGTCGTCGCTGCTGCAGGTCTTTCAAGGACAGGCCGACGGCATCAATTCGCTGATGGCGCATACGTCTTCGTTCAGCGGTTCCTTGGCGGACAACAACGAGGTGATCACCCAGCTGATCGACAACCTGAAGGTGCTCATCGGGACCATGGCGCGCGACGGGGACAAGTTCTCGACCGCTGTCGACCGGCTGGAGCGTCTGGTGACGGGGTTGTCGGCAGACCGGGATCCGGTCGGTGCTGCCATCGACTCGCTCGACAAGGGCACGGCAACGATCTCGGATCTACTCAGCCAGACGCGAAAGCCGTTGGCCGGCACGGTGAACCAGCTGCTGCGGCTCGGCAATAACCTGGACCAGGACAAGCAGACCCTGGACACCGCACTGCAACGCGCACCCGAGAACTACCGCAAAGAAGCGCGAACCGGCGCATATGGCAGCTGGATCCAGTACTACATCTGCGACCTCACGGTGCGGGTCAACGACCGCGAGGGCCGGGTCGTCGTCCTGCCGTGGGTCAGGTCCAACGCGGGGAGGTGCCAGTAGATGCTGAAGTATGGCAGTGCACGACTCATCCGCGTCGGCATCATCGGCGTCGTGACCGTGATCCTGGTGATCCTGGTCGGTCTGTCGCCGGACAAGTTCAAGGACTGGGCGATGTCGGTGCGGTACTCGGCGGTGTTCTCGGAGGCGGGCGGCCTGGAGGTTGGCAACAACGTCGTGGTGTCGGGCATGAAGGTCGGCACGGTCTCGAAAGTGTCACTGGAAAACGGTGACGCGGTAGTGGATTTCACGGTTGACAGCCGGGTGTCTCTCGGCTTGGACACCGCCGCCCACATCCGGACCGGAACACTGCTGGGAGCGCGCACGCTCGCCCTGGTGTCGGCGGGCGACAAGCCGCTCAAGCCGCGGTCGGTGATCCCGATTTCCCGCACGTCGTCACCGTATTCGCTGACCGACGCCGTCAATGAGCTGACGAAGAACACCGCCGGGACCGACACCAACCAGCTGGGCCAGTCGCTGGACCTGTTGTCACAGACCCTGGACCAGATAGCGCCTCAGTTGGGGCCGACCTTCGATGGGGTGGCCAGACTGTCGCGGACGCTGAACGACCGCAATCAATCGCTGTCGGAGCTGTTGAAGAGTGCGGCGGACGTCACAAACGTGCTGTCACAGCGCAGCGACCAGCTGAACACCCTTATTCTGAACGCCAATTCGCTGCTCGGCATGCTGGTGGAGCGGCGCGAGGCCATCGTGACGCTGCTGGCCAACACCTCGGCGGTGGCCAAGCAGCTGTCGGCCCTGGTGCATGACAACGAAGCGCAGCTGGCGCCGGCGCTGGATCGCCTCAATTCGGTGGTGGCCGTGCTGGAGAAGAACAAGGACAACATCGCGAAGGCGATCCCGGGTCTGAAGAAGGTCGTGATGACTCAGGGCGAAGCGGTCAACAACGGCGGGTACTACAACGCGTTCGTCGCCAATCTGATTGACGGACATGAGATACAGCCCTTCATCGATGCGGCACTTGGAGTACAGCCCCGAACGCTGTTCCCGTGGCCGAACTGCGGTGGTGAACGCAACGGATTCAAGCCGCCGTACAGCTTCGACCATTGCTATAACCGCGAAGAGACCGAGGGGCCGACCGTGGGGCAGGTGCCGCACTGATGACCCGACGGATGCTGATTCGAATCCTGGCCGTGGCACTGGTAAGCGCCGCGCTGGCTGCCGGGATCTACGTCGGATACCGAAACATGTTCGGACCCAGGACCTTCGGCGCCATCTTCACCCGCGTGACCGGTCTGTACTCGGGCGACGAAGTCCGGGTGTCCGGCGTCAAGGTCGGCACGGTGTCGGATGTCCAGCCGCAGGGCCAGACCGTGAAGCTGACGCTGAACGTGGATCGGGACGTACCGATCCCGGCGGACGTCAAAGCAGTGATCGTCCAGCAGAACCTCGTGGCCGCGCGTTATGTCCAGCTGACACCGGCCTACCGCACCGCGGGTCCCACGCTGCCGGAGGGGGCGGTCATCCCGGTCTCGCGCACAGCCGTGCCCGTCGAATGGGACGAAGTCAAGGCGCAACTGACCAGGCTGGTCACCGAGCTCGGACCGGCCAAGCCGGGGGACACGTCCGTCGCCGGACGTTTCGTCGACAGTGCGGCAAATGCGATGGCCGGCAACGGTGACCGGCTGCGGGACACCCTCGCGCAGTTGTCGGGAGTGAGCCGGGTGCTGGCCGACGGCAGTGGAAACATCGTCGACACCATCAAGAACTTGCAGGTGTTCGTGACGGCGTTGCGCAACAGCAACACTGAGATCGTGCAGTTCGAGGACCGCTTGGCGACGCTGTCGAGCGTTCTCGATTCGAGTCGCTCCGACCTGGACGCTGCGCTGACGGACCTGTCGGTGGCGGTCGGGGACATCCAGCGTTTCATGTCGAGCGTCAACAACCGCACCGCCGAGTCGGTGACCCGTTTGACCGACGTCACGCAGACCCTCGTCGGGAACAAGAAAGAACTCGAAGAGCTCCTGCACGTGTTCCCGACGGTGATGTCGAACTTCTACAACATCTACGACCCGGTGTCCGGTACCGCCAACGGCATGTTCGCCGTCAACGGGTTCTCCAATCCGGCCCAGTTCGTGTGCGGCGCCATCGCGGGTATCCAGGGCGGCGATCCGGCGGAAGGCGCGAAGAAGTGCGCCGAGTACCTGGGTCCGGCGCTCCGACTGCTGAACTTCAATTACCTGCCGATCCCGGTCAACCCGTTCTTGGGTCCCACGCCGCGCCCCGACCAGCTGATCTACAGCGAAGCGAAACTGATGCCCGGCTACTCCGGCCCGGAGCCGCCACCGCCGGCCACCCTGCCGGGAATGCTGCTGCCGGCCGAACGGCCCGCCTCATGACGCGCGCAACCACCCGCCGGGTCTGGCGGCCGCTCGCCGTGGCAGTGTGCGCCGTGGCGCCGCTGAGTGGGTGCGCCTGGCAGGGCGTGAATTCGCTGCCCCTGCCGGGTGCGCCGGGACGCGTCGCGGGAGCGACGGTCTACCATGCCGAGTTCGCCAATGTCGGCACGCTGGAATCGAATTCGCCAGTGATGATCGACGACGTCGTGGTCGGCAGCGTCGGACCCATGAAGGTGGTCCACGGGCACGCCGAGGTCGATATCTTGGTCAAGCCGGGCGTTGTGGTGCCCGGCAACGTCGTCGCTAAAATCGGGCAGACCAGCCTGCTCGGCTCGACGCACGTCGAGCTCGACCCGGTTCCCGGGACGGCGCCGGCCGGTCGGTTGGCGCCCGGAACGACCATTCCGCTGAACCAGTCGTCGACCTATCCATCGACCGAGCGCACGCTGGCCGCCCTGGCGACGGTTGTCGACGGCGGTGGTGTCGGTCAGATCGGCGGCATCATCCACAGCTTCAACAACGCCTTCGACGGCCGCCAGGAATCGATCCGCGACCTCATCGGCCGGCTGGACCGGTTTGTCGGCACGATCGATGACCAACGCGACGACATCGTCACCACGATCAAGGCTCTCAACGGACTGATCGGTACGTTCGCCGGCCAGCGCGACGCCGTCACCGAGGCACTGCGGATCATGCCCCAGGCGCTCGAAGTCATGGTCGCGCAGCGGCCGAATATCACGGCGGCACTGACGAAACTGCGGACCTTCAGTGACACCGCGACCTCGTTGATCAACGACACCCAGGCCGACCTCGTTGCGAATCTCCGGCACATGGAACCCATCACCCGCTCGCTGGCCGACGTCGGAATTGTCATCGACAAGTCGATAGCGATGGCGACGACATTCCCCTACGGGCAGGCGGCCATCGACCGCTACATCAAGGGCGACTATCTGAACTTGTCGGCGACACTCGATCTGACGTTGCCGCGCATCCGGCGAGAACTGTGGATGGGTACCCGCTTCGGTGACCCGACGCAAGGGATTCAGGCCGCGATCGGTGATCCCGGATACGCCGAGCAGACAAAGGACCCGCTCGGCATCGGGGTGGCGCCGCCGCCCGCGGTGCTCGCACCGCGGCCGCCCGACGTCGCGCCGCCACCGTTGCCCGGCCCGGCGCCGGCCCAGGCGCCGGATCAAGGGGGACACTGATGCTGTCGCGCTTTGTCCGGATCCAGTTGGTGATCTTCACGATCGCCTCCATTGTCGGGGTCTTCGTGATGGCCTTCAGCTACATGCAGCTGCAATCGCTCGCCGGGATCGGGCGCTACAACGTCACCCTCGAACTGCCGGACACCGGTGGGTTGTACCGGTTCAGCAACGTCACCTACCGCGGCGTGGAGGTCGGCCGGGTCACCAACGTAGAGCTGACGAAAACCGGTGTGCGCGTGCAGATGTCGCTCGACTCGTCGTCGAAGATCCCAGCGGATCTGTCGGCCGTGGTGCGCAGTGTGTCGGCCGTGGGGGAGCAGTACGTCGATCTGTTGCCACACACCGATTCGGCGCCGTATCTGCACGACGGTTCCGTCGTGCGGGCCGGGCCCGACGCCGTCCCGCCGCCGATCGGGCCGATGATGGACCGCGCGAGCGAACTGGTCGCCACCCTGCCGAAGGACAAGCTGCACCAGTTGCTCGACGAAACCTACAAGGCGTTCAACGGCGCCGACTACGACCTGCAATCGCTGGCGGACTCGTCCGGGAAACTGGCCGGTGGGCTGAACGAACAGCGGGACAAGGTACGGGAGCTCATCGAGAACAGTTCGCCGCTGCTGGATTCCCAGGTGCAGAGCACAGATTCGCTGCGGGTGTGGTCGGGCAGCCTGACCGGCGTCACCGATCAGTTGGTCACCAACGATCCCCAGATCCGCAGCCTGCTGGACCGTGGGCCCGCGGTGGCAGACGACGCGACCAAGCTCTTCGACAAGCTGAAAATCACTGTCCCCGTACTGCTGGCCAACTTGACCTCGTTGGGGCAGCTCGGCGTGACCTATCGTCCCGGGCTGGAGCAGGCGCTGGTGTTGCTGCCGCCGGTGGTCTCGACAGTGATCTCGTATGGCACGTCGCGCAACGGATCCGGCCTCGGTATCGGTAGCTTCCGGATCGGTGCGGAAGACCCGCCCCCATGCACCTTGGGCTTTCTGCCGCCCTCGTCGTGGCGACCGGCGTATGACACCACCACGCTGGATCTGCCCGACGACGTGTACTGCAAGTTGCCGCAGGATGCACCGGTAGGTGTGCGCGGTATTCGCAATACGCCGTGCATGACGAAGCCGGGCAAGTTCGCGCCGACCGCCGAAATATGTAACAGCGACCAGGAATACGAGCCGCTGGCGCCGCGGATGCCCGTCGTCGGGCCGTATCCCCGTGACCCCAGCCTGGAACGGCAAGGCGTGCCGCCGGATTCGCGGTGGTTCCCGGACCAGGGGCTGTATGCCCCGGTCGGTGAAGGGCCGGCCGCCGGCGCTCCGCCACCGGGCCCGCCGCCGAACAACCCGGTGCTGCCGCCACAGAATCCGATCACCACTCCGGGCGCTTCGGGCAACGCGGGTAGCGTCCCGCCGATCCCCGGTGGCGACCCGGTTGAGCCCCGGCCGGCCGTACCTCCGGCCGATGAGCCCGGGGCGGCTCCGAGCGCGTTCACCGGCGGCGTCGGCTACGCGCAGTACGACCCGCGCACGGGGGACTACGTGGCCCCTGACGGCGAACTGTCCCGGCAGGCCGATCTGGCCACCCGGTCGGCGCCCAAGACCTGGCAGAACATGCTGACGTCGTGAAACGCGAGACCGCGGGCGGCTGAAATGTGTTCAGCCGCCCGCGGTCACCGACACCGAGCGCTAGCCGTGACCCAGCACGCTCTTGGTTTCCAGGTATTCGTGGAATCCGGCCTCGCCCCATTCACGCCCGTTGCCGCTGTGCTTGTAGCCGCCGAACGGCGCATTCATGTCGAAAGCGTGGTTGATCGAGATCCAGCCGGCCCGGATCCGCCGGGCCACGGCGCGCGCGGCGTCGATGTCGGCTCCCGAAACATAGCCGGCCAGGCCGTATTCGGTGTCGTTGGCGATGTCGACGGCGTCGTCGATGTCGTCGTATCCCAACATGCACAGCACCGGCCCGAAGATCTCCTCGCGGGCGATGGTCATGTCATTGGTCACGTCGGCGAATACCGTTGGCCGGACATAAAACCCGCGGTCGACTCCGGCGGGGCGGCCCTCGCCCCCGGCGACCAGATTCGCGCCGTCGGCGATGCCCTTGGCGATGAGGCCCTGGATGCGCTCGAACTGCGCGCGCGAGGCGACCGGCCCGATGGCTTTCGGGTTGGCGGCATCCGCTACCTGTACACCCTCGATGGTCTCTGCCGCGATCGAAACCGCTTCTGCCATGCGGGAGTTCGGCACCAACATGCGTGACGGCGCATTGCAGCTCTGGCCCGAGTTCGGCATCATCGCGGAGACGCCGGCGGCCACGCTGGTGGCGAAGGCCTCGTCGTCGAGCACGATGTTCGGGCTCTTGCCGCCGAGCTCCTGGCTGACCCGTTTGACGCTCGGGGCCGCGCATTTCGCGACCTCGATACCGGCGCGCGTCGAGCCGGTGAATGACACCATGTCGATGCCCGGATGGCTCGAAATGGCCGCTCCCACACCGGCTCCGTCGCCGAAGACCAGGTTGTACACGCCGGCGGGCACGCCTGCGGCGTCGATGACCTCGGTGAAGATCTGCGCCGAGAACGGGGCGACCTCCGAGGGCTTGAGCACCACGGTGCAGCCGGTCGCCAATGCCGGGAACACCTTGACGGCAATCTGGTTGAGTGGCCAGTTCCACGGGGTGATCAGCCCACAGACGCCGATCGGCTCGCTGGACACCAGCGTGTTGCCGAGCCGGCGCGAAAAGTCGAAATTCTTGAGCACCTCGATCGCGGTCATGAGATGTCCGATGCCGAGCTGTACCTGGGCGCCGGCAGCGAGGGCCGGCGGGGCGCCGATCTCCTCGCGCACGGCTTCGGCGAGATCGCCTTGGCGCCTCAGATATTCAGCACTGATCGCCTGCAGCACATCGAGACGTTCCTCGCGGCTGGTCTGCGACCACGAGCCGAATGCGCGCCGGGCGGCCCCGACCGCCTTGTCCACGTCGGCTGCCGAGCCCAGGGCAATGCGGCCCGCGACCTCTTCCGTGGCAGGGTTCTCGACTCCCAGTGGGGTCAGCTCGACCGGGTCGACCCACCGTCCGTCGACATAGAACTGCAAATACTCGCGCATTGCCTCTCCTTTGCTGTGTGCCCTCGGCGTCTTCACTGTGTGCCCTCGGCGTACCAGGTGCGGAATCGGTCATACTTGGGCATCTCCTCAGAGTTTGCCTTCGGGTCTATGCACACGTGCACCACTCCGACCTTTCCGCTGGCATAGGCACGCGCGATGGCCGGACCGATCTCGTCCTCCTTCTCAACGTACTCGCCGTGGCAGCCGAAGCCCTCGGCGATCTTGTCCATCCGGACGTCCTTGCTCCAGTGCACGCCGGGCTGCGGCGACGGCTGCTCGAAGGTCCGCTTGTAGACGCCGACCTCCAGGCCCCACTGATGGTCGACCCCGACTACACATACCAGCGGAAGGCCCTCGCGCGCAGCCGTTTCCAATTCGGCGATGTGGAACAGGAATGCCGAGTCGCTGGTCAGTAGCATGACCGGGCGTTTGCGGCCTTCGGCGATCGAGGCGCCGACGGCGTAGGGGAGACCGGTGCCGAGGTGGCCGAAGTTCTGGTTCCAGATGACGTCGCGCGGCTTGGACTGCGAGTAGGTCCACTGGAAGATCACGGTCGCGCCGCCGTCGCGCACCATGATGCCGTCCTCGAGTTCCCTGAACGCCTTGGTGGCCTCGACGACATAACGCGCCGGATGGATCGGAGCGCGCCCGGACGGCGCATTCTCCGCAAGTTCGGCGAGTTCGGCTGCGTCGGCCGTGACCAGGGTGTCGAGATTGGCCGTCGGTGCGCGCGGGGTGTCGCGCAGTGCCTCGACGAGCTGTGGGACGACTCCGCGCAGGTCGCCGACCAGCGCCACGTCGAACGAACGATTGACGCCGATGGCGGCCGGATCCTGCTCGACGTAAACCCATTTACGGTTCGCGTTGCCCGCCGCCCAGTGCTGGGTCCGGCCGTAGTGCATGGGTTCACCCAGTTCGGTGCCCAGCGCGACGCACAGGTCGGAATCCTCGACGGCCTGGTTCGCGGCCGGCGAGAACAGGTATGGGAACGTCCGGTCCTGTAGGCCGGGGATGAAGGACGTGCCGCCGGAGGTCTGGATGACGGGGCAGTTCATCAGTTCGGCGAGTTCTTTCACCTCCTGTTGGGTGCGTGACGTGTGCACGCCGTGACCGACCAGCAGGATCGGGCTCTTGGCCGCCGTGATCAACTTTGCGGCTTCGGCGACCTCACGCGCGCCCGCGCCCTGGTTGACGAGCCGGTAGGCCGCGGGGCTCGGTGCCTCCGACACGTCGAGTTCGTCGAGGATCACGTGTGACGGGAATTCGACGTAGGCCGGGCCCGGGGTGCCCGACATCGCCCGGCGGATTGCCTCGTGGATGATCTCGTCGGTCTGATCGGCGTACTCGATGGAGCTGCTGTACTTCACCGACGGCGCGAAAAGTCCTTCCTGCTGGATGAATTGGATGCGTCCGCGACGCACGCGGCGCTCGGTGATGCGGGCCCGCTGTCCGCCCAGGAAGATGACCGGTGAGTTCTCCACCAGTGCGCACATCATTGCGCCGGCGATGTTCGCGACACCCGGTCCGAGCGTTCCGATGCACAGACCCGGCCTCCCCGTCATTCGCGAGGCGGCCTCGGCCATGAAGCCGGCGCTCAGTTCGTGGTGCGGCGCCACGACGGACCAGCCGCGAGCTGCGGCCTCGGTGAACATGTGCACGAAGTTGGGATCCGGGATGCCGAAGAGGGTGTTGACTCCTTCGGCCTCGAACAGGTCGAGAATGCGTTTGTAGACCGGTACGCCCATCTGAAACTCCTTCTATCGGTAGCGCTTGGCGAGTTGTCTGCGGTGTGCTGCGGGAGAGCCGTACAGCGAACGGTTGAGTGCGGCGCGTTTGAGGTATACGTGGATGCCGCTTTCCCACGTGTAGCCGATGCCGCCGTGGAGCTGCATGGCCTTGCCCGCGATGTCGACGGCCACGCCGGTGGCGTAGGCCTTGGCCATCGACGCGGCGGCATCGGCGCGGCCCTGCGCAACGGATTCGACTGCGGCGCGGACGAGTTCACGTGCCACTTCGACCTGGACCAGCATGTCGGCGCAGGCATGCTTGACGGCCTGGAACGATCCGATCGGGCGGCCGAACTGATGGCGCACCTTGGTGTAGTCCACCGTCGCGGCGAGCACCGCCTCGGCGGTGCCGAGGCTGTCGGCCGCGACCGCCACCGCCGCCCGATCGCGTAGGAGGCCGATCGGGTCGACGGCGCCGTCTGCGAAGTGCAGGGTTTCGGCAGCGCTGCCCGGGACCACGGTGGCCAGGCGCCGCGTCTCGTCGAGCACCGGCCGGGGAACGATAGCTGGGGTGACGACGGAGACGCCGTCGGCGGAGGCCATCAGGAGTCGGTCGGCGCCTTCGGCGTCAGGCACGAAATCGGTTGAGTCCATGGCCACGGCCAGCCGGACGCTGCCGGTCGCGACCCCAGCCAACAGCTCATCGCGAACCGCGCTGGGTGCCAGCATGTTCAGCACCCCGACCGACAGTACCGCACTGCCCAGATAACTGGTGGTTGCCGCGGCGCGGCCCAGTTCCTCGCAGAGCACGGCCACCTCGGCGAACGTCGCCCCGGCACCACCGAACTCTTCCGGCACCTCGAGCCCGACCCAGCCGGCCTCGACCAGCGACGGCCACTCGACGTTGCTGCCTTTGGCCAGCACGTCGCCGGCCACCGACCGCAGCTCGTCATGGAATTCGCCGAAATCGGTCACGACGCACTCCGCTCTCGCGGCAGGTCCAGGCCGCGCTCGCCGATGATGGTGCGCTGAATCTCGCTGGTCCCGCCGGGAATGGTCCACTCCCATGACCCGATGAAGTCGAGGAGCCACGAGCCCGACTCCCAGCCACTTGACATCGGCTTCGTCAACTGGGTATGGACGTCCAGGCCGCCGGCTTCGACGCCGAAATCAGTGAGCCGTTGCAGCAATTCGCTGTAGAACAGCTTGACGATCGACGCGTCGGCGGGATTGGTCGAGCCGGCTCCTTCGTTATCCACGTTCTCCACCAACCGGCGGCAGAGGCCGCGTAGCCCGCTGATCTCAATCTCGAACTGGGCCAGCCGGTCGGCGACCATCGGATCGTCGGTCGGACAGGTCTCGACCAGCCGGCGAAAACCGTTGTGGGCCAGGCGCTCCGACAGTTCCAGCATGGTCAGGCCGCGCTCCGCGCCCAATGTCTGCTGCGCCACCTGCCATCCCTCGTTTTCCGCGCCGACGAGATTCGCCGCCGGAATGACCACGTCGGTCAGGAAGATCTCGCAGAAGTGCGAGTCACCCATCGCGTTGCGGATCGGGCGGACGTCGACGCCCGGGCTGCGCATGTCGAGCAGGAAGTACGTGATGCCCTTGCGCTTCGGGGCATCCGGATCGGTGCGGGCCAGCAGCAGGCACCAGTCGGCGTGCGCGCCACCGCTAGCCCACAGCTTCTGGCCGTTGACGATGTATGAGTCACCCGAACGGCGGGCCGAGGTCCGCAGACTCGCCAGGTCCGAGCCGGCCTCTGGTTCGGAGAAGCCCTGCACCCAGAGCTCACCGTCGAGGATGGCCGGAAGATGTTGCTGCCGTTGTTCTTCCGTGCCCGCAGCCAGGAAGGTAGCCGCGGCGTGGTGGATGCCGACGAACGCCAGAACCAGCCGGGGTGCATCGTGTGCGGCCAGCTCCTGATACAGCACGATCTGGTCGGCCACGCTCATGCCGCCACCCCATTCGCGGGGCCAGTGCGGAACGGCGAATCCCGCGGCGTGCAACTCCGCGAACCATGCCTTCTGGAATCGCACGAATTCCGCTTCCGGGGCCCCGGTCTGGGTGCGCCGCCAGTCGTGGGGGACATGCGCCTCGCACCAGGCGCGCACGTGTTCGCGGAAGCCGGTGGTCACGACATCCTCCGAGTCAGTTCCGCTTTCGTCGCGGAGAGGCCCAGGGGTAGCCGGCGCAGTGGCTGGCTGTATCGCGACAGCCACGAGAGGGTGGTCTCGTCGCAGAAGCCGACGGCGCCGTGCAGCTGATGGCAGACCCGGAAGACAGTGTCGGCCGCTTCCAGCGCCGACATCCGCAGCGCCAACGCATCATTGGCGGCTTCCGGCTGGTCGGTGCCGACGCTCCACAACGCGTGTTTGGCCAGGATGTCCAGCCCGCTGCGTTCCACTTCGGCGTCGGTCAGCTGGAACTGGACACCCTGGAAAGACGAGAGGGGCGCGCCGAACTGCTTGCGCATCGTGACGTATGCGACGGTGAGTTCCATGGCCCGGTCGAGCATGCCCAGCAGCGTCCAGCACGGCAGGACCAGAGCCAGCGCGACGTCGGCGGATCCGCGGTCATGGACCGCGGATAGCACGAGCGGGGCCACGAACGCGGGGCCGGCCGGCCCGTGTTCGACGACCTCACTGCGGGTGCCGGCGACGGTGACGGTCGCCCACGGTCCGTCGAGTCCGGCCACCGGGGCAGCCGGGTTGATGTCGGCCACCACCGATAATCCGTCGACCGTGAGATCCCGAGGGCGAGCCAGGATTTCGGCCACTGGATAGGGCAGCGCCCAATACCCGGCGCTGCGGCACAGCGCTGCCGCCGCCTCCAGCTCGTCGGCGTCGGTGTGTGCGTTCAGGTCCCAGGCGCCCAGCTCCCGCAGCACGCGGTCGACGAGTTCCGCCCGCGTGTTCGGCTTCGCTTCCGCCTGTTGCAGCAGGGCGTCGCCGCCGGCCGCGGCGAACGCCCGAAGCGCCTGTCGGCCATACTCTTCGGCCTGCTCACCGAGATCGAGAATCACCGCGCCGCCGCCAACAATGCTCGGGAGAGCAGGATGCGCTGCATCTCGATACTTCCTGATGACACCGTCGACGCCTGCGAGTAGCGCCAGTGGTCGGCCACCTCGGCCTGGAACCACCGGGTGTACGCGGTGTCGTCGGCCACCTCGGCGGCCAGGTCCGTCAGTACCTCTGCGCTGTCCTGATCCAGCCGGGTGACGGCGATGCGGTATGCCGCCGCATCGGCCGGCCGCACCTGCCCGGCGGCCTGCAGTGCCACTACCCGATAGGCCAGCAGGCGAGCCCGCCGGCAGTGCGTCATCATGCGTACCCACCTGCTGCGCAACTCATCCGGCAGTGACGGCCACCGATCGCCCAGTGCCGTCGGCGCCGCGGTCAGCAGCCGCTCGCAGCGCGCATAACGGGCGATGCCGACCCGCTCGAAGGACATCACGTCGTGCACGATCGACCAGCCCTGATCCACCGTGCCGAGCACGTCGGCCGGGGTGACCCGAAGCTCGTCGATGAACACCTCGTTGAGATGGTGGGGGCCGAGCATGGTGCGGATGGGCCGGACCTGGATCGCCGGATCATCCATCGGGACAAGAAAGATCGAGAGTCCGTCCTGTTTCTTCTCCTGGCGGGAGGTCCGCGCCAGCAGGAAACACCACTGCGCCATGGTGGCGTAGGAGGTCCAGATCTTCTGGCCGGTGATCCGCCAGCCGTCGCCGTCCGGACGTGCGGTGGTGCGCAGCGACGCGAGGTCCGAGCCCGCCTCCGGTTCCGAGAAACCCTGGCACCAGATCACCTCGCCGCGGGCGATCAGTGGAAGGTGCTGCTGCCGTTGCTGTTGGGTGCCGTGGCGCATGATGATCGGGCCGACCCAGTTGACGCCCATGTACTGGGCGCCGCGCGGCTCGTGGTGCGCCCACATCTCCTCGCGCACCACGGTCTGTTCCCACACCGATGCACCGCGACCGCCGAATTCGCGCGGCCAGGCCAGGCACAGCAGCTCACGCTCGGCGAGGACGCGGCAGAACCGCTGCGCCACAGCCAGATCCGCCGGATCGTCGGTGAAGGCACCCAGGAAGTCCTCCGGCACATGCTCGTTCACCAGGTCGCGCAGTTGTCGGCGCAGCGCCGTGGCGTCCGCGCCCATCTCGAAGTCCATGCTCACAGTTCGCTCAACACCTCTTCGGTATCGGCGCCCAACATCGGTGCCGGGCCGGCCACCCGGCCGGGCGTGCGGGAAAACCAGGTCGGCACACCGGGAAAGCGCACCGGGCCATGTGGGGTGTCCACCGTCTCGAACAAGCCCACGGCGTTGAGGTGGGGATCGTCGAACAGTGCGTCGGGGGTGTTCAGCGGTGCAGCCGGGATTTCCAAGGTTCGGAACAGAGCCAGCCATTCGTCGGTGGTCCGTTCCTTCATGGTCTCGGCCACCAGCCCGTAGACGATGTCGATGTTGCGGGCACGCTGTTCCAGAGTGGCGTACCGGTCGCTGGCCCACGGCGGTTGCACGGCATCGATGAATGCCTTCCAGTGCCGGTCGTTATAGATCAGCGCGGCGATCTCGCCGTCGCTGGTGCGGTAGGGACGGCGGTTGGGCGCCACGGTGCGCGGGTACACGGCAGGACCCAGGGGCGGGTCGAACATGGCGCCGTTGGCATGTTCGACGAGCATGAACGAGGCCATGGTCTCGAACATCGCGACCTCGACCTCCTGGCCCTCCCCGGTACGTTCGCGGTGGAACAGCGCCATGGTGGTCGCGTAGAGCGCGGTGAGCCCGGCGATCTTGTCCGCCATGATGGTGCCGACGTAGTCGGCTTGTCCGGTGAGTTGCGCCTGGAGGGCGGGTAGCCCGCATTCGGCCTGAATCGTGTCGTCGTAGGCGGGCCGGTCCCGGTCCGGGCCACGGCGTCCGTAGCCGTAGCAGTTCGTATAGACGATGCGCGGATTGAGCGCGGCCACGTCGTCATAGCCGAAGCCCAGTCGGGTGATGGCCTTGGCCCGCATCGAATGGATGAAGACGTCGGCCGTCTCACACAATGCCCGCAGCGCCGATTTTCCGGCGTCGGTGCGCAGGTCCAGCACCACGCTGCGTTTGCCGCGGTTCACGTTGACGAACACCCCACTCATGCCCGGTGCCGGACCCACCGAGATGAAGCGCGTGTCATCACCTTGCGGCGGTTCGATTTTGATGACGTCCGCGCCCATGTCGGCCATGATCTGCGTGCAGTAGGGCCCCATCACCATGGCGGTGAGGTCGACGACACGTAGCCCGTGCAGAGGCCCGCTGGCCGGCCCGCTAGCCACGGACGGCCATCGCGAAGCTGTAGCGGATGTGATCGCCGTGCCCGTCGGGGACGACAGGGAAGCTCACCGGTTCATGCGCGTCACGGATGTTGGCAGATTGTGCGGCTACCTCCTCGATGGACCACGACGGCCGGTACACACCGGGTGTTTCCGCGACGATGACCCGAGCGACCCGGCCGGCCAGCGCGATGAAGATCTCGGCGGTGACCGAACAGGACTCGTGGGCCAGCCAGCCGACGACAGGGGCCACCAGGTCGGGTGACATCGGGGGATAGGCGGACGTGTCGATGCCCGCGGCCATGCGCGTGACGGCTGCCGGGACCACGACGTTGCAGGTGACTCCGTCTGAAGCACCTTCCAGGGCAATGACATTCGACAAACCGATGACGCCGGCCTTGGCGGCTGCATAGTTCGCCACCTGGTGGTTGCCGTAGAGTCCGCCGATCGACGACGTCAGCACGATGCGGCCGTAGCCGGCGTCGCACATCACCGGAAAAGCCGCTCGCACAACGTGAAAGGCACCGCGCAGGTGAACGTCGAGCACCGCGTCGAAGTCGTCGGACGTCATATCCCGCAGCGGTGCCCGTCGGACATTCCCGGCGTTGTGGATCAGGACGTCGGCCCGGCCGTACTGGTGCAGCGCGGCATCGATGATCGCCTGCCCACCGGCCGGGGTGGCCACGGAGTCGGTGCACGCGACGGCCTGGCCGCCGGCCGCGAGAATCTCCTGCACCACATCGTGGGCCGGGCCCGTGTCGGCTCCATCGCCGGACAGCGCGCCGCCGGGGTCGTTCACCACCACGCGGGCCCCACGCGAGGCGAGCAGGAGCGCATACGAGCGTCCCAGCCCTCGGCCGGCGCCGGTGACGATCGCGACGCGGCCCTCGAATCTCAAGTCGGACATCTAGTTTCCCAATACCAGGCCATCGAGGTCACCGGCGTCGCGCCATTCCTTCAGCAGATCGTCGAATGCGTAGAAGCCCGGCGTGTACACCTCACCGAGGAAGGATCGGCCGCCATCTCCGAAACCGCGGCCCTCGTTGTTGTAATAGCCCGGCGTGCAACTGTTGTCGAAGGCCGAGTTGTCGAAGGCGAGTTCCCGGACGGTGGCCACCCACGCGTCCTGTCCCGCCTGGCTGGGCTCGACGGTGGTGGCGCCGCGTTTGATGGCCTCGGCGATGATGTAGGCGATGTGTTCGGCCTGCTGCTCGAACATCGCGGTGGTGTTGGCTGACACGCCGCCCTGGATGAAGCCGGTGTGGAACTGGTTGGGGAAGCCGCGGCTCGTCATCCCGTGCAGGGTCTGGTAACTGTCGCGCCAGTGGTCGAACAGTGACACGCCGTCGCGGCCCTCGATCGCATCCATCGCGTAGCGGCGGCCGATCTCGGTCGAGATCTCGAATCCACTGGCGAAGATGACGCAATCCACCTCGTACTCAACCCCATTGGCGACAATGCCGGTCCGGGTGAGTCGCTCCACGCCCTGCGACTCCGCGACGTCGACCAGGGTGACATTGGGCCTGTTGAAGCTCGGCAGATACTCGTCACTGGATGTCGGGCGCTTGCACATGAATCGGTAGTACGGCTTGAGTGCCTCCGCGGTGTCCGGATCGTCGACCAGGTCGGCGATCCGGCGGCGCAGCCGCTCCATGATCTTGTAGTCCTCCTCCTCTCGCATCGCCATGATCTGGTCGATGCCGAGGGCGGTGGGATCGGGGCTCGCCGCGATGCGGGCCGTGAGATTGCGGCCGAGTTCGGTCCAGAAATCGCAGACCTGGTCTGGCGCATCGAAAACCACGCCTTCGAACGGCGACCATCGGTGGAAGTTCCGCTTGCGTTCGGCCTGCCAGCCCGGCTGCAACGACGCTGCCCACGCGGGATCGGTGGGTTCATTGCCGCGGAAGTCCACCGACGACGGTGTGCGCTGAAAGACATAGAGGTGTCGGGCATCCCGGCCGAGGTGTGGGACCAGTTGCACTCCGGTCGCGCCGGTGCCGACCAGGGCGACGCGCTTGTCGGCCAGCTTGTCGAGTCCGCCATTCGCATCGCCGCCGGTGTAGTGGTAATCCCACCGGGCGGAATGAAAGACGTGACCCTGAAAGTCCTTGATGCCGGGGATACCCGGCAGCTTCGGCCGGTTGTAGGAGCCCTGCGTCATGACCACGAAGCGGGCGCGGATGTCGTCGCCGCGATTGGTGGTCAGCCGCCACCGCTTGATGTCCTCGTCCCAGCGCACGGTGCGTACCTGCGTCGACAAGAGGGCACCGTCGTAGAGCCCGAAGTGTTTCCCGATGTGTTGGCAGTGCGCGAAGATCTCGGCGCCGTCGGCGAACTTCTTCGACGGCATGAAGTCCAGTTCTTCCAACAGCGGGATGTAGCAGTAGGCGTCGTTGTCGCACTGGATTCCGGGGAAGCGGTTCCAGTACCACACCCCGCCGAAGTCGCCGCCCGCCTCGATTACGTGCACGTCCTCGACGCCGGCCTTGGTCAGGTAGGCGCCCGCGAGAAGTCCGGCGATCCCGCCGCCCAGGATCGCCACCTCGAGGTCGGCATCGATCGGTGCTCGCGGTGTCACGGGGGTATGCGGATCGTTCTCGGAGAAATCGGCGTAATCGCCGGCGGCCTCGAGGTATTGGGCCGAGCCCTCCGGACGTACCCGCTTCGCCCGCTCGCGCGCGTACTTCACGCGCATCGCGTCGATGTCGACGTCGGGGGTCTGGGTGGGTCCGCACGTCTCGGACAACGTCATCGCAACTCCTGTGGTTCGCCGGTGCCCATGTACTTCGACAGCTGGTGATGCAGATTCACGGTGCTGCGTTCCCGGTAGGGATTGGGCTTCGTGCCGGGGAAGCCGGCCGACTTCATGCCCTGCTGCACCGCGGCCATGTTCGAGAAGTCCTGCGGCAGCACCGACAGCCAATTCGGGCTGTCTTTGGGGGTGTACTCCCATTCCGTCTGCGGTTCTCGGCCTTTCGGATACAGCTCGAACACCGCGACTTCGAAGATGCACTTGTTCGGGTCGTAGCTCGGATCCGGCCGGGCGCTGTAACACAGCGCGCTGGTCAGGCCCTGGCCGATCTGGAAGTTGGGGAAGAGTTGCCACGCCGTGCCGCTCTGGCCCAGGACATCGGCGGGGATGGTCGGCCAGATGACGCCGCGCGCCTCGTCATCGCGGCGTGCCGAGGACAGCCAATGCTCCAGCACCTTGTCCGCCGGGGTGTCCTCCGGTAACTCGTCGACCAGGCGTTTGGCGGCATCTACGAGCGTCTGCGTGGTGGTCGCGTTGGTCTCTTCCATTGTGTAGATCTGCATTTCGGCGGTCGAGATGCGCGGGTCGCCGATCCCGAGCCGAATCTTCGACTTTGTTTCGTCGAGACCTTTGGGTGCGTCATAGCCGATGTTGCTGTGCCGGCCCTGTGCCTTGGCCCAGCCCTTGAACTCGCCGAACCGGTTGAACTCCGGATGGGTGGTGAACACGTGGTAGGTCTCGTTGAAGGCTTCCATCGCGACTTTCCAGTTGCAGTCGAAGTTCAGCCACTTGCGCCACTTGTAGCGCATGTTGTCCAGCCGGAACGGGTCAAGGATTTTGGCTGCCGGAAAGAGGTAGTCAGCCAATGGTTCGCAGTCGGTGTCCATGTTGATGAACAGCCAGCCGCCCCAACACTCGACGCGCACCGGAGCCAGGTGCGTGTTCTGCCCGGTTAGTGCACCCTGCCAGTCGTCCTGCTCGCGAATATGCGTGCAGGCGCCGTCGAGTCCGTAAGTCCAGCCGTGGAATCCACACACGAAGCTCTTGGGGCTGCGCCCGCAGGCGTGCTTCGCGCCGTCCGGGGTGTCGACCAACCGGCGTCCGCGATGCATGCAGACGTTGTGGTGGGCCCGGAAATCATCTGCCGTCGTGCCGGCCCCGGTGCGGACCACGATGATCGAGTCATCGAGGATGTCGTAGGTCAGGTAGCTGCCGATCTCCGGCAGCTCCTCGACGCGCCCGACCTGCTGCCATACCTTGCGCCACAACCGATCCCGCTCGGCACGGGCGTACTCGGGACTGACATACGCGTCGACGCCGATCATCGTCGGCTGTGACAGCTCCTCCATCACATCTCCTTGATCGTGGTGCGGAAGGCCTCGTCTTTGAGGAACAACGAAGTGTGGTCGGCGCCGAGGTGACTCCACTTGAGATTGAGGCCGCCATCGACCAGCAGGGTCTGGCCGGTCATGTAGCTCGACAGGTCCGACAGCAGGAAAAGGATTGCGCCGGCCTGTTCTTCGGGGTGCCCGCGGCGGCCCATCGCGATGGCTTGGCGATCGCGATCCGGATCGTCGTCCACATACGTCGCCGAGGCGGCCGTCTGGGTGACCCCGGGGGCGACGGCGTTGACGCGGATGTCGTGGGCCGCGAGCTCGACCGCCATGGTCCTGGTCATCGCGACGATGGCCGCCTTGGCCGTGCCGTACGCAATGTGAAAGGGCGCGGTGTTCATGCCGCTGACCGACGAGATCGAGACGATGGACCCGGGACGTCCGGTGGCACGAAGTTCGTTGGCCACGGCCTGGCTCATGAAGAACGCTGTCTCGAGATTGCGGTTGAACAACGCCCGCCAGTCGTCACGCGTCACCCGCGTCGAGGGCATCCAGGTGCCGGGCTCGGCACCGCCCGCAACGTTGACCAGGCCGTGCAGGGCGCCATCGGTGCGGCGCACCAGGTCGATCACCGCGGTGATGCCTTCGTCGGTGGATGCGTCGGCCGCGATGGGGATGACGGCGAGGCCGGCGGCAGTGAGCGGCACGACGTGCCGATCGAGGTTCGCCTGTGAACGGCTGACGGCGATCACCGTCGCCCCTGCTTCCGCGGCCATCCGGGTCACGGTGGTGCCGATGCCACCACCGCCGGCGCCGGAGACGACAACGATGCGGCCGTCCAACCTCAAGAGTCCTGTGGTCGACACGCTAATTGTCCGGACAACATAGCTTGTTCTGCATATTGGAGAACACTATTCCGCAGGGAGAATCAGCTCGTCAAGAGGTTCGGTGCGATGACGACGCCCTATTGTCTGGACTACTGCGGCTTGATACCGTCGCCGCTCATGAGCCGCTATATCGCGACCCGACCGAGTGTTGCGCAGGGCTGGCGTCTGGACCGGGTGACCGCGCCGAGTCGGCTGTTCGGTGCCAACGGATTGCGTACCGGTCCCGACGGGCGCATCTACGTCGCGCAGGTGACCGGCAGTCAGATCAGCGCCCTGGACCCGGTCACCGGAGAGCTGGCGACCGTGGCCGCCAAGGGCGGCGACATCATCGCGCCCGACGACGTTGCGTTCGACGCAGCCGGAAACCTGTACGCCACCGAGGTGATGGACGGCCGGGTCAGCGTGCTCGACACCGCGGGCCGGACCCGCGTGCTTCGGGACGACCTTCCCAGCGCCAACGGCATCACGGTGCACCAGGATCGGGTGTTCGTCAACGAATGTCGTGACGGTGGGCGGCTGATGGAGCTCGACCGTGACGGGGGAGTGGTGCGGGTTCTGTTGGAGGACTTGCCGTCACCCAACGCGATGGAAATCGGTCCCGATGGAATGCTGTACTTTCCGGTGTTGAGTGCCAATGAGATCTGGCGGGTGGACCCGAATGGTGGTGAGCCGCAGCGGGTTGCGGCAGGCCTCGGGGTGCCCGACGCGGTGAAGTTCGATGCCGACGGCTTCATGGTTTCCACTCAGGTGGCCAGCGGACAAGTACTCCGCATCGACCCGCGCAGTGGCGAACAACGTGTGCTGGCGCAGCTGACGCCGGGGCTCGACAACCTGACCTTTGTCGGAAATCGTTTGTTCGCATCACATTTCACGGGCGAGATCACCGAGATTCTCCCCGACGGATCGACGCGTGCTCTGCTGCCGGGTGGGCTGAACTGGCCGCTGGACCTCGCGGTCGGAGATGATGGCCGACTGTACATCGCCGACGGCACCTACCTCTATGCGGTGGGCGCCGACGGTGGGCTGCAGACGGTCGGGATGCTGTTCTCACCGGGATATCCCGGGTTCCTGCGCGGCCTGGCGCCCTGTGGTGCGGGAGAGTTCGTGGTGACCACTTCGGGTGGTCAGATCAGTCGGTATGCGCCCGCCCGCGCCGAAACCGAGGTGCTGGCAGACGGATTCGACCAGCTGTACGGGGTGGCGGTCGACGGCGATACCGTGGTCGCCGCCGAACTCGGGTCGGGCCGGGTGCTCGCGGTGCGGGCCGGTGGGGTCGAGACACTGGCGACGGGATTGCTGGATCCGGTGGGGGTTGCGATGGCGCCTGGCGGCGGGGTGCTGGTCTCGGAATCGGCGGCGGGCCGGGTGGTGAAACTGACGGGCTCGATGGTCGAGGTCGTAGCCGACGGGTTGGGGTGCCCACAGGGCATCGTCGTGGCTGATGGACGGCTCTACGTCGTCGATGCGGGCAGCAAGGAAATTGTCGTGTTCGATCTGAACAGCAAGGCCCGCACGAGCATTGCCTGGGATTTGCCCATCGGCGCGCCACCCGGGGTGGCGCCGAAACCACTCAAAGGCCTGCCGCCGTTCTCCGGGCCGCAGGGCCCGTTCGCGGGCATCGCCGCGGCACCCGACGGCACCCTCTATGTCTCTGCCGACGGCGACGGCAGCGTGCTCGCTCTGCGTCGGGAGTGCTCGTGACCGCCCCGACCGCCGAACATCGCTACCTGCAGGTGGCGCGCACTCTGCGCAAGGAGATCGTCGACGGGGTGTACCCCGTCGGTTCCCAGCTGCCCACCGAACACGAACTCTGCGAGCGATTCGCCGTGTCCCGCTACACCGTTCGGGAAGCCCTGCGCCGACTTCGCGACGACAACCTGGTCGAGTCGAAGCCGCGCGCGGGCACCCTGGTGGTGCCCAGGTCGACGGCGAACGCCTATGCGCAGGACGTGATGTCGATAGACGATCTGCTGGCCTTTGCAGAGGGCGCACAGTTCGAGATCGTGTCCACCGCCATGGTGACCGTCGATGCCGATCACGAGACCAGGACCGGGCTCGCGCTCGGCTCGCAGTGGCTGGCGGTCGAGGGTTTCCGCAGCGGCAACGGTGCGCCCATCTGTCGCACCGAGTACTACATCAACCGCGAGTTCGCGGCCGTCGGCCGGTTGCTGCACCGGCACTCGGGGCCCATCTTCCCGCTGCTCGAGGATCTGTTCGGTGTCAGTATCGCTGAAGTGCACCAAGAGATTTCGGCGGTGGTCGTCTCATCCCGCCTGGCTGCGGAGCTCAAGGTGGACCTGGGGACGGCCGCCCTCCAGATGCGGCGTACCTACCGGACGTCGGACGGTGACATCGCCCAGGTCACCGTCAACACGCATCCGGCGGCACGGTACCGGCATTCGATGACGATGCGGCGGGTCAAGAGCTGAGGCGGTGATGCGGACAATCGTCGATGGCCTCCGCGAACTCGCGACCAGCAGCCGCACCGTCCTGATCGACGGTGCGCACCGCGTCGATGGCGCCGGGCTGTATGGCGAGGCGTGTGCGCTGGCGGCCCACTTTTCTGCGCGGCTGCCGCGCGGCAGTGTGGTGTCGTTCATGCTGCCGAACTGGTCTGAGGCCGCGGTCGTCTACCTCGGGGCAGCGCTCGCGGGCATGGTGGTGAACCCCATCCTGCCGTCGCTGCGGGACCATGAACTGTCGTTCATCCTCGCTGACGCGGACTGCCGGATGATCTTCATCCCGAGAGAGTTTCGCGGCCATGACTACGCCGCCATGCTCGCTCGCGTGACGGCGGCGATGGGCACGCCGCCAGAGATCGTCGCGGTGCGCGACGGCGCACTGCCGGCCGCCGCGGTGCCATCGGATTTCCCGGCCGTCGCACCCGATGACCCCGCGCTGCTGCTGTACACCTCGGGCACCAGCGGACGCGCGAAAGGTGTACTGCACAGCCATAATTCGATCGGTGCGCTGATCGGGCAGCTACGTGACCACTGGCTGATCGAGCCGGGTGACACCTTTCTCGTCCCTTCTCCGATCGCCCACATCGGCGGCTCCATCTACGCGTTCGAGTGCCCGCTGCTGCTCGGCACCACCGCCGTGCTGATGGAGCGCTGGAACGCCGACGAGGCGGTGGCGCTCATGGTCGCCGAGCGATGTACCCACGTAGCCGGCGCGACGCCGTTTCTCGAACAGATTCTGGACGCCGCCGCGCGGGCCGGGACCCGGCTACCCGACCTGAAGGTGTTCATCTGCGGCGGAGCATCCGTGCCATCATCGTTGATTCGCAGGGCCACAGCCTATTTCGAACGGGCCAAGGTCAGCCGCGTCTACGGCTCCACCGAGGTTCCGGTCACCACGGTCGGCGCGCTCGATGATCCCGACGCCGCCGCGGACACCGACGGTCGCCCGGCGATCGCCGATATCAGGCTCGTCGTGGGCGAGATCCGGGTCCGGGGACCGCAGATGCTCGTCGGCTACCGTCACCCACAGGACGAATCCCGCGACGCGGAAGGGTATTTTCCGACGGGCGACCTCGGCCGGTGGCAGGGCGACTGCCTCGTGGTCACCGGACGGGCCAAAGACATCATTGTCCGCAACGGTGAGAACATCGCGCCCAAGGAAGTCGAGGACATCCTGGTCGGCCATCCGGGTATCGCGGAGGTTGCCATCGTGGGATTGCCCGACGAGCGGACGGGCGAACGGGCCTGTGCGGTGATCGTGCCGTCCGCAGGCTCGCCACCCGGGATCGCGGAATTGCGGAGCTTCCTGGTGGCGAAGGGAATCGCGCGGTTCAAGGTTCCCGAGCAGGTCGAGACGTGGGATGCGCTGCCGAAGAACGACGCGGGCAAGGTTCTCAAGCACCAGATCAGAGCGAGGCTGACATGCAGGTAGCGATAGTCACGGGCGCCAGTAGCGGGATCGGATTCGGTTGCGCGACAACGCTGGCCGAGGCCGGCATGGCCGTGCTGGGTACCGGTCGGGATGAAACCCGCCTGGCGGAATTGCGACAGCGCAACCCCGACCGCATCGCCACCCTGGCCGTGAATCTCACCGACGACGATGCGCCGTCCCGCATCGTCGAGGCCACGCTCAGCCGGTGGGGACGCATTGATTTTCTGGTGAACAACGCCGGGGTCGGCAGCCCGAAGCCGCTGCACGAAACGGACGACGAGGCACTGGATTACGCCCTGGGGCTGATGCTGCGTGCGCCGTTCCGACTGGCCCGCGACGTCATCCCGCACCTGGCGCCGGGTTCGGCGATCATCAACGTCACGTCGACTTTCGCCGTCGTCGGTGGGCTGCGCGGCGGCGCGTATTCGGCGGCCAAAGGCGGGCTGACAGCGTTGACCACACACATCGCATGCCAGTATGGCGCGCACGGCATCCGGTGCAACGCCGTGGCGCCCGGAGTCACCGTCACACCGATGGTCGCACACCGATTGGACGACGAGCGGTTCCGCAAGATCAACGTCGAGATGACCCCGCACCAACGGCTCGGCCGGGTCGAGGACGTTGCCGGCACCGTGGCGTTCCTGTGTTCGGAGGCAGGGAGTTTCATCAACGGCCAGACCATCGTTGTCGACGGCGGGTGGAGTTCCACCAAGTACCTGTCGGATTACGCACTGGACTCGGTGTGGATCGCGCGGTGAACATGTTCGCCGTTCTCGACCTCGCCGCCACCCGATTTGGGGATCGCGGTGCGGTGTACCACGGACAGACTCAGCTGCACACGTGGAAAGAGTTGCGGCAGCGCGCACTATCCCTGGCCGCCGGGCTCGGAACACCCGGCAGCCGGATCGCGATCGCCACCGAGAATTGTCCCGAGATCGTCGAACTGTTGTTCGCGGTCTGGGCCGCGCAATGTGTGGCCGTACCGATCAACTACAAACTGCACGCCCGCGAGATGGGGCAGATCCTCGACGACAGCGGCGCTTCGCTGGTCTTCGCGTCACCGACCATTGGGGCTCGTCTTCAGCGGCCCACCGAAGTCATTGGCGCCGAGTCGTATTCGCGGCGACTGGCCGCACCACCGGTCGACCCACCGGACGCCGACCCGTCGGCACTGGCATGGCTGTTCTACACCAGCGGCACCACCGGCCGCGCCAAAGGCGCGATGCTGTCCCATCGCAACCTGATGGCCATGACGCTGGCTCACCTGGCCGATCTCGATGACCCGGATGAGAACTGCAGCCTCCTGCATGGGGCGCCCATGTCGCATGGTTCCGGGCTCTACATCCCGCCGTACGTGCTACGGGGCGCGCGTCAGGTCGTGCCCGAGTCGGGTGCCTTCGACCCCGACGAATTCCTCGACCTCTGCGACCACCATCCCGGCAGCAGCGCGTTCCTGGCCCCAACCATGGTGGCGCGTCTGGTCGGCACCGGGCGAGCCCGGCCGCGCAATCTGCACGCCCTCATCTACGGGGGCGGGCCGATGTACCTCGATGGGCTCAAGAAGGCGATGGCCGCGTTCGGTCCCGTGTTCGCGCAGTTGTACGGCCAGGGCGAAGCGCCCATGACGATCACCGGGTTGCGCCGCCCGGACCACGAATCCGGTGATGACGCCATCCTCGGCTCCGTCGGCTATGCCCGCACCGGTGTCGAGGTGGCCGTGCTGCGTCAGGACGGTACTCGCGCCGACGCCGGCGAGATCGGCGAAATCGTCTGCCGTGGTGACGTTGTCATGGCCGGCTACTGGAACAACGCTGCCGCCACCGCCGACACGGTGCGGGACGGCTGGTTGTACACCGGGGACATGGGTTCGTTCGACGACCGCGGCTACCTGACCCTGCGTGACCGGTCGAAAGACGTGGTGATCAGCGGTGGCAGCAACATCTATCCGCGGGAAGTCGAGGAAGTGCTGCTGGAGCATCCCGGCGTCGCGGAAGCCGCCGTGGTGGGTGCGCCGGATCCCGAGTGGGGCGAGATCGCCGTCGCGTTCATCGTCGGCACCGCGCCGGGCGACGAGTTGGACGCCCATCTGCTGGAGCGCATCGCGCGGTTCAAACGGCCCAAGCGGTACGTATACCTCGACGAGATGCCCAAGAACAGTTACGGCAAGGTCCTCAAACGTGAGCTACGGGCGCGGCTGGCCGCTCAGTAACTCGACCACTTCTTCTCGTACGGCACCCAGGTCCGCGTCTCCGGCGGCTGCATCCAGTCGCACACCACCAGGTGGTTGTCCGGCGTCGCCGAGAACTCGAATGGTTGTACGCCGTCGTCGACGCCGCACGGGGAGCCGGCCGGATGTACCCCCTGCGGTGGCTGGCCCATGCGGGTCCACACGTTGCCGTCGCACAGGATGGTGCCGATCACGGTGCCGACGTCGGTGTCATCCCACGCGAGCTTGTTGCGATCGTTGCAGGCGTTGCCCCAGCGCGGAACACCATTGGAGGCAGCCGTGGTCTGATCGCACCCCATGGGGAGCATGTAGCCCGTGATGATGCAGCCGGTGGGGGCGGGCGGCGGCGCCGCACCGGCAGGGGACGCGAAGCCCAGCGCCGCGGCACCGGCCGTCGTCGCGGTCAGCAGCAGCCGAAACACGAATGCTCCCTTCACGCTGGGCGTCCTGCGTCAAGACTCTGCACCGGTTTGGTGCGATTGTCGACGGCTTCCCAATGTTCGTCGGAAATCCAGTGCCGGGCGAAGGCGTCCACGGCGTCCGTGGGTGACAGCCCCCGGACCACCCGCTTGATATCGCGCACCGGCGCTGCCGTCAGTGCGTGGGCCACCTGGAGCCAGCCATCGTCGAAGCGTGACCGCTCGAACACCTTGTCCACCAGGCCGATTCGTTCGGCCTCAGCAGCGCTGAGCACCTCCCCGGTCCCCGCGAGCATCAGGGCCCGGCCAGGGCCGACGAGCGCGGCCAGGCGTTCCGCGCCGCCCCATGCCGGCATGATCTGCAGGGTCACCTGGTTGAAGCCGATCTTGATGTCGTCGGCCGCCAGCCGGATGTCGGCGGCGGTGGCGAACTCCGCGCCCCCGCCGAGCGCGTGCCCGTTGAGGGCGGCGATCACCGGGCCGCTGAAATTCACCAGCCGATCGCAGATGCCGCGCATCCGCCACGCCATCTCGGCGGCCTCGTCGTGAGTGGTGATGGCGGCCAGTTCCTTGAGGTCCCCGCCCGACACGAAGGCGCGGTCTCCCGCGCCCTTGATCACCAGCACCCGGGCCTCGACCACGGTGTCCAGCGCGGCATTCAGCTGGTCCATCGTGTCGAGCGAAATCGCATTGCGGGCGTGCGGGCGGTCGATGGTCAGCACAGCCAACCCGCTGTCGAACTCCACGTTCACCGAACGCGACCCGTCGCTGTGCTGGCCCTGCATGGCGCTACCTAACTGATAGTGGCATTCTCCATTTGAGAGAATAGCATCACCGCAGTGCTGGCCAAGGGGGATGCTGCGACTCAGGTGTCGCGGACGGCGATGCCGCGCACCATGGTGTCGCGCGCGGTGATCAACGCCGCGCGCGTGCCTTCGGCCGCGACGATGTTCTGCGGCATCCACAACACGTCCATGACGCAGCGGGCCAGCATTTCGCGGTTCGGGCTGTCGATGCGGATATCGCCGGACCGCAGGCCCTCCGACACCAGGGTCTTCAGCTGCCGCATACGGGTGGTGAACGCCAGACCGATGGCGGGCGTATCAGGTGGTGACTGTCGCATCCAAGCCAGCTGAATCTTCCACTCGTCCGGGAACCGGTCCAGTGCGTTGATGTTCACCCAACTCAGCGCGTCCAGCTTCTGCACCGGCGTCGCGTCCGCCCTCAGCACGCGGTCGAAACCCTCGCCCACCTTCGTGCCGAAGGACGCCATGATGGAGGCCAGAAGTTCTTCCTTCGACCCGATGAGTCGGTACACGGTCCCGATCCCCATCCCGGCTGCCGACGCGATGTCCCGGATCGTGGTGACTTCGTAACCGCGACGGCCGAATTCGGCCCGTGCCACCGCGCGCACGTGGATCGCTCTGTCGCTGCCTTCGGAAACCACGTCGTCCGACCAGGTTTCGATCGCGGCTCGGGCGACGCCAAGCGCGGGCGAGCGGTCGAGTTCGGCATCGGTGGGCAGCCGGCCGGCCAGGCCGCCGAGCATGATCCGGCACATGACCGTGGCGACCTGATCGGGAGACGCGTTGTTCCGAATCACGTCGAGGCCCACGTGCATCATCGACTGGCAGATGCGGTCGGCCAGCGTGGGGAGGTCGGAGATCTCCGGCCTGAGGTAACCGGCCCATTTACCCGCGCGGAGGGTGTTCAGCATGGCCTGCTGGACGGCGGTGTGCGGCTCACCGAGCAGCTTGACGAGTTCGCGGTTGTCGCTGGGGGATTCGTAGAACGACATTTGCAGGGCAGCGCCGTGCTGGACGGCGCACCGCGCGATGGCGGACCCGAGCGCGACGATCTTCTCCGGGAACGGGGCGGCGTCGGGTCCGTCGAGCCGCTCCTGGGCGGTGGCGCCGATCCGATGGAGATCGGCATGGAAGCGCCGGATCAGCTCGACCAGGATCGCTTCCTTGGACTCGAAATGGTGATACAGGCTGCCAGGCAGAATGCCTGCGGCGGTGGAGATCTCCTGCAGCGACGTCCGCAGGCCGGTGGAGGCGATGAGCGACGCGGCGGTCTGGAGGATTTCGGTCCGACGGGTGCCGTCGTCATATGCGTGGGTCAGCAGAGCCCTCCCTCCGGACGTGCGCGGTCGGCTACCACGCTCCACCCAATCTAGCGTGGAACAGAAGTTCGGGGTCCTGCTCCGGTAACGGTTCGATCGTGGCCTAAAAGACCTTGACGCCCAGGCGATCGCAGACGCCGAACACCTCCTCGAAGATCGAGCCGGGTATGGCGAACGGTTCGGTGGCAGTGGCCTCGTCGAGATGCGAGACGAGGTCCTCGACACTCGGCGCGGGTTCGGTGCCGGCCAGCCAGCCATCACCGAGACCGACGAACACCCGCGCGTAACGTCCCGCGCAAGCTGAATAGTTGTGGTGGGTGAACTCGCAGGTCCGGCTGGCCAGGAACACCGCGAGTGGCACCACCAACTCTGGTGCGATCAGTTTCAGGAAGCCCGTCTCTTCCAGGGCTTTCGGATCGCCAACCGTCTCGGTGACCATGCGGGAGAAGCCAAACGGCAGCACCGTATTGGACAGGATGCCGTGGGCGGCGCCCTCGATCGCGATGACATTCGAGAGCCCGACCAGACCCGCCTTGGCCGCCGCGTAGTGCGCTTCCATCGGCTGACCGAACATGCCGCCCGACGACGAGACGAAGACGAATCGTCCGTAGCCCTGGTTCTTCATCACGCGGTAAGCCGGCTGACTCAGGTAGAAACCGCCGTCGAGGTGCACGCTCAGCATCCGGCGCCAGTCGTCGGCCGAGAGGTCCTCGAACGCAATGCTGTTGAAGATGCCGGCATTGCTGATCACCGCGTCGACCCGCCCGAAACTCTCGACCGCCGTGGCGACGATCGCGGCACCGCCCGCCGGGGTGTCCACCGAATCATGCGATGCCACCGCACAGCCGCCGGCGGTCGTGATCTCGGCGACGACATCGTCGGCCACGCTGGGATCCGCGCCGTCACCCCGCATCGAGCCGCCCAGGTCGTTGACAACCACGGCGGCTCCGCGGCGGGCGAGTTCGAGCGCGTACAGGCGGCCCAGGCCGCGGCCGGCCCCGGTCACGATCACCGACTGTCCCGCGAAGTCAATCATGTTCTGCTCCAGATGAATTCGCCATTGCACGAGGCATCCTCCGCAAGAAGTCCACGTTCTCCGACGTTGTCATTGACTGCGGTCGAATTCGAACTCTATGGTGGAACAGATATTTGGTCAAGGTTGTGGCGAGGTATGACAGATTCCGTGGAGACCGACGCGACCGGTGAGGACATCCACCGGTTCGGCCTGCTCGCATCCGCCATGGCGGGCCGCCCCGTCGACGTCGCGGAGGCCGTTCCGGGGGAGCCGGCGTGGACCGACGGCGACACGATGTTCGTCGATCCGTCCGCCACCGCGATCGATCAGCGGCGCGCGTTGGCGGTGCAGTCGTCGCTGTTGGCGGCCGGCAGCCTGGACGCCGACATCATGCGCCGGATCGGCCGGCGCGGCGACATCGCGCGCCGGTATCTGGCCGTCGAAGGCCACCGCGCCCTGGCACAGATGGAGGCACTGTTGCCGCCGGCGGTGCGGGTACTCATCGACACGGACCTCGCGCGCCGCAGCGACTCGCCCGATGCATCCCTCGCCCTGGCGTTCGGCCGCGAACCGATCGCGGATCCGCCCCCGATCTTCGGTGCGATCAGATCGCGAAAGGTCTTGGCGGCGGCGAAATACGGCGGGCACGGCCAGCATGTTCCGCGTGGCCGGCGACAGTGTGAACTTGCCGAACTACCCTGTGACACCGACGAAGACCAAGGCGATGTTGTGGACATCTTCACCAGCCCGGTCGGCGGTGGCGGTGGCGTGGGCAAGCTGCTCGCGAAGATGATGTCGATGGCGCGCAAGCTCGGGGAGGGCGGCACGCCTGGTGCCGATACCCCGACGCACCGGACCCGGTCCGGACCGGTGGGCGGCGGGCATGCCGTGGTCTCGATGGCCACCGCTGCCGACGAGGGGAGTGCCTGGGACACCGGCGGATTCAGCTATCCGGAGTGGGATGTCCACCGGCGCGGCTACCGGGCGGACTGGTGCACGGTCCAGGAGGTCGAACCCGAGCCCGACCGGACCAGCGTGCCTTGGGTGCCCGACGCCCATGGCCTGCGCCGGCCGCTGGCTCGGCTCGGTGTCGGGCTCGATCGGTGCCGCAGGCAGGCTCAGGGCGACGATATCGACATCGACGCCGCGGTCGAGGCGCAGGCGGAATTACTCGCGGGTTCCGCGCCCGACGAGGCTGTGTACATCGCGAGCCTCCGGCGCCGCCGCGACCTGTCGGTACTGCTGTTGCTGGACACTTCCGGTTCGGTGGGGCAACTCGGCCCCGCGGGGCGGACGGTGCATGAACACCAGCGGGCCGCCGCCGCCGCGTTGATGGTCGCGCTGCACGACCTCGGTGACCGCGTGGCGCTGTATGCCTTTCAATCCCAAGGGCGTTCGGCGGTGCGGACGATGCCGGTGAAGCGTTTCGGCGACGACGTGAGCGCAGTGGTGCTGCGCCGTCTCCACGGTCTGCGCCCCGGCGCCTACTCGCGGCTCGGTGCGGCGATCCGGCACGGAGCTGCGGTGCTGCAACGCGACGGCGGCACCGCGCGGCGGCTGCTGGTCGTGCTATCCGATGGGCTTGCGTACGACCATGGCTACGAGCGGGCATACGGGGCGGCAGACGCTCGTCATGCCCTTGCCGAAGCTCGGCGCCAGGGGATCGGCTGTCTGTGCCTGACTGTCGGCGCCGGCACCGAAACCGACCAATTGCGAAAGGTTTTCGGCAGTGCTGCGCATGCGATACTGCCGCGGCTCGATCAGCTCAGTGTCACCATCGGCCCGCTGTTCCGATCGGCGTTGCAGTCGGCCGACGTCCGTCGGTGCATCTCGAAACCCACCACCAAAGGATCAGCTGTATGACGGCAGGGGCGCGGCCCTACTACGTAGTGGTCGGCAACGAGGAGCAGGTATTCAAAGCGGCCTTCCGGCAGGGGCTTTCGATAGTGCTGAAAGGGCCGACCGGTTGCGGTAAGACTCGTTTCGTCGAGGCCATGGCCTACGACCTGGGTCGCCCGCTGATCACGGTGTCGTGCCACGACGACCTGACCACGGCCGACCTCGTCGGACGATTCCTGTTGCGGGGTGGTGAGACCGAGTGGGTCGACGGCCCGCTGACCCGGGCCGTCCGGGAGGGCGCCATCTGTTATCTCGACGAGGTGGTCGAAGCGAGGCAGGACACGACCGTGGTGCTGCACCCGCTGGCTGATCATCGCAGGCAGCTGCCCATCGAGAGGCTCGGCATCACGCTCGATGCCGCCCCGGGTTTTGGTCTGGTGGTGTCCTACAACCCGGGCTATCAGAGTGTGTTGAAAGACTTGAAGGACTCGACCCGGCAACGGCTGGTCGCCATCGAATTCGATTTCCCCGCAGGCGAAGTCGAGGAGAAAATCGTCGCGCACGAGGCTGGGGTGGGCAGTGATGCCGCGGCCCGCCTGGTGTCGTTCGCGCACGCGATACGCCGCTTGGAGACTGCCGGCCTGCGGGAGGTGGCCTCGACCCGGGTGCTCATCGCCGCCGGACGGTTGATCGCCGAGGGGCTGAGCGCGCCGGAGGCTGCCCGCGCGGCCATCGCCGGTCCACTCACCGACGATCCGATTGTGGGCCGGGGTCTCGACGAGATGATCGACGTCTACCTGCGGGACTGACCCACGCGTCACCGCGATGATTGACGCTGAGCGAGTGCTCAGCTAGGTTCAGAACAAATATTAGGTTTCATCTCTCCTGGCAGGTACCAACGGAGGTGGCATGTCTTACGAGAGCACTGCGCAGCCCATCAAATTGGGCTACCTGATGGATTTCCGGCTGCCGGACGTGTACCCGAAGGAGATGAAGGACGACCTCTCACGGTCCTTCGAGCTCGTGTTCAAAACGGCCCTGGCCGAGGGCATCATCGACCGCCCGGTCGAGATCGTCTACAAGGAGGTCGAAGGCCTGCCGAAAGGTACCGTCAAGGCCGTCATCGACGCGTTCGGTGAACTCGTCGACGAAGGATGTCTGGCGGTTTTCGGGCCGCACATCTCCGACAACGCGGTTCCCACCCGCGAGGCCATCGAGGAGCGTTTCCGGATTCCGGCTATCAGCGTCAGCGGCAGTGACGACTGGCTGGGCGAATGGACGTTCTCGTTTCCCCAGGGTTCGCTCACCGACGAGCCGATCTTCTGGGCCGACCTGCTGGCCAAGGCCGGGCACCGCGAAGTGGGTGTGCTCATCGAGCACTCGCTGGTCGGCGACACCTATCTGAAGCACTTCCGGAATGCCTGTCAGCGCAAGGGCATTCGCATCGTCGCCGAAGCGAAGATCGCGCAGACGGCACAGAACATCAACGAGGTCGTCAAGGCCATGTCCGACGCGAGGCCGGATGCGTTGGTGCACTGCGGTTTCGGTTTCGGGATCGTGTTCCTCAACGCGGCGCTGCAGGCCCTCGACTGGGACCCACCGCGGTACACCAGCACCGCCTTCCAGAACGCCTGGATCAACCCCGTGATGTGGCAGGCGTTCATGGGATGGACCGGCGTCGACCAGTACGACGAAGCCAACTCCGTCGGGCAGCGATTCCTCGACGAGTACGAGAAGGAATACGGGCGGCGCCCGCAATACTGCGTTCCCGTCGTCAACCGCGACGTCGCCACCGCCTTGCTGCGGGCCTTCACCGATGCGCACCCGCTGAGCCCCCGCGGCGTCAAAGAGGCGCTGGAACGGGTCAAGATGATGCCCGCCGCTGCCGGCGCGCCGGGCACCCGCGTGTCATTCGGCAGGTGGACCCGCCGTGCCTGGATGGGCGCCGGCTATCTCGTCGCGCGGCAACTCGATGCCGACGGCATCAATTCGCATCTGGTCGACCGCTTCGGCGAGGAGTGACGCATGACCGCACTGGAAGCCAAACCCGCTCCGCGGCAGAGTCGTTCACCCTGGCCGTGGGTGTGGTCGGTGGTCATCGTCGCGCTCGTCGCGATTGTCGGCCACTACGCCCGCAGGGGAGCGGTGTCGCCGCGCATCCGCAATCCCAATGTGGAGGGCGCGCCCCGGCCCGTCGACTTCCTGTTCGGTTTCAGCCACTGGATCACCGTCTGGGAGGTCTTCACGATCTTCTCGGTGCCCGCGCTGATCGGTGTCTGCGTCTGGGGGTGGCGGCGCAACCCGGGTAGCCCGATCGTGCTGATGGCCTTCATCACCACGGCGATCGTGTGGCAGGACCCGTACATGAACTGGTCGCCGTACGCGGTCTACAACCCGGCGCTGTGGCACTGGCCCGAGGACTGGCCCTGGGTGTCGCTGTCGCCGACGGTCGAACCCTTCATCGTTCTCGGCTACGTCATGTTCCAATTCGGTCCGTACTTCCCGGCAGTGTGGATTCTGCGAAAGATTCAGGCCCGCAAGCCCGTCGACTCGTTCGTGTGGCGCCACCCACTGGTGACACTGGGCGGGTTCATCTTCGTCATTGGGTTCCTGTTCGACATGATGCTCGAGCTCACCCTGGTCCGCACCGGGCTGTACATCTACTCGCAAGTGATCCCGTTCGGCTCCATCTTCACCGGCACCACGTTCCAGTTCCCGCTGCTCTGGGAGTCGACCATGGTCACCTTCGTCATGGTGCCCGCGGGCATCCTCGTCTACCGCGACGACACCGGCCGCACCGTGGCCGAGAAGTTGGCGCAGCGGGCCCGGTTGTTTGCGGGCCGTCCAGTGCTCGGCATGTTCACGGTCATGTTCGTCGTCGTGAACATCGCCTATTTCTGTTACGGGGCCGGGTTCACGGCCATCCGCATGTCGGGCTATGCCACCTCCGTGGCCTGTCCTTGGCCATATCCGGAAGCCAAAATCTATGATCCACAGGGCTATTACGAGGAGAACGGACAGAAGGGCCCGTACTCGGTGGGCATCCTGTCGACGTGGATGACAGGCCAGCCCGCCGGTCGTCCGGACGTTCAGCTGGGTGCCACGAGCAACCGCTGCGCGGCGCAAGGACAGCATGGCTGAGTCACGCACGGTCGTCATCACCGGCGCATCCCGGGGGCTGGGCTTCGCCTCCGCGGTGCGCCTCTATCGGGATGGCTGGCGGGTGGTCGCCGCGATGCGGACCCCGGACGCGGGAATGCCACGGCTGCGCGAGGCCACCGGTGCACTCGACGACGACCCGCGCCTGATCGGCGTGCCCCTCGATCTACAGGACCGGGCGTCGATCGCCGCGGCGGCCGAACTCATCGAGGATGCCGTGGGCGCCCCGCATGCGTTGGTGCACAACGCGGGAATCTCGGCGGCCGGGATGGTGGAGGAGACGCCCATCGAGTTGTGGGACCAGATGCTCGCCACCCACGTGACGGGTCCGGTACTGCTCACGAAGGCGCTGCTGCCGGCGATGCGGGCAGCCGGTCAGGGCCGGATCGTGGTGATCTCCAGCCAGGGTGGGGTCCGCGGAATGCCCGCCATCGCAGCGTATTCCGCCGCGAAAGGTGCCCTCGAACGCTGGGCGGAGTCCCTGGCCGGTGAGGTCGCCCCGTTCGGACTGGGCGTCACCGTTCTGGTCACCGGCACGTTCGACACCGACATCATCACCGACGCCGGGACCACGGACCTCCGAGATTTCGACGGCCCATATGCCCCGCACCACCGCAACATCGACAAGCGGGGCCGCGCGGCGATGCGGTTGGCGCAGTCACCCGAACGGTTTGCCCGTGGCCTGGCCGCGGCGCTGGAGGACGGCGGACCGTTCACCAAGCACCCGGTCGGCCTCGACGCGCGAATGCTGTTGCTATCGAACAAGGTGCTGCCGACGGCGGGCCTGCATCAGATGGTGCGGATCGCGATGGGCTTGCCGCGTCAGGGCAGACTGCGGCCGGGCGCGATCCACTTGACGGCCGGGCAGCGGGCCATGGTGCTGGCTGCCCGCATCGTGCCGACCGCCGTTCTGCAACGCGTCGCCGCTGTGGGGATGCGCCTTTCGTCCACCAGAAACACCTCCGAGAGCGGGGATCATGTCTGAGTCGCGCATGCTGATCGACGGCAAGCTCCTCGACGGAGAAGCGGGCACGTTCGCCAATATCAACCCCGCTACCGAGGAAGTCATCGGAGAGGTTTCCGACGCGTCGAGGGCCGACATGCTGCGGGCCATCGACGCCGCGCGGCGGGCGTTCGATGACACCGATTGGTCCACCGATCTCGAGTTCCGCAAGCGCTGCCTGCAACAGCTCGACGACGCGCTCAAAGGCGAAAAGGAAGCCCTACGTGAGGAACTCATTCTCGAAGCCGGCGCCCCGCGTGCCATCACCTATGGCCCCCAGCTGGATGCCCCGCTCTCCGACGCACTGAGATACCCGATCCAGCTGATGGACGAATACCCCTGGGAGACCGACCTGGGCGACGCCTTCGTCGCGCTGACCGGGCAGCTGACCACGCGCAAGGTGTGGCGTGAACCGGTCGGCGTGGTCGGCGCCATCACACCGTGGAACTTCCCGTTCGAGGTCAGCATCCACAAGCTTGCCCAGGCGCTGGCCACCGGCAACACCGTCGTACTCAAGCCGGCACCCGACACACCGTTCCACGCCACCCGGCTGGGCCGGCTGATCGCCGAGTCGACCGACATCCCGGCAGGCGTCGTGAACGTCGTGACCGCCTCCGATCACCTGGTGGGCGAGGAACTCACGCTGTCGCCGAAGGTCGACATGATCTCGTTCACCGGCTCGACACCGGTCGGCGTACGGATCATGGAGAAGGGTGCCGCATCCATGAAGCGGTTGTTCCTCGAACTCGGCGGGAAGTCCGCGACCATTGTGCTGGAGGACGCGGATTTCGGTCTCGCCTGCGCCATCGGTATCGCGCCCTGCATGCACGCCGGTCAGGGCTGTGCCAACCCGACGCGAATGCTGCTGCCACGAAGCCGCTACGACGAGGGCGTGGCCATCCTCAAAGCGATCTACGAGAACGTCGCCCCGGGTGATCCGCAGGACGCCGCGACCCTGTGCGGGCCGGTGATCTCGGCCAAACAGCGCAGCCGCGTACTCGGGTACATCCAGAAGGGCATCGACGAGGGTGCCACCTGCTTGGTCGGCAGCCCCGAGCCACCCGCTGGATTCGCCAAGGGATTCTGGGTCCGGCCAACGCTTTTCGTCGATGTCGACAACGCGATGACGATCGCGCAGGAGGAGATCTTCGGGCCGGTGCTCGCGGTGATCCCGTTCGACGACGAAGAGGATGCGATCCGCATCGCCAACGACAGCGTGTACGGCCTCGCCGGCAACGTGATGTCCGGATCCATCGAGCATTCGGTCGCCGTCGCGCGCCGCCTGCGGGCCGGATTCATCGGCCTCAATGGGACCTCGGCTTACGGCGCCGAGGCGCCCTTCGGCGGCTACAAGGCCAGCGGCGTCGGCCGACAGAACGGCGCCGCCGGATTCGACCAGTACACCGAGATCAAGTCGGTCTCGTACCCAGCGCGCAACAACTGACCAGAAACCCAAGGAGCCCAACACAATGGAGCTGTTCGATGACCTCGAGGATTTCGGCGCGTTCGACGACGTCGTGTCGGGTGACGTCCGCGACCCCTACACCGAGATGGCCCGACTGCGGCGAGAGGAGGGCATCCAGCGCATCGACATGTCGGTGATGCCGGGCGAAGAGGGCAAGCCGCTGTTCATCGTGTACCGCCACGAGGACATTGCCACGATGCTGCGGGACAACGAGACCTTCTCGTCGGCCATCGTGATCCAGGCGTTCGGTGAGGTGCTGGGACAGCGGGTGATGCTGGGTATGGACGAGCCCGACCACGGCAGACATCGTGCGCTGGTATCAAAGGCGTTCTCCCAGAAGGCTCTTGCGCGATGGGAGGGGAACCTGGTCGGTCGTGTCGGCAACGAACTGATCGACGGCTTCGTCGGCGACGGCCAGGTGGACCTGGTGAAGGAATTCACTTTTCCCTACCCGACCCGGATCATCGCCGGCCTGCTGGGCCTGCCGGAAGAGGACTACCCGCAGTTCCAGCGGTGGTCGATCTCGCTGTTGTCGTTCACCATCAATCCCGAACGCGGGAAGGCCGCTTCCAAGGCGCTGGAGGAGTACTTCGCCCCGATCCTTGCTGCCCGCCGCGCCGACCCGCAGGACGACCTGATCAGCAGCCTCGCCGTGGCGGAAATCGACGGCGAGAAGCTCGACGACGACGAGATCTTCTCGTTCCTGCGGCTGCTGTTGCCGGCCGGCGTGGAGACCACTTACCGCTCGCTGGGCAACCTGCTGCTCGGCCTGTTGACCCACCCGGACCAACTCGACGCCGTCCGGGCCGACCGGTCGCTCATCCCGCAGGCCATCGAGGAGGCGGTGCGCTGGGAGGCGCCGCTGCTGACCATCACCCGCGTCGCCGTGCGCGACACTCAGCTGGGTGGCGTCGACATCCCGGCGGGTTCGTCGGTGATGCCGATGCTCGGGGCCGCGAACCGCCAGGAGGACCGCTACGCCGATCCGGACAGCTTCGACATCTTCCGGGCGGCCCGCACGCCAATCTCATGGGGGCACGGCGCGCACGTGTGTATGGGCATGCACCTCGCCCGGCTGGAGATGCGGGTGGCGCTGAACCTGCTGTTCGACCGGCTGCCCAATCTGCGCTTGGACCCTGCGGCCGAGGCCCCCCATATCCGTGGGCAGGTCTTCCGGTCGCCGACCGCCTTGCCCGTGCTGTTCGGCTGAAATCAACCAGGAGCGTCTGATGACCGACCTCGACTCGACCAACTTCTTCGCCGATCCTTCGCTGGTCGACGATCCGTACCCCTATTTCGACGGGTTGCGCGCGAAATGCCCTGTACTGGACCAACCGCACCACGGGGTGCTGGCGGTGTCGGGGCACTCCGAAGCGCTCGCCGTCTACAAGGACGGCGCGTTCTCGTCGTGCGTGTCGGTGGCAGGCCCCTTCTCCGGGTTGCCTTTTCAGCCGGAAGGCGACGACATCAGTGATTTGCTCGAGGAGTACCGCGATCGGATTCCGATGAGCGAACACATCGTCACCCAGGACGGTGCGCTGCATGCCCGAACCCGCGGGCTCCTGAGCCGACTACTGACCCCCAAGCGGCTCAAGGAGAACGAAGACTTCATGTGGGAGCTGTCGGACCAATTGCTGGACCGGTTTGTCTCCCGCGGATCGGGCGAATTCCTGGCCGACTACGCGCGGCCGTTCTCCGGGTTGGTGATCGCCGACCTGCTGGGCATACCGCGCTCCGACCACGACGAGTTCCGGGCGGTGAACGGGAGCCAGGTGGTCGGCGATATCACGGACGACACCGTCACCCGCGCTCACAACCCACTGGAATGGCTCGACGAGAAATTCACCGGCTACATCACCGAGCGCCGCCGCGAGCCGCGCGAGGACGTACTGACCGAGATGGCGCAGGCGAAATACCCGGACGGATCGACGCCCGAGATCATCGATGTCGTGCGGTTGGCGACGTTCGTGTTCGCGGCGGGCCAGGAGACCACGACGAAGCTGCTGAGCTTCGGCATGCAGGTGCTCGGAGAGAACCCCGACATGCAGCAGCTGCTGTGCGAAAACCGGGAATTGATACCGCTTTTCGTCGAGGAGGCGCTGCGGATGGAGAGCCCGGTGAAATGTCACTTCCGGATGGCGCGTACGTCGACCACCGTCGGTGACACCGTGGTGCCGGCCGGCTCGATGGTGATGCTCCTGCCCGGCGCGAGCAACCGCGACGAGCGAAAGTTCGAGCAGCCCCATGAATTTCGTCTCGACCGGCCCAACGTGCGCGAGCACATCGCGTTCGGCCGGGGGAGCCATTCGTGCCCCGGCGCACCGCTGGCACGGGCCGAGGGCCGCATCTCGCTCAACCGGATCCTCGACCGAATGGCCGACATCCGCATCAGCGAAGAGCACCATGGCCCGGCCGGCACGCGGCGCTACACCTACGAGCCGACCTGGCAGATGCGCGGGCTCACCGAGCTGCATCTGGAGTTCAGTCCTGCCGGCTAGCGCGTGTCTCCCGATCTGAGAGTTCCTCCGCGGGAGCGTATTGCGGAAGGCCACGAGTGCGCAGGCCGAGGTGTAGGCCCTACGGTGCGTGCCGTGCCGGCCTGCCGCCTGCGCGTGCGGCATCGCGCGGTGGCTGCCACCCCGCCATGAATGCCAATCAGTCTGTGGGACTCTCGATTTCGCCATCGGCGTCCTCACCCTCGGTGGGATGCAGCGTCGGGTGGTGATACTGATTCGTTCTTGGTTGGCCGACATCTAAGAGTGGTGGTGGGGTCCACGGGGTGCGGCCGTGGGGGCCCATGGTGGTGCTCCAGCCGCCGGTGTCGGCGAGCCGGTTGTCGCAGCCGCAGGCCAGGGTGAGGTTGGTGATGTCGGTGCTGCCGCCGTGTTTCCATGGGATCAGGTGGTGGGCTTGGGAGCGCGAGGCTGGGGCGGTGCAATTGGGTCGGGTGCAGCCCAGGTGGGCGGCGAACAGGGCGAGGCGTTGGCCCGGTGATGCGGTGCGGCGGGCCCGGGCCAGATACAGCGGAATGCTGCTGTGCTGGTCGAACACCGTCAGATAGTGATGCGCACCCTGACCCGCCATACGGATCAGATCTCGGATCGGCAGCTTCGTCCCGGTATGGGTGACCGCGACACCGGCGCCGCGTTCGAGGTCTGTGACGGTCCCGGTCGCGATCACGGTGACGGGTAGCCCGTTGTGTTCGCCCATCATGCCTGAGGTCAGGGCCATGCGGGCGACCCACATCTGCGCGTCATGTTGACGTTGCGCGAGAGTGCGGGTGTCGCCCGCGATCTGCTCCGCCGTGGGCGTCCCGCTGATGCAGGGCACCTCATCGGCGGGGTTGCACATCCCGGGGGCGGCGTACTTGTCGTAGATCGCATCCCAATACCCGCGGGCTTCGGGGGTCAGGGGGCCGCTGACCTCCGAGGTCCCATCCTGGCGTTGCTTACCGTGGCTGATCCCGCGTTTGCGGTCGCGTTCGGTGTCGTCGGGCTCGGGCCCGTCCTGGTCGAGTTCGTAGAGCAGTTTGTTGGCCGCGGCTCGCAGCTCTTCGGGGGTCTGGTGCCTCGCCCGGGCCACCAGCGTCTGCTCACTCTGGGTTGTGGTCGCCGGATCCACCCAGTCGGGCAGGTTCGCCATGAAGTTTGCGATCACTTCGACGTGGTCGGTGTTGATCGCCCCATCGGCTTGAGCCCGGGCGGCTTCTTCCCACCGCGGTGGCAACACCTCGCCGGTCAACCCCAATCGTGGACCTAGATTCTCCATATCCCGAACCCGCCGGCGGGCTTCCTTGGCGTCGATGTGCAGGCGGATCCGCAGCACGTCGGCCCAGTTTTTCCCGCCGATCTCTTTCGGGCTGGTTTGGGCTACCAGGGCGGCCAGGATGCGGTGATCGACCGCTTCGGCGGCGCACTTCTGTCGTTCGCGGCGGGACTGCAACTCCAGTAGGTCCGGCACACTCAACCTGCTGTAGTCGAGGTCTGCGATCCGGGTGGTGTCAGCTTCGAGGTCGGCGTAGGCCTCCTCGATAACAGCCGGATCGGCGAATCTCATGCTGCGAACACTAGTTCGAAGCACTGACAAGTGAGCGTGCCAGATGGGGCGCTAGTTACCTACCGTGACCAGCGCAAACAAAGTGGCCAAAGTTTTCAGCGCCAAGGCCCAACCGGCGATATTGGCTTTCTCTATTTTGGAGAATACGATTCCCGGTGTCATGACTGGTCTCCGCAGCCCCGTAAACCGCACCGTGCCCGCCGATCTCGCCGCCAGATACCGAGACAACGGCTGGTGGACCACCGAAACCGTCGGTGACCTGCTGGCTGCCGGCGTGCGGGCCGCGCCCGACGCCGACTTCCGGATCCACTCGGCAGTCCGGGGCTGGTCGGGTACCTACGCCGAGGCCGAGCATGTGGCCCGCCGGCTCGCCGCGGGACTGCGGGCACGTGGCGTCGGCCCCGGCGACGTCGTCGCCTTCCAACTGCCGAACTGGATGGAAGCCGCCGCGGTGTTCTGGGCGGCGGCGTTTCTGGGCGCGGTCGTCGTACCGATCGTGCACTTCTACGGCCGCAAGGAACTGGCGCACATCCTCGCGGACGCCGCCCCGCGCGTCTTCATCACCGCCGATAACGCCGGTCGGCCGGCCCACCACGCCGATCTGTGCGCCGACGTGCCGATCGTCGGGGTGGTGGGCCGCGACTTCGACAACCTGCTCGCCGACGAACCGATGACGGGCACCCTCCCCGTCGACCCGGCCGCACCGGCGCTCATCGCTTACACGTCCGGCACGACCAGCAACCCCAAAGGCGTCGTCCACACCCATCAGTCGCTGGTCTGCGAGACGCGCCAACTCAACGCCGGATACCCCACCAAGCGTGGCAAAGAGCTGACTGTCGCGCCCGTCGGCCATTTCATCGGCATGGTCGGCGCGTTCCTCATCCCGGTGCTGGAAGGACGGCCCATCAACCTCTGCGACAGCTGGGATGCCGGCCAGGTGCTGGCATTGATGAAGCGTGACGGACTCGCGGTCGGCGGCGGACCGCCGTACTTCGTCACAAGCCTGCTGGACCATCCCGACTGCACGGACGAACACCATGCGTTGCTGAAAACCGTTGGCCTGGGCGGATCATCGGTGCCGGCGGCGGTGACGCGCCGGTTGTCAGACTTGGGCGTATTCGTCTACCGCGCGTACGGCAGCACCGAGCATCCGTCGATCACCGGCACTCATCCGACCGCGCCTGAGGTGAAACGTCTCTTCACCGACGGCGATCCCCGGCCGGGCGTCGAGATCCGGTTGGACGACGAGGGCGAGATCTTCAGCCGTGGCCCCGACTTGTGCCTCGGCTACACCGACGACGCGCTGACTGCGCAGGCCTTCGACGACGACGGCTGGTACCGCACCGGCGACATCGGATTCCTCGACGCGGACGGGTATCTCACGATCACCGATCGCAAGGCCGACGTGATCATCCGCGGCGGGGAGAACGTCAGTGCCGTGGAAGTGGAAGAGGTGCTGCTGGGCATGGAGAACATCGCCGACGCTGTGGTGGTGGCGGCACCCGACGCCCGGCTCGGCGAGCGGGTGGCCGCCGTCGTGCGGGTCAGGCCCGGCCAGGTCCTGCCGACGCTGCAGCAGGTGCGCGAGCACTTCGCGACTGCGGGTGTGGCGCGCCAGAAGTGGCCCGAGGAACTACACGAGGTGGCGGATTATCCGCGGACCGCCAGCGGGAAAGTGCAGAAATTCCTGGTGCGCCAAGGGCTTCGATCATGAGCTGGTGCACAATTCCGGAGATGGTGCTGAGCACCGCGGAGAGATTCGGCGACGCGGAAGCGCTGGTCGACGGACCGCTGCGCCTGTCGTACGCCGAACTGGCGGGGCGTATCCGGCGAGCAGCGGGCGCCTTCCACGCGCTGGGGATCGCGAAGGGCGACCGGGTCGCCATCTGGGCGCCCAACTCGGCCGACTGGGTGATCGCCGCGTTGGGGCTGATCACCGCTGGGGGAGTAGTGGTTCCGGTCAACACCCGGTTCAAGGCCGAGGAGGCGGCCGACATCATCACCCGCAGCGGCGCCAAGGCGGTGATGGTCGAGAAAGGTTTCCTGGGGCAGGATTTCGATGTCCCCGCCGGTGTGCCGGCCATCGACCTGAGGTCGGGGTTCCTCGACAACGCAGAGCCCTACGAGTGCCGCGACATCGACGGCGACGACATCGCCGACATCATCTACACGTCGGGTACCACCGGCCGCCCCAAGGGCGTGATGATGAACCACCGGCAGACCCTGCGGCAGTACGCCGAGTGGTGCGACCGGGTCGACCTTCGGGAAAGCGACCGATATCTGATCGTCAACCCGTTCTTCCACACCTTCGGTTATAAGGCGGGCATCATCGCCGCGCTGATCCGCGGCGCCACCATACTGCCGGTGGCGGTGTTCGACGCCGACGCCGTCGTGGAACTCGTTGAGCGCGAAAGTATCACCGTGCTTCCCGGTCCACCGACGCTCTACCACTCGCTGCTCGCGGTGCCGGACAAGGCGAGGCTCGCGACGCTGCGGGCCGGCGTCACCGGCGCCGCGGATATCCCCGTGGAGTTGGTGCGCCGCGTCCTGCACGAGCTGCCTTTCCAGACGCTCGCGACGGGGTACGGGCTCACCGAGTGCGGCACGGCCACGATGTCCCGGCCTGGCGACTCGTTCGAGGACATCGCCACCACGGTGGGTCGCCCTTCGGACGGCGTCGAGGTACGCATCGCCGACGACGGCGAAGTGTTGGTCCGCGGCTACACCGTGATGGCGGGATACCTCGACGATCCGGTCGCCACCGCGGAGGCCGTCGACACCGACGGCTGGTTGCACACCGGTGATCTCGGATCGTTCGACGACAGCGGCCGGCTGCGCATCATCGGCCGGAAGAAGGACATGTTCATCGTCGGTGGCTTCAATGCGTATCCGGCGGAAATCGAGGGTTACCTGCTCGAACATCCGGCGGTGGATCAGGTCGCGGTCATCGGTGTTCCCGACGACCGGTTGGGGCAAGTAGGGATGGCGTTCGTCGTCTCGGCGTCGCCGATGACCGAACAGCAACTGATCGCGTGGAGTCGGGAGCGGATGGCGGGGTACAAGGCGCCGCGGTTCGTCGAATTCGTCGAGGAACTGCCGCAGAACGCCACCGGCAAGGTCACCAAGGACGCGCTGGTGGCGATGGCTGGTCCGACGTTGCAGCGTCGCGCCGACGCGGCACCATCCGACCGCTGAACAAATAGCGAGAATAATATTCTCGCAGTTAGAAACGCATTTAGAGTGGGCAATTAGGCGATGTCTAGAAATGCCATTATCGCTTCTGATAATGTCGTTTGCATCTGCTGATCGGATGAGGAGGTGTCCATGCTGCCGCGGCGCAACGACGATGGTGGTCTGCATGGCACTCCACCGCGAGTTCGGCTGTGACGTGCGCATGGCGGATGGTAGGCATAACGGAGTCCGTCGAGTCGGCGGCACTGGACTCCGACTCATGACCCCGAAGAGCGCCATGGCCGACGAGCTAGCCCACGCACCGAACGACGATCCGGCGATCCTGGCCGAGGAAGCAGAGGCGGAAGCCGAAGCGGCCGAAGCGGCTGCCGAAGCCGCGCGCGCTCGGGCACGAGCCATCCGACTGCGCAGGCAGGCGCAGGCGACCGCCGCGGCCGTCGATGAGGCGCCGGTGGCTGCCGTTGAACTCAATGAGCCGGAAGTGGACGACGCCGCAGCCGTCGGTGACCCTGATCTCGTCGGTGAGCCCGCGGACCCGAGTGAGTCACCCCGTTGGCGGTCGCTCCGTGGAGTACTCGCGGTAGGGGTGGCCGCACTGCTGATCGTCGCGCTGCTGGGTATCAGTGCCGCCATCATCTGGCACCACCGCGGCGTCGAGGCCGACCGGCAACGGGCGGCAGAGTTCACCGCGGCGGCCCGGCTGGGTGTGGTCAACATGACATCGCTCGACTTCAACAACGCCAAAGAGGGTGTGCAGCACATCCTTGACAGCTCCACCGGCGAATTCAAGGCCGACTTCGCCTCGCGCGCAACCGACTTCGTCAAGGTGGTGCAAGAGTCCAAGGTCGTGACGAACGGCACCGTCAACCTCACCGCGGTGCAGTCGATGAGCGAGGATTCCGCGGTGGTGCTGGTCGCCGCCACATCGGAGGTCACGAATTCCGCAGGCGCGAAGAACGACCCGCGCGCGTGGCGGCTGAAGGTCACTGTGAGCCGCGACGGCGGCGTGCTCAAAATGGCGAAGGTGGAGTTCGTACCGTGAGTGTCAAGAACGTGAGCATCAAGAAGTGGTGGCTGCCGATCGTCGTGGCGCTGCTGGTCGCCGCGTCGGCGGCGCTGGCGGGATCGCTGTACTGGACCCAGTATCGGCCTGACAAGCAGACCGATGCCGCTGCTGAACACACGGTGATCGATGCGGCATCAGCCGGCGCGGTGGCCCTGCTGTCCTATTCGCCTGACACGCTGGACAAGGACTTCTCGGCTGCCAAGTCGCATCTCACCGGCGATTTCCTCACGTACTACAGCCAATTCAGCCAGCAGATCGTGGCGCCGGCCGCCAAGCAGCGTGGCGTGAAGACGACCGCGTCCGTGGTCCAGTCGGCGGTCTCGGAGCTGAAGCCCGACTCGGCCGTGGTGCTGTTGTTCATCGATCAGGAGACGCGGAGCACCGAGCGGCCGCAACCGAGCCTGGCCGCCAGTAGCGTTCGGGTGACCATGGCCAAAAGCGGTGGCAATTGGCTCATTTCGAAGTTCGATCCCATTTAGACGGAGTCTTCCGTGAGTCTTGCGATTCTGCTCGATATGGCGGCGTCGGCCAATTCGGACCGTGCCGCGGTCGTCTCCGGCGAAACCCGCTGGACGACAGATGAACTGAACCGGCTCGCCGACGGCGGAGGTGGTGTCGTCTCGGCGTCCGGCGCAGGTAGCGTCGCGTACATCGGGACCGGCGGCGCCATGCTGCCGCTCCTCATCTTCGCGTCGGCGCGGGCGAACCGTCCGCTGACGCCGCTGAATTACCGCCTCAGCCCCGGCGCGTTGCGCGACCTCATCGCGCGCTTGCCGGATCCGTTGGTGATCTACGACGAGGAGTACGCCGACGTCGCCGAAAACTACGACCGCGCAATGGAATCGAAGGCTTTCGTCGACGCGGGCAAAACCACGGAGGCAGCGGCCGAGTTCGCCGACCCCGATGATGTTGCCATCGTGCTGTTCACCTCCGGCACGACGAACAAGCCGAAGGCTGTCGAGCTCTCGCATCACAACCTGACCAGTTACGTCACCCGCACCGTCGAATTCGACTCGGCCGACGCGCGGGACGCCGCGCTGATCTGCGTGCCGCCGTACCACATCGCCGGCGTGAGCGCGGCGCTGTCGAACCTGTATGCGGGTCGAAAGATGGTGTACCTGCCAAAGTTCGACGCCGCCGAATGGCTCCGACTGGCAGCCGCGGAAGCTGTCACATCGGGCACCGTGGTGCCGACCATGTTGGACCGGATCGTCGCCGAACTCGTGCGCGGCGCGGCCGCTCCGGGTGCCCTGCGCAACCTGGCCTACGGCGGATCGAAAGTGCCGCTGCCACTGGTGCGTCGGGCCCTCGACCTGTTGCCGGAGGTCGGGTTCGTCAATGCCTATGGGCTGACCGAGACGAGCTCGACCATTGCCGTCCTGACACCCGAGGACCACCGTGCCGCACACGAGTCACCAGATGAGGACGTGAAGCGACGATTGGGATCGGTCGGCCGGCCGGTGCCCGGGATCGAGGTGGAGATCCGGGCCGAAGACGGTAAACCGTTGGGCCACGGCGAGATCGGTGAGCTCTTCATCCGCGGCGAGCAGGTGTCGGGCAAGTACACTGACCTCGGTTCGGTGCTGGACGAGAACGGCTGGTTCCCGACCCGCGATCTCGCCTGGCTGGATTCCGAGGGCTTCCTTTTCATCAACGGCCGGTCCGACGACACCATCATCCGCGGAGGGGAGAACATCGCGCCCGCGGAGCTCGAGGACGTCCTCGTCGAACATCCGCAGGTACGCGACGTCGCGGTGGTGGGCGTGCCGGATCCCGAGTGGGGACAGATCATTGTCGCGGTCGTCGTGCCCGAGGCCGACGAGTCGCCGGACCCCGAGGCACTGCGCCAGCATGTGCGGGCAGCCCTGCGCGGTTCTCGAACGCCCGATCGCGTGGTGTTTCGGGACGAGTTGCCGACCTCTCCGACCGGCAAGGTCCTGCGGCGCGAACTGGCCGGCGAACTGAGCGTGCCTGCGAGCTAACGGGATTCGGCTCCCTGACTGCCGGGGGTCGCGATTGACGGCAGCGCGTCCTGACCGGTGACGTCCTGACCGGCCGCCTGGATCGCCTTCTTCGCGGCGCTGCGGACGGACTGCACCTCGGTACGACGTTCGTCGATGAGGCGGCCGAATTCCCGGGACAGCAGTGGACGGTCGGTCAGCAGCCGCTGAATCTCGTCGTGCTCGATCTGCAGGAGGGTGACCTCGTCGAGGGCGTGCGCGTACGCCAGGTTGGCCTGGTGGGTGAACGCGGCAACGCCCAGGAGCGCACCCTTGTCGAGGCTGCGGACCGCGGTGACGGACCCGTCGCCGGCGGGCACGGTCAACCGCACCCGGCCAGAGACCAGCACCGTGATGGTCTTGGGAACCTCTCCTGGGGCGTGAATGAGTTCGCCTGTGCCGTAACGGATCAGACGTGCGTAGGGCATCAGGGCCCGCTGGTCGCTCTGGCTCAGCCGCATCGCCGGTGCGGCGACTTCGTCGAGCGCCGCCTCGAGGCGTTTCGGGGTGGAGTAGTCGTCGGCGACACCGTCGAGGTGCAGTTTGTCGCGCCGCGCGGCGTACCAGGCCCAGCGCAGGAACGTGGCCTGCACGGCGTCGTCGTCGCCGGGGGATTTGAGGCCGATGGTGGTGCGGTACTTGTGGTCCCCGATCGGCACTGTCGTCGGCTCGACGTCGTCGCCACGCTGCGGCAGATTGGTCGCGATCCGGGTGAGGGTGGCGCACACCTGGTCGGGCGAATCTGTGGCGGCGAACGTGGTGGTCACCGTGGTGTGCGCGGTGGCCAACCGGCTCAGGTTGGTGAAGGACGTGCCGGCCAGCACCGAGTTGGGGGTGATCTGCACGCCGGTACTGGATTCGATGTGGACGGCCCGCCAGTTCACCTCGACGACGCGGCCGCGGGCCGCCGAGGTGTCCAGCCAGTCGCCCATCCGGAACGGCTGCTCGAACAGCATGAACAAACCGGACACGATCTGGCCGACGGAGTGCTGAAGCATGAGGCCGATGACCACCGAGCTCACGCCGACGGCGGTGAACACGCCCTTGACGTTGGCGCCCCAGATGTAGCGGGAGATCACCGCCAGGCCCAGGATGATGAACACCATGCGGGCCACGTCGATGAAGATCCGCGGGATCCGGCTCCGCCACGACGTTTCTGGCGCGTTGGCGAACATGGTGTTGCTGAGGCCGGAGAGCACCAGCAGCAGCGTCAGGAACACCAGTAGGGTCGCCACGATCCGGATGGGCATATCGCGCGCGGGGACGACGGCGACTTTGAGCAGCAGGAACAGTACGGCCACGACCGGCAGCACGTAGGTGCGCAAGAGCCCCACGGGCGCAGCCAGCGGACTGTTCCGGCGCAACAGGGACCGGCGCCATTCGGTGAGGATGATCAGGCTGGCCGGCAGGCCGATGGCAATGGCGGCCACCCACAAGAACCACGCCGGCCCCGAGGTGTACATGCTCACCGCCGCCCCGTCAGCCGCCAGACCGGCTCCTCGGCGTCACCGGCGGCGAACTGTCCCGCCTGGGTGAGCCGGTGAGTGTCATGCACCGCGTCGCGCACCCGCGACGTGACGTAGATGCCGGGTTCGCCGCCGCCGGCCTGGATCTGATAGGCCAGGTCGACTGCGCTGCCCCACATGTCGTAGATCATCGTGTTGCTGCCGACCAGCCCGCTGGTGACCTGGCCGGTGTCGATACCGGCCCGGAAACCGAGCTGCAGATTGTCCTCGGCGTTGAGGCGGCCCACGATGCGTTGCATCTCGATGGCGAACGCCACGATGCGTTCGACGTTGTCCAACCGAGGCACATTCAGGCCGCAACTGGCCGTGTAGCCGTTGCGCAGAATGCGCATTGCCTCGACGCCGCACCGTTCGGCGGCATCGTCGAACTGGCGGACCAATTCGTTGACGACGGTGAGGAATTCGTCGGACGGTAGGTCGCCGGCCAGGGTGTCCAGGCCGTCGATGTCCGCGAAGAGCACGGCGACGTCCTGATGGCTCTCGCCGATGGTTTCATCGCCTCGGCGGTACCGCTGCGCGACCGACTCCGGCATCAGTGACCGCAGCAGCTGTGCGTTCTCTTGGCGTTCGCGGCGCAGCAGCTCGTCCTTGATACCCAGTAGCCGGCTCATGTCGTTGAAAGTCTTGGTCAGATCGCCGAATTCGTCCCGGGTCCGCGCCGGGATCACGGCGTCGTAGTCGCCCCGGCTGACTTTTTGCGCACCGGCCTCGAGCCGGCGGATGGGGCGCACGAACAACTGCGCCAGGGCCATGGCGGCCAGGCAGTCCAGAATGACGATCGCCGCCACGGCGACACCCATGGTTCTGGTGAAAACCCGTTCCGGGGCAAAGGCTTCGGCGGTGTCGATCTTGGCCACGATCGTCCACGTCACGTCGGGCCCCACGGACACCGGCGCATAGGACTGCAGGGTCTCCTGGCCGAGGTAGTCCGTCGTGATCCGCACCCCGGTCTGGCCGCGTTGCGCCGCTCGGGTGGCGTCGCCACCGACAGGCTGAATCAGCGTGGTGCCGCCGAGGCGGACTGCCCGCTCCGCCAGTTCGGCGGGCGTCCCGGCCGCGGTGACCTCTCGCTGAAAGGCATCCTTGTTCTCGACGAACAGGCGGGAGTTCGACCGCATCAGATCGTCGGCCCCGGCGAGGTAGGTTTCGCCGGTGGCGCCGAGGCCGTTGTCCTGCCATTCACCGTTGAATGTCATCAGCGCGTTGATCCCGGTGATGGGAAGCTGGAGGGCGAGGACGCCTATCGTGCGACCTCCGGCCACGACGGGCGCTCCCATCCAGGCGACGGGATGGTCGCCGGCCGGGTGATAGGTCTGGAAATCGGTGACCGACACATAGTCGACCCGATCAGCGCCCATCGCTTTCACGTAGGCCTCGTGCAGATTCCCTTGTTCGTACGGTCCGGACAGAATGTTGGTTCCGAGGTCGGCACGCTTTCTCGCCGAGTACACGACGGTGCCTGCCGGGTCGATCAGGAGCGCGTCGCCATATCCGAACAAGTTCACGATCTTGTCGAAGAACGGGTCGTAGCGGGTCGCTGCGGCCCCCCAGGCGCTGGGATCCGGGGCGGGTGCCGGCCCATTCGGCTGCGCAGCCGGGACGGCGTAGTGGGCCTGCAGGTACTTGGCGGCGTTGGTCGACGGGAGCAGCAGGTCGATATTGAGCTTGGCGCCCGTCGCCTGTTGGATCGGGTTGATCAGCTCTTTTTCGTAGTAGTTGACAATGGCCTGCTGCTGCGCGGGATCAATTGGGGTGTTGGTCAATTCGTTGAATCCGGCGCTGAAGGCCTGCAGCGCATCGCCCATCGCCGGGCCGCTGGTGTAGACGAGCAGCGCCTTCTTCAAGGTGGAGACCTGACTGCCGAACTGGCGCGCCTGGGTCTCCCGGACCTGGGTGAGCCGGTCGAAGGCAGCGTTTCGCAACGAGGCCTGCCCGGTCTGGTAACCGATGAATCCCACCACGGCAGCCGACACGATGCTGGCCCCCAACAGCATCGTGATGAGCTTCGACTGGATGCTGAAGCGGCCGCGCACGCGCCGCAACCGGACCTCAGGCGCCAGTGCGTCGTCCACAGTGGATGGGTTGTCCGTTGTTGCCGGTACGACCTCATCGCGGACCTCCGGTGGAGGGTTGACCATCGGGCCTCCTGTCGTCGGCAGCAAGTACACCACGACGGTCAGCGCCGGCTGGCCGGTTATTGCACGTAATCCGCGGAAAATCGAGTACCGATTGGCCTATCGGCCGGCACTCAGACGAGCGCGGTCAGCGCACCAGCCGGGCGGCGACCTGGGCGTAGATTTCGCCCAATTTATGGGGATCGCGGTGCGTGCGTGAGGGGAACCACCGGCAGACGTCGACGCACAGCGACGAGATCGCCATGACCACGTCGTCGAGGTTGTCGACGTGGAATTCGCCTGTCGCCATACCGCTTTCGATGATGTTGGCGATCACGGCGGTGACCTGGTGGCGCAGCGGGGCGATGGTGCGGTAGTGGGCCGGGGTCAGGCCGTGCAGTTCGTACTGCACCACCCTGGCCTGCTTGCTGTTCTCTGCATGCCAGGTGGCGAACGCCGCGACGACCGCGTGGAAGCGCTCGGCACATGGTGCGGCGGCGTCGTCCGTGGCGCGCAAGGTCGCGAGGAGGCTGCCGTGGCCTTCGAGCGCAATGGCGTAGAGCAACTCTTCCTTTGACCGGTAGTGCGGGTACATGGCCGTCGCGCTCATGTTGAGGCGCTTGGCGATCTGGCGGGTGGAGGTGCCGCCGTAGCCGGACTCGGCGAACGCCTCGATGGCCGCGCGCCGGATGCGTTCGGCTGCGGCCGAATCGGTTGTCCGGTCGGTCTTCATGTGCACGTGATCGTACACACAGTTGACACGGGCCTGGTCAATAGGCGATATTAGCAATCGCTTAGGAAATGAGCGACTGCTAATGTTCGGCTGCTTTGGAAGGTAGAACCCACGTGAGTGATTTCATGTCTCGGCGCGACCTGGACTTCTTGCTCTACGAGTGGCTCGACGTGGTCGAGCTCACCAAGCACGAGCACTTCGCGGAGCATTCGCGTGACACCTTCGACGCCGTCCTCGACCTGAGCGCCGACATCGCGACCAAGCGCTTCGCACCGCACAACAAGAAGGCCGACCACAACCCGCCGTTCGTCGACGAGACCGGCAAAGTGGTGCTGATCGACGAGATCAAGCAGGCCCTGGACGACTTCAACGCCGCGGGCCTGATGGCCAGCTCGTTCGACGAACGCGTCGGCGGCATGCAGCTGCCCAACGTGGTCGCGCAGTCCTCGGCGGCGTTCTTCCGCGCCGCCAACCCCGCCACCTTCTCGTACGCGTTCCTCACTGTCGGTAACGCGAACCTGCTGACCGAGTACGGCACCGACGAGCAGATCGACACCTGGGTTCGCCCCATGCTCGAAGGCCGCTACTTCGGCACCATGTGCCTCTCGGAGCCGGACGCCGGCTCCTCGCTCGCCGACATCAGCACCAAGGCCACCAAGGCCGCCGACGGCACCTACCGCGTCACCGGCACCAAGATGTGGATCACCGGTGGTGACCACGAGCTGACCGAGAACATCGTCCACCTGGTGCTGGCCAAGGTCCCCGGCGGCGGCCCCGGCGTGAAGGGCATCTCGCTGTTCATCGTGCCGAAGTTCCTGACCGACGGCACCCGCAACGACGTCGCGCTCGTGAGCCTCAACCACAAGATGGGCAACCACGGCACCACCAACGCCCTGCTGAACTTCGGCGACGGCAGCCACCGGCCCACCGACGAGCCGGGCGCTGTCGGCTACCTTGTGGGCGAAGAGCACCGCGGCCTGGCCTACATGTTCCACATGATGAACGAGGCCCGTGTCGCTGTCGGCTCCATGGCCACCGCCATCGGCTACGCCGGTTACCTCACGTCACTGGAGTACGCCAAGGTGCGCACCCAGGGCCGTCCGGTCGGCGACAAGGACCCGACACGCTCCCAGGTCCCGATCATCGAGCACGCCGACGTCAAGCGCATGCTGCTGGCTCAAAAGTCTTATGTGGAAGGCGCTTTGGCGCTCGGCCTGTACTGCGCGCGCCTGGTCGACGAGATGCGGATCTTCACCGGTGCCGAGCTGGACGAGGCCAACCTCATGCTCGAGGTCCTCACCCCGATCGCCAAGAGCTGGCCGTCGCAGTGGTGCCTGGAAGCCAACAACCTGGGCATCCAGATCCACGGTGGTTACGGCTACACCACCGAATACGACGTGGAGCAGCAGTACCGCGACAACCGCCTGAACGCCATTCACGAAGGCACGCACGGCATCCACGGCATCGACCTGCTGGGCCGCAAGGTCGTCATGCAGGACGGCGCCGGCTTGAAGCTGCTGCAGGGGCGGATCAACGAGACCGTCCAGGCCGCACTGCAATCGGAGGCCACCGCCGACTACGCACGGGAGCTGCAGGCCCAGACCGAGCGCCTGGTCGAGGTGACCGCGACGCTGTGGGCCGCCGGTGATCCCGAGACCACCCTGGCGAACTCGACTGCCTACCTGGAGGCCGCCGGCCACATCGTGATGGCCTGGATTTGGCTGGAGCAGCTGAACGCCGTCGGCGGCAACACCGGCAACTTCTACGACGGGAAACGTGCTGCCGCACAGTACTTCTTCCGCTACGAGCTGCCCAAGGTGACGACCCAGCTGGACCTGCTGGCCAGCCTGGACCGCACCACCGTCGAGGCGCAGGTCGACTGGTTCTGATCTGCTGAACCCGCACTGAAGTAGACGTAGGACCCGAGGTTTCCTCGGGTCCTACGTTCAATTTCGGGAGGTAGCGAGATGTGGGCGTCCGGGGCCGGTTACGGAATCACGGGTGCCGGGTCCCAGAACCCGTTGAGAGGATCGGCGAAGGCGTCGTTGTTGGTCAACGGCGCCACGCCGAGCGAATTCTCGATGGTCCGGAGCAGGCTGTAGTGGTTGGCGTAGCTGCTGTCAGAGAAGTTGCCGGAACGCATCCCGGCTGCGACGGCGCCGGGCGACGGGATCGCCACGGTGACAACGTGATTGCCGCCATTGCCGAAGCCCAGCGACAGATTGTCGGTGTCTTCGTCGAACGTGATGAATATTGCGCTCTTCTGCGTCGGGTCATTCCACACCGCTGAATTCACGATGGTGGGGACCGTCTGCTGCAGGAACTCGTCGGCGGCCTTGACGTTGTACTGGTGGTTGGTCAACATGCTGCCGATGAAATTGAGGATGCCCGTGGGGAAATCGATGGGGCCCTCGCCGTTGTTGGCCTCGTTCGCCGCGAACCAGGCGAAATTCGGTGCGGTCGTCGACGACGAGAGGTCGGTCGCCAACTGGGTCAGCGGGTGCAGATGTGCATCGGCCCGGGCCTGGTTGTTGTAGATGTCGCTGAAGGCCAGGAACGGCAGCTGGTCGGGCGCGTAGTCGCTTGTCGACACGTACGGCCCGGCCGCGGACATGCCCTGCGCGTACCCGGCCCACGTCTTGCCGGCGCCCTCGATTCTGTCGGCGAGGTTCGTGGCGTTGATGCAGTTGGTCGCACAGTTGTAGCTGAGCCCGAAGTCCGAGCCGCCGAGGATCGGGTAGTAGTTCGGATCGCTCGGGTGGGTCAGCGCGTAGTAATCCGTCTCGACACCGTAGGTGTTGATCAGGCTGTTGAGGTACGGCGCATTGGGGCTGCCGACGATGTCGCCGTAGCCCTTGTTCTCCAGATAGACCATGAAGACGTGATCCAGTGCGCCGACCGTCGACTTCGGCGGGGTGGGCGGCGGTGGAGCCGGGAGGGCGGCGCCCACAGTGAATGACAGGTCGTCGGCGAACGCGTTGTTGTAACCACCGGTGAATGGGTTCAAGTCCTGCAGTGTCAGCGTCACTTGCGCTGACCGCGTGCCGACGGGGATGGTCCCTTCGGTGCTGCGCTGGAGTAGTCCGGTTTGGAGCCAGCGATCGAGGGGACCGACGGGCGCGACATTGCCGACCCCCAATTGCGTCCCATTGGCGTCGAGGAAGGTGACCTTGACCGACGCTTCAGACGGGTCGATCATGGCGCCGCCCAGGTACCCGCTGAGCTTGAAGGGCGTCGTGCCGGCGTCGATGCCCGACGCGGCGCCACTCAGATCGACTGTCTGGCTGAGCGTCGAGGTCGCAACATTGCCGCCGCCGAAGAACTGCGTGTCGCTGGACGTCGGAGGATCACTCGGGAAATTGAAGATCGACGGCAGCGTCGGCCCGGGCGTCGACAGGCCCAGCGGGATCTGGCGCACGGTCCCGTATTTGATGACGGTCGGCGTGCCGGTGACGGTCCAGCCGGGAATGGACACCGTGCTGCCGCCGGACAGTGACGGGTCCCCGAGTTCTGCGCTCGGGTTGACCAGCAGGTTCGGGCTGGTCACGTTCCAAGCGGAAACCACATGTGGGGGAAGCAGATTCGTCTCGATCTGCTTGCGCACCCAAGCGAGCACCGTCCACAGTACCGGTGAATTGGCGGGCACGTTCGACGGCAGGGCCGACACCAGGGGTTGCAGGGCGATGCCGATGAGTTGTTTTGCCGCGCTGACGATCTGGCCGATGAGGTTGGGCGCGGTCGGTGCGGACACGGTCGGGGTCACGACCGCCGCCAACGGGGTCGTCGTGGTCGTATGCCCTGGTGATGCGGTGGCAGGCACCGCCGCCGTTGCGACGATCGACGGCGCGGGGGAGTGGCTGATCGTGGCAGCGGTGGGTTGCGGCTGGATGGGTTTCTTTGTGGCGCTGATGGATATGTCGGCAGTTGTCGAGGTTGACGCTGTCGTGGTGACGCTTGCCGCGTGACGATTGAGATTGGCGGTACGGTGACGGTCGGCCGTGTCGGTGCCCTTATTGTCGTTGTTGGACCGCGGTTTCGGATTGTGGACAGGAGACGGCGTGGAATCCGCTGTTGTCGATGCCGGTGTGGCGTCGGGCTGTGTCGCGGTGGCTGGGGCAGGCGCGTGTTTGGGCGCCGCCTTCTCCGAGCCCGTCGCATCCGTCGCACCCGTCGCATGCGACGTGTTGGTCGACGTCGATGTCGATGTCGGCTCGGCGTAGGCGAGTCCCTGTCCTGTTGTGACCGATACACCCACTCCGAGGAACACCGCCAAGGCCCCGACCCGACCGACATACCGTGCGCAACCCATGGTTCATCCCCTCCGCCCGCCCGCTGCCAATGTCTGGCGGTAACGGTAGAAAGAATTGACGTAGCGATTAGCATTTCCGCCTGGAATGAAGCTGGGAGTATTCGTACAGTTTCCAGTGATTTTGGTGATGACCGCTTCTGGCGGTGGACAAATGCGGGCCGCCACCGCGTCGTCACGACGGGGTGGCGGCCGCTTCTTGGGGTGCTAAAGCCGATTGAACGTGCTGGTCCGCATGTCCCAAACGCCCCAGGCGCCCAGGTCAGGGTTCCAAACGGCCTGCATGCCGGTGGCCCATGTCCCGCGGCAGAACAACTCCACGACCCCCGCACCACGGTTACCCGGGCGTGGAATCGCGAAACCACGCAACGAGGGAGTTATGGATTGAATCGGCGGCGACGCGACACCGGATTCCCGTGGTCGGACAGGTCAGGCCACGGCGGACGCCGCAGGATCGCCAGGCAACCGATCACCGCGGTGATCAGGCCGGTCACCACGCCGATCAACGCGATACGGTCGGCATCCACCGCCGGTACCCACGTTGTGCCGCCATCGCGAATAACGAACACGCCGAGCGGTTTTGCCGTCGTGGCGCCGCCGCCGCGGCCGATCTTCGCCACGGGAATGACGGTCGCCCCGTCGGGCGTGTGGTACGGCTCGGCGAATACCCGACCACCTGCGTCGTCGGCGAACTGGTCGAGAAAAGCTTCTGGATTCTGCAACGTGGCCTCCGCGTGGTCGTGCGTGATGGTCGTCAGCGTAAGGCGACGGGCCTGCCATGTGCCAGGCCCGTCTGCGGCTGCGGTCGGCGTACTCACCTGTTCAGCTGCCGGATATGTCCGCACAACACAGCGGTTGAAGAACAACGCGCGTCAAACCCTGGGGAATTCATATGGATTCCGTACTGCGCCGATATGAATGTGGCGCGGAGAATGGAGTCGGGAATGCGCGCAACCTGATCGATTGCCTTGTCCGGTGAATGAAAGTGACATTTCCGGAGGACGTTTGATGGATCGTAAGATGCTGTATGACAATACATTTGGCTACAACGGTACGGAACGTGACATTAGCGAAATGTCCCACGAAATAGTGCTTCGGTGCGCGATGTTGCCGAAATCAGACAATTCACCCCACCTGCTGAAATGGGTTACTGTCGGCAACCGTCAGTAGTTCCACAATCTAGGAGATGTGCGAATGTCAAAGCAGCACAAGACACGTCACCGTACGGGGGTCGCATTGGTTGCGATCGCGCTGATGGGTGCGGGCGCAGGATTCAGCGCAGCCGTCGCCGGCGCGCAGCCGCCCCCACCGCCCGGTCCGGGCATCCTGCCGCCCGGACCCAATGTGCCGCCTCCCGGCGGGCCCGGCCTCGCGCCGCCGGGGCCGGGGATTCCGCCGCCCCCGGGTGGACCGTTGCTGCCGCCTCCGCCATTCTGATCCCGCGTAGCAACTCGACCGCCCGGCTCGTAGCCCGCTCACCGTTGACGCGGAACGGGATACGGCCGGGTGGTCGGCCCGTCTCCGTGCCTCGGGTCAACCTTGACTCCCGACTGCCCGATATCGCCGAAGTGCTTCGGCACGTTCGTCGCCGTGGTCAACGATCGGTGCCGGGTAACCGGGTGGACGGGTGCCAGATGCGAGGTGGACATCTGCGACGTCCGCCAACTCAGGAACCCAGCGGCGGATGTAGGCGCCTGTGGGATCGAACTTCTTTCCCTGCGTCGTGGGGTTGAACACCCGAAAGTACGGGGCGGCGTCAGTTCCGCAGCCGGCGGACCATTGCCAGCCGTGCTGATTGTTGGCGATGTCGCCGTCGACCAACTGTGCCATGAACCAGCGGGCGCCCCACTGCCACGGCAGGTGTAGGTCTTTGACGAGGAACGACGCGGTGACCATCCGCAGCCGGTTGGGCATGAAACCGGTCTGGCTCAGCTGCCGCATTCCGGCATCGATGAACGGGAATCCCGTCAGGCCCTGCTTCCACGCCTCGAACAGTCGTACCGCCGCGGCGTCGGTGTCCGTTTCGATCGCGTCGAAATCGCGGTTCCAGTTGTGCCACGCGCTGTCCGGCCAGTGGTACAACACTGCCGCGTAGAAATCACGAAAAGCCAACTGCCGCAGATACGCAACGTGGCTGCTCTGCCCGAGGTCCAGATCGTCGGCCATGGTGCGGGGATGGATCGTGCCGAACTTCAAATGCGCCGACAGTGCGCTGGTGCCGTCGGCTGCGGGCCGGTCTCGTTGATCGGCGTAGTCCATCAATCCATCGGCGACGAATCGCCTCCACCGCTGCAGGGCCGACGCCTCGCCGGCGGTGAAGCAGAGCGGCACACCGGGATCCGGAATGTGGCCCGGCTGGCCCGCCGCTGTGTGCAACCCGTCCGGGTCGATCCACTGCGCCGAATGCACTCCGGTTCGGGCCGGCCGGCGCCATCCATGATCGCGCCATCGCCGGAAGTACGGGGTGAACACCCGATAAGGTGTGTCGTCGTCTTTCATGACCCGGCCGGGTGAGACCAGGTACGCGGAGCCCGTGGACACCAGCGGTACGTTGCCCAACGCATCCTGTACGCGTGCATCGCGGTGTCGGCCGAACGGAGTGAAGTCCGCCGACACGTGAACTGCGGACGCGTTGATCTCATCGGCGAGCAACGGAATTCGCTCCTCCGGACGTCCACGAGTGACCAGCAATCGGCCGGACAGATCCGCGTGCAACTGCCGCAGGGAGTCTCCGAGGAATTGCAGGCGGCGGGCACTCGAGGAGGCTTCGAGCCGAGGATCGAGAACGAAGCAGGCGAGTACATCACGGTCTTGGTCGACCGCTGCCGATAGCGCGGGTAGATCGCTCAACCGGAGGTCTCGGCGGAACCAGAGCAGGGATGGCACGAGTACATACTTACCGACCACGGGGCCGCAACGCCAGGCCGTGATCGAAGGCTCGGAAACTTGGCCCGCTTCGACTCCGACCCTGGGGAATTCGTATGGATACTGTATTGCGGCGGTATGAATATGCGGCGGCGGGACTGTTGATCGGCCTTCTTGACGCCAATTCCCATCGGCCTCAAACGCTGTTGAGTTGATCGACAGACCGCTGAAATATGCTGTAGCGCAACATGGTCAAGGGAATCGATGGCGCAAGGCCCTTCGTCACGAGTGGATGTTCGAGCGCATTTTCTGGTGCTATGTCAGCAAATTCGACAGTTCAGCGCACCGAACCACGCTGCGATATGGTCTGCGACTGTCAGGTTGTTCCGCAACGAGGAGATGGTGCGCATGATCATGCAGCGCAAGACGCGTCGTCGGGCCGGGGTGGCACTGGCAGCTTTCGGGTTGATCAGCGCAGGTGCGGGTTTGGGCGCGGCTATCGCAGCCGTCTTGATCCAGCAGGCCGCCGACCCGACCGCTGATTTTGCGGCCGGCTCCTCGTCGGAGCCGGCCCGGTCGCAGCCCGGTGGTTGACGGTTCTGGTCGACCGCTCAGCGAGTTCCTTCGTTCTTTCGTTATTTGACAACGGTATTCGGCAGTACCGGCCTAGGCACCGTGGTGCTGTGGCGAGGTCAGGTCGTAGTAGGTCGCCCCGTCGGCGGTGTCGGCAATGAAGTTCTGCTTCACCCAGTCGGAGATCTTGGCGCCCTCGGTCACAGTTTTGTCCGCCTTGCCCTGCCGCCCGGGCGCGTCGGGCATCCCAGGTCCACCAGGTCCCCGCGACACGATGAAGTAGTGGATCTGACCGTCGGCGACGTACTTCTGGAATTGTGCAAGTGTCGGCGAGGGGTCACTGCCGATGAATCCGCCGATCGGCATCACCGGCTCACCCGAGGCCAACTGGTAGTTCGCCGCTTCGTTGGATCCGATGGTGGCCGCTGCCCAGGTGTATTCACCAGCATCGGCCCGCAACAGCTGGGCCAGGTGCGCGCTGGGCGCCTTGTCGAACCCCGGAAGCGGCCCGGGGGGATGTGCACCGGCCACCTGCGGCCCGGCGGTGACGACGCCGCCGTTGTGCGACGTGGCTACGGTTTGTACGCAGTACGCGAGTGGGCCGGCCAATGCGGCGACGAGGGCGAGCGCGGCGGCCCACGATCCGAATCGGGCACCACGTAGCCGATCCAGCACCAGCAGCACCGCCGCGGCGATACCGACAGCCAGTACGGCCCAGCGCAACCATGGCACGAAATCCGGTGTGCGGTTCAGCAATACCCACGACCATCCGGTGGTGATCGCGGCCGTTGTGGCCAGGGTCAGCGAAGCCCAGATGGTCGAACGACGGTGCCACAGCTGGGTCGCGCCGATGCCGACCAGCGCGGCTACGGCCGGCGACAGTGCCATTGTGTAGTAATCGTGGTACAGGCCCGACATGAAGCTGAACACACCGCCCGTGCCGAGCAGCCAACCTCCCCAAACCAGATACTGAGCACGTCGCGGATCGGTGCGGGCAGCCTTGCCGCACAAGATGATTCCGGCGACGAGAAAGATCAGCGCGGCGGGCAGCAGCCACGAGATCTGGGTCCCGGACTCGCCGGTGAACAGACGGAGAATGCTCGGATCTGAGCCGAACGGGAACCCGCCGTGCTTGCCACCAGGGGGCGTGGAAAGGCCCGGTGGCGGCTCGGGGAAACCGCCATGACTGCCACTGAGCCGGGACATGCCGTTGTACCCGAACGTCAGGTTCAAGAAGCTGTTGTCCGTCGACCCGCCGATGTAGGGCCGGTCGGCCGCTGGGATGAGCTCCACCAGCGCGACCCACCATCCACCTGCTACCACCATCGACAGCAGTGCTGCGACCAATTGCAGCATCCGCGTGCGCAGCCGCGACGGACCTGCGGCCACAAAGGTCAGCGCCAAACCCGGAACCACCAGCATGACCTGCAATTGTTTTGTCAGAAAGCCGAATCCGATGAGAGCGCCGCACAGCACCAACCACCGGGTGCGGCCGTCCTCTACCGCCCGCATCAGGGCGCCGACGGCACCGATCATCAGCAGCACCAGCAGAGCGTCCGGATTGTCGTACCGGAACATCAGCGTGGCCACGGGTGTCAAAGCCAGTGTGCCACCGGTGATCAGGCCCGCGACTGGGCCGAATTGCCGTCGTACGATCATGTACAACAGCCCGACCGAGGCGACGCCTATCACGACTTGCGGGACCAGTATCGACCAGGTGTTGACGCCGAATATTCTGGCGCTCAACTCCATTGGCCACAGCGACGCGGGTGGCTTGTCCACCGTGATGGAATTCGCGGCGTCCGACGAGCCGAACAGCACCGCCTTCCAGCTCTGGGTGCCGGCCTGTACCGCAGCGGCGTAGAACGCGTTGGCCCAACCCATCCGGCCCAGCGTGACAGTCCAGAACGCGGCGGTGGCCACCAGCAGTACAGCGAGAGCCGGCCGCGCCCAACGCGGGTCTGCCGCCGGCTGGGACGCACAAGGAGCCGACTCGGCATCGGGTTGTCGCGCATGCGGTGCGGTCAGGTTCTGCAACATGCTCCTCATGGTTCGTGAGTTACCTGGGTTCATCGTTGGTCGAGTCTGAGGGGCAGCTATGATCGCGGGCCGTCCGGCGCGGGCAACGTCACTGTGAACGCCGATCCGGCCGCATCGCTGTGCACGGTGATCGTGCCGGCGTGTGCTTTGGCCACGGCTTGCGCGATGGCCAGACCCAGCCCGGTGCTCCCGGCTGCCCGGGAGCGGGATTCGTCGCCGCGCGCGAAGCGTTCGAAGATCTCCGGCAGCACGTCGGGTGCAATTCCCGGTCCGTCGTCGGTCACTGTCAACGAGACCGGCCCGCCGGCGGCCCCGGCGAGCGCGGTGACCACCGTGGTGCCGGGTGGGGTATGGACTCGGGCGTTCGACAGCAGATTGGTCAGCACCTGCTGCAACCGCGCCCGGTCGCCGACGACCATCACCGGGTGGTCCGGCAGGTCCAGGGCCCACCGGTGTTCGGGGCCGGCCATGTGGGCGTCGCTCACGGCGTCGATCACCATCTGGGACAGGTCGACTTCGTCGTGCTCCAAGGGCCGGCCGGCGTCGAGCCGGGCCAACAGCAGCATGTCCTCAACCAGTTGACCCATCCGCCGGGACTCGGCATGCACGCGGGTCAGCGCATAGACCAGGTCGGTGCGCAATCCATCCGCCGCGTCATCAGGTATCCCGGTGATCAACCGGCGGGCCACCTCGGTGTACCCCTGGATCGAGGCCAGTGGTGTTCGCAGCTCGTGGCTTGCATCGGCGACGAACTGCCGTACCCGAGTCTCGCTTGCGTGGCGGGTGGCCAGCCCGTCGGCCACCCGGTCGACCATGCTGTTGAGCGCGGTGCCCAACCGGCCCACCTCGGTATGCGCGGTGTCGGCGTCCACAGGCTCGATCTGCGACGGAATTTGCACGTCACCTTCGTGCAGCGGCAGTCCGGCAACGTATTGCGCGGCGTCGGACATCCGTGACAGCGGAACGAGTTCGCGGCGAATCATCACAGTCCCCGCGGCAGTCGCCGCCACCAGAGCCAGCGTGGAAAAGCCACCGATCATCCAGGTGACGGATCGCAGAGTCTGTTGCACTCCAGCCAGCGGCAGACCCGACACCACGACCTCATTGTGGGACGGCTGCGCGACGAGCCGGTACGGACCCAGGCCGTCCAGGTCGACGCTGACGGTGCGTCCCTGGGGAATTCGTTCCAGCTGTATCAATGCCGCCGAGCTGACCGGCCGGCGGTCGCCGCTGGTCAAGATGACCGCCGCGTGGCTCTGCCCGGGCTGCGAGATGATCGCGCCCACGGTGCCCGCCGATTGGCCGGGGCCGTCGAGGAACATCGGCCCGGGACCGGAGAACCGCAGGAATGGCGGGGGCCCGAACTCGAAGAACGTCATCGACCGGGATTGGGCATCGAGAACCTGGTTGTCGAGTTGGCCGATGAGGAAGTGCCGCAACGCAATCAGTGTGCCGGCGCCAACAGCGACGCACAGCCCCGCGCCGAGCACCGACACCACGACGATCAGGCGGCGCCGCAACGTCCAAGTGCGCGGTGCATACTTCCGGCCACTTCGCGACCGCGGCGGAGGGGCCGCCACCACGACGTCACTGCGGTTTGAGGACATAGCCGACCCCGCGGACCGTGTGGATCATGGGTGCGCGGTCGGCATCGATCTTCTTGCGTAGGTAGGAGATGTACAGCTCCACCACGTTTGAGCGGCCCTCGAAATCATAGTCCCATACGGCGTGCAGGATCTGGGTCTTGGTCAGCACCCGCCGAGGATTGTTCATCATCAGCCGAAGCACCTCGAATTCGGTCGCGGTCAAAGTGATGTCGGTGCCCGCCCTGGTGACTTCGCGACTGTCTTCGTCCAGTACCAGATCGCCGACGACCAGTTGCGCGCTGTCGGCTGCGACGCCGACGCCGGTCCGCCGAATCAGTGCCCGCATCCGCAGCACCATTTCCTCGACATTGAACGGCTTGGTGACGTAATCGTCTCCGCCCGCTGACAATCCGGCGATGCGGTCTTCGATGGTGTCTTTGGCAGTGAGTAGCAGTACTGGTAGTTCGGGGCGGATCCGGTGCAATTCGTGGAGCACATCGAGCCCACTCATGTCCGGCAACATGACGTCGAGCACCACGATGTCGGGCTTCTCGGCAGCGGCCTTCTTGATGGCCGACGCACCGTCGCGCGCAGCCGTGACCCGCCAGCCCTCGTACCGCAACACCATGGCTACCAGGTCGCCGAGCGCCGGTTCGTCGTCGACCACGAGGACCTCGATGGGGCTACCGTCGTGGCGAGTCATCGGGGCCGGAACCGCAGGGCCGGCGGCTTGCGGCCGACGAGCCGCCTCGTGGGCGTCTGGCGCGTATCGCATCGCGACATTGTTGCGAACCGGGTTAGCGACGATCTGTGGTTGACCTATGGATAACCTATGAACGAGGTGTTCCCGCTGGTGAGCGCTGTATTTGCGGCGTGATTCAGGGCGTTTCAGGCGCGCCGACCGAATTGAGTGCCGACGGTCAAGAGCTGCCACTACGGTACGAACATGGTGGATTTCGCCCTGCGTTCCTGTGGACTCCGCGGTCACGCAACGTTCGCCCCCGACGAACCGGAGCTGGCTGCTCGCTTGCACGTGCAGACGCCGGTCGGCGAGGCGTGGCGGTGCCTGCGGTGCGAGACATTCGTGGTCGGTCCGCCGCGAGGGAAGGGACCGGCGGAATCAGCGCCTGAAGTTCCCCGCGGCCGGCTGTTGCGCGACCGCGTGCTGATGCGTGTGCTGGCCGTGGAGCGGTTCTTCCGATTCCTGTTGCTGGCTCTGATGTCCTATGGCGTCTTCCGGGTGCGGGCGGCGCGAGTCCATCTACAGGACATGTTCGAGAAGGATCTGCCGCTGCTCCGGCCACTGGCCGACCAGATCGGCTGGAACCTTGACAGCTCCAAGATCGTCCGCCACATCAACGACGCCTTCACGATGTCGAGCGCGACGTTGTTGCTGATCGCGATCGGCATTGCCGTATATGCGTTGATCGAGTTGGTGGAAGCCGTCGGGCTGTGGGGGATGTGGCGCTGGGGCGAGTATTTCGCGGTGGTGGCCACCAGCGTCTTTCTGCCGCTGGAGATCTACGAGCTGACCGAGAAGGTCACCGCGCTGCGGTTGGCGATGCTGTTGGTGAACATCATTGCGGTGCTCTGGTTGTTGTGGAGCAAGCGGCTGTTCGGGCTCAACGGTGGTGGCGCGGCCTACCGGCGGGAACACGAGACCGAGAGTCTGATGAGCGTCGAGCGGGCGGGCCTGGCGACCGCCGCGTCGTGAGGCCGTCGACCTGAGCTAGCCGGCGAAGCGCCCCCGGAGTTGTTCGCGCAGTACCTGTTTGGCGATCTTGCCATTGGTCGTCAGGGGTAGCGCGTCGACGAACACGACATGGCGGGGTCGTTTGAAGGCCGCGATGCGCTCGCGCACGTGCGCGACGAGGGCGTCGGCGTCGGGCCGGCCGTTGGCGGTGGGCACGACGACCGCGCAGATCGCCTCGCCCCAGTACGGATCGGGAACCCCCACGACCGCAACCTGATCCACGTCGGGATGAGATGACAGTACGTCTTCGACTTCCCGTGAGGACACGTTCTCGCCGCCGGTGATGATGATGTCCTTCAGCCGGTCGGACACCACGAGCCGACCTTCGTCGTCGAGGTATCCGACGTCGCCGGTGCGCAGCCAGCCGTCGTCGGTCGTAGTCGTGTCGGGCCAGTACCGGACGGCCACTTGGTCCCCGCGAACCAGGATTTCGCCGTTCGGGGCAATCCGGATCTGCACGTCGGCGTGCGGCCGGCCGGCCGTCGCGAGCACGTCGGTGTCACCCGCGGCACCCGCACGATGGTCGTCGGGGCCGAGAAACGTGACGTTGCCGCCGGTTTCGGTCATTCCATAGCCCTGGTGGAAGCCGACGTCGAGGCGGTCGAGCGCGCGCCGAAGCAGGTCGGCCGGGATGGCCGACGAGCCGTAGGCGATGTCTCGCAGTGACGGCAGATCGGTGCCGGTCTCGTCGAGATGGGCCAGCAGGCTGTGCAGCATGGTCGGGGCCAGGGAACACGAGGTCACCTGGTACCGGTTTACCGCGGCGGCAAAGGCATCCGGCCGGAACGCCGCTACCGGCAACACTGTCGACTGTGCGGCGTGGTGCACCAGCATGTTGTACCCGGCGATGTGGCACATGGGGAATGGCAGTAGATAGACGCCGCCGGAACGGACCGACCTGCCGGCGATGCTGCCGCGCACCGCCGCGGCGATCGAACGATGGGTGTGCACAACACCTTTCGGTGTCCCGGTCGACCCGCTGGTGAAGAGCAGCCAGACCGGGTCGTCCGGGTCCGGCTCGTCGGGCAGCGGCCACTCCGTCGATTGCGTTGCCGCAGTCCATTGGTCGTCGTCGAACGAGATCGCGTCAGGCCGGTTCAGTGGCGCCACATAGTGGGCATCGCCCAGGACCAGGGTGGGTGACGCGGCGGCCAGTTGCGCGACATGTTCGTCGGCACTGAGCCGTTGATTGACCAGTACGAGGATGCGTCCGGCGCGAGGCACCGCGTAGTAGAGCGTCGCGTAGTCGGGGCTGTTGTCGGCGATGACCGCGACGCGGTCGCCGCGGGTGGTTCGGGATGCGATCCAACCGGCAGCCGCCGTGATCGATTGGTCGAATTGCGCGAACGTCGTGATGGTGCCGTCTTCGGAGATGACAGCCGGGCGGTCGGGCACGACGGCAGCCGCGTCGGACACCATGCGATAGAGCAATTCACCGCGCCCCACAACGCCTCCCGTGTCTCCGCCTGAACGTCCGCATCACGCTACCAGCCTCGGTGAGCGGATACTTCTCCGTCCCAAGGGTTTTGGCTGGGAGGTCTTCAGTCGGTATGTGTTGCGAGGATGACTTTCCCACGCACGTGGCCGGCAAAACGGCAAGGAGCTGTTGACGGCATGCGCGACCGAGCCTCGGCGCCGGTGACAATATCGGATCCAGCTGCCGCACGACTTCGACTTGGGCGCGCCGAGCGGCTAGTGTCCGCGGAATGGCCGCATTGACAGACGATGTCACCCGACTGCTCGATGAGCGGTCGGGGCGTGTCGTCGTCGGTCTGACCGGGCCACCAGGCGTCGGCAAGTCGACGGTGGCTGCGTTGCTCGTCGACGAATTCAACTCCGCCCGGCGCGATTTCGCTGCCCTGCTGCCGATGGACGGATTCCACCTCGCCAATGCGCAGCTGGCGCGACTCGGTCGGAAAGGTCGTAAAGGTGCCCCGGATACGTTCGATGCTGCCGGCTTTCTGGTATCGCTGACTCGGGCGCGGGACGCCTACCAGACCGCTGATGTCTATGTGCCACAGTTCGATCGGGCGCTCGAAGAGTCCATCGCCGCCGGCCTGGTTGTGCCGGCATCGGCTCGGTTGGTGGTCACGGAGGGCAACTACCTTGCGCTGCCCGGCAACGGCTTCTCCGGTGCGCGCGAGTTGATCGACCGGCTGTACTACCTCAGCGCCGCGGACGACGTGCGGCGGAAACGGCTGCTCGCGCGCCATATCGCCGGAGGGCGGAGCCTGATCGCCGCCGAGCGTTGGGTACGTGCGGTCGACGAACCGAACGCGCGGCTGATCGCCGAGACCGAGGAGCGATGTGATCGCACGTGGGAGATGGATGACGGCGAGTGGCCGTGATCGCGACCCCTACCTGGACTCGTGCAGCGATCGCGCCGTCTCCGCAGTCTGGCGGCGGTAACCCGACGGCGATTGCCCGCTGAACTGGGTGAAGCAGCGGGTGAACGCGCTGAGGCTCTCGAAGCCCACCGCGGTGGCAGTGGCTTGCACCGACTGTTCCGGCTCTGTCAGCAACGCCATCGCCCGCAGCATCCGGGCGTTGAGAAGATAAGTGCGCCAAGATAATCCGATGGAATCCTGGAACAGCCGGCGCAGCGTCCGCTCGGACACCGAGACCGCCCGGCTCACCTGCTCGGCCGTTGCCGAAGCCAGATGTTCTTTTGTGTAAGCCATGGCTGCGGCAACGATCGGGTGCTCGGACGTCGGCAGGCTCAGCGGCGCTTCGTGGTCCAACGCTTCGGACACGAGATGTGCCAGGGTGCGAAAAAAGCCGTCCGAGACGGCGTCGCCGTGGGGCCGGTTGATGGGCCACCGCAACGCGTAGATCATCATCTCGCGGATCAGCGGGGAGACGGCGATGATGCGTGCCCGATCCGACCGGTCCGAGATCAGGCCGGGATCGAACATCACGGCAACGGTCTTGACGTCCGGGTTCATCACCGCCTGATGTGGCAGGCCCGCCGGTATCCAGGCGGCCTGCTGCGGCGGCAGCAGGTAGTGCGCGACATCGGTTTCCACCTCGACCAGACCGTGCAGTGCGTATTCGATCTGGTGCACCTCGTGCGAGTGCCAGCCGGTGATCAGCGCGTCGCCTTCGTAGAGGTAGCTGCCGCCGAGGGCGCGACCGCCGCGGCGCAGCTCGATTACCGGCCGCTCAGCCATCTTGGCCGTTTGGGATAAACCCTTGTCCGAAAGTGCAGAGACGGTCACGCCTCCAGACGGTACTACTGAGGTGAGCGGGCGCGGACGTGAGGAGCAATGTGAATACCGACGACCTGATTCTGGTGAGCATCGATGACCATGTCGTGGAGCCGCCCGACATGTTCGTCAACCATGTCCCGGACAAGTACAAGCCTGAGGCGCCGATCGTCGTCACCGACGACAAGGGCGTCGACCAGTGGATGTATCAGGGCCGTCCCCAGGGGGTGAGCGGACTCAACGCCGTCGTGTCCTGGCCGGCCGAGGAGTGGGGCCGCGATCCCGCCGGCTTCGCCGAAATGCGCCCCGGCGTCTATGACGTGCATGAGCGGGTGCGAGACATGAACCGTAACGGCATCCTGGCCTCGATGTGCTTCCCGACCTTCACCGGTTTCTCCGCCCGACACCTCAACATGCACCGCGAAGAGGCCACCCTGGTGATGGTCTCGGCCTACAACGACTGGCACATCGATGAATGGGCCGGGGCGTACCCGGACCGGTTCATCCCCATCGCGATCCTGCCGACGTGGAACCCCGAGGCGATGTGCCGTGAGATCCGCCGGGTGGCCGCCAAGGGCTGCCGGGCTGTCACGATGCCCGAGCTGCCGCACCTGGAAGGCCTGCCCAGCTACTTCGACGAGGACTACTGGGGCCCGGTGTTCCAGACCCTGTCCGAGGAGAACGTGGTGATGTGTCTGCATATCGGCACCGGCTTCGGCGCGATAAGTATGGCCCCGAATGCGCCCATCGATAACCTGATCATCCTGGCCACGCAGGTCTCGGCGATGTGTGCCCAGGACTTGTTGTGGGGTCCGGCGATGCGCAACTATCCGGACCTGAAATTCGCGTTCTCCGAGGGCGGTATCGGCTGGATCCCGTTCTATCTGGATCGCAGCGACCGGCACTACACCAATCAGAAGTGGCTGCGCCGCGACTTCGGAAACAAGCTACCCAGCGACGTCTTTCGCGAGCACTCGCTGGCCTGCTACGTCACCGACAAGACGTCGCTGAAGCTGCGCCACGAGATCGGTATCGACATCATCGCGTGGGAGTGCGACTACCCGCATTCGGACTGCTTTTGGCCCGACGCCCCTGAGCAGGTTCTGGCCGAACTCAACGCGGCCGGCGCCTCGGATTCCGACATCAACAAGATCACCTGGCAGAACTCCTGCCGGTTCTTCGGCTGGGATCCCTTCAAGCTGACCCCGAAGGACCAGGCGACGGCAGGCGCCCTGCGGGCCAAGGGTGCTGATGTCGACGTGTCGATCCGGCCGCGCGCCGAGTGGGCAAAGCTGTACGCGCAGAAGCAGATGACCCGCATCTGATCCGACCCGGCCGGATCAGATGCGGACGCGTGCCGAGTCGGGCGGCGCCGAACTCAGCCGCGGGTCAGTTCGGCGTAGCGAGCCACGTGGTGGTCGGTCGAGCCGTATTCGTACTGCACGGCGGTGAGCCGCTTGAAGTAATGGCCGATGGCGAGCTCTTCGGTCATGCCCATGCCGCCGTGCAGCTGCACTGCGTTCTGGCCGATGAACCGCGCCGCCCGCCCGATCGTGGCCTTGGCCGCGGACACCGAACGCGCCCGGATGTGCGCGTCGGCCTCCAGGTTGAGCACGGCCAGATAGACCGCGGACACGGACTGCTCGAGCTCCATGTGCATGTCGACCATGCGATGCTGCAGGGCCTGGAAACTCCCGATGGGCCGGCCGAACTGTTGACGCTGCTTGGCGTATTCGACGGTGTCGGTCAGTACCTTTCGCATGTTGCCGACGGCCTCGGCGCACACGGCGGCGGCGCCTTCGTCACGGGCCTGGGCGAGCGACGGCCAGGCCCCGCCTTCGGCGCCGAGTAGTGCGGCGACCGGCAGTCGGAGTCCGCGTAGCTCCAGATCGGCTGCGCGACGATCGTCGACCGTGCGATAGCCGTGTATGGCCAGTCCCTCGCGGGGCTCGGAGATGTCGACCAGGAACAGCGAGATGCCGTTGTCCGTCCGGGCGGTGATCAGCAGGTGCGTCGCCACCGGTGCGTTCACGGCCATGATCTTGCCGCCGGTGAGTACCCAGGCGTCGCCGTCGCGTACGGCGGCGGTCTGGACGTCCTGCCACCGGTCGCCGCTGTGGGCCTCGGCTGCGGCAAGTGCGACAACCGCTGTGCCGGAGGCGATTTCCTCCAGGATCGGACCGGCAGCGGCACTGCCTGAACGCAGCAGCAGGCCGGCGGCCACGACCGCGGTATCCACGTACGGTTCGATGACCAGCGCATGGCCCAGCGCTTCGGCGATCAGCATGACCTCGACCGGGCCACCGCCGATGCCGCCGACGTCCTCCGGCAGCGAGGCGCCGAGAATACCGAGTTCCTCGGCGAACGACTGCCAGATGTCGGGCTGCCAGCCAGGGCCGGATTTGGCTGCCGCCCGGCTGCTTTCGAGGTCATAACGGCTGGACAGGAACCTGGACAGGCCGTCCCGGAGAAGTTCCTGTTCCGCGGAGAAGGTGAAGTCCATCTACAGCCCCAATTCTGCTTTGGCGAGGATATTGCGCTGAATTTCGTTGCTGCCGGCGTATATCGACCCGGCGCGGTCGTTGAAGTATCGCAGTGGCGCGACCGCCTGCCATGGCTCGCCACTGACGTAACCGTCTGGGGGAGGGGTGAATTCGGCCACCGGCCCGCCGGGGCGGGTGGCGTGCGGTTGGTACGCGCGGCCGCGGGGCCCGGCAGCTTCCATGGCGAGTTCGGTCAAGGTCTGGCTCAACTCGGTGGAGAGCACCTTCAGCATCGACGACGCTGCGCCGGGATGTCCGCCTCCGGCCAGCGCGGCCAGCACGCGGTATTCGAGGATTTCGAGCACCTCGGTACGGATGCGCGCGTCGGCCAGCTTGCGGGAGAACGCGGCGTCGTCGACCAGCAGGCCGCCGTCGGGGCCGGGTGCGTGCGCCGCCGCGGTGGCGATCTCGTCGGCCAGCACCTGCAGGCCCGGGGCAGCGGCACCGCCGCCGCGTTCGAACTCGAGCAGATACTTTGCGACGGTCCAGCCGTCGTCGATCTGGCCGATGACGTTGCTCTTGGGAACCCGGACCTCATCGAAGAACACCTGGTTCTGGACCTCCTCGCCGGAGGTCATCACCAGTGGCCGGATCTCTATGCCCGGCGTGCTCATGTCGATCAGCACGAAGGTGATGCCCTGCTGCTTCTTTGCCGTACGGGTGGTGCGCACCAGCGCGAACATCCAGTTGGCTTCGCTGGCGTGGGTGGTCCAAATCTTGCTGCCGGTGCACACCAGGTCGTCGCCGTCGGACACGGCCGCCATGGTCAGGGCGGCCAGGTCGGATCCGGCTTCGGGCTCGGAATAGCCCTGGCAGAAGAAAACCTCCCCGGTCAGGATGCGGGGCAGAAAGTAGTCCTTCTGTTCGGTGGTGCCGAACCGGACGATCGCGTGGGCCACCATCCGGATGCCCATCGGGGACAGGGACGGCGCTCCGGCCAGGATCGATTCCCGGCTGAAGATGTAGTGCTGGGTCAGGCTCCAATCGCAGCCGCCGTATTCGACCGGCCACGCGGGCGCCGCCCAGCCGCGCTCGTGCAGGATGCGCTGCCAGGCCAGGCTCGCGTCGTGATCGCTGTAGACGCTGGTCATCAGACGGCCGGCTGCTTGAATCTCCGGTGTCAGGTTCTCCTGCAGAAACGTGCGTACTTCATCGCGGAATGCCAGATCGCTGGCCGACCAATTGAGGTCCATACAGACTCCTCTGTCGCTTGGGCTGATGGCAGCCTAGCAACAAAGAAGTGAACTTAGTTAGCGATGTGGGCTCAGCTGGTGGTGCGCTCCGCGGTGTTCAGCTGTCGCGTGGACGCGGCGACCATGAAGGTGAGGTGATGGTCGAGTGATTCCGCGGTGACGATTGCCGGCATCAGAACACGCCATTGCTGGGTGAACCGGTCCCGTAGGTCTTGACCGTCGGACGCCGCGCTGGACATCAGCTCGGCGCCCAGGATCCAGGCCACCAGGGTGTTGGCGACATCCGCGGGGTTCGCGCCGGGGCGCAGGTCGCCGTCCGTTTCGGCCCGTTTGATGTCTGAGGTGAACTGGTCGACAAAGTTGACGTAGCTGTGTCGTGCCGTTGGGTTGAACCCCGCGAACGTGCGCAGCAGTTTGGTACCCGCCTGGGCGGTCCGGTTGGTCGCCAGCAGATCACTGGTGGTGAAGGTGCCGACGATCAGTGACTCCATCGCGTTGTGCTCCGAGTCCCGTGCAGACTGGAACACGTTGTGCAGCAGCGCCATTGCCTCTTCGATGATGACAGTGGCCAGTGCTTCTTTGGAGTCGAAGTGGTAGTAGAGCGCGCCTTTGGTCAGCTCGGCGCGTTCGATGATGTCAGCCAATCCGGCGGCGGGATAACCGATCTCGTTGATCAAATCGACGGCAGAGTCAATGATTTTGCGTCGGGTCACTACGGATCGCGGCTGGCGCCCCATTCGTCGATACACCTTCCGTCAGCGCGCGTTCAGTGGCTAGCCCCCCGGGATCATCCTAAGGGTGCCATAACGTAGGCCGTTGGTGGTGTCGTTCATTCGGAGAGTATGTACAGTAGCCGAACGGCGATATCGATCCCTGGCTGTCGGATTGTTGCAGTTCGCTGCCGCTTAACTCAGGGAATTCAGGTTGGATTGGGACGCAGAAGTTGACGTGCTGTGCGTCGGCGCCGGTATCGGTGGCCTGGCGACGGCCATTGCCGCGGTCGACGCCGCCGCAGATGTGATGGTTGCCGGAGCGCTGCATGCCGACGACGGGCGCTGGGTGCGCGGCGGCGAAGTGCGCTGCGCCACTTTGGGCGCCGTCCTCGATGCCCGGATCGACGAGTTCGGGGTGCCACGGGGACCCGCCGACGACGCGCCCGAGCCGGAATCCGAGGAGACCGGCGAGCTGGGCGAAGCCGGATCAGGCGACCTGCGAACGGATGAGCGGCTCGATGCCACCGCCGTCTATTTCGCGGCGGTGACCGCCGAAGTAGACGTCGAGGGGAGCGCGGAACCATCGAGCGGTTGGTCGGTGCCGACTCGCACCGTGCGCGAGCTGACGGAGTCAGAAACACACGCCCGGGGCATCGAGACCTTCTTCGGTGCGAGACTCCTCGACTGGGCCCGGGTGTGTCTTGGCTCCACCACCGGTGCGCTCTACAGCACGGTTCGCGGCTGGTCGTCGGAGACGGTGCGAGACTCGGCCGACAACACGCTGCGGATCTCTTCGCTCGGCGCCATCGACTGGAACGCCGGCGGGCTCGGCGAACTGTTCGACTGGCTGGCGGCGGCTGCCGCCGAACGTGACATCGCAGTCAGCTCGGCCAGCACACTTCAGTCGCTGCTCTTCGAGAACCGTCGAATCATCGGTGCGGAACTGAACACGCCCGATGGGCTGTACTTCGTTCGGGCCCGCCACAGTGTGGTGATTTCGCCCGATTTCGTTGATGTGGGCGCACCGGCCGTCGATGACGCCCCGCCTGCCGGGACCGTTGAGGTCTGCATCGTGGGCCGCCCCGCCAGTAGGTTCGCCCGAGTGGAACTTGTTGCACGGTAACGCTGTTCGGCGTCACATCTCGCTGGTGAACCGGACCGGAACGCGGCCCTTGCGATACAGCGTCGCCATCTGATCGCTCGGTAGCGGCCGCGACAGCAGGAACCCCTGTGCCCGGTGGCAGCCATGACGCAGCAATGTCGTTGCGGCGGCCTTGGTTTCGACACCCTCGGCGACGATCTGCAGACCGAATGAGTCGGCCAGGGCGATGATGGCCCGGACGATCGCCAGATCGCCGGGGTTGGAGCCGAGGTCGGTCACGAAGCTGCGATCAATCTTGAGGATGTCGACCGGCAGCGACTTGAGGTGGGACAGCACGCTGTACCCGGTGCCGAAGTCGTCGATCGCCAACCGGACGCCGGTTCTCCGGAGGTCGGCCAGGGTCGCTCGGGACGCCTCGCTGTCCTGGACGACGACGTTCTCGGTGATCTCCAGACACACGGATCCGCGGTCGAGACGGAATTCGTCGAGGATGTCGGCCACGGACTCGGCGAAGCCGTCGGTGACCAATTGCACGGGGGAGACGTTGACGCGCAATTCGAAATCGTCGCGATCGTCGGAGTCGCCGGGGCCGGCCTTGTGCGCCTGGAAGTCCTCACGCCATCGTGCGAATTCGCGGCAGGCGGTGCGCAGCACCCAGCGGCCCAATTCGCCCGCCAGGTTGATCGATTCGGCGATGCCGATGAAGGCGGCCGGGGGGAGCAGCCCGCGGGTGGGGTGGTCCCAGCGCACGAGTGCTTCGGTGGCGAGTAGCTTGCCGGTGCGCATGTCGATCTCGGGTAGATAGTTGAGCAGCAGCGCACCGTTCTCGATGACGTCCTGCAGATGCAGCTCGATGTCGTTGCGGTAGGCCGTTTCCAGCGACATCGCGTTGGTGAACACCGCGACGCGGTCGCCGCCGCCAGACTTCGCGCTCAGGACAGCCTGGTCGGCCCGGCGCAGCAGATCGGACGAACTGTCTGAGCCGGGAATGCCGGAGGCGACGCCGACACTCACTGCCCGCGTGAGCCGTTCACCATCGATCCACACTCGGCGCCGCAACGAGTCCTGGAGCTGATAGGCGAGAGCCTCGGCCTTGCTCTCGGATATCGGTTCAGCCGGGACGACGACGAATTCGTCACCGCCGAGGCGGGCGATCACTGTCTTGTCGTCGACCCCCTCGGTGAGCCGCTGGGCGAAGACGCGGATGAACGAATCGCCGGCGCTGTGCCCCAGATAGTCGTTGATGGCCTTGAGTCGATCGAGGTCGAAGAAGAGGGCGGTCACCGGACCGGGCTGTTCCGGCTGCAACCGGGCATCGAGGTGGGCGATGAGCGCGCGCCGGTTGTTCAGTCCGGTGAGGTCATCGTGTTCGGCCAGGTAGCGAAGCTGCTCCTCGGCGAGGACCCGAGATTGCGCCTGGGTCAACAGCGAAGCGATGGCCTGCAGCGCATTGATCTCTTCGGTGAGCCATTCACGGTTGCCGTACTTGACGAAGCCGAGCGCGCCGGTGGTGCGCTCGCCCGACACCAAAGGTGTTGCTGCCAGTGATATCTGGGGGACGTTGCGGTCCGCCTCGATGCGGCGCTGATAGTCGTCGGGCTCCGGGTCGGGGTGCACGATCAGCGGTGTCTTGCGATGTTCGGTTTCCGCGAAAACCGGGTCCGCGTCGGCAAAGTACACGACGCGCAGGGGATCGGGGTCCGGAATCTCCGGTCGCCGTGGCCATTCCGCCACGAGTATCGAGGCTCCGATCTCATGATCGTTGCGGCGGAGAAAGCTGACGTCGACCCCGAAGTAGTCGACGAGGATCTCCAGGACGTCCGTGTACACCTCGGTGTGGTTGGTGGAGTCCGCCGCCATCAGCCGCGTCGCAACCTCTGTCACCACGCGATCCAGTGAAGGGGGAGACTCGTCGATGGACATGAGACGATCAGCTTAACCCGCGCTGACCTCAAAGGCTGTGCACCTGCGGCTCGATACCGAAGCCGGTGGCGCAGCCGATATTCGGAGCGTGAGCACCATCGACTCGTCTTGCGCTTTGCTGGTCAATGCGTTGAATGCGCCCTGGAGTCGGCGGAGTTCGTCGGCGTACTTGCTGGAGAGTTCGCCGAGCTCGGTGTCGGTGTGCGCGTAGAGAAACGGCGGCGACATCGGCTGCACGGCCAGTCCGGAGGCCTGTGCGGCCATCCACACGGCAACCACGGCCGCGCCGCCTCGGGCGAAATCGCTCAGCGCGGAACCTCGGGTGAACACGGTGGCGACCGCACTGCTGGAACGCATCCGATCAAGTGTGTCGTCCCCGAGGACTGTTCCGGCATCCCAGTTGTCGAGCGTCGCAACAACGTCCGTCCGGCGCAACAGGGGTAGCACAGCCAGATCAGCGGCATCGAGCGCGAGGGAACCGATGTCGATGCCGAAGTCCATGTCGTCATCACCCGGCCAGCGCAGCTCCGCGATCATCTCGCGGTGCAGGGCGGGGGTGAGATAGCGGATCCGGTCAGCGTCGGCGAAGACCGTTGCCGCGCGTGAAATCTCGTCGCGGTCGACCATGAGGTGCAGCCGTGCGTCGTGATGCTGCGCCACCCGCGACAACGTCTCGACCACCTCTGGTGTCAGCGGCGCGGCGGTGCCGCGGTGGCGGTTGGTCTCACGCTCGAAAACCGCGGGGTACCAGTCGGCAAGCTCGGGGGCATCGCCCGGCCGCAGTCGCAAGGCGATCTGCAGTGGGTGCTCCGCGCCCGCGTCGGGGTAGGTCACGTCGGTGGCGAAACCTTTGGCGGCGGCGGCAACTCGGGCGTTGAACGCCGCGGCCCCGACAGCCACGGCGCTGCCCCGGAAACCGACGTCCATGGTCGACGTCCGTGCCGGATCGATGCTGACCACGATGTTGTCGGCCGTCGCCGCGATGCGCCAAGGCTGGGAATTACCGCCGGACGGGGCGCGGATCGCGGCGACGACGGCGGCGTCGATCACCTCACCAAGGCCGGTGGACACGGCACCGGCTGCCGGTGGGGCGACGTCGGTCGGCCGGGCCGCGACGGTTGGTTCGGCCAACTCGTCGAGAAGACCGCCGATGTCGACCTGGGTACGGCCCGATGCCAGGGGTTCGTCGAGTCCGATCCGGCGGATGGCCTCCAAAACGGTTGCCGCCCCGACGGTTACGTCGCCGACGAGTTGCGGCCATGCCGACAGGGTTCGGCCCACCTCGAGTAGGGACGCGCCCATCCGCGGCGACACCCGGGCCGGATCGAAGATCTGCATGAGGTAGGGCAGCTTTTCGGCGATCGACAGGCCGGCCATCGTGTCCGGGGCAACGTCCCCGAGCAGGCCGTGGAAAACGGGCCGCGTGGGCTCCAGATCGAAGCGTTCGACATCGATCAGGCCGCGGTCGCTGGTGGCCATCAGCACCGGGATGCCGCGGGTCTTGGCAGCGTGGCGTAGGTGCAGTTTCATCTCCAGCGAGTCGCACTGCTCGACCAGGACGTCGAGTCCGTCGAGGAACGGCGCGAGGGACTCGACGCTCAACCCGGCGGTCGAATACTGGACCGGGAGATAGGGATCGAGTTCAGCGATCCGGCGCATGGCGGCTGTCGCTTTGTTGAGACCGATGTCGAAAACCGTTGCGGGAATGCGGTTGAGGTTGGACACCCCGAGGGTGTCGAAATCGGTGAGCCGCAGTTCCCCGCAGAAACCGGCCACGGCGAGGGAATGAGCGATGAGGTGGCCCGAGCTGAGCCCGACGATGCCGATGCGAAGCCGGCCCAGGCGGTCCTGTTCGTCCGTCGTGGCCAGCTGGCGATTGCGGTCCAGGCGCAGGCGGCGGTAGGACCGAGGTCCCAGCAGCTTCAGCACCGCTGCGCGCCACGGGTAGTAGACCCAGCGGGCGGGTTCGTCGAGAAGGTCGGGCGTGGGCGCCGGCCGGAGTTCGGCCAGCGCGGCGAACTGCTCGGCCCAGGTGTCGACAACGTTCACCGCCGGATCGCGCAGCAGCACATCGAGCGATTCCGCGTCAGCTGTGAGCTGTGGATCGAGGACGGAGATGCGGTTAGCGTCCAAAGCTGGCATCAACCGGCGACCAGCCTGGTTGATATCGCGTCGATCTCGTGCAGCGCCTTCGTAATCTGCTCCGGCTGAGAATGATTGACCATGGTCCTTCGATCCCACCACATCATCTTGGTGCGGTAGCGCTCGTCCGGGTACGGCGTGGCCGGAATGGGCGCCACCACGCCACCACCGGATTTCCACAACTCCAGGACGTGCTGGGCGGCCGTGGCCATCACGAACTGCACGCCCATGACACTGGTCGCGTGGTAGGCGGTGCGGGCCAGGAGATTGGTGATGGCGTGCTGGCTCGCGCGGCTGTCGGATACCCAGGCGGTCTTCATCTCCATGACGCCGAATGGCACTCGGTCGTTGATCATCTTGCGCACCATGGCCAGCCCGGGCCAACCGTCCCACTCGACCACGGCGTGGGAGTCGTCGGCGCAGCTGAGTGGGGCTTTGGCGCGCAGTCCGCCGACCATGTTGCCCCGGCGGTCGAAGACCGTCCAGAAGAGCGCGGTGTCCGCACCGTCGCGGATCGCGGCAGCGCCGACCACCGCTTCGACGCCGTGCCGGCGATAACTTTGCTCAGCCGCATCGAGGTAGCGGTTCCAGAGTTCGGGGTCGGTTTCGGGCTGCGACAGCACCACGCTGCAATCGGTGTCAGGATCGGACCAGGCGATGTTTTCGGCAAAGCGAATATCGACGTTGGATTCGTATTCGACATACTCCACCGACATTGTTGCCCCATTCGTTCCCAGCGGTCACTGCAACGTCAGTTGGCAGTCGGATGCGGTAAACGCATCTCGCGCGGACTGCATTCCCTAATTCAGTATCGGGGTTGTTGGGGTCCTTCAGCCAGCTAGCGGTGAAACGTTGTCTGTCGACCTTCGGAGTGCCGAAGAATTGGCCAAAACAAGTGTGCTGGTGGTGAGGACCACGGCAATCCCGGATATCTCTATATTTGCAGGTTAACCCAGATGGTGCGCGAAGAGGGCGAACTTTGAGCGGCTAAGTACGAGACATCGGCCAAAAATCTGGGCATTGTGCCGGCCTGGCGGAGGCGTTAGAAGTAATAGCGGTGTGGCCCGGGAAGCGGCCGAGCCCGAGAGGAGTAAGCGTGAAGGTCTTCGACAATCTGTCCGAGTTCGTCGCAGCAGCAGGTAGTCAGCTTGGGCCGACCGAGTGGATGGAAATCACCCAGGACCGGGTGAATCTGTTCGCCGAAGCCACTGATGACCACCAGTGGATTCACGTCGATCCTGAGCGCGCCGCCGCGGGGCCGTTCGGCGGCACAATTGCTCATGGTTTGCTGACGCTTTCACTGCTACCACATTTCATGCACCAGCTGTATCGCGTCGACAACGTCGCGTTGGCAGTCAATTACGGTTATAACAAGGTGCGATTCATCACACCGGTCAAGGTCGGAGCAAATGTGCGCGCCAGTGCCATCATTTCGAAAGTCGATGAGCTCGATGGTGCCGTTCAAGCGACCGTGACGGTGACCGTCGAGATCGAAGGATCGGAAAAGCCGGCTGCGGTGGTCGAGTCGATCGTGCGAATCATCGGTTGATTGCTGGACGGGCCGCTGATTTCGGGGCCGCGGGCTCCGGTCAGCGGCCCGAGCCTGCGCGCTGCGCGGCCTTCACCAGTCCGCCGCCGATGATCAGACGCTGAATCTCGCTGGTGCCCTCGTACAGGCGCAGCAGTCGGACGTCGCGGTAGATCCGTTCGACGGGCACATCGCGCATATAGCCGCTGCCGCCGTGCACCTGCACGGCCAGGTCGGCGACCTTGCCGACCATCTCGGTGCAGAACAGCTTGGCCGCGGACGGCGCGATGCGGCGGTCCGCGCCGCTGACCCACAGCCGTGCCGCGTCGCGGACGAGGGCCCGGCCGGCCATCACGCCGGTCTGCATATCGGCCAGCATGGCCTGCACCAGCTGGAATTCGCCGATCGCGGTCCCGCCCTGGGTGGCGGTCGCGGCGTACGCGACCGACTCGTCGAGGGCGCGTTGTGCCGCCCCCACCGCCACCGCGGCGATGTGCACCCGGCCGCGGGCCAGCGAGGTCAGCGCGGCACGGTAACCGATGTCCTCGTTGCCGCCGATGAGGGCATCCGGACCGACGCGGACGTCGTCGAACGTGATGTCGGAGGTCCATGCCCCTTCCTGGCCCATCTTCGCGTCTTTGGGTCCGACCACGACGCCGGGCGCGTCGGCGGGTACCAGGAAGACGGCGATGCCGGGTCCGTCGATGTCGGCGGGCCGAGTCCGGGCGAACACGACGAAGAGGTTCGCGGTGGGAGCGTTGGTGATGAATCGCTTGTGGCCGCTGATGATCCAGCCGTCCCCCTCGCGGACGGCCTTGGTGCGCAGACCTGCGGGGTTGGAGCCGGCCCCGGATTCGGTCAATGCGAAGGATGCGACGCAGTCGCCACTGGCGATCGGCTCCAGCCACCGCTGCTTCTGCGTGTCGGTGCCGAACCCGACCAGCACCTGCCCGGCAATGCCGTTGTTGGTGCCGAACATCGAGCGCACGGCGAGGGTGGTGTAACCCAGTTCCATCGCCATCTCGACGTCCTGGACCAGGTGCAGTCCCAGGCCGCCCCATTCCTGGGGGATCGCGTAGCCGAACAGCCCCATGTTCTTGGCCTGGTCGCGGATGTCGTCGGGTACGCGGTTGTCGTTCATGATCTCCAGCTCGCGTGGCACCACCGCGGTGCGGACGAACTGGCGGGTCGCGTCGAGGATGTCGCGGAAATCCTGCTCACTGACTGACTGCGGGGCGGTGGGCGCACCGGTGGGTTCGGCCATCTCGGGGGTCTCCTTGCGCGACACGAGCGGGGTTCTGGTTTGATGCAAGAAATATCATATTTTATGTATGGAGCTGTCCACGGTGCCGCGAGGGTCGTGGCCGGCTCCGACGATCGAGAGGGAATGGACGACCATGCCGCTGCTGGACGGACGTATCGCGGTGATCACCGGTGGTGCTCAGGGGATCGGTTATGCGATCGCGGAGCGTTTCATCGCCGAAGGCGCCCGCGTGGTGATCGGTGACCTGAATCTCGACGCCACCGAAGCGGCTGTCGCCACGCTCGGCGGCTCCGACGTGGCCAAGGCCGTCCGGTGCGACGTCACATCGGCTGCCGACGTGCAGGCACTGATCGATGCCGCCATCGAGTTCGGAGGCCTTGGCGCCATCGATGTCATGGTCAACAACGCCGGCATCACCCGCGACGCCACCATGCGCAAGATGACCGAGGAGCAGTTCGACCAGGTCATCGACGTCCATCTGAAAGGCTGTTGGAACGGCACCCGGCTGGCCGCCAATGTCATGCGGGAAGCGAAACGCGGTGCCATCATCAATATCTCGTCGATCTCGGGCAAGGTCGGCCTGATCGGCCAGACCAACTACTCGGCGGCCAAGGCGGGCATCGTGGGCCTGACCAAGGCGGCCGCCAAGGAGGTCGCCCACCTCGGAGTGCGGATCAACGCTGTGCAGCCGGGGTTGATCCGGTCCGCGATGACCGAGGCCATGCCGCAACGGATTTGGGACCAGAAGCTGGCAGAGATCCCGATGGGACGGGCCGCCGAACCCAGTGAGGTGGCGTCGGTGGTCACGTTCCTGGCGTCGGACATGTCGTCGTACATGACGGGCTGTGTCCTGGAAATCACCGGGGGACGGCACATCTAGATGGCCGCGACCAGTCCTGTCATCTGCGCGCCGGTGCGTACCCCCATCGGCCGCTACGGTGGCGTGTTCAAGTCCCTCACCGCGGTCGAGCTCGGCGTCGCCGCATTGCAGGGTCTGTTGCAGCGCACCGGGATTCCGGTCGACGCGGTGCAGGACGTCGTTCTCGGGCACTGCTACCCGTCCAGTGAGGCCCCGGCGATCGGCCGCGTGGTAGCGCTCGACGCCGGACTACCCGTCACGGTGCCGGGCATGCAGGTCGATCGGCGCTGCGGGTCGGGTCTGCAGGCCGTCATCCAGGCCTGCATGCAGGTGGCCAGCGGCGCCAACGATCTCGTGATCGCCGGTGGTGTGGAGTCGATGAGCAACGTCGCCTTCCACTCCACCGACATGCGGTGGGGTGGCTCGCGGGGCGGCATCACGGTGCATGACGGACTGGCCCGTGGGCGGACCACCGCCGGTGGCAAGAACTACCCGGTGCCGGGCGGCATGCTCGAGACCGCGGAGAATCTGCGCCGGCAGTACGCGATCTCTCGCGTGGAGCAGGATGCGTTGGCCGTGCGGTCCCATCAGAAAGCCGTTGCGGCACAGCGCAGTGGCGTGCTGAGAGAGGAAATTGTCCCCGTGTCAGTGCCTTCCTCGTCGTCGCGGACGGGGGACACCGTTGTCGATACCGACGAACATCCGCGGGCCGACACCACCGTCGAGGCGTTGGCGAAGCTCAAACCCGTTCTGGGCAAGAGTGATCCGGAGGCCACGGTGACGGCGGGCAACTCCAGCGGGCAGAACGATGCGGCCTCGATGTGCGTCGTGACCACTCCGGAGCGGGCGGCCGACCTCGGGCTGCAGCCACTGGTGCGGCTGGTGTCCTGGGGCGTGGCCGGGGTGCCGCCGAAGGTGATGGGCATCGGCCCGGTTCCGGCCACCGAGGTCGCGTTGGCCAAAGCCCATCTGGCCCTTGCCGATATCGATCTGATCGAGCTCAACGAGGCCTTCGCCGCACAGGCGCTGGCGTGCACCCGGGAATGGAAGTTCACCGACGCGGACTGGGAGCGCACGAATGTGCGTGGGTCGGGCATCTCCCTCGGCCATCCCGTCGGCGCGACCGGCGGCCGGATGCTCGCGACCCTGGCGCGCGAACTGCACCTGCGGGACGCGCGCTACGGACTGGAAACCATGTGCATCGGAGGCGGCCAGGGGTTGGCTGCCGTATTTGAACGGATCACCCCATGACACGTCTGGCGCAGACCGCCGGCCTCACCGAGGTACAGCGCGAAATCGTCGCCACGGTGCGGCAGTTCGTTGATCGAGAGGTCATTCCGGCGGCCCAGGAACTGGAGCACTCGGACTCCTACCCGCAGGCCATCGTCGATCAGATGAAAGAGATGGGCCTGTTCGGCCTGATGGTTCCCGAGGAGTATGGCGGGCTCGGGGAGTCACTGCTGACGTACGCGCTGTGTGTCGAGGAACTCGCCCGGGGCTGGATGAGCGTTTCAGGTGTTCTCAATACCCACTTCATCGTCGCCTACATGCTCCGTCAGCACGGCACCGACGAGCAGAAGCAGCGCTACCTGCCCCGAATGGCGACCGGCGAGGTGCGCGGCGCCTTCTCGATGTCCGAGCCGGAGCTGGGTTCCGACGTTGCCGCGATCCGTACCAGAGGCGTGCGCGACGCCGCCGGTGGCTACACCATCACCGGGCAGAAGATGTGGCTGACCAACGGCGGCAGCTCGACTCTGATTGCGGCGCTGGTGAAAACCGATGAGGGCGCAGACAAACCGCATCGCAACCTGACGGCCTTCCTGGTCGAGAAACCGACCGGTTTCGGCGAGGTCAAACCCGGCCTGACCATCCCGGGCAAGATCGACAAATTGGGCTACAAGGGCATCGACACCACCGAGCTCGTCTTCGACGGGTACCGCGCGGGCGCCGACGACGTGCTCGGCGGCAAGCCCGGCGAGGGCTTTTTCCAGATGATGGACGGTATCGAGGTCGGGCGGGTGAACGTCTCCGCGCGGGCTTGCGGTGTCGGCATCCGGGCCTTCGAACTGGCGGTGCGCTACGCCCAGCAGCGGGAGACGTTCGGCAAGCCGATCGCCGACCACCAGGCCATCGCCTTCCAACTCGCCGAGATGGCCACCAAAGTCGAAGCGGCACATCTGATGATGGTCAATGCCGCCCGGCTCAAGGACTCGGGAGAGCGCAACGACGTCGCGGCCGGGATGGCGAAATACCTTGCCAGTGAGTTCTGTTCGGAAGTCACCCAGCAGAGTTTCCGGATCCACGGTGGCTACGGTTACTCCAAGGAATACGAGATCGAACGCCTGATGCGGGACGCGCCCTTCCTGTTGATCGGCGAGGGCACCAGCGAAATCCAGAAGACCATCATCAGCAAGAACCTGCTCCATGAATACCGCATCTGAACCCGAATTCGCCGCGCCCGCACAGCTTTCTCATGATGTGGCGCGGTACGTGCGCCGGCGCATCTTCAACGGCACCTATCGGGCCGGGGAGTACCTGCGGCTGGACCAGCTGGCCACCGAACTGGGTGTCAGCGTCACCCCGGTTCGGGAGGCGTTGTTGAATCTGCGGGCCGAGGGACTGTTGGTGCAGCATCCGCGGCGCGGCTTCATGGTGCTGGAGGTGACCGCCCGCGACGTGTCGGATGTGGCCATGGTGCAGGCGTTCGTCGGTGGAGAGCTGGCGGCCCGCGCCGCAGCGAACATCACCGCCGACCAGGTCGCCGACTTGACCCGAATCCAGGAGGCGCTGGAACAGGCCTACCAGCACACCGATGTCGACCGCATGGTGCGGCTCAACCACGAGTTCCACCGGCTGATCAACGTCGTCGCCGATTCGCCCAAGCTGACCCAATTCATGTCCGGCATAACGCGTTACGCACCAGAGGCCGTGTTCCCGACGCTCGAGGGCTGGCCGGATCTGTCGATCCGGGACCACCGCCGCGTGATCGCCGCGCTGCAGGCCGGCGACGGCGATGCGGCCCGAACGGCGATGGCCGAACACTTCGAGGTCGGTGTCGAGCCGCTCACCGAGCACCTGTGCGAACGCGGTGTGATCCGCGAGGACTAAACCCACCGAGCCGGTAACGCCCGAGGGTACGGTCTGTGTGGATCTGTGAATCGCGCGAGGAAATCGACGCTGCGGCCAGATCCCGTCCTTTGCCGGCAGCCCGCCGCGATGATGTGCCCACGACCAATTTGTTGCCCACCGTTGGAGAGCCGCATGACCGTAGCAATCGAGGACACGCCGTCGGACCGCGCAGCGACCCGTCGCGCGATCTGGAACACCATCCGGGGGTCGTCGGGAAACCTCGTCGAGTGGTACGACGTCTACGTCTACACCGTCTTCGCCACCTACTTCGAAAATCAGTTCTTCGACAAGGCCGACCAGAATTCGACGATCTACGTGTACGCGATCTTCGCGGTCACGTTCATCACCCGGCCGATCGGGTCGTGGTTCTTCGGCCGCTACGCCGACCGCCGGGGCCGCCGCACCGCACTGTTGGTCAGTGTTTCGCTGATGGCCGCCTGCTCGATGGTGATCGCCGTGGTTCCTTCGCGGGCCAGTATCGGCGTCGCGGCGCCGATCATCCTGATCATCTGTCGGTTGGTGCAGGGGTTCGCCACCGGCGGTGAGTACGGCACCTCCGCGACATATATGTCGGAGGCGGCGACCAGGGAACGCCGCGGGTTCTTTTCCTCGTTCCAGTACGTGACCCTGGTCGGTGGGCACGTGCTTGCCCAATTCACCTTGCTCATCATCCTCACGGCACTCAGCACCGCGCAGGTGGGTGAATTCGGTTGGCGCATAGGCTTTGCAGTCGGCGGTGTCGCGGCGGTAGTGGTGTTCTGGCTGCGGCGCAGCATGGACGAGTCGCTTCCCGAGGAGACCCTCAAGGCGGTCCAGGAAGGCAAGGAGCCGCAGGCCGGTTCGATACGTGAACTGTTCACGCGTTACTGGAAGCCACTGTTGCTGTGCTTCCTGATCACGCTCGGCGGCACCGTCGCGTTCTACACGTACAGCGTGAATGCGCCGGCGATGGTCAAGGCGACCTACAAGAACCAACCCATGACCGCGACATGGGTCAACCTGCTCGGGCTGATTTTCCTGATGCTGATCCAGCCGATCGGCGGAATGATCAGCGACCGGGTGGGTCGCAAACCGCTGCTATTGTGGTTCGGCTTCGGCGGGCTGGTCTACACGTACGTCCTCATCACCTACCTGCCGCAGACGCACTCGCCGATCCTGTCGTTCTTGCTCGTGGCCATCGCGTACGTCATTCTCACCGGATACACATCGATCAATGCGCTGGTGAAGTCCGAACTGTTCCCCGCCCACGTGCGGGCGCTCGGCGTCGGCGTCGGCTATGCGCTGGCCAACTCGATATTCGGCGGCACTGCGCCCCTGATCTACCAGGCCCTCAAGGCCCGAGGCGACGTGCTGCTGTTCATCGTCTACGTCACCGTCTGTATCGCACTGTCGCTGCTGGTCTATCTGTTCTGCTTGAAGAACAAGTCCGACACCTACCTCGACCATGAGCAGGGCAGCGCTTACCGCTGAGGGTTTCACGGGTTGCGCGATCGGAACGCGCGTCCAGATCAGCCCAACGGGTCGAACCGGAAGACGGCGAGTCTGCCTGCCAGCGACTCGAATTCGTCGGGCGTGCCCTCGGTGACCATGCCGGAGCTCTTCGCGAATTTCACGCCGACGGGCACCTGCACCGGGAACTCGCGCAGCACCGGCCGCGCCTCGTCGACCGTCAGCTCGGTGATCTTCACCGGCTGGGACTTACGCCCCCGCGTCAAGGTGCCGGAACCGGCGGCACGTGCGTTCAGAGCCCAGTGCGCGCCCGGATAGCCGGCCACGGCATACATCGCGCCGTGAACGACAAACGGCGTCATCGGGGTGCTGCGTGGCGCACCCGTCTTGCGGCCGGGCACGGTCAACACCATCGCGGGGCCGACCGGAATGCCGAGCTTCCCGACGGCGACGACGACCTTGTTCATCTGCTTGAGGTAACGCGGGGGTCGCGGATTCGAGGTGCGCGGCTCAGACATGGCTGGTCTCCACTGTGCGTGAGAAGGCGCCGCGGTGCTGACCCACCCATTCGGCAAACGTCTGTGCCGGGCGGCCGAGGATGCGCTCGACCTCGCCGCTCACCGGTGCGGGGCTGTCGACTGTTTCGGCCAGCAGCGCGGTATAGGCGGTGCCGAACTCGGCGGGGAAGCCGATGGCGACGAACCGCTCACGGACCTGCTCGACCGGGATTTCGCGGTAGCGCAGATCGCGCCCCAGCACCTCGCCGACGACGGCCAGCAGCTCGACGTTGGTGAGCGACTGCGGCCCGGTCAACGGAATCTTGCGGCCGTTCAGATCGTCGGTCAACAGCGCGTGCGCGGCGACGGCTGCGATGTCCGACTCGATGATCGGGGCGCTGGAGGCGGACGCGAATGGGCCGGCCACGACATCGCCGGCCTGCAGCTGCCCGGCCCACATCCCGATGAAGTTGGTGGCGAACAACGCCGGCCGCAGACTCACCCACGGCAGCCCAGAGTCGACAGCCAGTTGTTCGACCTCCTTGTTGCGGTCGCCCCGCAGGCGCGATGGCTGGCGGGTGAAGTCTTCGTCGACGTTCATCGCGGACAGCGCCACCAGTTTGGCTCCGGAGTCCATGGCGGCCTCGACCGTCCACGCCAGGTCCGGCCCGAGGGCGCGGGAGTTGAGAAACACCGCGCCGGCTCCGGCCAGGCCGTCGCATACGGACGCGACGACCTCGACGCCGGGCGGGAAGTGCGGGGACGGATTACGGGTGACGGCACGGACTTTCGCGCCTGTGGCGTGCAACTGTTCGACGAGCGGGCGACCGACATTGCCGGTGGCCCCAGTGATGAGAATGGTCATGAACCAAGGACGGAAGTCCGCCCAAAAAAGTTACGATCCGCGGGATGAGGCAGTGCGGTAACTTTTCACCACCCTGGATCGTCTTCAACTGATGACAGAAACCACTGAATTCACTGTGGCGTGGCGCCACCACCACCCGTATCTGGTCAATCTTGCGTACCAGATGCTCGGTGACGTCGGTGACGCCGAAGATATTGCGCAGGAAGCCTTTCTGCGGTTGTCCCGGACGGAGCCCGGTGAGGTCGAAGATGTCCGGGCCTGGCTGACCACCGTGGCGGGCCGATTGTGCCTCGACGTGGTGCGGTCGGCACGGGCGCGGCGGGAACAACCGACCGAGCAGGACGAGATGCCGCCACTGGCTTCGAGCGAGCCGGACCCCGCCGATCGGATCACGCTCGACGACCAGGTCTCGGGCGCGCTGCTGCGGGTGCTGCGGCAGCTGAGTCCCGGCGAGCGCGTGGCGTTCATCCTGCACGACGTGTTCCAGGTGCCGTTCGCTTCGATCGCGGAGACCGTCGGCAGGCCCGTCGGCACCTGTCGGCAACTGGCCCGGCGGGCGCGGGCCAAGGTGGCCAGCACGGACCCGCGCGCCGAGGACGTCGAGGTGACCGAACATCAGCTCGTCACCGAAAAGTTCATCACGGCCTGCGCCGGCGGCGACGTGCAGGCACTGGCCGCGGTGCTGGACCCGACCGTCTGGGGCGTCGGTACGGTGCTGAGCGATCCGCCGATCCCGCCGATCGTCAACCACGGACCGCAGCGGGTCGCCGAGAACCTGATGCTGTACCTCGGACCGGGTACCACCGTGGTCGCCGGTCCGCTCGGCCAGCCCGTCCTGCTGGCATTCGCCCACCGACAGCTTTTCGCGGTGGTGGTTCTGACGATTCGCGATGGACTCGTCGCCAAGATCGAGGCGACTGCCGATCCGTTGGCCCGGTTCGGGGCGTGATCTCTTGCCTCGAGCCGGGGGTTGCGGGGCGCGTGAAAACCCTTGAATCCATCGAAAGTTGGAGCGTCACGTCTGTTCGCGGCATGGACCGACGCCGTACGCTGGCGACATGATCGAAGTGCTGTCAGACATGCCCGAAGGGGTGACGGGCATTCGCGTCTCTGGGCGAGTGAGCGGTGACGATATCCGCGAATTCGAGCCCACCATGGACAATCTCGTCGTCGGTGGTGAAATCCGGATCGTCGAGGTCATCGCGCCCGACTACGAGGGCTTCGGGCCGGGTGGCCTGGCCGAGGACCTCAAGGTGGGGTTCGGTGCGCTGTTCAAGCACCACTCGGCGTTCAAACGCATCGCGGTGGTGTCCGACAAGGCCTGGGTGGCGCACACGCTGCACGCCGTCGCCTGGATGATCCCGGGCGAGCTCCAGATCTTCGGGATCGACGAACTCGACCGTGCCAAGGAGTGGGCTGCGGGCTGACGTTCCCCCAGACGGGAGATACCCAGCTCGCGGAACTCAGTCCTGGAGCGCCTGCTCCTTGGCCCACCGGTAGTCGGCCTTGCCGGCAGGGCTGCGCACGATGGTCGGCCGGAACACGATGGCCTTCGGCAGCTTGTAGCGGGCGATCGACTCCGACGCGTGCTCGATGAGTTCGGTGGCATCGACTGCGGCGCCATCGACCAGCGCCACGACCGCGACGACCTCGTTGCCCCAGCGCTCGCTCGGTCGGCCGGCGACGACCACGTCGACCACGGCCGGATGTGAGGCGATGGCGGACTCGACCTCTTCGGCGAAGATCTTCTCGCCGCCGGAGTTGATGGTCACCGAGTCGCGGCCGAGCAGCTCGACGGTGCCGCCCTCCAGCAGTCGGGCGCGGTCTCCCGGCACGGCGTACCGGACGTCGTCGATCACCGGGAACGTCTTGGCCGTCTTGGCCGCATCGCCCTTGTAGCCGAGCGGCACGTGGCCCTCCTGGGCCAGCCAGCCGTTGCCCTCGTGCCCGGGCGCCAGCAGCGCGGTGAAGTCCTCAGAGACGATCCGGGTGGCGGGCCCGGCGGTGAAGGTGCCGCTGGACACGTTCGAGGCGGTCGACACGTGCGACATCTGCGCGCCGGTCTCGGATGAGCCGACACCGTCGATCACCATGGCGTTCGGCAGTGCCGCCACCAGGCGACCCTTCACGCCCGGCGTGAACAGCGCACCGCCGTTGGCGACGACGACCAGGGAGGTCGGGTCGTGGCTGCCGTCGGCCATGGCTTCCTCGATGGCGGTGACCAGCGGCCGGGCCATGGCGTCCCCGACGACCGTCGCGATCGCGATCTTCTCGCGGGCGACGGTCTCGACGATCTCCTTGGCGTTGAAGACCTCGACGTCCTTGGCGAACACGATGGTCTGGCCGTTGTTGATGCCGGTCATCACGGCCCACTGGGCGGCACCGTGCATGAGCGGCGGCAGGATCATCATGCGCATCTCGGCGGCGGCCGAGGCCCGGTCGACGATCTCCTGGGCCGATTGGGCGGGCTCGCCCGTCATCGCGTTGCGGCCGCCGAAGGAGGCCATGAAGATGTCGTGCTGGCGCCACAGCACACCCTTGGGCATGCCGGTGGTGCCGCCCGTGTACAGCACGTAGAGGTCGTCGGGCGACGGCGTCACCGGCGGTGGCGCGACGTCGGCGTTCACGACGGTTTCGTAGTCGACGGCCCCCGGCAGCAGCTCGTTGCCCGAGCTGTCGGCGATCTGGATCAGCACCTTGAGGTTCGGCAGGTCCGGCAGCACCTCGGCCAGGGTCGGCGCGAACGCGGCGTGGTAGATCAGGGCGGAGGCGCCGGCGTCGTTCAGCAGGTACTGCAGTTCGGCCTTGACGTAGCGGTAGTTGACGTTGAACGGCGCCACGCGAGCCCGGAACGCGCCGAGCAGCGACTCGACGAACTCGGGGCCGTTGTAGGCGTAGATGCCCACGAGGTCCTGACCGACTTCGTGGCCGGCCAGCTGGTCGCGCTCGGTGTGCATGCCCAGGCCCTGCGCGTGCAGGTACGCGGCCAGCCGGTTCGCCCGGGCGACGACCTCGGCGTAGGTGAAGCGGCGATCGCCTTGAATGATGAGGGTCCGGTCCGGGATGGCTGCAGCGACGGCGTCGGTGACGTCGGAAACCGTGAACAGCACATTTCTCCTAAGGCTGGTCGGCAACAACTGGACATCTGTCCATACACTCATTTAGTACCACGGAGTGCGGGTCGTCTCCTGTGGTACCACCCTTGTGCGGAAGCAACAGCCGTATGCGTCCACTGTGCGGACGGTCGGGTGGGAGGCGGTTGGCCGGCTGCCTGAGGATCGCCCATTACGCGGGCCTCAGCAGCAGCGGCCCTGGGGGTTGAGGTCGGCGGTGCGGTGCCGGGCCTTCCAGTAGTCACGCTCGCTCAACGCCGGCTCACCGGCATGGGTGCGACGGTGGTGTTCCAGGTACCGGGCGTAGTGGTTGTCGCCCATCAATGATGACCAGTACCAACTGATTTTTGCGACGATCCCGTGTGCGTCGACGAGTAATCGTCCCACTGCTTCTGCACCTCCTTCTCGGCGTCGGTGGGGAAGAGGCCGCGCGGGGCGAACCGCCGGGACGGCACCGCCTCGTCGTCGGTCAGTGGCCGGCCGCCGCCGCCGATGGCTTGCACGGCAACGATGATTCCCATCAGGACAACGATGACCACCAGCACCGCGAAGACGATGGACAGCGTGCCCTGGATGAACGTATTCCGGATGACGGCGTCGATCTGGTCAGGGTTCTTGGCGGAGCCGAACGTCGTCTTGCCGGCGGCCTTGGCCGCCAGATACTGCGAATGCTGTTGCCAGTAGCCGATCTTGGGGTCGTGGGAGAAGATCTTCTGCCACGACGCGGTGAGGGTCACGAGGGCGTCCCAGAACAGTGGCAGACCCGGAATCCAGGCCCATTTCAGGAGGCCCTTCTTGATCACCACGACGGTGACGACGGTCAGCGCGATGGCCGCGAGCAACTGGTTGGCGATGCCGAACAACGGGAACAGCGTATTGATGCCACCGAGGGGATCGGTGACGCCCATGAGCAGGATGCTGCCCCAACCCGCGACGACGATCAGGCTGCAGGCCCACGCGCCGATGCGCCAGCTGGGGTCGCGCAGCTTGCGTAGCGGTCCACCGAGATTGCCGACGGCGTCGGACAACATGAAGCGGGCGACCCGGGTGCCGGCATCCACGGTGGTGAGGATGAACAGCGCCTCGAACATGATCGCGAAGTGGTACCAGAAGGCCTTCATGTTCGAGCCGCCGAAGACCTGGTGCAGGACTTCGGACATGCCCAGCGCCAACGTGGGTGCGCCTCCGGTCCGCGAAATCACCGAGTGCTCACCGACTTCCGTCGCGGCCGACGTGATCTGGCCCGGGGTGATCGGGGCGCCGGACAGGCCGAGCCCGTTGGCGTAGGTGGCTGCGGTCGCGGCGCTGGTGCCCGTCGCGGCTCCGGGCGAGTTGATCACGAAGTACAGGTGCTGGTTGAGGATCGCCGCCGTGATCAGCGCCATGATGGCGACGAACGACTCGGTCAGCATGCCGCCGTAGCCGATCAGCCGCGTCTGCCCTTCCTTCTCCAGGAGCTTGGGTGTGGTGCCCGACGAGATCAAGGAATGGAAGCCGGACAGCGCACCGCACGCGATGGTGATGAACAGGAACGGGAACAGCGCACCGGCGAACACCGGGCCGTCGGCCCGGGTGGCGAACTGGGACACCGCGGGAGCAGACATGACCGGCTGGGCGACCAGGATGCCGACCGCGAGCAGTGAGATGGTGCCGACCTTCATGAACGTCGACAGGTAGTCGCGCGGCGCGAGCAGGAACCACACCGGCAGTACCGAGGCGGCCAGTCCGTAGCCGATGATGCACCACGACAACGTCACCTTCGACAGCGTGAACCAGTCTGCGCCCCAGGATGTTTCGGCGACCCAGCCGCCGGAGATCACCGCCAGCAGCAGCAGTGCGACGCCGATCAGGGACACCTCGGACACCCGGCCGGGCCGCAGGAACCGCAGGTACAGACCCATGAAGATGGCGATCGGAATGGTCATCGCGATGGAGAACACGCCCCACGGGCTCTCGGCGAGGGCGTTGACCACGACGAGCGCCAGCACCGCCAGCAGGATCACCATGATCACCAGTACGGCGACGATGGCGGCGACGCCGCCGATGGGCCCGAGTTCGTCGCGCGCCATCTGGCCGAGGGAGCGGCCGCGGCGCCGTGTCGAGATGACCAGCACCAGGTAGTCCTGTACGCAGCCGGCGACGACGGCGCCGACGATGATCCAGATGGTGCCGGGCAGGTAACCCATCTGCATGGCCAGCACGGGCCCGACCAGTGGGCCTGCGCCGGCGATGGCGGCGAAGTGATGCCCGAAGAGCACCCGGCGGTCGGTCGGCATGTAGTCGGTGCCGTTGTCGAGAAGCTCGGCCGGGGTGGCGTGATCGTCGCGCGGTTTGACGATCTTCATCTCGATCAGCCGCGCATAGAACCGGTATCCGATGACATAGGTGCAGATGGCGGCGATGACGAACCACACCGCGTTGACGGTCTCGCCGCGGGCGAAGGCGATGACGGCCCACGCCACGGCGGCGAGGACTGCGATGACGCCGAAGGCCACCCGATGCCGGGCAGTGATGGGCGAGCGGTCGATGATCGCGACCGGGGGCAGGTCCGGGTCGGTACGCACATAGGTGACGTCCCCGACGGACTCGTCGGGGACGGCGGTGGCTGGCGACATGCCTCACATCCTGTCATCCGGTGGCTCCGAATCGCGGGGTAACACTCAGCGTTCGTACAGCGACCGGACGGTGTCGATGGTGTCGGCCTCTTCCGGTCGCTTGTCGTCGCGGTAGCGCAGCACCCGAGCGAATCGCAGCGCCATCTTGCCCGGGTAGCGGCTCGAGCCCTGCACGCCGTCGAACGCGATCTCCACCACCTGCTCGGGCCGCAGCCGGACCACATAACTGTCCATCGGGCCGTCGGCCAGTTCGGTGAACCGTGCGGTCTGCCAGTCCAGCATCGCGTCGGTCATCCCTTTGAAGGTCTTGCCCAACATGACGTATCCGCCGGTGTCCGGGTCGCGGGCGCCAAGATGGATGTTCGACAGCTTGCCCGTGCGCCGGCCGGAACCCCATTCGACGGCCAGCACCACCAGATCCAGGGTGTGTACCGGCTTGACCTTGAGCCAGCCGGCGCCGCGCCGGCCCGCCTCGTAGGGCGATGCGGGGTGCTTGGCCATGACGCCTTCGTGACCGGCGGCGAGTGTCTCGTCGAGGAACTGTTGGGCGACAACCGAATCGGAGGTGACGCAGCGGCGGACCCGGAGCGGCTCGGGAACGACCTCCTCGAGTGCGTCACGGCGCTGGGTGGCCGGCTCATCCAGCAGGTCGGTGCCGTCGCGGTGCAGGATGTCGAAGAAGAACACCGAAAGCGGTTGCGCCCCATCATCGGAGCGTCTGCCGATCCGGGAGGACGTGACCTGGAACCGGTGCGGACGACCGTCGGCCCGTAGGGCGAGGGCTTCTGCGTCCGCGATCAGGTCGGTGACGGGCAGGGCCAGCACTGCGTTCACCACGTCGGGCACGCGGGCCGTGATGTCATCCAGGCTGCGGGTGAAGACCGACACCTCGGTACCGGCCCGGTGGATCTGCAGCCGAACCCCGTCGAGCTTCGTCTCGAATATTGCCGCGCCATCCAGCTTTTCGAGTGCGTCGCCGACACCGGTCGCCGTCTGGGCGAGCATCGGACTCACCGGCTTGCCGACGGTGAGGGTGAAGCGCCGCAGGCTGTCGGCGCCGTCGGACATCGCGGCGGCTGCCACTGTGGCCAGATCGCCACTGAGCATCGCGGCGCGTCGCACGTCGGCGGCCGGGATACCCGCCGCCGTGGCCACCGCGTCCGCCATCACCCCGGCCAACGCGCCCTGCCGGAGCCCGCCGCTGAGCAGCCCGCGCAGGAACGTCTGCTCGGCCGCGGTGCCTGCTCCGAAGAGGCCGTGGAGCAATTCGGTGCGGGTGGCAGCCGAACCTCGGCCGGCGACGGCCTTGATGGCCGACAGGGCGGCGTCGACCTCGATGACGGTCAGTGTCGGGTTGTCGGCGGGTGGCGGCAGCGAGCGCAGCGCCGCCCAGCCGACCCCGATCTGCCGCTGCGGCAACTCACCGGACAGCCAATCGACGACGATGGCGACAGTGGCCTGATCGCCGGCCTGATCGCCGGCCGCGGCGCCGAGCAGAGCCGCGATCCGGCTGATCTTCGCCGACCGCGCAGACACCGCTCCGACCTCTGTTGAGGCCACGGCGACGTCGGTGAGAAGCACGAATCCAGCTTGGCACGGGGGACCGACAATCTTCAGTCGGCGCTGAGTAATCCATCCAGGACCGCGGCTTCGGCCTCGATCTGCTCAGCGCGGTCGTCGTGGCCGGGCTCCGGTCACGCGACGGTGAAGGACACCGAGTGCCAGCCGGTGGCCCCATCGGGAACGACGTCGGCGACGTCGGCGGTCTGCACCGCGCCGGTGCCGTCGGTGGCCCGGACGGTGATGGTGTGGCGCCCGGGTTCCTCGGCCTGCCAGGTGTAGCTCCACAACCGCCAGGCGTCGTTCGAATACGCGGCGCCCAGCGCCGCGGGCCGCCACGGGCCGTCGTCGATGCGGACTTCCACCGATTTGACCCCGCGGTGCTGTGCCCAGGCGACGCCGCCGAAGGTCGCGGTACCCACCGGCACACCGGCTCCCGCGCGGGGCACGTCGATGCGTGACTCCGTCTTGATCGGGCCGTGAGCCGACCACCCCAACTTCGTCCAATACGCCTGCGCCCGATCGAATCTGGTGAGTTCGAGGTCGACGAGCCATTTGGTCGCGGACACGTAGCCGTACAGACCGGGCACCACCAGCCGCGCAGGGTAGCCGTGCTCGGTGGGGAGCGGATCGCCGTTCATGGCGACAGCAAGCAGGGCATCGCGGTTGTCGGTCAGTGCCTCGACGGGGGTGCCTGCGGTGAAGCCGTCCACGGACGTGGACAACACCATGTCGGCATCAGCGTGCACGCCGGCCCGTGCCAGCAGGTCGCGCACGCGGTAGCCCGTCCAGGTGGCGTTCGATATCAGGTTGCCGCCCACGGGGTTTGACACGCAGGTGAGCGTGACGACCTTGTTGATCGCCTCGAACTGGGCCAGCTCATCGAACCGAAACGTCACCTCGCGATCGACCATGCCGTGGATCCGCAGCCGCCAATCCTGCCGCTGCACCTGGGGGACGGACAGCGCCGTGTCGATCCGGTAGAAGTCGGCCGTCGGGGTGATGAACGGCGGCAGGTCCACTCCAGCGGGTTGCACGTCCGGCGGTACCGGCGGCCCGGGGACCTTGGGGGCCGGCGGGGCATAGGCGCTGCGGTCGCTCGAGACCGACGACGCCGCGCGGCCCAGCACCGCCCCGATGACGCCGGCCAGCGTGCCGGCCGCCAGGAAGCTCAGTGCTGCCAGCGATCGGCGCCGCCCGGGATCGGCCGCGGCATCGGTGTCCGGGCTGGTGGCCGGCGTCGGGTGGCCGAGACGCTCAGAGACCAGCAGGCGCAGTACCGCGATGCCCGCCGCAGCGCCGACGAGTGACGGGACGATGTCGATGGGACGAGCTCCGGTGCGGGACAGCACCGCGGCGCTGCCCAGCACCCCGGCCAGCCCGAGGGCGATGCTGCCGATCTTCCGGTCCTCGAATTGTGCTGTCGCCATGGCGATCACCGCGATGGCCACGAGTACCGCGACGGTCAGGAACAGCTTGTCGTCGGTGGCGAAGGTCTGGATGGCCCACTCTTTGACCGGTCCCGGGGTCAGGTCGATGACCACCGACCCGACCGCGGTGCGGGAATCGGCGTGCGGCCCGAAGGGGATCGCCAGGAGCGCAGCCACACCGAGCGCGACGGCCGCGGCTGCCAGGCCGGCGAGTGAGCGGTGCGGGTCCAGTCGGGGTGCCACACCGCCACAGTACGGGCGCAACCGGTGGGCAAGCCCGCATGTAAGCGGATCGTAAGAATTGGCTGTCCGATTGGCGGATTCCGGGCCAGAATCACTGCATCATGCAGCCGACCTTGACCGACCGTGACCGAGACATCGTCCAGAACTGGATCCGCGCGGAGGGGCTGGGTGAGCACCTCACCGACGTCGAGCCGCTGACCGGCGGCACCCAGAACATCGTGGTGCGGTTGCGCATCGACGGCCGGCCGGTGGTGCTGCGCCGACCGCCGCTGCATCCGCGGCCGACCAGCGACAAGACCATGCAGCGCGAGATCGCCGTGCTGCGGACCCTGGCCGGAACAGCCGTGCCGCATCCCGCGTTCATCGCCGGCTGCGAGGACCCGTCGGCGCTCGGCGTCGTCTTCTATCTGATGGCCGAGGTCGACGGCTTCAATCCCGGCGAGGAGTTGTCGCCCGCGTACGCCGCCGATGCGACGCTGCGGCACGACGTCGGACTGTCGTACGCGGCGAGCCTGGCACAGCTGGGCAACGTGGCTTGGGACGGCAGCCCGCTGGCGGCCATCCGCAAGTCGGGATCATTTGTGGCGCGGCAGGTTCCGCAGTTCGTCGGACTGCTGCAGAGCTATCGGCATGACCACTACGACCCCGAATCGCTGGACGGGGTAGCGGCACTGGCGACCTGGCTGACGGACAACCGGCCACCTGATGGCGAGCCCGGGATCATGCACGGCGACTGCCACCTGAACAACGTGATGCTGCGGCATGACCGGCCGGAGCTGGCCGCATTCGTCGACTGGGAGATGTGCACCGTCGGTGATCCGTTGCTGGACCTGGGCTGGATGCTGGTGTGCTGGCCGACCGCGCCCAACGCCATCGTGGTCGGTGCCGCGCTGGCCGAGGCCGGTGGCTTGGCGGGACGGGACGAACTGCTGGACGCCTATCTCAGCGCGGGTGGCCGACGCACCGAACATCTGGACTGGTACCTCGCGATGGCCTGCTTCAAATTGGGCATCGTCATCGAAGGCACCTGGTCGCGGTTCCTGGCAGGATTGGCCGACCGCGAGGCGGGGGAGAAGCTGCATGCCTCGGCCACCGAGTTGATCCAGCTCGGTGTGCGGGTTGCCAAGGGCGACAACCCGTTCGCCTATCGGTAGGTATCCCAGCCCAGTTTGACGGCCAACGCCAGGCCGGCCATCGCGATGGTCATACGCAGCGGCGTCGCCGGCGTGTGCCGCACCACGACCGGCCCCAGTCGGGAGCCCACCAGGCACCCGATGCCCAGCGGTACCACGGCGACCCAGTTCACCGGCGCCAGTGCGATGAAGCCCACGGCGGCCACGCCATTGGCCGCACCGAGGATGACGTTCTTGGCGGCGTTCGCATGGGCCATCGACTCGCTGCCGCTGTGCAGCATCAGGGCAAGCAGCACCACACCGGCGGCAGCACCGAAATACCCTCCGTACAAACAGATCACGAAGATCGCGACCGCGATGAGCAGCTCCCGTCCCCGGCCGGGCTCGGTGTCGGCCCCCGGCCGTTGCGGGATGGCGATGGTGACCGACGAGAGCCCGAGCAGTAGCGGAACCACGACCTCGAAGCCCTCCGCGGGCAGAGCCAGCAGCAGTGCGGCCCCGGCCGCCCCGCCGAGCGCGGCGACCGGCAGGACCCGGCGCAGCCAGGGACCCATGCCGTCGAGTTCGGGGAGCGAGCCCCAGACCGATCCGACGGTGTTGAACGTGAGCGCGACGGTGTTGGTCACGTTCGCCGCCACCGGCGGCAGCCCGACCATCAGCAGCGCCGGGTAGGTCGCGACGGAAGCCAGACCCGCGATGCTTCCGGTCAGGCCGCCTGCGACACCGGCGGCGAGCAGAAGTAGTGCGTGCTGCCAGCTCATCGCGGCACACCCTACAACCTCGCAATTTGTGCACGAAAATCCGCGCTGAGCGCGGAAAATCGTGCACGAATCGCGAAATTAACTGTCGTCCGATAGAAACATCGGTATGGACGCCATCGCCGCAATCCGTGCGGCGGAACACGAGGCCGCGCTGAGGTCGGGAATCGAGGCGGGCCTGCAGGCGGTGCGGGCCGCGGCACGGGCTTCTGCGCCGGCCGTCGAAGTGGCGGCCGCGTGGTCAGCGGTGCTCCGATGCGGCGTCGCAGCGGCCGTCCGGTTGACACCCATCAGCCGGCCGTGGTCGTGGTTCGTCTCCGGCAGTGTCGCCCGGGGTGAGGCGGTGGCCGGGTCCGACGTCGAGACGCTGATCGTGTTGGACGGCTACACCGCGCGCGACGAGGCGCTGGAAGCCGCGGCGGTGGTGCATGCCGTGCTGGAACGGTGCGGGGTGCGTGCCGACGCCAACGGGGTGCTGGCCAGCCGATCCAGGTTCTGCCGGTCGGCGGGCGCGTGGTCCGACGGCATCGCACACTGGACAGCCGACCCGCGGGCGGACCGTGGCGTGGTGATGACGGGCGTGCTGGCCGACTCGCGCGCTGTTCATCTGGCCGACCCGAGCCTGGCCGAAGATTTCCTACGTGCCCAGGTGGTGCGCGCCGCCGGCGATCACTACCCGGCCCGTCAGTACCTGCTGCAGGACGCCACCACGTTCCGGGCCACGTTCCCCTCTCGGCTGCGCATGCTGGCCAACCAGTCCGACGCCGTCGACCTCAAATTCGCGGCGATCGATCCGCTGGTGAAGATCGCGCGGTGGGCGGCGTTGTCGGCCGGCGCTACGGACCTGTCCACGCCGAGTCGGCTCGACGCGGCCGGCGCCGCGAAAGTGCTTGATGCCGATGATGTTTCGACCCTGCGCGAGTGTTTCACCGCGATGTTGAGATTTCGGTGGATGTCGCGCGCAGTGGGCGATCAGGTGGTCTTGTCGGAGCTGCCACCGCAGGAGCGGGCCATGCTGCGCAGTGCGGCGCGGGAGGTGGCCGGCATCAGCCGCAAACTGACCTTCCTCGCCTCGACGTCGGCGTTCCGCTGATGAGAGAGTCCACCGCGGCCGCGATCGCGGCCGACCACGCGGTGCAGCAGACGCTCGCCGCGCAGCGCATCGAAGGCTGGGAGCCCCAACGCGCCCACATCGTCGAGTTGGGTGCCTTGGCTTCCCGGGCAATGGAGTTCGGCGACTATCTCGCGCGGTGTCGCGAGCGGTACCCGTCGGCGCCGACGCGACGCCGGCTCCTCCGGCGCCGGGTGCCGTACCTGATCCCCGGCACATCGGTACTGCGCAACAACTTCGGGATTCAGGACGGACCGGATCTGGCGGCAGCGGAATATGAGGTGACGGCGGGCCGCATGGTGTTGTGGCACGTTCGACAGGGGGCGACGGAGGCGGGCCTGGACGTCCGCGCATTGCACGGCGAGCTCTTCGGTGACGTGTACCCGTGGGCCGGAAAGCTGCGCACCGTCGACCTTCGCCGCGGGGGCTCTGCCTTCACCTGGCAGGTGGACGTCGCCGCAGCAATAGGCGAAATCGAGCTTGCGGCAACGGTATTGGCAGACATCGGAGCCGGGTACGACAACGCCAGGCTGGCGTGGGAACTGTCCAGGCTGTACGCCCGGTACAACCAGATTCACCCATTCCGGGAAGGCAACGGGCGCACCGGGATGCTGCTGCTGCACGCGGTCGCCGGCCGGTGCGGGCGGCAACTGGACTTCACCGACGTCACCCGTGCCGCCTGGTATGCGGCCGCCCGGGACAGCATGCCGCTGCACCGCGATGGACACCCCAGCCACCGGCCGTTCCTGTGGCTGCTGAACCGCGCGGTGAAATCGCCTTGACCCGAGACGGGGTCGCGGACTAACCTCGGCGACCATGCTTCACATGCTCGTAGTAGCCAGTACCCACAGCGGGGTCTGATCCTGACCGACCCCTCGCTGTGGGTCGGACGCTACTACCTGTCGGTCACCTCTTTCGAGCAGAAAAGACTGACGCATGTTCACCTCCACCGCCATCTCCACCACCTCGCGCTTCGCGGATCTGTTTGACCGTCCCGTGCCTCGTGACCTGCGTGAACACGCAGAAACGATGTCCCACGACACCTTCATCGACCACTACGGGCAGCAACGTGGGCCCATCCGTCTGGGCAGCTGGGGCACCGCGGGCGACGACGGCAGCCGCCGTGGCGTCACTGCCGTCCGGCGGTACCGGGCCAGCATCGCCGTCGGCGACCGCATCGCAACCTCCACCGCAGCGGCGACAGGCCCCGTCGCCGCCCTCACCGCCATGCTGCACGAGCGTGGCATGGCCGTCGAGATGATCAAGTTCCATCAACTGCCGGCCGTCGGCGGCGGAATCGCGACGTTCATCCACGGCACCGACGGCGTCTGCTCGGAGTGGGCCATGGGCTGGGCGCGAGACCCGGTCCAGTCAGCGCTGCGGGCGATGATCGCCTGCGCCAACCGGCTGCACGCGTGAGCGCTGAAAGGCCGGCTGCCGCACAGGTTTACGAACAAATCGTGCGGCAACTGGCCTCTCGGCGTCCTAGGTGAGTGGTCGCAAGACGATCGGCATGCCGTCCACGGGTACCGGCATGCCGCCGTAGTCGTACCAGGGCTGGTAACCGGGGTGCGGCAACTCCAGCCGGTAGCGGCGCAGCAGCCGGTGCATCACGGTCTTGATCTCGAGCTGACCGAACACCATGCCGATGCACTTGTGCGCACCGCCGCCGAACGGTGCGAACGCGTACCGGTGTCTCTTGTGTTCGTTGCGTGGCTCGGCGAAACGGTCCGGGTCGAACTTTTCCGGGTCTGTCCACAACTCGGGGAGTCGGTGGTTGACCGACGGCCAGGTGACCACGTCTGTGCCGGCCGGAATGAAGTAGCCCAACAGGTCGGTGTCCCGCACGGCGCGCCGGAAGTTGAACGGCAGCGGCGTCATCATCCGCAGCGCTTCGTTGATCACCAGGTCGTAGGTCTCGAGCTTCTCCAGCGCTTCGATGTCCAGCGGCCCATCGCCGATGCGGGCCGAATCCGCCCGCAGCTTGTCCTGCCACTCGGGGTTGGCGGCCAGGTGATAGGCCATGGTGGTCATGGTCGACGTCGAGGTGTCGTGAGCGGCCATCATGAGGAAGATCATGTGGCTGACGATCTGGTCGTCGGTGAAGCTCCCGCCGTCCTCGTCCTGGGCGTGACACAGCACGCTGAACATGTCGGTGCTCTCGCTGCGGCGCTTCTCTGCGATCGAACGGGAGAAGTAGTCGACCAGCGTCTTGCGGGCCTGAATGCCGCGCCACCAGGTCAGCGGCGGTACCGAGGTCCGGACGATGGCATTGCCGGCCCGGGTGGTGGTGGTGAAGGCCTGGTTGATGGTGGTGACCAGCTTGTGGTCGGTTCCTGCCGGGATGCCCATGAAGACCTCCGCGGCGATGTCCAGGGTCAGCTCCTTGACCGAGGGGTGGAACAGGAACCGGGAGTCGTTGGCAACCCAGTCCTTGGCCAGCACCGAGGTGGCCACCGAGTCGATGTGCGAGACGTAGCCGGACAGCTTGGTGCGAGTGAACGCCTCTTGCATGATGCGGCGGTGGAACATGTGCTCGTCGAAATCGAGCAGCATCAACCCACCTTCGAAGAACGGGCCGATGACCGGATCCCATGCCCGCTGAGAAAAGTCCTTGTTGCGGTTGGAGAAGACGGCCTGGGTGGCGTCCGGTCCGACCGCCATCACGGCCGACAGCGCGGGTGAATCGGCGAAATACAGCGGACCGTGTTTGCGGTACTGCTCCAGGATGTAGTCAGGGCCGCCCCGGAAGGTCTCGATCAGGTGGCCGATGACCGGTAGACCCGAGTCGCCCATGATCGCCTTGAGGCCGCTGCCTGCCGGCGGCTCGGCGAACACGAATTCATTCCATTGCTTGGCCCGAAGTCGCTGTTCGACGATCCCCATTCCGGGCACGGTGACCGGCGTCGGCTTGAGCCGGCGCCAGGCCTGATCGAGCAGGTAGCGGGGGGTGCTGATGGTCGCCATGTACCACTCCTGAATGCGATGTTTGTGGTGAAAGTCACCACCGGTGTCATCTTGGCTGGCACACTTGACGCGTGTCAAGTTTTGATTTGGCGTGTCGACGATGACATCGTGAGCGCCATGAGCGCTGAAGTCGAGACGGCCGACAAGGGCCGCAGTCGCGGCGACAAACAACGCGACGCCATCATCACGGCGGTCCGGGAACTGCTGGAGGAACGACCCTTCGCCGACCTGTCCGTCAGCACCATCAGCGCCCGGGCCGGAGTGGCGCGGTCAGGTTTCTACTTCTACTTCGACTCCAAGTACTCCGTGCTGGCCCGGATCGTGTCCGAGGCAATGGAGGAACTCGACGAACTCACCCACAACTTCGCGCCGCGCGAGCCCGACGAGTCGCCGGCATCCTTCGCCAAACGGATGGTCGGCAGCGCGGCCGCGGTCTACGCCATCAACGACCCGATCATGGCGGCATGCACCGCAGCTCAGAACACGGACGCCGAAATCCGCGATTTGATGGCCGACTTCGAGGACGGCGTCATCGACAAGATCGTCGGCCTTGTTCAGCAAGACAGCGGCAGGCGCCCGATCTCAGACGATCTGCCGGCTCTGGTTCGCACCTTGGTGTCGACGACGGCCTATACGTTGTCGCGCGACAGCGCTTTCATCGGGCGCGGCGGAGACCCGCAGCGCGCCGTCGACATCGTGGAGCGGCTGTGGCTCAGCGCGTTATGGGGTGGCGGCCAACTCCCCGGATAAGGACGGGGCGTGTGTAGGGTTCGGGCCATGACGCGATGGAGCGGCTACGCGGGCAAGCGGTGTTTCGTGACGGGGGCGGCCAGCGGCATCGGCCGGGCGACCGCGCTCAAGCTGGCCCAGCAGGGGGCAGTCCTGTATCTCACCGACCGTGATGCCACGGGGCTGGAACAGGCCGTCGCCGACGTTCGCGCGCTCGGCGGTGAAGTGGCCGCATACCGCGCGCTGGACATCTCCGACTACGACGCGGTCGCGGCCTTCGCCGCCGACATCCACAACGGGCACGAGGCCATGGATGTCGTGCTCAACATCGCCGGAATCTCGGCCTGGGGCACTGTCAGCACCCTGACCCATCAGCACTGGCGCTCGATGGTCGATGTCAACCTGATGGGTCCCATCCACGTCATCGAGACCATGGTCCCGCCCATGGTGGCCGCGGGCCGCGGCGGACGCTTGGCCAATGTGTCGTCGGCCGCGGGCATCGTCGCGCTGCCGTGGCACGCTGCCTACAGCGCCAGCAAGTACGGCCTGCGCGGCGTCAGCGAGGTACTGCGCTTCGATCTGGCCCGGCACCGCATCGGGGTGTCGGTCGTGGTGCCCGGCGCGGTGAAAACACCTCTGGTGCAAACGGTTCAGATCGCCGGCGTAGACCGCGACCATCCACAGGTGCAGCGCTGGGTGGCCAGGTTCGCCGGACACGCGGTGTCGCCGGAGCAGGCCGCGGACAAACTCCTCGCGGGAGTGGCCAAGAACAAGTTCATGATCTACACGTCGCCGGACATCCGGGCGCTGTACCTGTTCAAGCGGCTCGCGTGGTGGCCCTACAGTGTGTCCATGCGTCAGGTGAACGTGCTGTTCACGCGGGCGCTGCGGCCGAAGCCGCGCTGAGTCCACAGCTTCTGAACTTCAGCGCTTTCCCCAGTCCCACGGCGGCGCGCTGATCATGGTCTGGCCGTCGATCTCGGTTTCGCCCCATTGCTTGACCAGCTCGACTTCGCTCGCGTCGCATGCGGCCAGCCGCTCGCGCAGCCGGGCCGAGTGCGTGACCACGACAAGCTGCGTCTTGCGCGCGGCGGCGGCGATCATGTCCGCGAGTGGGCCCACCAGGTCGGGATGCAGCGACGTCTCCGGCTCGTTGAGCACCATCAGCGCAGGCGGCTCCGGGGACAGCAGGGCCGCACCCCAGAGGAGGAATCGCAGTGTGCCGTCGGACAATTCGGCCGACCGCAGCGGCCGGAGCATGCCGCGTTGGTGCAGCTGCAATTCGAACAACCCGCCGTCGGAGCTCACCGATATCTCGGCGCCGTCGAACGCATCTGCGACCGCACGCGCGAGATCGTCGAACCCGGCTTCGAGGATCGTCTGTACGGCGGCGGCCAGATCGCTGCCATCGTCGCTGAGCACCGGGGTCCGGGTACCCACCTGGCGGCGGCGGGCCGGCGCCTCCCGGTCGGCCCGGAAGCCGTCGTAGAAGCGCCAGTCACGCAACCGATCCCGGACCGCGGCGAGCTCGGGCAGCGCCTCGGGATTGGCGTACTCGGCCAGCACGCTGCGGTAGCTGGGCAGGGCTCGGGTCAGTTCGTCGAAGCCGCGGCCCGAGTCGGAGGCCACTTCGGCGTAGGTCCGGGTGCGACGCACCAGGGTGCTGCTGGGCCGGGGAGACGGCCCGGCGAACACCGTCTCCCGCTTGATCTCGGGGTCCTGGCCGAACATCGAGTTGTGGCCCGGGTCCTGCGGCAGGCCGAGGTCGATGAAGTAGCCGAAATCAGTTGCCGCAAAGCCGAGTTCGAGTGACACCGGCCGGGTCCGGGTGGTGCCCTCCGTGGTACCGGTCCGGCGGGCGCCGCTGGTGTTCTCCGGGCCGGCCCACAGCACGGACTGCAATCCGCCTTCGCGGGCCAGAGACCCGATGACCTCCCCGCGCCCGCAGTCGGCGAGCAGGCCCAGCGCCCGGTACACCGAGGACTTGCCGGTGCCGTTGGCTCCGGTCACCACGGTCAGTTCCGATAGGGGCAGGACGATCTCGCGCAGCGACCGGTAGCCCCGGATGGCGATGGTGGTCAGCACCTGTCGGGCATCTCCAATTCCAGCCGGACCCCGAGCAGACGCACCGGCCGGTCCAGTTCGAAGTCGTGCAGCAGATCGATTGCGGTCCTGGTGATGGACTCCAGGTCAGTACCGGCCACCGGCAGCTTGCGAATCTTGGTGCGGGTGAAGAACGTTTTGGTGCGCAGCGTCACGGCGACTCTGGTGACGACACGGCCCTGCTCGACGATCTCATCCAGAGTCCGGCGCGCCAGCTCGATCACCGCGCCTTCCATGTCGGCGGTGTCGGTGAGGTCTTCCGGGAACGTCACCACATGACTGCGCGACCGCGGCACCCACGGTTCGGCCGTCACGTTGCTGTCGCCGCCGCCCTTGGCCAGCAACAGAATCCACAATCCGGTGGTCGGGCCGAAGGTCGAGGTGAGCAGCTCGGCATCGGTGCGGGCCAGCTTCGCGACAGTCGTGATATCCAGCTCGGCAAGCTTTTTGGCGGTCTTGGGGCCCACGCCCCAGAGCGCGTCGACCGGCCGGTCGCCCATGACCGTCATCCAGTTCTCGGCGGTGAGCGCGAAAACCCCGGCCGGCTTGCCGAATCCGGTGGCGACCTTGGCGCGCTGCTTGTTGTCACTGATGCCGACGCTGCACGACAGACCGGTCCCGGCGGCGATCACGGCCCGAATCTTCTCGGCCAGCTCGAACGGATCATCCACGGTCGCACCGACGTACGCCTCGTCCCAGCCCCACACCTCGACCGGATGTCCGAGGTCGCGGAGCAGGCCCATCACTTGGTCGGAGGCTTCATCGTAGGCGGCCGCATCGGAAGGGAGGAAGACGGCCTCGGGGCATTTACGGGCGGCGGTGCGCAGCGGCATCCCGGCGTGGACGCCGAATTCCCGTGCCTCGTAGGAGGCGCAGGTGACCACTTTGCGGGGTTCGGTGGGATCGCCGCTCCCGCCGACGATGACCGGCTGCCCGACCAGCTCTGGGTGACGGCGCAGTTCGACGGAAGCCAGGAACTGGTCCAGGTCGACGTGCAGTACCCACGTCACGTCAGCGTCCACAAAGCTTGTGCGCCACGCTTTCCCATGCGTCGCCCTGCGCCTGCAGGCTGCGGCCGAGATCGTCGTGCTGGTGGCTGACGTAGTCGGCTTCGAGAAGGGCCAGCAGGGCATCGGTCTGGGCGTCCAGGTTCCCTGTGGTGCCCGCCGAGTGCAGCAGCATCCGGATGTGGGTGCGGTGGACGGCGGCAGCGGCCCCGAAGCGGCTCTGCGGATCGCGGCCCGCGTCGGACAGCAGGGCGCGGTGCTGCCAGACGAACTGGAGTCGGTCGCGGCCATAGGCGAGTAGTCGCTCCAGCGGCGGTGCGCCGGGACCCAGGGGAGGCGGGCCGAACATCATGGCTTTCTGCTCGACCTGCTCGTCCTCGTCGAGGAGCACGAGCATCAGGCCGGAGCGGCTGCCGAACCGGCGGAACAAGGTGCCCTTGCCGACACCGGCCTCGACCGCGATGTCGTCCATGGTGACGGCGTCGGCGCCGTGCTCGGCGATGAGGCGCCGGGCCGCGTCGAGCAGCAGAAGCCGGTTGCGCGCTGCATCACCGCGCTCGACCGGCGCCGCGGGGGTCATGGGCAGGCCTGGCATGGGCAGTTTCGTCGGCTGCAGCTGCGCCAACCCGTCGCTCATGATCGAACTTTAGCTCAGCCGGAATTAATCGGACCACAGTCCGGTTGACTCATGCGAGGATCGGTTCGACGGAGCCGGCCACACACACAAGCTAAGGGGAAAGAAAAATGGCAGATACCAAGGTCCTGGTCCTGGTCGGCAGCCTGCGTGCGGCCTCGCTGAACCGGCAGCTCGCCGAGGTGGCGGTCGAATCGGCGCCCGAAGGCGTGACGGTACGGGTGGCGGACGGACTGGGCGAGCTGCCCTTCTACAACGAAGACCTGGACAACGAGTCGGTATCCGAAGCGGTCGTGGCGCTGCGTCAGATCGCCGGCGACGCGGATGCCATCCTGGCTGTCACCCCCGAGTACAACGGCACCATCCCGGCTGTCCTGAAGAACGCGATCGACTGGCTGTCCCGCCCCTACGGTGCCGGCGCCGTCGTCGGCAAGCCGCTGGCGGTCATCGGCACCGCGCTGGGGCAGTACGGCGGTGTGTGGGCGCACGACGAGAGCCGTAAGTCATTCGGCATCGCCGGTGCGGATGTCGTGGACGTCAAGCTGTCCCTGCCGGCGTCGGCGTTCGACGGCAAGCATCCGCGCGAGGCTGCCGAGGTGGTCGACGGAGTGCGTGGCGTGATCGCCAAGCTGGCCGCCGAGGTCGGCTGACCAGAACTGGGAAGAGCATCAGGGCCGTCGCCATCCGGGAACGGATGGCGACGGCCCTGAGCTATGTGGTCGTGTGGCGGGTGCGCACGCCCAAATCTCCGATGGCTCGCGTCCTTTGGGGACAAAAGGACTGACAACGAACTACGGTTTGGGGGTGTCCGGGAAAACAGGCAGCTAACATGGCCGGTGGCGGGGACCGGGGCGGAGCGAATGACGCGTTGACGCACGCGGTGGCCGGGATCGGCACGCGCCTGGACGCTCGGCTCACCGACATCACGCGCTCGGTCGCCGAGCAGCTGGTGTCCGACATCGCCGAACTGCGCGGTGAAGAGCAACTTCAGCAGGTCCTGGACGATTCGGTCACGGCGAACATCGATGCGTTCTTTGCCGCGGTCCGGCACGGGATCTCGATCGACCTGTTGCATGCCCCCGCGGCCGCGCTCGAACACGCGCGCCGGCTGGCCCAGCGGGACATCTCGGCCAATGTGCTGGTCCGGTCGTACCGGCTCGGCCATCAGGCGGTGCTGAAAGAGGTGCTCGAGGAGATCAGGGCCGCGGACCTCGGTCCGGGACTGGGGCTGGACGTCTTCGACGTGATGTCGACGATTTCGTTCAACTACATCGACAGGATCTCCCAAGAAGTCGTCGAGGTGTACCAGCAAGCCCGCGAGAGCTGGCTGGAGAACCGAAACAGCGTGCGCATCACGGAGATTCGCGAGCTGCTCGCCGGCGGCGACGTCGACGTCGACGCTGCGACCCTGGCAATCCGATACCCACTGCAGCGCACCCATCTCGCGGTGGTGCTGTGGTGCGGGGACGCCGAGGACCGGTTGGCCGAGATGGAGCGCCTCGTGCGGCAGTTCGCCGCATCGATCGGCGCGGCGGATTCTCCGCTGTTCATCTCGGTGGATCGTGCCACGGCATGGGCCTGGGTCGCGGTGCCCGCGGCGGTTGTGGACGAGGCGGTGACGTGCCTGGGCAGCCTGGTGCCGGCCGACGGCCCATATGTCGCCGTCGGTACCCCGCAGTGCGGCGTGGCCGGGTTTCGGCTCTCGTACCGGCAGGCCGAAGACGCCCGCATGGTCGCCGTGGCGTCGGCCCCGCAACGCCGGTTCACCGCATTCAGCCACCGCGGCATCGCGCTCGCGGCGCTGTTGGGGTCGAATGTCGACGCGTTGTCGGCCTGGGCGGCGGAAGTCCTTGGTCCGCTGTCCTGTTCGACCGACAGCGACCAGCGCCTCCGGGAGACGCTGCAGGCCTTCCTGAAGGCCGGTGGCAGCAACAAGGCCGCGGCCGAGGAACTGCACCTGCACACCAATTCGGTGAAGTACCGGGTCCAGCGGGCGATCGAACGCCGGGGCCGGCCCATCGAGGACGACCGACTGGATGTGGAGGTCGCGCTGCTGTTGTGCAGTCTGTTCGGTGACCAGCTGCTCGATCAGGCGGACGACGGCGGGTCGTGATGGCATCCGCGAGGACAGCGTGTAACCCCGATGGCTATCTATGTCGTGAAGTGGCCTCGGGGTGTGCCGGGCCGCACCGATGAGACGGGGTCGATGTGTCAGCGCAGCGTGATCCTGTGCACCGACCCCCGCTGCGCGTGGTCTCGTCGGATTCCCGGTATCCCGACTGGGAGTCCGTCTATCAGGACAATGCGAAGTGGGTGTACCGCACGATCTACGCGCGGGTCGGCAACCAGGCCGACGCCGAGGACCTCACCGCCGAGGTGTTCCTGGCCGCGCTGCGGCCGCTGCGGCTGACGGCGAGTGCCGCCGAGGTCCGGTCCTACCTGCGGAGCACGGCGCGCACGGTGCTCGCCGCGCATTGGCGCGAGACGATGGGGCGGGAGATCACCTGTATCGATGTTGCCGCCGATGGTGAGCCGGCGGCGCCGCCGGAAGTCGAACAGTCCATCAGTACCGCGCCCGACCGGGTCGCCGCGGTGTTGGCGGCCCTGCCGGACAACTATCGACGCATACTGGAGCTGCGATTTCTCCAGACCCGGTCCATCAAGGAGTCCGCGACAGAACTCGGTGTCAGCGTCGCCAACGCAAAGGTGTTGCAACACCGGGCATTACGGTTGGCTGCACAGATCAATGAGAAGGGCGAGCCATGAACGCGCGGGGCTTGCGTCGGTACCTCGACGATCTGCTGCGTGGGCGCAAACCGTCCGGGTTCAAGCCCGACGACTTCGATGCCGCCCAGATGCGTACGGCGATCGACCTGCAGGCGGCCCGCCCCGGCGCCGACGAGCCGCGTCCGGAGTTCCTGTCCGATCTGCAGAGCAGGCTCGCCGCACAGTTCGACGGCGACGAACCGGCGGCGCAGCCGGGGTGGCTGCGCGCGAATCGTCGTCAGGTGATCGTCGGGACGTCGGCGGCGGCCAGCGCAGCGGTCGCCGCGGTAGCCGTTGACCGGGCGTTGATGAATGGCCGCAGTGAACCGCCGAAGCAGGACACCGCGAGCGGGGAACTGGTCCCGTCCGCGGGAAGCTGGCAGAAGGTCGCCGACAGCGCCGATCTGACGGAGGGCGCGGTGCATCCGTTCGACCTGGGCTCGGTCGTGGGGTTCGTGCGCAGGGTCGACGGCAATGTGCAGGGCATCTCGGGTGTCTGCACACACCAGGGCTGCCGGCTGTGGTTCGACGGACCGGACGACCGGCTGCGCTGCCCGTGCCACTCCACGTCGTTCGCCACCGACGGTCACGTCCTGACCCATCAATTGCCGATTGCGCCAAAATCCTTGCCGAAACTCGATGTTCGCGAGGTGGGCGGCGTGATCGAGGTGTTCGCGCCGGTTCCTCCGAGCCGGCCGGCCTGAGGCGTGTAACCCGCCACCGTATCTGTTGGTGAGGGTGCGCAGCGCACCCCGCCCGACGACTACGGAGGTTCCCGTCGTGTCGCGACGATCTCTGGTGGTGCTTACCTGCGCCGCCCTGCTGCTGACCGCCTGCACCTCGACGGCACCGCAGCAAAAAGCTTCTCCCACACCTATTTTCAGCTCCGATGTCAGCGGGACACCCGGTATGAGCGGACCCGGTGCCGGTTCCGGACCCGCGATGGGCTCGATGGGGTCCATGACCATGTCCCCGCCTGAGCCCGGCCACCAGGCGCCGGCTCCGGCCGGGCCGAACGCGATCAACGTCGACAACTTCGCGTTCGCGCCGGCTGAGTTGACGGTGCCCGCCGGCACGACGGTGACGTGGACCAACCACGATGAAGACCCGCACAACATCGTCGCCGAAGGCGGGCAGTTCC